>NZ_JBIUZX010000002.1:0-587265 GCF_044745265.1 Collimonas sp. NPDC087041
TGAAGACGGGTTCAATCGTTCTCATTACACCAGTTTTGGCACGATGGATGAATATTGGTGCAACCAAGATGAACTTGAGATGGCGCTGCAGCACGGACTTAATTTCGTCGAAACTGGCCAAGAAACGAGGACAACGATAGGCTGTTGATTTGCGTCTAAAACTGACCCACTTAGCTGGATAATTTGCATCGAAAATTGACCCACGTATAGAACACAATCCTACTCAATATAGTGAGTGGGAGATTGACTCTGCGGCGTCGAAATTAACCCGTTCCGACTGGATTAATGCAGCCAAAAGCAGTCAAGCATTATCATTCAGACATTTTTGATTTTTAGACACGTTGAAAAGGAGCGTTATATTCATGGAGTTACATACCGTCGCCTCAGCCTCTGTCTTTGATGACCATTATCAAATGGCGTATCTGTATTGCTTTGACAAACAAAAGAATTACTGTTTTTCGCTCTCCCGGTTTCCTAGTGAGGAAGAAATTGAAATTATGGTTAGTGATCAGATCAATCATAAGGTAACTGATCTGTCAGTCGAACTTAGGGGCGGCACGATTTCTGTATGTTTTGACAGAATTACGGCGACTAAGTTAGATGGAGAAATGAATTACCAAATTCACATTCAAGATTTTGATGACAGAAAAACGGTTATCTTGGCAGCACTTCAAAAGATATTCGAAGGAAAAACCGGATTTAGATTCTTTGTATAGCTGCGCAAATGAATGGCCGTTTTATAGAAAACTGAACTTCCGCTTTGGGTCGTTTGCTGCCCGTCGGAATGCGCAACAGTCGTTTATCCATGAGCCGCGAGGCCAACGCCATCAGGATAGGTCAGCGTAGAAAAAATCTGCTGGAAAAGGATGGAGTATTTATTCCGAAAGGAATTCAGATTGCCTTTACAGCCCGATTGCCATTGCGAAACGCCGCCCCGCAATGCAGGCATAAAAACGTCGATAGATGCCATAAAAGCCGATTTAGAAAATCGCTTGAGACACGTGCTTGAAAAAGTACGGAAGAGTTGGAGATTAACTGTCACTTGTGTGTGATTGCCGTCGTTGCGACAGCCAAATGAAGCGAAGTTGAATGAGCGGCGAGAATGCCGCTCGATATATTGCACGACGATTTCAATCCCTGGCGTCGGGCGCCAGGGATTGATTGCCGCGGGTATTACGCTTCGTTCTTGAGAGCCAGCGCACCAGCTTCAGGATCTAGCTCACCTTCCCATTTCGCGATCACGGATGTCGCGATGCCGTTGCCGATCACATTGGTGGCGGTGCGTCCCATGTCGAGGAATTGATCGATGCCAATGATGAGCAGGATGCCGGCTTCCGGCAAATGGAACATTGGCAGGATGGCGGCGACCACCACCAGCGAACCGCGTGGCACGCCGGCCATGCCTTTGCTGCTGATCATCAGGACCAGCAACATGGTGAGTTGCTGGGCGAAGGACATTTCAATGTTGTAGGCTTGCGCCACGAACAGCGCGGCGAAGGCCTGGTACATCATCGAGCCGTCGAGATTGAATGAATAGCCGAGTGGCAGCACGAAGCCGGTGATCTTGTTGTTGACGCCGAATTTTTCCAGTTGCTCCATGGTCTTCGGATAGGCGGCTTCGCTGCTGGCGGTCGAGAATGCCAGCATGATCGGCTCCTTGAGCAGGCGCAGCATGGTGAAGATCGAGCCTTGCAGGAACAGATAGCCGATGCCGATCAACAGCAGCCAGAGCGCCGCCAGGCCTGCGTAGAATCCACCCAGGAATTTCGCATAGGTTGTCAGTACGCCGAAGCCTTGCACGGTAATGACCGCTGCGATCGCGGCGAATACGCCGATCGGCGCAAAGCGCATCACGTAGTCGGTGACCTTCAGCATGACGTGCACCAGGCCGTCGATTGCGGTAGTCAGCGTCTTTGCGGCTTCGCCTTTGATCGACCCCAGGCCAAAACCGAAGAACAGCGAAAACACCAGGATTTGCAGGATTTCATTTTTCGCCAAGGCATCGACAAAGCTGCTCGGGAAAACGTGCGAGACGAAGTCTTTCAGATTGAAGCCGCTGGTGTTCAGCTTGGTGTCGGCGCCAACAGCCGGCAACGGCAGGTTGAGCGAATGGCCGACCTGGAGCACGTTGACGAACAACATGCCGAGCGCCAGCGACAGCAAGGAAGCGGTGATAAACCAGGCCAACGCGCGGAAGCCGATGCGGCCGACCGAATTGCTATCCTTCATGCCGGCGATACCCGATACCAGCGTGCCGAACACCAGCGGTGCGATGATCATCTTGATGAGCCGCAAAAACACGTCGGTGATGATCGAGAAGTAACCGGCGATTTCCTTTGCTGCGGCTTCATCCGGCGCCATGTTGTGGCACACATAGCCGACCACTATCCCCAACAGCATGCCGACCAGAATCCAGGTCGTTCCTTTAATTTTCTTCATTCGTGTCCCTACCGATATACAAAAAAGTCGATTCAAAAATATTTCCAATTGTGATCCGTCGACGGGTATCACACCTGGTTAACTATCCTTGCTGCTGTGGCTGTTCTGAGGCGCTGATTTATGATGTTTTTGTGCTGACATGCGCTGACTGGAAACAGGTAAAGGTCATGCATGTGGAATTGTTCGGCGCCTGCCCATCTTGCGGATCAGCGATGGACTGACAAATCAATAGTGCACCAATAGTGCATTACGTCCGCATTAGGTCTGACTTCACAGAGAAAACTTATTAAGTCGACAAAACGGGTATGCAGAATAAAATCGTCGCCCCCGATTGCTGACTATCTAAAAAGATAAAAATCGGCTGCAAACCCGCGTCAAATCTCAAACGGATCAGCATGGTACATGAGAAAACCGGCGGCAATCAACAAAAAAGGAGACGGATTGGCAACGGCGCGACAGTCCTCCAGAGTGCGGACAATTAATGAGTGCGCAACATCGGAATATCGGGTAGTCGGCGCCCTGATTGCAGTCAATCATTTGGCGGTAATGCAAGGCATCCGGCCATCGCCATCATTTGGTCGATTTGAGACACCCGTAATAAATTTTTGACTTCGACCTCAAAATCACGCGATTCGTATCGGCCTACTGTATATTTCCCGAAAGAAATTAATAAAAATTATTCCCCAAGGAGATAGCAATGCAAAAACGTAGCACGTTTGGCTTCATTTTTTGTCTTTCAGCACTAGGGTTTAGCGCAAGCGCATTGGCAGAACTTCCCCCCATCAGGATCGGCGTAATCGGCCCCATCACCGGGCCGTCGGCAGATATGGGGGAAAGCATGATTGGTGGCGCCAGGGTATTCCTGGCCGATATCAACCAGGTAGGCGGAGTCCTTGGCCGCAAGATCGAACTGGTCGAGCGCGACGACCTTGCCAAACCGGACGTCGGTGTCGCCATGGCGAAGGAGATGATAGAAAAAGAACATGTAGTTGCAGTGGTCGGCTTCGGCAATACCGGCGTCGCACTGCCATCGGCAAAAATTTTCCAGGACGCCAAAATCCCGCTGATCGTGACTGGCGCTACCGGCGCCACGATCACCAAGTCTTTCATGCCGCCCGCTTATCCGGTCAGCTACGTATTCCGCACCTCCGCCAGCGACGCGCTACAGCCGATCGTGATCCTCAACGACGTCATTGACCGCCGCAAGATCGACAAGATCGCTGTGCTGCATGACGACAGCCCTTACGGCATGTTCGGCAAGCAAAGCATGCTGACCGAATTGGAGCGCCGCAAAATCAAGCCGGTGCTGGTGGAAAGCTTCAAGGTCGGCGACCAGGACATGACGACGCAGCTGCAACACGCGAAAGACAACGGCGCGCAAGCCATCGTCATGTATTGCCTCGCTCCCGAAGGGGCGATGGTGGTCAGAAGCGCAGAAAAATTGAAATTGAAACTGCCGATGGTCGGCCCGTGGGGCATGTCGCAACAGACATTCATCGACAAGGCAGGCCAAGGGGCGGAAGGCGTGCGTAGTTCTGTGACGTTCATCGAAAACGAATTGAGTTCAGTCAGCAACCAGTTCTCGCTGACCTATCGCAATGTCAACAAGACCAATCACATTCCATCGGCGGTAGCCGCAGCCCAAACCTACGACGCGTTGCGCCTGATTACGCTGGCGATCTTCCAGGCCAATTCGGTGGAAGGACCGAAGATCAAGGATGCCCTGGAAAACCTCCAGGTGCACACCACTTCAACCATTGTCTCGCGTTACTTCAAACCGTTCTCGCCGGCCGACCATGAAGCGATTGCCCTGAACATGATCGTCATGGGCGAAATCCGCAACGGCAAGGTGGCGTATGCGTATAGGGAAGATGCGAGCAGCGGATCGATTGCGCGCACCAAGAAAAACTAACGGATTGTAAGCGCCAACTGGCGCGCAATCATGCAAATATGCCCACGTTATGTGGGCATATTTGCTCATGACGCGACGGCCCGCGCAACAAAGGCGCCGGCCCTCCTCAAACTCGCTCACTATGTACCCTAACGCACGGACCCGCTTCCGTTTCCATGGTCAGATATGCACTCTAAGTCATCAACAACGGGAGATTCACATGTATATCGGCCTGGGTACAGTTGTTATCGTCCTTATTTTATTTCTGATTCTAAGATAATCGCGCGACAGATTTTCCGGTACGCATTCCAATGCGCCTGTTGGATATGGTCAACCAAAGGGCGCGGAAATTGATATGGGAGCGGCTATAAAGCAAGACCGGTCAAACGGCCCCAAAGAGGCTGCGACGACGCGGATTGCCAGATGGGAAAGTCGCGCGCAAAAGAAAAAGGCCCACCGAACGGTGGGCCTTTTAGGTATTGCTGCTGGCTGCAGGACTTGAACCCGCCACCCCCTGATTATAAGTCCAGCGACAAAATCAATACTTTCAATAACTTACTGAGTTTTCAGTTCCGCAATTTAGCATCTCCCGTAGTCTGCGAACGCAATGTCGGCGCAGGTTCATATGAAATTGCGGAACCATGAGGTCACCTATTTTTTTATATTTTAGATGCTGCGCGAATCACATCGGCCAGAAACCATCGCAGCATGCCCTCGGAACAGGCATTCGAACTCAAACCTTCAATTGGTTTCGCCCTTGGTAATCATTTCAACGGGGAGTGAATTTGATTTCGTAATCAATCCTACCTTGATGCTTACAAAACTGATGATGGCGCCAATGCCGAGTGCGAAACCTGCCAGGATTAGCGCGACCTGCATGCCCGCAAGGAGTTTTTCCGGTCCTCCTGCGACCAACGATCCGAACACCCCGACGCCGATGACGCCCCCGATCTGGCGGGCGGCGTTTAACGCTCCAGAAGTAATGCCTGTGCGTTGCCTATCGGCGTTGGCTAGAACAGCGACCGTCATTGCGGGGACCGTCAGCGCCACACCGATGCCCGCCGCCAGTAGTGGGCCAACGACGGCGCTATAGGAGGTTCTGCCGTCGATGCCAGCCAGCGCTAGGTAACCGCAGGCGGCTAGCGCCTGCCCCATCACCATGGGTAGCCGCGGCCCGAACCGCGCGGTCAGCCGGCCAGAAATCAAATTGGCGACGGTTACCAGTGCCGTCATCGGCAGAAAAGCTAGTCCAGTCATCAACGGTGAATACCCCTTCGTCGTCTGGAAGAATAGACTAAGCACAAACATCAGCCCGTAGTAGGCGAAGTTGGTGAGGAGTCCAACGACACAGGAGGCACTCACCACTGACGAGTGAAACAATGAAAGCGGCAGCATAGGATCCGCGCCACGGGCTTCTGCCAATAGGAACAACGCGCCGGCCACAAGGAAACAGGTAAACCCTGACAGGACTAGCGGATGCGTCCAGCCTAGTGCACCGGCCTCGACGAAGCCGAGGGTGAGCCCACCTAGCGCGAGAATCGCCAAAACTTGCCCCGCGAGGTCCAATCCCCGGTTGGGTGTCTTTGAACCCGACGGCGCATAGGATAAAGTCAAGCAGATGCCTAAGAGCCCGAGTGGCAGGTTGAGGAAGAAGATACTCGGCCAACCGAAGCGATCCACCATGATCCCGCCAACGACCGGCCCGGCCGCAAGCGCCAAGCCGCCAACGCCAGCCCATATGCTCACGGCTCGGGCACGAGAGGCCGCTTCCGGAAAGCTGGCGCTAAGCAATGCCAACGAGGTAGGTACGCAAAGTGCCGCACCCACTCCTTGGACGACGCGGCCGGCAATGAGGGTACTGATTGTGCCCGCCATGCCGCAGGCCAGTGACGCAACGGTAAACAACGCAAAACCTATGACGAAGATTCGTTTGGCACCGAAGCGGTCACCAATGGCGCCTGCCGTTAGCAGCAGACTCGCAAAGACCAACGTGTAAGCGTTAATGATCCATTGCAAACCGGTCACATTGGTGCTGAGCGACGCTTGGATCCTTTCCAGCGCAACGTTCACGACCGTGACGTCGAGAATGACGAGGACGAAGCCTAGACTGGTGGCTATCAAGGTCAGGCGTGGCGAAGATGATTGATTCGATTTCAGATAAGACATGAGAGGAGAGTCCCGGAGATTGTTTTCTTGTTGAAAAATGGCCGTCACGAAAACCGCTGACTAATTCCAATCTCATTGTATTGCCTTGAAAAATTATATAAACTGACATTTTGTTTGATGACTACCTAGGAAATATTGGTAATGGACATCTTCAAGGCCATGGCTATCTTCATCCGTGTAGTTGATACGGGGAGTCTGACGGCGGCAGCTGCGGAATGCGACCTTTCGCCAACCATGGTGGGCAACCATTTGCAGGCGCTAGAGGATCGTCTCGGTACGCGCCTCATCAATCGGACCACACGGCGGCAAAATCTGACCGAATTCGGCAAGGCCTATTACGAACGGTGCATTGAGATCCTCGGTCTCGTTGGGGATGCCGATGCCCTCGCACTTGAAACGCAGACCAGTCCCAAAGGGCGGCTTCGTGTTACCGCGTCTGCGACTTTCGGCACGGAACGATTGGTACCTGCGCTCGCCGACTATACGGCGCGTTATCCCAAAGTGGATCTCGACGTGGTCATCACCGACACTGTCGTGGATTTGGCTGAGGACGGATTCGAGGCGGCGATCCGCCTTGGCAACCTTCAGGATTCCGACCTGATTGCCCGCCCGCTTGCACCGTATAGATTGATGATTTGCGCCGCACCGAGTTATCTAGCGAAGCGCGGCGAACCGAGACGACCGCAGGATCTTGTGCAGCACAATTGTTTGGCCTATACCTATTCCTCGCGGTCCGAGTGGCGATCGGCACAAGCATCCTGGCGCATGAGCGGTCCAGAGGGCGAAATCAGCGTGCCGATTTCGGGCCGGATGCAGGTCGACAGCGCTCAAGGGCTACGCCAGGCTGCGCTCGCTGGCATGGGCATTGTCATGCTGCCTGAGATAATGCTGTCAAAGGATATCGAGGACGGCCATCTCATCCGCCTACTCCCTGGATACACGCCGCCGATCCGACCGTTGAACCTCATCTACCTACGTGATCATCGTATGTCGCCCAAGCTGCGCAGCTTCGTTGATTTCGTGGTGGAGCGCTTTAGCTTGAAGTCGTGATTTACGGGTAAAAGCAGGGATCGACAAAGAGGAAATTGATGGTATTTCTGCGGCACAGAACCAGCTGAGACATGCAACCGCGACAATGACTGCGCACCATGTTCGACATAGCAGGGGAAGCTAGTCAAACCTACAAAATGATTTTTGCGGAACAAAAAAGAAAAGGCCCACCAAGCGGTGGGCCTTTTAAATATTGGTGCTGGCTGCAGGACTTGAACCCGCCACTCCCTGATTACAAGTCCGAGCCATAAATCAATAGAATCAACACGTTACACTTCAAAATGCTCCGCAATCAATACAGAAGATAGGAGCTACAAGCCAATAGCAGCCCCGGCCTGCTTCGCATTGCGGAGCAAAATGAGCGGTCTAGTTCTGGCACGCCCCCTATGTTTACCCACATTCGCATTACTGTCCCGCCGGACGTGTGAGATGGGCAAGCAGCACAATTGTCGCTGGCATGCGATGCCCCCCGCGCGCAAAAATTGCTATATTTACCAAAAAACAAGTTTGTATGGTAGTGTATATTGACGGTAGGAAACGTTTTCAATCGGCACGTAACTCAGCAAACGTTATTGGGTGATTGGCGGCTGCGAATGGGATTCTTCGGCATTGAGAAGTAGTGCAGCCGGATTCAGGTTTTATAAAATCAGCCCGCCCCAGAGAGTGAGCTAACAAGAATTGTACCGACGTGGATATCTATAAAAGATACCCACGTCTTTTTATGTCTGAAAAAATGGATGGTCATGGCGAGAATAGGAAATACCAATGCGCTACCGGGGCGATTCGCTATGACAAATCAGATTGAAACCATGATGAACAATTATCATGCCTTGTTGAAGCGAATCATTGTCTGCGTGTGTGTTGCAATGGTCATGATGATGGTGCATAAGCATTCTCACGCACAGGTGACTCAGACCTGGCAGAGCACCCTGTCACAGCAGCGGTTTGCGACGCCCGATGCTGCGTGTCTTGATGGGTTTTCCCTTTACGATGCCACTAATCCAGGGGCGTATACATATGTTCGACCTGTGATGTGGTCGATTCAGACTTATAACTGTCAGGTTCGTAGTGCGACCGACGGCAGCCTTGCTTTTATTGGTCAGGCGCTCGCGATCAATGCTGGCGTGTGTCCGTCCGGCTCTACATATGATTCCTCAACTGGCCTGTGTACTACGCCTCCTCCTGTTTGCACGGCAGGTCAACTCTCCTCTTCAGACGGCTGTCACTACACGCCTGCCACAGCTTCAGCCGACAAGGGCATAGGCAAACCTTCTTGCACTGCCTGCCCCTGCCCTATCGAAGATGGCAACCCGATCAACCATGGCAACGGTAACAAGCGACAACTGGAATCGGACTATCTGAGTGCCGCAGGCTATGGTATGCAATTGCGGCGTACCTACAACGGCAATAGCACACGCAACGGTCGCTACGGCGCCCGCTGGAGCGGCAACTATGAACGCATCGTGCTTACGAACAGCGCCTATCCCAACAATGCTGGTATCCAACGCGACGACGGCAAGATTCTGACATTCACTTTAACGAATGGCGTGTATCGCCCGGATGCCGACGTGACCGACAACCTGACGCGCCAAACCGACGGCGCAGGCAACACTATAGGATGGCAATACCGTGTCGCCACAGATCAATCGCTGGAAAGCTATGACAGTAACGGCAGACTGCTTAGCATCACCAGTCGCGAAGGTTGGGTGCAAACGCTGACTTATTCAGATACGTCCACGCCGGTAACCATCGCTCCGCAGCCAGGACTGATGTTGCGCGTCGCCGACCAATTCGGCCGGCAACTCAATTTCACCTATGACAGTAGCAGCCGCTTGATTCAGATGACGGATCCGACCGGCAAGACGGTCAGCTACAGCTATGACAGCAATAACAATCTCTCCAGCGTGACCTACCAGGACGGCAAGACGCGGACCTATGTTTATAACGAACCAGCCTATACTGACGGTGCGAATTTACCCACTGCATTGACCGGCATCGTTGACGAAAACAATGTGCGCTTTGCCACGTTCAATTACGACAGTAGTGGCCGGGGAATTTCGACCGAGCATGCCGGTGGTGTGGAAAAATACAGCATCGGCTACACACAACCTGGCAGTCAAAGCACCGTCACCGATCCCTTAGGCACGGTGCGCACCTACTCGTTTCAGACCTTGCTCAACACGATCAGAAGCACCGGCCAAAACCAACCCGGTGGCGCCGGTTGTGGTGCAGCGTCATCGACCGTCGCCTATGACGCCAACGGCAACGTCGCAACGCGTACCGATTTCAACGGCACCGTCACTACGTATAGCTACGATCTGACGCGCAATCTTGAAGCCAGTCGTGTGGAAGCCTCCGGTACGCCACTGGCCAGAACGATCACGACCGCTTGGCATGCCACCTACAGTTTGCCATTGCAGATCGCTGAACCAAAGCTGTTGACGACCTATTCCTACGACACCTCAGGTAATTTGCTAAGCAAGACAGTGCAAGCTACGAGCGATACAACCGGCGCCCAAGGCTTGTCGCCGGCGTTGGTGGGCACGGCACGTACCTGGAGCTATACCTATAACGCTGTCGGTCAAGTGTTGACGGCCACCGGACCGAGAGCTGATGTAGCGGACAAGACCACCTATACCTACGACAGCAGCGGCAATTTGAGCACGATCACCAACGCCGTCGGTCAAGTCACGATTTTGTGGAATTACGACGCCAACGGTCGAGCAGGATTGATCACTGATGCCAATGGCGCCACTACTGCTTTGACCTACAGCCCACGCGGCTGGCTGACTGGCAAGACGGTGACGTCTGGCGGTTCGATAGAAACCACCACGTATGGCTACGACGGCGTCGGCCAGTTGACCCTGGTCACGCTGCCGAACACATCCACAGTCAGCTACACCTACGATCCAGCCCATCGCCTGACCAACATCGCCGACAGTCTCGGCAACAGCATCGCCTATACCTTGGACAACATGGGTAACCGGATCAGCGAGCAAGTCAAAGATCCAAGCGGTGCCTTGGCGCGTCAGACCAGTCGTGTAATAGATGCCTTAAATCGAATACAACAAATCACTGCAGCGGTGCAATGAGAGAACGAGGTCATGATTACACGTCCAACCGTGGCTTACAAACTGCACCGACGTGGGTATATCTGTGAAAGATTTTCATGTCTTTTTATGTCACAAAAATTGGATGGTCACGATGGGAATAGAAAATACAATACTGTCGCTGCCACTAGTAGCGACAGAGAATGCTGAAAGCATGGTGAGCATTCACCTTATGCCTCACAGTCACGATGCGCATCCGGCAATAAGCAGTCTGGTTATGCGAGTTATTGCCGTCATCGCAATCACACTAATGATGATGTCCGCGCATAAGCTGGCGCGAGCTGATGCGCCTGTTCCCTCTGGCTGGCTAACGGTCGGATCATGTGAATCTTACACTACTAGCAACTGTTCTTTAGAGCAGGCTGCAGTGATTTCCTGTCAGGCGGCGTTTGGTCCAAATTCGGTATATAACGGGCAAAATTCGTTCAGGATCAGTTCTGACACTACCGAATTCTGGAATGTTTATTGTGATGGTCCCGGCTATCCACCAAATTCAGAAGCGCATCTAATGCGCTATCTAAATTATATTTGCGCTGACGGCAGCAGTCCTCACAGATCAATGCCACTCGCACAACAATGTGGTGCGCCCGTCGACCCGTCGTGTCAGCGAGAAGTACAAAATCCGTACAGTTGCCTCTATAACCCAAGCACAGCTTCCGCTGACAAAGGTAAAGGCACACCGTCCTGCCCCTCCGGCCATGTCGAAGACGGCAATCCTATCAATCACGGTAACGGTAACAAAAGACAACTGGAATCGGATTACCTGAATATGGCCAGCGGCGGCGTGCAATTACAGCGCACCTATAACAGCAGCAGCACCCGTAATGGTCGCTACGGTCTGCGCTGGAGCAGCAACTATGAACGGATGGTGTGGATGGATCCCGGTTTGAACAATGCCGGTGTACAGCGCAGCGATGGCAAAATTTTGCACTTTACTTGGATTCGCGGCATGTTTCGGCCGGATGCTGATATTACCGATAGTCTGTTCTGGCAGGCGGACAGCGCCGGCAACACTACTGGCTGGCAATACCGTGTCGGAGCGGATCAATCGCTGGAAAGCTACGACAGTAACGGCAGGCTGCTTAACATCACTAGCCGTGAAGGCCGGGTGCAAACGCTGACTTATTCCGATGCATTCACGCCGGTAACTATCGCGCCGCGGCCAGGATTACTGTTGCGCGTCGCCGATCAATTCGGTCGTCAACTCAACTTCATCTACGATAGTAATAGCCGAGTGAGCCAAATGATCGATCCGGCTGGCAGTACAGTGAGTTATAGCTACGACAGCAATGATAACCTGAACACCGTGACCTACCAGGACGGCAAGACGCGCACGTATGTCTATAATGAGCCGGCCTATACCGCCGGTGCTAATTTACCGACTGCGCTAACCGGTATTATTGACGAAAACAATGTGCGGTTTGCGACATTCAATTACGACAGCTCTGGCCGAGGAGTTTCGACTGAACATGCCGGTGGTGTCGAGAAATACAGCATCGGCTACACCCAGCCTGGCAGCCAAAGTACCGTCACCGATCCCTTGGGAACGGTTCGCACCTATGCGTTTCAAACCTTGCTCAACACGATCAATAGTACGGCCCAAAATCAACCCGGTGGCGCCGGTTGCGGTGCAGCGTCGTCGGCCGTGACGTATGACGCTAACGGCAACGTTGCAACCCGCACTGATTTCAATGGCGCAGTCACCACGTATAGCTACGACTTGACGCGCAATCTGGAAACTAGCCGCGTAGAGGCATTTGGGACTGCGCAAGCCAGAACGATCACCACTGCCTGGCATGCGACTTACCGTCTGCCATTGCAGATCGCCGAGCCGAAGTTGTTGACGACCTATGTGTACGACACTTCCGGTAATTTGCTGAGCAAGACAGTGCAGGCCACCAGCGATACCACTGGTGCGCAAGGTTTGTCGCCCACGTTGGTGGGAACTCCACGTACCTGGAGCTACACGTATAACAGCGTCGGCCAGGTGCTGACCGCAACTGGCCCCAGAACCGACGTGGCGGACACCACCAGCTATACCTACGACACCTCCGGCAACCTGAGCACCATCACCAATGCGGTTGGTCAAGTCACGACGCTGTCGAACTACGACGCCAACGGCCGGGTTGGGTTGATTACTGACACCAACGGCACCACGACGACTTTGACCTACAGCCCACGCGGCTGGCTGACCGGCAAGACCGTCACAGCCAACGGCACGGTGCAAACCACCAGCTATAGCTACGACGGTGTTGGCCAGTTGATCCAGGCCACACTGCCGGATACGTCAACGATCAACTACACCTACGACCCGGCCCATCGTTTAACCAACATCGCCGATAGCCTCGGTAACAGCATCGCCTATACCCTGGACAACATGGGTAACCGGATCAGTGAACAGGTGAAGGATCCGAGTGGGACCCTGGCCCGTCAGACCAGCCGGGTAGTAGATGCTTTAAATCGATTACAACAAATCACGGGTGCAGTGCAATGAGAGGGCATTTCATGGGGAAGCAACTAGGCATCAAGACCTTGGTCAGTGCGGTACTGTTCACGCTGGCGTACAGCCCACTGCTAGGCAGCGTGAATGGGTCGGTAGCCCAGGCTCAAACCAGCCAGAACACGACCACTAGTTATGAATACGACGCCATGGGGAATCGGACCAAGATTACCGATCCCTTGGGTCACATCACCACCCAAAGCTACGACCCTTTAGGCCGCTTGATCCAGCAGGTGCAACCTGTCCCAGCCACGGGCGGCACCACCCCGATCGTCAAATTCAGCTACGACGGTCAGGATCAACTCAGTACCGTGACCGATCCACGCAACCTGGTCACCAGCTATACCGTCGATGGCTTGGGTAACCAGAGCGCACTGTCCAGCCCTGATACCGGCAGTACCAGTAAAACCTATGATGCCGCCGGCAACCTCAAGACCCGTACCGATGCTCGTGGTAAAACCACGACCTATAGCTACGATGCGCTCAATCGTCTAACGCAGATAAGCTATCCCACGGGTACCGCCACGCAGTTCGAATACGATGGAGGCACCACCGGTGCACCGAACGCCAACGGCCATTTGACCCGGATGATCGACGGTTCCGGCCAAACGACATATGCCTATGATGGCTTCGGTCGCTTGCTGACCAAAGTGCAGACCCTGAGCAGCACCGGTACCAGCAGCACCCTCAGCTATGCCTACGGCAGCAGCGGCAACACCACCGGCAAATTGATCAGCGTCACCTACCCGAGCGGTAACCGGATCAACTACAGCTACGATGCCGCAGGAAGAGTCAATAGCCTCACCCTGAACCCGACCAATACGACCGGTGGCGGCACCAATACCGGCACCAGCATCCCCTTATTGACCGGTATCGGCTATCAAGCCTTCGGTCCGGTGAATGCCTGGACCTGGGGTAACAGCAGTAGTACCAGCACCAATACCTATGCCAGAGGCATTGATCTGGATGGCAGAGTAACCAGCTACCCACTGGGCAATGCCCTCAGCAACGGCACCAACCGTACTGTCAGCTATGATGCGGCCAGCCGCATCACAAATAGTAGCCACAGCGGATCCGGTACCGGCAGCAATGCCCCGGCCAACTTCGATCAAAGCTATGCCTATGACAACCTGGATCGCCTCAATAGCGTCACTGGCAGCGGCAGTACCAGCACGCAGAGTTTCCAGTACGACCAGAACGGCAACCGTACCCAGGCCACCTTCGGTGGCGGCGGCTATACCAACACGATCGCAGCAAACAGCAATCAGCTAACCGCGACCACAGGACCGGTACCGGCCAAGAGCAACACCTATGATGCGGTGGGTAATCTGACCGGCGACGGCACCATCAGCTATACCTACAATGACCGGGGCAGAATGGTCAGTGCCACCAATGGCGGCAATACGGTGACCTACAGCCATAACGGCATAGAGCAACGGGTACAGAAGCAGGGACCAACCAGCATCATTGCTACCGGCAGCAACAGCTATGTGTATGACGAACAAGGGCATCTGATCGGCGAATACGACGCCAACGGCCAAGTGATCGAAGAGACGGTGTACCTGGGCGACTTGCCGGTGGCGGTGCTGACGCAAACGATCACAGGTACAGGAACCAGCCAGACCACGGCGACCAACGTCTACTACGTCTACGCCGACCATATCAACACGCCACGGGTGATCACGCAGGCGACGGACAACCAGATGGTGTGGCGTTGGGACAATGCGGATCCGTTTGGGCTGTTGCCGCCGAATGACAATCCGAGCGGCTTGGGCACCTTCACCTACAACCAGCGCTTCCCGGGGCAGGTGTACGATAAGGAAACCAACAACTTCTACAACATCAACCGGGACTATGATCCGCAGCAGGGGCGGTATGTGCAGTCCGATCCGATTGGGCTGGGTGGGGGTACTAATACCTACAGCTATGTCGGGGGGAACCCGTTAAGTGGTGTTGATTCACTAGGTTTGTTTACTGACGCTCAGATGCCTCAGATTGGCTCTAAGTATCAGTATAAGTTCACTAGTGTGAGGGACTATCTGCCGCCGGTCGATGACCCTTGTGTCAAAAAATATATCCACGATCATTTTGACGATACGTCATGGTTAGCCAGCGTGCCGGGCTTTCTTGTCGACCTTGGTAACGTGCAACAATATTTTCCAAGCAACAATTCTGATTGGAAAAATACAGACACAGAGGCTGGGAAAGTTGTTCTCGAAAAAATGGCGGTAACCAAGGGACCTGTAAAGATTGGCAATTTTGTTGCGGCTGCGTCAGACGGATTTGCTGCTGCAGCTGGTCGTGGGGCTGCTTGGGTAGGGGGACTTGCTTCTGGTACAGTTGAAGCGGCGGGGGCTGTTATGACTCCGTTTGCGACGATAGTAATGAGCTTGGCTCGTGAACACTGTGCTTGTAAAAAATGAGAGAAAACCAATGACGCAAAACAGTAAAGTAGCCGTATTGGTCTTCGGCATTATAGCCGGACCTATATTTTTGTTAGGTCTTTTATATCCTTTACTGCCTAAAACACCTATGGGCTGGCTGGTGTGTACTGTCTGCGGCGTTTTTGTTGGCTTGTGGGCCGTGCTGTCTGCATTTTTCATTGCTTGGCTGCAGCGACAGCAACGTTTCCGATTTCTTTGCCAAAGCACCGCTGTCGCGATAGCGCTCTCTCTTGGATGTGGGATTTTTTGGCTTGTATTAGATGCTCAGTCATTTTTAGCAGCCAACTTCTCGTACTTTTCTCGTTGAGAGCGACATGGCCAATATAATCGGACTGGTTATTCTGGCCGCATTAATGACGCTCATGTCGCTCTACGTACCAGGCTCGGAGGTACCCGGAGTTTTTTGGGTATTCATTTATGTGATATGGGCAGCGTTCGCATATTTTATTTGGCATCATAGAAAGGCTCCGGAAAGTGCGACAAGATGGCTTATCCTGGCAGCCCTTTCTGTAATTGGGGCGGCCTTGTGGTTTGGAATAGCAACTCTTATAGCTCATTTATCATTTGGCGGTAACGAGCCTGGACTCTCCAAAATCTTCGATGTTACCGTAGCGTTAATAATCGCACCTGGCCTGACTTTTATTGCTCTAGCTGGCTGGGTGCGTGCTTTAGTTGTAATACGTAAGACACGTTCGGCGAAGCCATAGCAGCGAAGTGGGTTGAGACATAGATATGCAGGCGAAATCTGATCAGCTTCACAGACCCAGGCGACTCAGGAGCGGACGACTTATCTATTGAATAAACGTATACACTCAGAGCTTGCCTACATGTCACCCAACCAATTCGAGGCGGAATACGCACTACAGGCGACTTGAATTTTTTACTTCCCCTGGTCCAGTTGCAAGGGTTCAGTCCAGAAGTGGGTCAAACAACATAGGCTGTTTTGTGTAGTCCAAATCGAACGTGCGCGTGACCACAGGCGTATCCGTCGCGCTAACACTGACCTTGACCCCTCCGTACCCACCTTTCGCGGACGGACCGGCAAGCATGCCCGGCTGGATCGCCGGGTGCGGCCAGTTGAGGATCGTGACCAGGCGCTCGTCGCCGGGATGAAGGTCCGCGTTTGTTGCATTCGTCATCTCAAACTGCCCGGCAGATGGCTTGTGCTTCAGTTGTCCCGTCAATTCGGTCACTACTCGGACGTCTCGGAGTGTCCGCCCCCCGGTGTTTCGAATCGCCACGGCGTACCGATATTGGTTATGGCTGACTGTGTTGTCAGGGTTCATAACAGACTCTAGCGACCAATAGCGCTGCTGGCGGTTGTTTGTATCGAAGATGATTTCAATCGGCGACGGCGCTTCGTAGAGCGACAAACGTCCTTTATCCTTTACCGATGCTCGATAGGATGCTTCGTACACCCACACTAACAACATTGCGAAGGTAACAATAGCCCACGTCTGCAATGGCCAATGCGGGATCAAGTTGATTATTTTCCAGCTGCTCTCATCGTCTGGTCGCCAAAATTCGTCGCGGACGACTGGAAATGCGCTCACCACGAACCAGGCTAGCGCTAACCATTTGCCCAGTAGGCCCTCAGCCCAAAGCATTTTTAGGTGGTCTATCCGGGTTGGTTGGGTCGTCATGGTGGGTCTATATGGAGTGGGTCTAGGGAAAGTATATATGGGTTAGACCGCTATTTGCCTTTGGGGTACTGTAGCGATGATCGGGATGGATCAAAGTATTCGAGCGAACGCCAGCTTAATGGCATGCCGGAATCCCGGCATCGGGGTTGTTTTCAGGGTTTTGTAAGTGCAGAATCAAACGCAAATCGGTGCGAAAGCAAACGCGGCGTTACACCTGAAAAACGAGAATTGCGGAGCAAAGTGATATTTGCGGAGCAAAAGAAAAAGGCCCACCGAACAGTGGGCCTTTTAGGTATTGGTGCTGGCTGCAGGACTTGAACCCGCCACCCCCTGATTACAAGTCAGGTGCTCTACCAGATGAGCTAAGCCAGCTAAACTGCGAAGTCGAGAATTATACCTATTTAATTCGAGTTAGGGTAGGTCTTCCACCACCTTTTTTCGGTGGTTCCGGATCTTTTTCTGGATCCGTGGCGGATGTGCCCGGTTTTGCGTCACTTGCGGACGATGGAACCGAGGTTAAAATCGGTGTTGCGGCTGCTGGAGGCTCAATATTGACCTCTTGCTCGACTGCAGCATCGGTATCCGATTCGGATGGCGCTGTTGCTTCGAATGCCATGCCCTGGCCGTTTTCACGCGCGTAAATGGCGATGACATTATCCACAGGCACCGAAATATCACGCGATACGCCGCCGAAGCGTGCGCTGAAATTGACAAATTCATTGTCCATTTTCAAACCGCTGGTGGCTTCGAAACTGATGTTCAATACGATCTCGCCGTTCTTGACGAACTGCATCGGCACCCGCGTGTGCGCATCTACCCTGGCCGCAAGATACGGGGTGTAGCCATTGTCGGTGCACCATTCATAAATGGCGCGCAACAAATACGGTTTGGTAGAAATCTCAGACATGAGCGGAAACTGTACTTTTACAAATAATTAAGCAAGGACTGGCGCGTATCCGGGAAGCGATACGCGCCAGTTGTCTACATCGGCAATTAACGACGCATGACTTTTTCGGACGGTGTCAGCGCTTCGATGTAGGCTGGACGCGAGAAAATACGTTCAGCATACTTCATCAGCGGCGCAGCTGTCTTCGACAGCTCGATACCGTAGTGATCCAGACGCCACAGCAACGGCGCAATGGCGACATCCAGCATCGAGAACTCATCACCCAGCATGTACTTGTTCTTCAAGAACAAAGGCGCCAGCGTAGTGAGGCGATCACGGATTTCCGAACGCGCCTTCTCGTGGCTCTTTTCAGCGCCTTTGGCTTTTTCGTTCTCCAGCGTGTGCACGTGGATGAACAGCTCTTTCTCAAAGTTGAACAGCATCAGGCGTGCACGTGCGCGCATCAGCGGATCAGCCGGCATCAGTTGCGGATGCGGGAAGCGCTCGTCGATGTATTCGTTGATGATGTTGGACTCGTACAGGATCAGGTCGCGCTCGACCAGGATCGGCACTTGGCCGTACGGATTCATCGTCGAAATATCTTCCGGCTTGTTGAACAGGTCGACATCGCGAATTTCGAAGTCCATGCCTTTCTCGAACAGAACGAGACGGCAGCGTTGTGAAAATGGGCAGGTTGTACCCGAATAGAGAACCATCATTTTTATAGTTCCTTAGAAACAAAAGGGTGAGACCCATACGGCTCACCCCAAAACGCATACCCGCAAAATCGCGGGTATGAAATGCTACTTGACGTCTTTCCAGTATGACGCGTTCAAGCGCCATGCCAGAACGAAGAACATGCCGAGGTACAGCAAAACCCAGACGCCAAGGCGCTTGCGGGTATTCTGAGCAGGTTCGCCCATCCATTCAAGATAGGAGACCAGGTCGGCGACAGCAACGTCGTATTCGACCTTGTTCATCTTGCCGGGCTTAACTTGCTCGAAACCCACAAACTTGTGTTCGGTCTTGCCCTCTTCGTGCGGATCTTTCACGTCTTCGTATTTGGCAGTACGAATCCCCTCAAGTTCCCACAGAACGTGCGGCATGCCGACGTTAGGGAAGACCATGTTATTCCAGCCGGTTGGACGGCTGTCATCTTTGTAGAAAGTGCGCAGATACGTATACAGCCAATCAGGCCCAGTGCCGGCGCCGGATGCCTTGGCGCGGGCGATCACCGACAGATCCGGTGGCGTCGCGCCGAACCATTCTTTTCCATCTTTTGGCGTCATTGCGATCGTCATCAACCCGCCGACCTTGTCGGTTGTGAACAACAGGTTGTTCTTGATCTGGTCTTCGGTCAGGCCGATATCGCGCAGACGGTTGTAACGCATCGACGATGCAGAGTGGCAGTTCAGGCAATAGTTGACGAACAGCTTGGCGCCATTCTGCAGCGCCGACAGGTTATTCCCCTGCTCCGGAGCGCGATCCAGCGGGTAGCCGCCCTCTTCAGCAAAAGCCAGAGCCGGCAGCAGCACGAGAGTCGCAATCAATCTTTTCAGCAATGTCATGTTCTTATCCTCTGGCTTAGTGCGGGTGATAAACAACACGGTCCGGCACTGGCTTGAATGTGCCAGCGGCACTCCACCACGGCATCAACAGGAAGAAGCCGAAGTAAATGAACGTGCAGACTTGCGAGACGTAGCTGCCGATTACCGACGGCGGTTGCACACCGAGGTAGCCGAGGATCACAAACGTGATGCCGAACAGGATATAGATGTACTTGTGCCAGCTTGGACGATAGCGGATCGACTTGACCTTGGAATGATCCAGCCAAGGCAAGCCTGCGAGGATCATCACCGAGACGCCCATCAACACCACGCCGAAGAACTTGGCGTCGAATATGAACATCGCCCCGATAATCGCTGCGCCGATGACGGTAGCGGCGATCTTGATGACGCTGCTGAGTTTCGATTTAAACCACAGCAATGCCACGAACGCTGCCACACCAGCTTGCAGATAAATGATGAAGTCCGAAGTAATCGCGCGCAGGATCGAGTAGTAAGGCGTGAAATACCAGACTGGTGCGATGTGCGGCGGCGTCTTCAGCGAATCGGCCGGGATGAAGTTGTTGTATTCGAGGAAGTAGCCGCCCATTTCAGGGCCGAAGAACACCACGGCGCTGAACACGATCAGGAACACGGCAACTGCCATCACGTCATGCACCGAGTAGAAAGGATGGAAAGGCACGCCGTCCAGCGGCACGCCCTTTTCGTCCAGATTGTCCTTGATTTCGATGCCGTCCGGGTTGTTCGAGCCGACTTCATGCAGGGCGACGATGTGCGCCACAACCAGGCCGATCAGGACCAGCGGAATCGCGATCACGTGGAACGAGAAGAAGCGGTTCAAGGTGGCATCCGACACCACGTAGTCGCCACGGATCCACAGCGACAAGTCAGGGCCGATGAAAGGAATCGCACCGAACAGGTTGACGATCACCTGGGCGCCCCAATACGACATCTGGCCCCAAGGCAGCAAATAGCCCATGAACGCTTCGCCCATCAGGCACAGGAAAATGCCGACGCCGAACAGCCACACCAGCTCACGCGGTTTGCGGTACGAGCCGTACAGCAGGCCGCGCACCATGTGCAGGTAGACCACGATGAAGAATGCCGAAGCGCCGGTCGAGTGCATGTAGCGCACCAGCCAGCCCCATGGCACATCGCGCATGATGTATTCAACCGAAGCGAATGCCAGGGTGGCGTCCGGCTTGTAATGCATGACCAGGAAGATGCCGGTGACGATCTGGATCACCAGCACCAGCAGCGCCAGCGAACCGAAGGCATACCAGAAATTGAAATTCTTTGGCGCGTAGTATTCGGACAGATGCGCCTTCCAGGTGGAAGTCAGCGGGAAGCGCGCATCAACCCAGTTCAACGCCTTTTCGGCGATGGGAGCATCGGCCGGCAGTTGCTTTTCGTGGAATGCCATGATTAAGCCTCGCCTTTCTCGTCTTTACCGATCAGGATCTTGCTGTCCGACAGATACATGTAGCGCGGCACATCAAGATTGTTTGGCGCTGGCTTGTTCTTGAAGACACGACCGGCCAGATCGAAAGTGGAACCATGGCATGGGCACAGGAAGCCGCCTTGCCAGTCGTCCGGCAACGAGGGTTGAGCGCCAGGGGTGAACTTTTGCGACGGGGAGCAACCTAAATGCGGGCAGATCCCGACCACAACCAAGGTTTCTTCATGGCCGGCGTGGCCACGGTTGTTTGACTTGTTCTTGCAGTAATCCGGCAAGTCCATGGTGTAGGGTTTGAGCGATTCCGGATCGGCAACTTCAGTGGCCGTATGTTCCAGGCCTTTCAGTTGCTCCGGGGTACGTTTCATGATCCATACAGGCTTGCCGCGCCATTCGAAAACTTGCATCTCTCCGGGTTTAATGCCGGAAATGTCTACTTCTACTGGGGCCCCCGCGGCTTTTGCACGTTCCGACGGCTGGAAGGTGGAGACAAAAGCCCCCGCCGTGGCCAATCCTGCCACGCCTCCCGCCGCACATGTTGCGACGAGCAAACCACGTCGACCGGAATCGACCTGCTTTTCGTTACTCATACCAACCCCAATCAGTCAAAAAACGAAACCTGGACGGAACTTCTAGCAACCCTAGATTATATCGAAGCTGAAGACTGTTTTAAAGGAAATACATATACCGATATATAAAATAAGCCAACTTCGGGGAACTTTACTTCAAATTACGCATAATTCCCTATAGAAACATCTAACTTGATGTTGTCATATGCCTGTAACAGGCTTTTTTATGACTAAATTTGACAAATTTACCCTTTCCATCTTGCTGCGATCCAAGTATCGTCACACTGATCAACATTGATATGGAGAACCTGCAACATGAGCATGATGGAAGAATTCAAGACCTTTGCACTCAAAGGCAACGTGATGGATCTGGCGGTTGGCGTGATTATCGGCGGCGCTTTCGGCAAGATCGTTGATTCCTTGGTTCAGGACGTCATCATGCCGGTCGTCGGCAAGATTTTCGGTGGCCTGGATTTTGCCAACCATTACATCCCGTTGAACGGCCAAGGCACTCAACTCACCTTGATCGAAGCCAAGAAAGCCGGCGCTGTGCTGGCATACGGCAACTTCATCACCATTGCGCTGAATTTTGTCATCCTGGCATTCGTGATTTTCCAGATGGTGCGCATCATCAACAAATTGCGCGGCGCGGTTCCGCCACCACCGCCGGCCGATCCGGAAAACACTGTGTTGCTGCGCGAAATCCGTGACGCGTTGAAAAAATAGTATTTACTGCCCCTGCGCTAGCCAAAAGCCCGTTGCACAGCAGCGGGCTTTTTTTTTGCCCAGCGTATGGCAAATCATGACTGGCCCGGATTCGGGTAAGACTTAAGTGGTGAGTTGCGCGGCACGTTCCCATGCGGTAATCTGCAAAGTAATCAACTTGGCTCCCCAACAACAAAAATATTGAGCGACTTGCCTGCAGCAATGCGGCAGGACGCATAAAGGAAGCGGAATTGCCATCTAAAGACTTGCAACCCGAACAACTGAAGATCTGGCTGGCGGCAGTCGTACGCAAGGACGCCGCTGCTTTTCGCTCGCTCTACGACGCAACATCGCCGAAACTGTTTGGCTTTGCGCTGCGTATACTAGTTAAGCGCGAGTGGGCGGAAGAAGTTCTACAGGAAAGCTTTGTCAACATCTGGAACAATGCCGGCAGCTACCAGGACAGCCTGGCGGCGCCAATGACCTGGATGACAACCATCGTGCGCAACAAGGCATTCGATTATTTGCGGCGTGTCGACCACGACGTTGAAATCGATGCAGACACATTCGACAAGGAAGTCATGAATGCAATGGAAAGCGCCGATCCGACACCGTTGGATGCGCTGCAACTTACCGATGACGCAAAGGCGCTGGCGAATTGCCTGGCCCGCCTTGAAGGCTTGCATCGCCAGGCCATTGCCTTGTCCTTTTATCACGACCTGTCGCACAGCGAAGTCGCCGAGCAATTGAAATTGCCGATCGGTACAGTCAAGACCTGGATTCGACGCGGGCTGGAACGCCTGAAAACCTGCCTCGGCAAGCTCGGGAGTATTTGATGGATATTCATCTGAATACAAGCCTGGTCGATAAACTGGCAGCCGAATATGTGCTCGGCACCTTGCGCGGCGGTGCGCGCCGCCGCTTTGAAAGCCTGCTGCGACAGCAAGCCGTGCTGCGCAAAGCGGTCGCCGAGTGGCAGGATCGCCTACAGCCAATGGCTGAACTGGTGCCGTCCGCAGAGCCATCGGCCTCGGTATGGCCGGCAATCGAGACCCGGCTTGGCCTGAAAACCAAACCGCAACGCAAGCAATCCTTCTGGCTAGAGTTACGCGAAGACCTGAGTTTCTGGCGCGGACTGGGGCTGGTATCAACCACTGCCGCCCTGATCCTGACCTCGTTATTGCTGACCAAACAGCTGGAGCCGGTCGCGCCTGTCACTTCCTATGTCGCCACGCTGAGCAACGAACAGGCGCAGCCGATTGCCGTCGTCACCGGCGACGCCCAAGGCGGCCATCTGGTGGTCAAGGTGGTTGCGCCACAAGCGATTGCAGCCGACAAGAGCCTGGAATTGTGGGCCGTGCCGAAAGAAGGCCATCCACGTTCGCTTGGGCTGCTGGCGGCCAATGGCAGCGTGACGCTGACGCTGCCTGCCGGCACCACGCCGCAGACTGTGCCGGTGCTGGCGGTCACGCTGGAGCCGAAGGGCGGATCGCCGAAGGCTGATGGTCCGACCGGACCGGTCGTATTCAAGGGCGCCTGGGTACAGATCTAGCTACAGACCTGGCAGTTGTCGGATGTTGCTCAACAAGTGCAGCATCCGGCAACTACATGCGCCAGTTTCAATCCGTATTCATTCGCGATAATCGATGGCGATGATTCGCATCAGCATCCGGTACAGGAAGAAAGCCGTGCCGTAGCGAGCGCGGGAAAACCAGGAAAGATTGGCAAAGGTCCTGGCCTCCACTTCTACCCCATCTGCAATGCCTTCCTCTATCCGCTGCCGTAACGTCCGTGAAAATTCAGCATCGTTGATCACCACGTTCGCCTCCTGGTTCACCAGCAGGCTCAGGCCGTCGAAATTGCTGGATCCGACTGTCGCCCAATTTTCATCGACCACCGCCACCTTCGCGTGCAACGCTGTCTTCCGGTACTCGACAATCTTGACTCCAGCTTTCAACAGCTTCGGATAATAGGAATGGCTGACCGCATCCTGCAGGCGGTAATGGCCGACACCCAGCAACAAGGTCACCTCGACGCCACGCTTGGCGGCGATTTCCAGAGCGCGCCGCAACTTGCGCCCGGGCGCAAAATAAGGACTGGTCAGCAGGGCGCTCTGCCTGGCATGGCCAAGCGCCTGCAAATAAGCGCGCTGGATAGTGCGGCGGTTGCGCAAGTTATCGCGCAACACCAGCCCGGCCAGCACAGCGCCCTGGGTCGCACCGGCGGCGATGACACGGCTGCGCTTGAACTGCTGGAAGCGTTCCAGCAGCTTCATCTCGCCGAGGCGCAGCCATTGCGCCTCCAGTTCGAGATGAATCACCGCCACCAGCGGACCGCCAATGCTTACCGCGAAATCCCAGCGCGGCGCCGGCAACGGCAGCCGCCGGTCGTCGTCGGACACCATGTCGTCGATGATATTCAAGCCGCCAATGAAACCGGTCTGGCGATCCACCACGCACATCTTGCGATGCATGCGCGCCACGCCGCGGCGGAACCAGGGATTGAAGGAACGATGCATGACGGCCGCTGCCCGGAACTCCTCGCCAAGCGACAACGAACGCCGCCGGCCGGTGCCAATCCAGTCGGTAATGACCCTGACCTTGACACCGCGCTGCGCCGCACGCGCAAGCGCCTGTTGCACTTGCGTTGCCGTCTCGTCGGCGGCGAAGATATAGGTTTCCAGGTAGATTTCGGAGCGGGCGCCGTCGATGGCGGCAATCAGCGCCGGAAAGAAAGCGGCGCCATTTTGCAACAGCGTGATGTGATTGTTTGCGCTGAAACTTACCGGGCGCATGGAAGGAAAATGAGATTAAATGGAATGAAGCTAAGCGGCATCTGGTCAGTTCTCATCAGGTGATCGATGCGAACGATCCGACAAACGCAAACGGATCGCTATAATAATTTCAAGGTGGCCAGGATCGGTGCGTGATCCGACAATTTCGCCCAGTCTGCACCGTGCAGGACTTCAGCAGATTCTACCGTAAAGCCGCGCAAATAAATTCGGTCCAGGCGCAGCCACGGAAACGCGGCTGGGAAAGTGCGGGCAGGTTTCAGCTTGGGCGTGCGTCCCATCAACTGCTGCAGATAAGAGCCGACGCCGCGCATGACGCCGGTTGCGGCTATCCGCTCGTCGAATATTTCAGCGACGTTGAGGCGCATGCGCAGCAGTTCGCTCAAGCGATTACCCCAGTCGTTGAAATCGCCGGCGATGATCAGCGGCGCATCCGGCGGCGAGGAGCTGCGCACGGCTTCGATCAAGGCTGCAGTTTGACGCCGCCGGCCACCACCAAACAAACCCAGGTGCACGACATAGCAATGAATATCGACGCCGCCGGTTTTCAGCACGCAATGCAAAATGCCGCGCGCCTCATAGGCATGGTCGGAAACATCCTGGTTGCTTTGCGAGGCAATTTCGAAACGACTGAGCAATGCATTGCCGTGGTGGCCGTGGTCATACACTGCATTCATGCCATAGGCCGCATGGTGCGAATCACCGGCAAGGAAATCGTGCTGCGGCTGATCAGGCCAGTGTGCGGCATGGCGCGCGGCCAGCAAGTCGTGCCGGCCCTGCACTTCCTGCAGGAAGAAGACGTCGGCTTCCATTTTCGTCAACGCCTGTTTCAACGCATGCACGCGAGGCCGGTTGCCCAGTGAGGACACGCCCTTGTGGATGTTATAGGTGGCGATGCGCAGTTTCATGGAACGATCCGGCTATCCGGCAAGATGGTGTGGCAACTGCAGGATGGCTTCTGCATTCGATGGAGAAAAACATAAATCCGCCGCTTCGCGGTACGGCAGCCAACGGTATTGCAAATGCTCGCGCGGCGCCAGCGTGATCGGAATTGCATTCGGCACCATCAAGCCGAATACATGTTCGGTGTTCTTTGTCACGCCCGGCGCATAGCGATGACGCCAGACCGGGTAAATCTCATACACATTGGCGACGCGCCAATCGCTCAGGTTCGCCAGCGGCACAGCGCCCGGCCGGTCGGCAACCACGATCCCGGTTTCTTCCTGCACCTCGCGCATCGCCGTGACTTCCAGCGCTTCGTCGGGGAAATCCTTGGAGCCGGTCACCGATTGCCAGTAGTCCGCCTTGTCGGCCCGCTCCATCATCAGGACCTGCATATCTTCCGTATAAATGACAACCAAAACCGATTCGGGAATTTTATACATGCGTATCTTTTACTATTGCGCGTAGGGCGGCACAGCGTGCCCACAGGTTGCCGAAAAACAGTACTAACGGTCAGATTCCGCGTAGGCAGAAAACGTTCCCTCTACCCCATCTCAGAAAGCACCACTATAAACCTGTTTTGATTTTCCATAAAAAAAGCGCGGAAAACCGCGCTTTTCGATTGCTGCTTTTTTTTGCGAAATCAGACTACTTTCGCTTCCGGCATGCGCAAGCGGATGTGCAGTTCCTTCAATTGCTTTTCGTCGACAGCAGAAGGCGCTTGCGTCAGCAGACATTGCGCGCGCTGGGTCTTCGGGAAGGCGATCACGTCGCGAATCGATTCGGCGCCACACATCATCGTGACGATACGGTCCAGGCCAAAGGCCAGGCCACCATGCGGAGGCGCGCCGTATTGCAGGGCGTCGAGCAGGAAACCGAACTTCAGCTGTGCTTCTTCGGCATCGATCTTCAATGCGCGGAACACCTTGCTTTGTACTTCTGCGCGGTGGATACGGATCGAACCGCCGCCCAGTTCCCAACCGTTCAGCACCATGTCGTAGGCCTTGGCGATTGCCTTGCCCGGATCGGTTTCGATGAAGTCTTCGTGGCCGTCTTTCGGCGACGTGAACGGATGGTGCAAGGCGTTCCAACGGTCGCTGTCTTCGTCGTATTCGAACATCGGGAAATCGACCACCCACAGCGGACGCCATGTGTCGTCGAACAGGCCGACCTTCTTGCCGAATTCGCTGTGACCGATCTTCACGCGCAACGCGCCGATCGCATCGTTGACTACCTTGGCCTTGTCGGCGCCGAAGAAAATCAGGTCGCCATCTTCTGCGCCAGTCTGTTCGATGATCTGCGCCAGCGCTGCATCGTGCAGGTTCTTGACGATCGGCGATTGCAGGCCGTCGCGACCCTTGGCCTTTTCATTGATCTTGATGTAAGCCAGGCCCTTGGCGCCGTAGATGGCGACGAATTGGGTGTAGGCATCGATTTCGGAACGCGGCATGGCGGCGCCGCCAGGTACGCGCAGACCGACCACGCGGCCGTTGTCCATGTTCGCTGCACCGGCGAAAACCTTGAAGTCGACATCTTTCATGACCGCAGTCAGATCGGTGAATTCGAGCTTGACGCGCATGTCCGGCTTGTCCGAACCGTACTTGGCCATCGCAGTGGCGAAGTCCATGACCGGGAACGGGTTAGGCAGGTCGATATCCAGCGCGTTCTTGAACACCAGGCGGATCATGCCTTCGAACAAGTCACGGATTTCCTGTTCCGACATGAACGAAGTTTCGCAATCGATCTGGGTGAATTCAGGTTGGCGATCAGCGCGCAAATCTTCGTCGCGGAAGCATTTGACGATCTGGTAATAACGATCGAAGTTGGCCACCATCAGCAATTGCTTGAACAGCTGCGGCGATTGTGGCAATGCGAAGAACTGGCCGGCGTTGACGCGCGACGGCACCAGGTAGTCGCGTGCGCCTTCCGGCGTCGACTTGGTCAGCATCGGCGTTTCGATATCGATGAAGCCATGGGCGTCCAGGAACTTGCGCACTTCCATCGTCACCTTGTAACGCAGGCGCAGGTTGTTCTGCATCTGCGGACGGCGCAGGTCCAGCACGCGATGCGTCAGGCGGGTGGTTTCCGACAGGTTGTCGTCGTCCAGCTGGAACGGCGGCGTGACCGATGGATTCAACACTTCCAGGTCATGCGCCAGCACTTCGATCTTGCCGGATTTCAGATTGGTGTTGCCGGTGCCATCAGGACGCAGGCGCACGACGCCGGTGATGCGCAGGCAGAATTCGTTGCGCACCGCTTCAGCGTTCTTGAATACTTCCGCGCGATCCGGATCGCACACCACCTGCACCAGGCCTTCGCGGTCGCGCAAGTCGATGAAAATGACGCCGCCATGATCGCGACGACGATGCACCCAGCCGCACAGGCTAACGGTTTGGCCGAGAAGTGCCTCAGTGGTGAGGCCGCAGTATTGGGTTCGCATGGACATATTCAGTTTTTCGCAGTTCAGATGTTGTAGATATTAAATGTTGATGCTTGTTGTGGCTTTGTCGGCGCGGGCTTGCGCGTCGGCGCCGCTTGCCGCTTATTCGCCGGTTCCCGGCGGAGTGTCGATGACCAGTTTTCTGCCGGGCTGCTGCTCTGGCGCCACCACTCCCATCGAAACGATGTACTTCAATGCCTCATCAACGCTCATGTCGAGTTCGATGGTATCGGCACGCGGCAGCATCAGGAAAAAACCGGAAGTCGGATTCGGCGTGGTCGGCACGTAGACGCTGACGTAATCGCCGTCCAGGTGATTCTTGACGTCGCCGCCGGGTACGCCGGTGAGGAAGGCGATGGTCCATGAACCTTGGCGCGGATACTGCACCAGCAAGGCCTTGCGGAAGGCGTTGCCGGACGACGAAAACAAGGTATCCGACACCTGCTTGACGCTGGAATAGATCGAGCTGACCACCGGAATCCGGGTCAGCACCGCTTCCCACAGCGCGACGATCTGGCGGCCGATGAAATTACGTGTCGCCAGGCCGGTCAGGAAAATCACCAGCAAGGTCAGGATGGTGCCCAGGCCCGGAATATCGTGGCCGAGCAAAGCCTTCGGCCGCCATTGTTCCGGCAGCAGGAGCAGCGACTGATCCATCGTGCCAATGATCAGATTCAGAACCCATAGCGTGATTGCCAAGGGCACTAAGACCAGCAGACCGGTGATGAAGTATTTACGCATGGCTTTCTTTGTCGGGCGGCACGTCTGGCATGACGCCGGGTTCAACTTGCAGGAATTACATGGATGACGCTATGTTGACGATGCAGTGGGCGCGCTGCTTGCAGCTGCCGGCGTCGCTGGGCTGGCCGCTGGTGCCGCAGCCGGTGCTGGCGCGGTTGTAGTTGCCGACGCAACGCTGCTGCTCGAGGCCGGCTCGGCTGCCGTTGCCGGCGGCACTGTCGCTCCGGCGCCGCCACGGAAATCGGTGACATACCAGCCGGTGCCCTTCAGCTGGAAACCAGCTGCAGTCACTTGCTTCTTGAACGCGGCTTTGCTGCAGGACGGGCAAACCGTCAGCGGCTCGTCGGACATCTTTTGCAGCACATCTTTGGCAAAACCACAGGCTTCGCAGCGATACGCATAAATCGGCATGGTGAAACTCCGCAAATATCTTACAAAACCCTGAATTATAAAGGTTTTTTACAGTATATACGGGCTTCGACGGCAGCTTGTGGCGGCGGCGCCATGAATCGGCGCCGACATTGTCAATATTACATCATAAAAACAATCACGTCATGCGATCAACGCGCCCGGATTTCAGTCCAGATGCGGTTAATGGCGCGCCGTTGCTTGCTGTTCAGGTCCTTCAGCATTTCCAGTTTGGCGAAACCTGCCTTGTCCGGGAAGATCGCAGGATTGTTGGCGATTTCCGGCTTGATGTATTTGGCGGCGTCGGCATTCGGATTACCGGAGCCGATCAGGTTGCTCAATTCCGCGGCATTCTTGCCATCGAGCATGAAATTAATGAATTTCAGCGCCAGGTCAGGACGTGGCGCAGCCTTGTGGATCACCATGCTATCGAGCGCCAGTACTGCGCCCTCTTTCGGCAATGCATGACGAATACGGAATTTGCGGCCGGCCTTTTGCGCATCGACATCGGCCTGGAAGATGTCATTCGAATAACCATGTACCAGCCAGATATTACCGACCGTCAATTCCTTGATGTAGCTGCTGCCATTGAACGCCGCCCAGTAAGGCTTGGCCTTGAGGATCACATCCTTGGCCTGCTGCCAGTGCTGTTCGTCGGTATCGTTGGCGGAATAGCCAAGATACTTGAGCGCGGCGGCCATCAGTTCGTTGGCCGAATCCAGCACGGTGACCTTGCCCTTGATCTTTGCCAGGATCTTCGGATCGAAGATCGCCGCCCAGCTGTCGACCGGAATGCCCAGTTCCTTCATCTTCTGGTCGTTATAGCCCAGCAGTGTCACTGTGTAGGCGTAAGGCACGGAATACTTGTTGCCCTTGTCGAAGTCGGTATTCAGATAGGCCGGGTTGATGTTCTTCAAGTTCGGCAGTTGCGTCTTGTCGAGCGGCAGCAAGGCTTGCTGCTTGATCAATGCATCGAGCGCATTGCCGGTCGGGACGATGATGTCGTAACCCTTGGCACCGGCCGCCAGCTTGGCCAGCATTTCCTCGTTGTCGCCATAATAAGTCTGCACCACCTTGCACTTGCAGAACGTCTCGAAACGCTGCACGGTTTCCGGTGCGATGTAGTTGTTCCAATTGTACAAATGCAGTTCGTCGGCGGCGTGTGCCGTGAAGCTGGCGAATAGCAGTGTCGCGATGGCGAGCAGTTTTTTCATGGAAATCCTATTTTAATTAGGAGGAACGAATGGCATTAGGCGCCAACTTGGACGCGATGATTATAAGCACCAGGGTCAGGCCCATCAATAAGGTAGACACGGCATTCACTTCAGGCGTGACGGCAATCTTGATCATCGAATAAATCTGCAGCGGCAAGGTGGATGCATTGGCGCCGGCGGTAAAGAAGGTGATCACAAAGTCATCAATCGACAAGGTGAACGCCATCAGCGCGCCTGCCACCACGCCCGGCATGATCAACGGCAGCGTCACAAGGCGGAACGCCTGCCACGGCGTAGCACCGCAATCGCGCGCCGCTTCGGTCAGGCTTTCATCCATGCCGGACAAGCGCGAGCGCACCACGATCGCTACAAAACCGATGCAAAACGCGATGTGCGCCAAGGCGATCGAGACCAAGCCCAAGGTGATGTTGAGCATCACGAAGAAGATCAGCAACGACACACCAACCAGGATTTCCGGGATTGCAATCGGCGTCAGCACCAGCAGCGGCAGCAGCTTGAGCTTGTAGCGATGCATCGCAAAGCCGGCCATGGTGCCGAGCGTAGTGGCGGCGGCGCTGGCGACCAGCGCGATGATCAGCGAATTGCCGGCGGCGCGCAGCATCTCGTCGTTATGGAACAGTTTGCGGTACCAGTCGAGCGTAAAGCCAACCCACTCGGCATTGAGCTGCGAGTCGTTGAAGGAATACACCACCACGATGATCAGCGGCACATACAGGAATGCATATACGGCCAACGCCACCAGCCATAGTCCGAGCGGACGTCTTATTACCTTAGCCATGCGCTCCCCTCCTTGGCTTTGCCACCAGCACCGCCAGTCCGGCAGCCAGCAACGCAGCAACCGTCAGCACGATCGACAGCACGCTGCCGAAAGGCCAGTCGCGGGTTTCCAGGAATTGTTGCTTGATGACGTTGCCGATCATGTCGCTGCCGGTGCCGCCCAGGATATCGGACACCGCAAAGATGCCGAGCGCCGGGATGAACACCAGCGCCGCGCCGGCATATACGCCCGGCAACGACAACGGGAACGTGATGCGCCAGAAGCGCTGCCAGGCCGATGCGCCAAGATCCTGCGCGGCATCAACCAGCGCCGGGTCGTGCTTTTCGAGGTTGGCGTAGAGCGGCAGCACCATGAACGGCAGATGCACATAGACCAGCCCGACGATTACCGAAAACGCCGTGAACAGCAGGCGCACCGGTTCGATTCCGGCCAGGCCAAGTATGTAGTTGACGGCTTGCGTGAGGCCCGACTGCGGGCCGAGGATGATCATCCAGGCGTAGACGCGGATCAGGAAGTTGCTCCAGAACGGCAGGATCACCAGCAGGATCAGCAAATCGCGGTATTTCTTCGGGCTGCGCGCAATCAGCAGGGCCAGCGGATAGGCCATCAGCAAGCAGCAGATGGTCGTGATCAGCGCATACATTAGCGACTTCAGGAAGATCGCGGTGTAGATGAAATCGGAGGCGAAGCGCTGGTAGCTTTCCAGCGTCAGGTCCAGCTTGCCGGCTTCGTCGAAGATCGGCGCCAGGCCGCCGTAATCGCCAGCGTAGCGCACCGAGGCGAACACCATGATCAGGCTCGGAATGGCGAAGAACAGCAACAGATAAACCAGCGGCGGACCGCTGATCAGCCAGCGCGCCAGGCGGCCGCGCGAGGCGGCTGTGGATTTGCCCGGCTTACTCATACAGGAAATGCCCCGCATCAAACTGCCAGGCTACATCGACCGTATCGCCGACCTCAAAGAACTTGGCGCGGCCCGCCGCCGAATTGGCCAACAAGGCTTCGATCTTGGCGCCGCCTTCGGTCTGCACAATATAGACGGTGACATCGCCCAGGTACAGCAGCTCTTTGACGTAGCCCTTGAAGTGGTTCTCGGCGGTATCGGTGCCGATCTCGGCGCTGATGTGGATTTTCTCGGGGCGCAGCGCCAGCGTGCCCTTGCGGCCAGCAGCGGCATCGGCCGGCAATGCGCTCTTGACCAGGCCCAGGCCCGGCACGTCGAGCTGCATCGAAGTGCCATCAATACTGGCAATAGTGCCGTCGAACAGGTTGCAGGTACCGATGAAATCGGCGACGAAACGGGTGCGTGGATAGCTGTAGATACGCGACGGCTCGTCCAGTTGCTCGACATTGCCGCGATTCATGACGGCGATCCGGTGCGACAGCGCCAGCGCTTCACCCTGGTCGTGGGTGACGTAGACGAAGGTGATGTCGACTTCCTTTTGCAGATTGATCAGTTCGATCTGCATCTGCTCGCGCAGCTTGGCGTCCAGCGCCGACAGCGGCTCGTCCAGCAGCAACAGCTTAGGGCGCGACACCAGCGCGCGCGCGACCGCCACCCGCTGGCGTTGCCCGCCTGACAACTCGTGCGGGAAGCGCGTTGCAAAACCGGTCAGGCGCACGTCTTCCAAGGCCTCCTCGACCCGGACGCGGATCTGTTCCGGTGGCACCTTGGCCATTTTCAGCGGGAAAGCGATGTTGGCGCCAACCGTCATGTGCGGAAATAGTGCGTAGTTCTGGAATACGGTGCAGACCGGCCGTTTCTCCGGTGGGCTGCCGACCAGGTCGACGCCATCCAGCAGGATCTGGCCGGAATCCGGCAGGTCGAAACCGGCAATCATGCGCAGCAAGGTGGTCTTGCCACAGCCTGACGGCCCCAGCAAAGTAAAGAATTCGCCGGCTTCGATCGACAAACTGATGTTGTCGACAGCGGCAAAGTCGCCAAAGCGACGACTGACATTACGGATTTCTAGCAGCGCCATATGTCTTCAAATTCAAAGGGAGGGGGGCGAAAAACCGCCAATTGTAGCAAGGCGTCCGTTATTTATGTGAAAAAAGCCGCGTAGGGTGGGCACCTGTGCCCACGCGTAAATTCAACGCCGCCCACTGGCTTGTTTCGGTGCTGCACTGTGTTGCACTCCGGTTATCGCGTCCACGCGTGGGCACGATATCCCCACCCTACGGGCGTCGGCACCATTCGAGCCAGCGCTCTTTTCCGGCAAACACCGGGATCGAATCGCTGACGTCGCGCTCGTCGACCAGCTCGAAATCGGCATGCAATAAGCGTTCCAGTTCCGGCCGGCTGATGCCGAACGGCGGCCCCTTGGGCGCATCGTCGAAAAAGAAGAAGCCGGCCAGGGTAGCGCCGGGCGGCAACAGTTCAGCCCAGCGGCTGACAATATCGGCACGCCTGGCGGGCGGCAATGCGCACAGGAAGGCGCGTTCGTAGATCAAACCGAGCGGTTGCGGCGGTTGGTAGGTGAAGAAATCGGCTTGCAACACGCGCCCGGACCATGGCCCCAGCACTTTACGCGCGGCACTCACCGCAGCGGCGGAAAAATCGATGGCGGTGACATCCCAGCCAGCCGTCGACAGGCAGGCCACTTCGTAGCCGCTGCCGCAGCCAGGGATCAGGGTCGGTACCGGTGTGCTGCGCGCCAGGTATTGCTGCAACGCCTGCGGCACGCCACCGCTATCCCAGGGGATAAAGTCCTGCTCGAAACGCTCGCTCCAGAAATCCGGCTGCGATGGATCACGACTGGCAAACTTCGGAATGGCGTCAGGCGTCGTCATCACTTACCACCAGATCATGTGGCCAAAGCGCAAATAGATAAGCGTCAACAGCACGCCTGCCGCCAAGCCGCCGCCGACATACACCAGCAGGCCAAGCAAGCGATTGGTCTGGCGCTGCTCTGCAATCAAGCGCCACATCATTTCATTGCCTTGCTCAGCCATCGGCTCCACCACCTGGGTCAGCGCCTGATGCGCCAGACGCGGCAATTGTGGCAACAGCTTGCTGTAGCGCGGCATCTCGATTTTCAGTTGCTGGATCAGGCCGCGCCAACCCATCTGCTCGCTCATCCAGCGCTCCAGATATGGTTTGGCGGTTTTCCACAGATCAAGCTCGGGGTCCAGCTGACGCCCCAAGCCTTCGACGTTGAGCAAAGTCTTTTGCAGCAGCACCAGTTGCGGCTGCACTTCGACATTGAAACGACGCGAGGTCTGGAACAGGCGCAGCAACACCTGACCGAAGGAGATATCTTTCAAGGGCCGGTCGAAGATCGGTTCGCAGCAGGCGCGCACGGCGGATTCCAGTTCATCGACCCGGGTTTCCTTCGGCGCCCAGCCGGATTCGATGTGCGCTTCGGCCACGCGTTTGTAATCACGCTGGAAGAACGCCAGGAAATTCTGCGACAGGTAATCTTTATCGAAATCGTTCAGCGTGCCGACGATGCCAAAATCGAGCGCGATATAGCGGCCGAAAGTGGCCGGCGCCACCGATACCAGAATGTTCCCCGGGTGCATGTCGGCATGGAAAAAACCGTCGCGGAAAACCTGGGTGAAGAAAATTTCGACGCCATCGCGCGACAGCTTGCTCAGATCGACGCCGGCGTCGCGCAAGCGATCCAGCTGCGAAATCGGGATACCGTGCATGCGTTCCATCACGATCACCGAGGGCGAGCAATAATCCCAATACATCTCCGGCACCACCAACAAATGCGAGTCGGCGAAATTGCGGCGCAGCTGGCTGCCGTTGGCGGCTTCGCGCATCAGGTCCAGCTCGTCGTGCAGGTATTTATCGAACTCGCCGACCACTTCGCGCGCCTTCAGGCGGCGGCCGTCGGCCCACAGTTTCTCGACCAGGCCGGCGGCGATGTGCATCAAAGCGACGTCTTCATCGATCGATTTTTTCATACCGGGACGCAGCACCTTGACCGCCACTTCCTTGCCGTCCTTGAGTGTCGCAAAGTGGACCTGGGCAATCGAGGCCGACGCTACCGGCACCCGGTCGAAACTGGCGAACAATTCATCCGGGTGGCCTTTCAACGATTTTTCGATCTGCGCAATCGCCAGTTCAGTGCTGAATGGCGGTACCCGATCTTGCAGGCGCGCCAGTTCGTCCACCATGTCTTCCGGCAGCAGGTCGCGGCGGGTCGACAGCACTTGGCCGAACTTGACGAAGATCGGCCCCAACTCTTCCAACGCCATGCGCAAACGCTCGCCGCGCGGCGCCGAAATGTCGCGCCAGAAAATCAGGGTGTCGATCAATTTGGAAATGCGCGGCGTATCGAAGCCCGACATGGCGATGTCGTCCAGGCCGTAGCGCACCGCCACGCGGACGATTTTAAGCAGTCGCAGGAATTTCAGGATCATGAGTTCTTCAATTTATTGATGCGCTTGGCGAGTCGTTCCAGATCGTCGCGCAGCTTGGTGACATCGTTCGTAAAATCGCTTACAGCCTGCGGACGCACCAGCATCGGTTGCTCCTCCAGGAAATATTCGGCCAGGTTTTCCGTCAATTTTTTATGGGTGGCCTGGACGCCAGCCACCAGCGCGTTGCCGCCGGCGACGATGCGCACCGCAGCGATATCGCCGACCAGCTTGCTCAGATCGTGTTCGGCATCCCAGCGCAAACCCTGGCTGACTTGCGAAATCGTGTTGGCGAAATCGGCGTCGCCGTCAATCTTCACATAGGAAAAGGCACGCTCGCGATTCTGCGCAATCAGCGGCAGGTCGGAAAGCTTGAAGCGGATCGTCACGTTCACCGCTGTGTCCGGCGGCGGCGCTTGCAGGAAACCATCCTGGCTGACTTGCCAGGTCAGCTTGACCGCAGCGCCATCGATACAGGCGACCTTGCCGGCGTGCGCGGCCAGCATGCGCTGCGCCCACGGCTCTTGCGCCAGCAGGTGATTGATGGACGCCGTGATCGGCGTGAAATTCAGGGGAGCAGTCATCATCCTAGATTTACAAAACAAAACCGCCCGTGACTATTCACGGGCGGTCCAAGTTTATCAGTTTGTCAGGCTGAGAGCCTATTTATGCTCCCTACTGCTGTCAGCCTGCCGAACGCAACTACGCAGCGACTTGCTGAATACCAGCCAACACCCAGCCGCCCTGCCCCGAGGTAGGTTTGGACAGGTTCCAGACTTCAGTGAACGGTTCGGCCGAAGCTTCCGGTACTTCCTTGATCAGGCCGGTAAATTTGACGCTGGCCAGGTAATCGCTGCCGATGGTTTCGATGCCCATCAATTCGCCGTCCAGTTGCACCACGTCGGTATTGTTTGGCGAGGCGCCGCGTTCCTGCAATTGCAGGCGCAGTTCACCGAACATTTCCGGCGTCGTGAATTCACGGATATCGTTGATGTCAGCCTTGTCCCACGCGGCTTGCAGGCGGATGAAGTATGTCTTGGCGCTGCGCACGAAGCCCGGCACGTCGAAATCAGCCGGGATGCCCCACGGTGCGCCGCCGCTTGCAGCGGCTGGTTCGCCTTGCAATGCCGCCGGCTGGAACGATGGCGCACTGTTGATGCGGGAACCGATTTCCGGTGTGAAGCCCGAAGAGTTGTTGTCAAAACTTGAGGTCGACGAGCTCGCGCCGGAATATGCGGCTGGCGCTGGCGTATTGCCGGCATTCCTGCGCATTACCATTCGCACAACAAAAATTACCGCAACGGCCAGCAGAGCCATCATCAGCAACGAACCGAACGCGCCGCCCATGCCGAAATGCGACATCAATGCGCCCAGGCCGAGACCCAGCAAGGCGCCGCCCAAAATACCCTTCCATGGGCTGGCTGGCTTAGGCGGAATCGATTGCGGCGTGGCGGCAGGTGTTGCCGGACGAGCTTGGTTGGTATTGCCGAAATTTTGCGTCGGCTGGCTTGGCGCCTGCCGTGAAATGCCGGACGATTGCTTGCCGAACGAACCGCCGCCACCCAGGCGACGCGCATCGGCGTTGGATATTGTCATCGACAAGGTAGCTGCCACCATCAGCAGCATCACCAGAAATCTCTTCATGCAACCTCCTACAGTTTGATACCGGTATGCAAGGCCGCCACACCGGCAGTTAAATTGAAATACTCGACGCGCTCCAGGCCGGCGTCCGTCATCATCTGCTTCAGGGTGTCCTGATCGGGATGCATGCGGATCGACTCGGCCAGGTAGCGGTAGCTTTCAGAATCATTGGCAATTTTCTTGCCGAGCCATGGCAATACGGAGAATGAATAAACGTCGTAAGGCTTCTTCAGCGGCTCCCAGACTTTCGAGAATTCCAGCACCAGCAGCTTGCCGCCCGGCTTCAGCACGCGCCGCATTTCCGCCAGCGCCAAGTCCTTGTGAGTCATGTTGCGCAAGCCGAACGCGACCGATACCCGGTCGAAATAGTTATCCGGAAACGGCAGTTTCTCCGCATCGCATAACAAAGTGGGGGTGGACAGGCCGTTATTCAAGAGACGGTCGCGGCCGACGCGCAGCATCGATTCGTTGATATCGGTCAGCCAGACTTCGCCGCTAGGGCCGGCGCGCTTGGCGAACGCCTTGGCCAGATCGCCGGTGCCACCTGCAATGTCGAGCACCTTGAAACCAGGGCGAATTGCCGCTTGGGCAATGGTGAAGGTTTTCCAGATGCGATGCAGGCCGGCCGACATCAGATCGTTCATGACATCGTATTTGCCGGCAACCGAGTGGAAAACTTCGGCGACTTTGTGGACTTTATCGTCCTCGGAGACGGTTTTATAACCGAAATGCGTGGTGTTGGTCATTGTTGGCAACCTTGTTGGGCAGACCTGCATTATACAAGTCCGGGACAGGGTTGCTTAACAAGCTACACGGTGTTTTTCGTGACGAGCGGTAACTAGGCTTTATCGGCCTTGCCGGCGGCATTGGCCAGTTTGCTCAGCATCTGGTCCAGCATCCACGGCTTGCGATCCTGATCTTCTGCCAACTCTTTACGGCGAATCGCATTGCGTACAACCAGGGAACCGATGTAACGCAACGGCTCCGGCGGGAAATGGCCGCGCGGGCCGGCGGCCAGCGGGCTGCGGCTCCAGGCATTGTCGAGGCCCAGCACCAGCGACGACAACAGTTGCCCGCCCATATAGCTCGGGCCGACGCCGTTGCCGGAGTAGCCGAAGCCGTAGAACACGTTCGGCATGTCGTTGAGCCGACCAAAGAACGGGAAGCCAGTCACCGAGCGGTCAGACGGGCCGTTCCAGCTGGCAGTGATCGGCACCTCGGCCAGCGCCGGGAAAAATTCGTGCAGGCTTTGCTTGAGTTGCTGCTCGTAAGGCGAACGCTGATCGAACACCGGCAGGATGCGGCCGCGCCAGGCGAAGGTATTGCCGCCCTTGCCCAACATCAGGCGGCCGTCTTCAGTGGTGCGGTAATAAAATACGAAAGTGCGTGAATCGAGCACCGAGACACCGTCGCTCAGGCCGATCTGTTGCAACAACTCAGGACACTTCTCGGTAATTATCATGTCGCTCGACACCACCGCCAGCGTGCGCTCGAACTGCGGAAAGCGGCTCGCCATCCAGGCATTGATCGCCAATACCATCTTGCCGACCTGCAGGCTGCCGGCCGGTGTGTGCAGTGTAACGGTCGAACCCGGCGTGAACGACAGCATCGGCGTGCGTTCGTAAATCCGGATGCCCATTTCAATTGCCACGCGGCGCAATCCGCGCACCAGCTTGCCGGGATGCACGGTGGCCGCCATCGGTGAAAACACGCCGGACAAATTGCGCATCGAACCGGAGCGGCGCTGTACTTCAGCGTCCGGCAATGCATGATAGGAACTGATGCCGCGCCGCTTCAATTCGTCCAGCACTGGATCCAGCACGCCCAGCTGCGCCTTGGTAGTCGCAGTGTACAAGGTGCCGTCCTGGCGGAACTCGGCGTTGATCCGATGCTTGCGGCAGAAATCGCCAATATGGTTGACCACCTCTTCCGAGGCCTTCACCAAGCGTACCGCTTCGTCTTCGCCAAACAACCTGCGCAACGTAAAGAATTTGGTCGACCAGGTCAGTAGGCAGCCACCGTTGCGGCCACTGGCGCCGGCGCCGCACAAATCGCTTTCGATGATGGCGATGTCCAGCGCCGGGTTCTGCTGCTTCAGCTGGATTGCCGTCCACAGTCCGGTGAAACCGCCACCGACGATACCGACATCGGCCTTCTGTTGGCCTTGCAATGCAGGAGCCAACTCACCGTCGGCGAACAGGGCGTCTTCCAGCCAGAATGGGCGCATGGGGTATCGATCCTTGAGAGTGAATGGCAAGCGGAAAATTGCAATCAGGCTGCGACCAATGCGCAGCCCGACATCAAGCCGGCGAAGTACGGCAACCCGGGTGTCGCCATCCCCTCGATCTTGGCCTGGTCGTCCCACTGGCGCAACCTGACGGCATCCGAGGCGTAAGGGCGGGCAATGAACTCCGCAGCATCGGCAGCGGAAAACACGCCGCCCTGCAATTCCAGGCTGCGTTTGGAGTCCTCGGACAAGCGCCCCCAATAAGCGGCATCGGTGGCGCACAGATAGCGCTTGGCGTCGACGTGCAGACGGATCGGCTCCAGCACTGCGGCGCTGAACAGGCCACGCAGGTAGGGTATCGCAAAATACTGATGGGTATCGTCGACGCCGCGCGCCGACGGCGTCTCGCCTTGCGGATTGAGCAAGTGACCAAGATCGTGCAGCAACGCCGCGCACACCAGTTCCGGCGCGGCGCCGGCCTGCTCGGCCAGGGTCGCCGATTGCAGCGCATGCTCCAGCTGATTGACCGGTTCGCCGCTATACATCTGATGGCCGCCTTGATCGAACAGATCGCAAATTTGCGCAATGGTCAACATGGTGAGCTTCCGATCAATTCCAGGGCAGTGAATAGGTTTTGGTGTTGCAGAAGCTCTTCATCGCTTCCTGCACACCTTCCTTGTAGCCCAGGCCGGAATCCTTGATGCCGCCGAACGGCGTCAGTTCCAGACGATAACCCGGGACTTCACGCACATTGACACTGCCGACCTGCAGGTCACGGATAAAGCGCGTGATGTAATCGAGGCGGTTGGTGCAGACCGATGACGACAAGCCGTAGGGAGTCGAGTTCGAGATACGGATCGCATCGGCGATATCGGTACAGCGGATCACCGGCGACACCGGGCCGAAAGTCTCTTCGGCCACCAGCTGGCAATCGGCCGGCACGTGGTCCAGCACGGTTGGCGAATACAGCGCGCCGTCGCGCAGATTGCCATACAGGAGCTTGGCGCCGCGCTGCTGGGCATCTTTTACCTTTGCTTCGAATGCGCTGGCGGAACGGGCGTCGATCACCGTGCCCATGTCGTTGTGCGGGTCGGTCGGATCGCCGTATTTGATCGCCTTGGTCTTGCTGAGCAACAGTTCGACGAACTCGTCCGCCACTGCCTGATGCACGATCATGCGTTTGATCGCGGTGCAGCGCTGGCCGGAATTCTTGTATGAGCCGGATACCGCCAATGTCGCCGCTTCTTCCAGGTCTGCATCTTCCATCACGATGATCGGATCGTTACCGCCCAGCTCCAGGATCTGCCGCTTGTACACGGCCTTGGCGGCGATGTATTTACCGATCGGCACGCCGCCGGTGAAAGTCACCAGGTCGACATCGGGATTGGTCAGCATCTCATCGGCGATTTCGGCAGGATCGCCGGTAACCACCGAGAACATTTCCGGCGGCAAGCCGGCTTCGTACAGGATATCGGCCAGCAACAACGCCGACAGCGGCGTCTTTTCCGTCGGCTTGAGCACCATCCGGTTATTCGTCGCAATCGATGGCGCCACCTTGTGGGCAACCTGGTTGAGCGGGTGATTAAATGGCGTGATCGCAGAAATTGCGCCGAGCAGCGGCTCCTTCAGCGTGTAGACCTTGCGCTGCTTGCCGTGCGGCGTCAGGTCGCAAGAAAACACCTGGCCGTCGTCGACCAGCGCCTGGTTGGCGGCGAACACGAACACATCGCAGGCGCGGCCGACTTCATACAGCGTGTCTTTCTTGCACAATCCGGCTTCGGCCGTGATCAAGTCGGAAATCGCATCGGCGTTGGCGCGCAACAGTTCGGCGGTGCGCAACATGATGCGCGAGCGTTCGTAGCGCGTCAGCGGCGAACGGAATGCGCGCGCTACCTGGAACGCATGACGGATATCGTCGACCGTGGCTTTCGGCACGGAGCCGATCAGCGCATTATTGAACGGATGGCGGATTTCTATGCGACGCTCATTGCCGATCAGCTTGCCGGCGATACGCATGTTTTGATGTAACGGCTCGCCCTGCTTCAGCTTGCCCAGTTCAGTCAGCATCGACATCATGTCTCCAGTTCGGTATGTGTCAGGATCAGAAAGCTGCTACGCGTTATTCAAAGCCAGGAAGAACACATCGAAATTGCGCAGCCGGTGATCGGCCGGAATTGCGCCCAGCTTGCGGTTGAACATCAGCGGCACACGTTGTTCGGATATGCCGCCGTGCGAGCGCAACGGCAGTTTCAGTTCGGTCAGGTCGTGCCGACTGGCGGCAGTACCGATCACGGTCAAACGTTCGCTGACCACCACCAGGTCGCCAATGCGATCCGGCGGCAGCTCGAAGCGTTGCGCGGCTTGCTCGCGCGTCAACACCAATTCGATGCCAGGAATGGTGCGAATCTGTTCGGCGATATCGGCGGCGTTTTGCGACGCACCCAGATACACGGTCGCATAGGAGCCGAGGGCGCCGTGGTGCACCACGTACGGATCGGTAATCGGCAAGATGACGCGGGTTTTCTCGACGCCGATCTTGGCATCCAGCACGTCCTGCAGATAAATCACATTGGGCTTGCCGGCGCTGTCGGTCTTGGCGTTCATGCCGTGGTCGGCGGTCAGGCCGATCACCGCACCGAGCGTGTCGAGTTGGGTCAGGTAGTGATCCATCATCGCGTAGAAGGCATTCGCGCCTGGTGTGCCGGGCGCATATTTATGCTGGATATAGTCGGTGGTGGACAGGTACATGATGTCCGGCCGCTGGCTGGCCAGCAATTTGACGCCGGCGGCAAACACGAACTCGGACAGGTCCGCGCTATACACTGACGGCAGCGGCATGCCGACCAATTCCAGCAGGTTGTCGATGCCGTTCTGCTCGACAGTGGCTTGATCTGCTTTCTCGGCTGAGAAGCAGATGCCACGCATTTTATGACCCAGCAAGCCGCGCAATTTGTCCTTGGCGGTGACCACCGCAACCTTGGCGCCGGCATCGGCGAAAGCAGCCAGGATGGTGCCGGCGCGCAGATACTTGGCGTCGTTCATCATGACTTCTTGCTTGGTTTCGAGATCGTAGAAATAGTTGCCGCAAATGCCGTGCACCGACGGCGGCACACCAGTCACGATCGACAGGTTGTTGGGATTGGTGAAGCTCGGCACCACGCAGTCTGCGCTGAGTACTGTTCCCTGCTCCACCATCTTCTTCAGGAACGGCGTAACGCCGGCCTGGATCGCCTGGTTGATGTATTCCTGTTCGCAGCCGTCGACGCAGACCACGACCACCGGTTGCTTGGTCCATTGATAGCTACGGCCATTGACGCTGAGGGTTTTGGTATTGGACATGAGGTAACTTTCGCTGTGATTTTGCTGGAATTTCTCTTTAACGCGGACGGCTGACTACAGTTATTGCGTGTTCTGTTCTTCCAAAAGCGCGCGCTGCGCCTGCGCCTTGTGCATGCGATTGCGCCCGGCGACCGCGTGTTCGCGCATGATGTCGCCAGCTGCCTGCGCATCGCCGGCGGCGATGGCGTCGACAATCTTGTGATGCTCGCCTGTCGAGGTCGGCATGCTGCCTTTTTGCGCCAACGCCGAGCGGCGGAACAGGCTGAGCTCGTTGACCAGGCGGCGATAGGTGTGCAGCAGCTTTTTGTTGGCTGTCAGCTCGACCAGCAAGTCATGGAAACTCAGGTTCAGTTTCAAGTAACCATCGACATCGCCCAGCGCGACCATCTCATCCATCCGTTCCAACAGGTTGCGCAGTTGCTGCACCTGTGCCGGTTTGATGGTGGCGGCCAGTTTGCGGCCGATCAGCTCGTCCAATGCGGCCCGCACCTCATAAATTTCATCCGCTTCCTCAACCGAGATCTGCCGGACAAAGACGCCGCAGTTTTTTTCCTGCTGCACCAGCCCCGCTTCTTCCAGCGCACGAAACGCCTCACGTACCGGGCCGCGCGACACGCCCAGCATTTCCGCCAGCGAGACTTCATTGAGCTTATCGCCGGCCAGCAGGTCGCCGGCCAGGATCATGCGCTCCAGCTCTTTCTGCACCAATGAGGGCAGCGAGTTTTTCTGGACCAGGGCGATGTTGTTCATGTTGCGGTTATTAGTCATGGCTAATCTTTTTTTCGAGTTGGTGATTGCACTTTAATTTAACAGCGTGTAGATTGTCAACAAAATACATAAGACATGATGCAATAAAAAAGCAACAGCACAACAACACGCACAAATGCTGCTCATAAGAAGCGACAGGTTTGAAATGTGGGTTTCGGTTTGGCAACATGCCGCCGGCTGCACGTCAGCCAATCCGGTATTGCCGACTGACGGTTGGACGGCTTGACTCCCCGTGGCAGCTTGCACGGGAAGACCTGCCGCTTGGTTGTTCAACATCTGAGGAGATGACAATGAAACAGCAATTTGCACGATTCCTGCGCGCCGGGGCAATGGCAAGCGTAGTCGCAGCAGTACTTGGCACGAGCTTTACCCTGGCAACATCCAGCAGCCACGCACAATCGAAGACCCAGTTACTGGTCTACACGGCGCTGGAAACCGATGCAATGAAGCTGTACAAGGACGGTTTCGAAAAAGCCAATCCCAACATCGAGATCCGTTGGGTGCGCGATTCGACCGGTGTCGTGACCGCCAAATTGCTGGCCGAAAAGAACAACCCGCAAGCCGATGTAGTGGTCGGCCTGGCCGCCACCAGCCTGGCGCTATTGGGCCAGGAAGGCATGTTGCTGCCGTATGAGCCGAAAGGGATGAAGGAATTGAACCCGGCTTATGTCGATAGCGCAAGGCCGCCGAACTGGGTTGGCATGGACGTCTGGGGCGCTACGATCTGTTTCAACACGACAGAAGCCAAGAAACTGAACTTGCCGACGCCGACCAGCTGGCAAGATCTCGCCAAACCGATCTATAAAGGCCAGATCGTCATGCCGCACCCGGCATCGAGCGGCACCGGCTATCTGGACGTGACCGCCTGGCTGCAGATGTTCGGCGAAACCAACGGCTGGAAATACATGGATGCCTTGCATCAGAACATCGCTCAATACACGCACTCCGGCTCCAAGCCTTGCACCATGGCCGGCACCGGCGAATTCCCGATTGGCATTTCATTCGAATTCCGTGGCCACCAGGTCAAACGCAGCGGCGCGCCGATTGAATTGATTTTCCCGAAAGAAGGCCTGGGCTGGGATATCGAAGCCAGCGGCATCATGAAAGGCACGAAGAACCTGGAAGCGGCAAAGAAACTGGTTGACTGGATGGCCAGCAAGGATGCCAACCAGATCAGTTCCAACTGGTGGGCAATCGTCGCCTATCCCGGCATCGCCAAGAAAGTCGAAGGGATTCCTGACAATTACGAAAAACTGCTGATCACGCAAAACGATTTCAACTGGTCGGCCAAGAATCGCGAACGGATCCTGGCCGAGTGGAGCACACGCTACAACGCCAAGGCGGAAAAGAAGTAAGCCGTAGCCATAGATCAGCCAGGAGAATCGCAATCATGTCACAGCAGAATCCTTGTCTTGCACCGTCGGATACGCCGCCGAATGCGCCCTACTTCAAGCCCTATCTGACGCTTGAAAACATCTCGAAATCGTTCGGCAATTTCCATGCGCTGCGCGACATCAACCTGAGCGTCGGAGAAGGCGAGTTCGTCTGTTTCCTGGGCCCGTCCGGCTGCGGCAAGACGACCCTGCTGCGCATCATTGCCGGCCTTGAAAGCCAGAACCAGGGCCGCATTACGCAAGCCGGCAAGGATATCTCCTGGCTGCCGCCGATCAGGCGCGACTACGGCATCGTGTTCCAGTCGTACGCGCTGTTTCCCAACCTGACCATCGCCGACAATGTCGCCTACGGCCTGGTCAACCGCGGCCAGAGCCGCAGCGCCACAGCGGCACGGGTGCAGGAACTGCTGGCGCTGGCCGGCTTGCCCGACAGCGGCAAGAAATTCCCGGGACAGCTATCGGGTGGCCAGCAGCAACGGATCGCACTGGTTCGCGCGCTGGCAACCTCGCCTGGCTTGCTGCTGCTGGATGAACCGCTGTCGGCGCTGGACGCGCTGGAGCGGGTGCGATTGCGCAGCGAAATCCGCCAGCTGCAGCAACGCCTGGGTGTGACCACCATCATGGTCACCCACGATCAGGAAGAAGCGCTGACCATGGCCGATCGCATCATCGTCATGAACCACGGCGTCATCGAACAATGTGGCAGCCCGCAGGATATCTACCTGCAACCTGGCTCGCCGTTCGTTGCGTCATTCGTCGGCAAGGTGAATATCCTGCGCGGCGTTTCTCTTGGCGACGGCCGCTTCCGGGTCGGCCTGATGGAGTTCCGTTGCGAAACCAAGGTCGACCATATCCCGGCCGGGCAACCGGTCAAGGTCTACCTGCGGCCGGAGGATTTTGTCGCCCGCGCGGTTGAACAGCGAACTCACAACCACACCATGGCGGAAGTCAAAAAAATAGAATTCCTGGGCGCATTCAGTTATCTGACCGTGGTTTTGGAAGGCATGGAACAGCAGCCGGTGGTGGCGTCAATGTCGCTCAATCTGTTGAAGGAACTGGGACTTGTCGTCGGCAGCAAGCTACGCTACGGATTGCTGCCGGAGCGCATCCGCGTCTACCGGGATCAGGAACAATGCCAGACGGTGGCGGCATGAGCAGGCCAGCCAGCGCCCTACCCATGATGCCGTCGTCGTCCGCGACGGTTTCTACAGGCAGCGGCCACCAGCAGAGCCATTGGCACGATCGCATTGCACACGGCCTGCTGCTGGTCGTATGCGCCGGGTTAGCGATATTCCTGCTGATGCCGGTGATGATGATCCTGATACACAGTGTACAAGACCGCGACGGCACGTTCGTCGGACTGCGCCAGTTCACCGAGTACATGTCGACGCCGGCGTTGCGGCAATCCGTGTTCAACACCCTGACCATCGCGATCTCTGTCACCGTACTGGTGATACCCGCCGCCTTCACCTTCGCCTATGCGCTAACGCGCAGCATGATGCCGCTCAAGCGCGTGTTCAGGACATTGTCGCTGATCCCGATCCTGGCGCCGTCATTGCTCGCGGCAATTTCATTCGTGCAGTGGTTCGGCACCCAGGGAGCGCTCAAAGGCCTGCTGGGCGGCGCCTCCATCTACGGTCCGATCGGCATCATCATCAGTGAATGCTATGCCGTATTCCCGCATGCCTTGATGATCCTGATTACTGCGTTGACACTGGCCGACGGCCGCTTGTACGAAGTGGCGGAATCGCTCGGCACCAGCCGCCTGCGGAAATTCTGGACCATCACCCTGCCCGGCGCCAAGTATGGCCTGATCAGCGCGGCACTGGTGGTGTTCACGTTCACGGTCAACGATTTCGGTGTACCGAAAGTCATCGGCGGTGATTACAACGTGCTGGCCATGGATGTTTACCAACAGGTGATCGGCCAGCAGAATTTCAACAAAGGCGCAGTGGTGAGCTTGCTGCTGCTGTTGCCGGCGCTGATGGCATTTGCCATCGACTTCACGATCCGGCGCAAACTTCAGTCACAACTATCGGCGCGCGCGGTGCCGTTTGTGCCGAAGCGGCATCGCATTTTCGACAGCCTGATGTTCTGTTATTGCAGCGTGGTGGCTCTGTTATTGCTGGCGGTGCTGGGCATGGCGGTGTACACCTCATTCATCAAGCTCTGGCCCTATAACCTGACACTCGTCCTGGATCATTATTATTTTGGACTGATCCAGGATGGCATCCTGGAGTCGTATTTCAATAGCCTGAAACTGGCAGCCTACGTGGTCTGCAGCGGTATCGTGCTGATTTTTGGCAGTGCTTACCTGGTTGAAAAAACCCGCGGCATGACTGCGGCACGTCCGATCATCCGATTGCTGGCGATGCTGCCGATGGGTGTGCCGGGGCTGGTGCTCGGGTTGGGCTACATCATGTTCTTCAATCACCCGGATAACCCGCTGAACTTCCTGTATCGCACCATGGCGATTCTGGTGCTGTCGACCGTGGTGCATTACTTCACCTCCAGTTTCCTGACCGCGGTCACTGCGTTGAAGGCCATCGACAATGAGTTCGAAGCGGTATCTGCATCACTCAAGGTGCCCTTCTACAAGACCTTCTTCCGGGTCACTGTGCCGGTGTGCCTGCCGGCGATCCTGGATATCGGCCGCTATCTGTTCATCAACGCGATGACCACCATCTCCGCCGTGGTGTTCCTGTATTCGCCGGACACCACGCTGGCTTCGGTGGCGCTGCTGAACCTGGAAGCCGAGGGCAAGATCGGCCCGGCGGCGGCGATGGGAACGCTGATCGTCCTGACCTCGACCATCGTCTGCCTGTTATATGCCGTGACCACCCGCGTACTGCTGAAAAAAGCACAAAGCTGGCGCCAAACCTGAACAAACCACAGATCAATTTCATCACTCAACTTACACCCGCACAGACCAAAGGAAATATCATGAGCCTGCATAGCCGCGATCCGATTCTTCTGACACCCGGTCCACTGACCACTTCCCTCGCCACCAAAAGCGCCATGCTGCAGGATTGGGGTTCCTGGGACGCCGCTTTCAACGCCATCACCGCCAAGGTGCGCAAGCAATTGCTGGACATCGCAAATGCCCACGAAAGCCACGTGTGCGTACCGATGCAAGGCAGCGGCACATTCTCGATCGAAGCCGCGATCAACACGCTGCTGCCGCGCAACGGCCACATGCTGGTGCTGATCAACGGCGCCTACGGCAAGCGCATGGCGAAGATTGTTGAAATGATGGGACGCCAGGTATCGGTGTTCGAAACCGCCGAGGACGTACCGACCACCGCCGCCGATGTCGAGCGCATCTTGAGCAACGACCGCAGCATCACCCACGTCGGCGTGATCCATTGCGAAACCAGCACCGGCATCCTCAATCCGTTGCAGGAAATCGCCGAAGTGGTGGCGCAGCACAAGAAGAGCCTGATCATCGACGCCATGAGTTCATTCGGCGCACTGGAAATCAATGCCGACAAGATTGCATTCGACGCGCTGATCGCCGCTAGCGGCAAATGTATCGAAGGCCCACCGGGGATGGGCTTTGTCATCGTGCGCAAGTCCGTACTGGAAAAATCCGCCGGCAACTCGCGCTCACTCTCGCTGGACCTGCACGACCAGTGGGCCTACATGGAAAAAACCACGCAATGGCGCTTCACGCCGCCGACGCATATCGTGGTTGCCTTCCATCAGGCGCTGAATCAATTTTTCGCGGAAGGCGGCCAACCGGCGCGGCTGGCGCGTTACACGGCGAACTATGACACCTTGATGGCCGGCATGCGCGATCTGGGATTGATTCAATTCCTGCCGGCCAAGATCCAGGCGCCGATCATTGTCACCATGCACGCGCCGAACAGCAGCAGCTACGAGTTCAAGGCTTTTTACAACCTGGTCCGCGATAAGGGTTTTATTCTCTACCCAGGCAAGCTGACCCAGGCCGAGACCTTCCGCGTCGGCTGCATCGGCGCCATCGGTCCGGACGAAATGCGGCAGGCGGTGCATGCGATCGGCGATGCGTTGCGGGAGATGGGGATCAAGACGCGCAACGCAGTCAACTCCTAGAGTGACCCGCGGTCTGGATGCTGTGGTTCAGCGTGGGCACCAGTGCCCACCCTACGCATCTTCCCTGCGAGCGCGAGAATTAAGCTCATTTTGGGAATGTAGGGTGGGCAGGTTTTTCTGCCCACGCGGAAATACTTGAGAAAGTACCGATTAACGAAAATGGATACGCCGTCTCAGGCGCAACCGTGCCCGCCAGCAGTCTTGGCGGTCATCGACAAATCGCGGCCAGCTTCACGGCCGTGGCCGGCAGCGTCCAGGCGTTGCAGGTAATCTTCCCACATCGCGGCCTCGTCGCGGCCCAGCTTGTACAGATAGGCCCAGGTATAAATGCCACTGACGTGGCCATCGGAAAAAATCGGCTTGACCGCGTAATTGCCGACCGGCTCTAGCCCGCTCATCTCAACCTTGCGCTTGCCGGTTTGCAGCACTTCCTGTCCGGGGCCATGGCCGCTTACCTCTGCCGACGGCGAATACACGCGCATCAGTTCAAACGGCAGCAGAAACACCGCGCCGTCATCGAAAGCGACTTCCAGCTTGCACGATTGTTTATGCACTACGAGCGACACCGGGACGGGTGCCGGCGCGGATTGTTTGGAACCGGTCATTGAGATTGCCTGATTAGATGATTAAAACTGCTCGGAAATGGCGGAGCGCAATGCGCCCAGCAAGGCCTGCCGTTGCTCAAGTGTGGATGGCGACGGCTGCCGTTGCGCCTCAGCCCATACCGGGCTGGGGAAATGCGCGTCGTCCGCATAACGTGGAATCACATGCCAGTGCAAGTGCGGCGTCATGTTGCCGAGGCTGGCCAGATTGATTTTTTCCGGCTGCATGACGGCGCGCACGACCGATTCGACCTTGCACACGGCGGCCATCAAGGTACTGCGATCGGCCACCGGCAGATCGGTCATTTCCTTGATGTGATCGTTCCAGATAACACGGCAAAAACCCGGATACGAGGCGTCGTCAACCAGCACCACACGGAATTTTTCGGCGCGATGGAGAACTTCTCCACCGTCGCCGCTACACAGTTCGCAATCGATGGAATGGTCAGCCATGGTTACACCAGGATCCGTTCGATGCCGCCGCTGTTGGCGCGCGTCACATAATCCGGCAACCAGTTCTCACCGAGGATATGACGCGCCATCTCGACCACGATGTAATCGGCAGTGGTGCCGGAGTCGTCGTTGTAGCGTGACAAACCCTGCAGGCAGGACGGGCAGGAAGTGAGGATCTTGACGTCGCCGACAAAGCCATCGGCGCGCAGTTTGTCCGCGCCCTTGTTCATCTCTTCTTCCTTGCGGAAACGCACCTGGGTCGACACATCCGGACGGCTCACGCCGAAAGTCCCGGACTCGCCGCAGCAACGCTCGTTCTTCTCGATCTTGGCGCCGTTGTCGGTGGTGATCAGTGCATTCACCGTCTTCATCGGATCCTGCAGTTTCATCGGGCTGTGGCAAGGATCGTGGTACATGTAACGGGTGCCGCTGACGCCTTCCAGTTTCAAGTTCTTTTCCAACAGGTATTCGTGGATGTCCATGATGCGGCAACCCGGGAATATCTTGTCGAACTGGTAGCCCTGCAACTGATCGTAGCAAGTGCCGCAGGAAACGATGACGGTCTTGATATCGAGATAGTTCAGGGTATTCGCCATGCGATGGAACAGCACGCGGTTGTCGGTGATGATCTTCTCGGCCTTGTCGAAATTGCCGGAACCGCGTTGCGGATAGCCGCAGCACAGGTAACCCGGCGGCAGCACCGTTTGCACGCCGACTTCCCACAGCATCGCCTGCGTCGCCAAACCGACCTGCGAGAACAAGCGCTCCGAACCGCAGCCCGGGAAGTAAAACACTGCTTCGGTATCGGCAGTGGTGTTCTTCGGATTGCGGATGATCGGCACGATCTTGTCGTCTTCGATATCCAGCAATGCGCGCGCAGTTTTCTTCGGCAGGTTGCCCGGCATCTTCTTGTTGATGAAGTGGATCACCTGCTCTTTGATCGGCGCCTTGCCGACTGTCGCCGGCGGTTTCTTGGTTTGCTTCTTGGCGAATTTCTTCAGTATGTCGTTGCCCAGGCGTTGCGCCTTGAAACCCCAATCGGTCATGACCTTGCGGGTCATGTTGATGGTGGCCGGATCGGTCGCATTCAGGAAGAACATGGCTGCGGTAGTGCCGGGATTGAACGATTTCTTGTTCATCTTGCGTAGCAGATTGCGCATGTTCATCGAGACGTCGCCGAAATCGATATCGACCGGGCATGGCGTCACGCATTTGTGGCAGACCGTGCAATGGTCGGCCACATCTTCAAATTCTTCCCAATGCTTGATCGAGATACCGCGCCGGGTCTGCTCTTCATACAGGAAGGCTTCGACCAGCAGCGAGGTAGCCAGAATCTTGTTGCGCGGCGAGTACAACAGGTTGGCGCGCGGCACGTGGGTAGCGCACACCGGTTTGCATTTGCCGCAACGCAGGCAGTCCTTGACGCTGTTGGCGATGGCGCCGATATCGCTCTGCTGCATGATCAGCGATTCGTGTCCCATCAGGCCGAACGACGGCGTATAAGCATTGCTCAAGTCGGCTTCGAAGCCCGGCAGGTTCAGCAACTTGCCCTTGTTGAAACGGCCTTCCGGATCGACACGCAGCTTGTAGCTGCGGAAATCCTTGATTTCATCTTCGGTCAGGAATTCCAGTTTGGTGATGCCGATCCCATGCTCGCCCGAAATCACGCCGTCCAGCGAACGCGCCAGGGTCATGATGCGCGCCACGGCGGCGTGCGCATCTTGTAGCATTTCATAGTGATCGGAATTGACCGGCAAGTTGGTGTGGACGTTGCCGTCGCCGGCGTGCATGTGCAAGGCGACGAACACGCGGCCACGCAACACGCGCTTGTGGATCGCGCTACATTCGTCGAGGATCAGCTTGAACGAAGCACCGTTGAAAATCTGGCGCAGCAGCGCCCGTACTTCCTGTTTCCAGGAGACGCGGATGGTGCGGTCCTGCACCACATCGAACACGGTTGCATCGGGTTGCTGCAACAGGCGCTGGTCGAAAACCAAGTCGAGTTTTTCCAGGCCCAATGCGGACAACTGCGGCTTGGCGTCGCGCAGCGGCATGTCCAGATGCGCCAGCAGATAAGTCCAGCGCGCCTGCACGTTGTCGAGCAATTGCTCGGCCTGGTGCACGCGGTCTTCCAGGATTTCAGTAGCGGGAATATCGTCGCCGTCGGCGTCGTCGCCCTTGCCCAGCGGCAGATTACCCTTGAGTAGAAACGCGCGCAATTCATCCAGCAGTTGCAGCTTGTTCTTGGCCGACAGTTCGATATTGATGCGCTCGATGCCGTCGGTGTATTCGCCCATACGGTTGAGCGGGATCACCACGTCTTCGTTGATCTTGAAGGCGTTGGTATGCTTGGCGATGGCGGCGGTGCGGGCGCGGTCCAGCCAGAATTTCTTGCGTGCTTCCGGGCTGACTGCGACGAAACCTTCGCCGACGCGATTGTTAGCCATGCGCACCACTTCCGAGGCTGCTTGCGCTACTGCGTTTTCGTCGTCGCCGACGATGTCGCCGAACAAGGCCATCTTCGGCAGCACGCCGCGCTTGGATTTGGTGGTGTAGCCAACCGCGCGCAGATAGCGCTCGTCCAGATGCTCCAGGCCGGCCAGGATGGCGCCGCCCTTTTTGGTTTCAGCGTCGAGGAAATCCTTGATCTCGACGATCGATGGAATCGCATCGCGCGCCTGGCCGAAGAATTCCAGGCAGACGGTGCGCGTGTGCTTCGGCATCTTGTGCAGAATCCAGCGTCCGGAAGTAATCAGGCCGTCGCAACCTTCTTTCTGAATCCCCGGCAAACCCGCCAGGAATTTGTCGGTGACGTCCTTGCCCAGGCCCTCCTTGCGGAATACGCGGCCGGCGATTTCCAGGATTTCGGTCTTGAACGGCTTTTCGCTTGGCCGTCCCTTTTCAGCCGGGTGACGCCATTCCAGCTGGAAGCGCGCCAGCGGTGTGTCATGAATCTTGCCGAGGTTGTGATCCAGACGGGTAACGTCGAGCCAGTCGCCGTTCGGATCAACCATGCGCCAGCTGGCCAGGTTATCCAGCGCGGTGCCCCACAGTACGGCTTTCTTGCCGCCGGCGTTCATGGCGATATTGCCGCCGACGCAGGACGCTTCAGCCGAAGTCGGATCGACCGCGAACACGAAGCCGGCTTTTTCAGCGGCATCGGAAACGCGCTTGGTGACTACGCCGGCGCCGGAGTAGATGGTTGCATATTCTTTATCCAGGCCTGGCAGCACAGCCATCTCGACCGCGCCCAACTGCTCCAGCTTCTCGGTGTTGATCACGGCCGACAACGGCGTCAGCGGAATCGCGCCGCCGGTATAACCGGTGCCGCCGCCGCGCGGAATGATGGTCAGGCCGAGTTCGATACAGCCCTTGACCAGGCCGGCCATCTCGTCTTCGCCGTCCGGGGTCAGCACCACGAACGGATACTCGACGCGCCAGTCGGTGGCGTCGGTCACATGCGAGACGCGCGACAGGCCGTCGAACTTGATGTTGTCCTTGGCGGTGTAGCGGCCGAGGATCTTGTTGGCGCGCTTGCGCAGGTCGTAGGTCTTGCGGAATTCATCGGCGAAGGAGGCGATCGCCTTGCGTGCCGCAGCCAGCAATTTTTCGACATTCTCGCTGCGCTTTTTGGCTTCTTCATCGCTGACGACATCGCCGCCGTCGGCCTGATCGGTAACGATGCGACGCTTGTCGACTTCGCTGAGGCGATGATGCAACGCATCAATCAACGCCTGGCGACGCTTCGGATTGTCCAGCATGTCGTCTTGCAGATACGGATTGCGGCGCACCACCCAGATATCGCCCAGCACCTCGTACAGCATGCGGGCGGAACGGCCGGTCTGGCGCTTGCCGCGCAGCTCGTCCAACAGGCGCCACGACTCTTCACCGAGCAGGCGGATCACGATTTCCCGATCGGAAAACGAAGTGTAGTTGTAGGGAATTTCGCGCAAACGCGTAGGGGTGGCGCCGTGCGGCGCGTCTGACAATAATGCCTGGATTTTTACGGGGGCGTTCATTGGTCTATTGGAGTGATGACTGCTAGGCTGCTGCGTGGCTATTGCCGCTGAATCAGCATTTTAGCTTATCAAGCCATTTCACGATGGCGAGATGCCAAATTTGTGCAGTGCAAGACATGAGACGGGTGATAGTCAAACCCAATTAAATTAATAAAAACAATCAATTTTTATTAATCAATAGATTATAACTACAATCATCCCATGCCTTTCATCAACCAAGGAGCCGACATGTTCAGCCAAATCATCACAGAAATCATGGAAAACCTCGCCGTTACGCTGGCCGACTACGGTCAGTGCAAAGGCTGATCCCTCAATCGATCGACATCCACGTTATCCGGGAGATCATCATGACGCCAGTTTCGTTATCCACCAGAAATCCGTATTTCGGCCTGTCCCACCTGCTGCGCAACCAGTCCTGGCCGCTGCGCATGCTGCCGTACGCGATCCTGCTGCTGATCACGCCGGCCATGCTGCAAGCAGTCTGACAATTCAGATATGCAATTCAGTGGCAACGCTGGAAACAATCTCGCCATTGCGCATCACGTCGGTTTCAAACACGTAGTGCGAAAGATAGGCTGACGCTGAAATGCATCGGGTATGAAACGACAGCGGCTCAGACGCCGGCACCAGTTGATAGGCTGACAAATCGCACTTAACTACCGTGTAGCTGGCCTCGCGATCGACGATATGGTGCAGCAAGCGGCTGGTAGTCTGCGCCACCGTATGCACCATGATCGCCACCGGCCAGGCCGGATAGTCGAGGAAATGGCCGGCACAGCGCGCGGGCGCCAAAGGCTGACTGTGCGCGACGAGGGAATGGCCGACGGGCGCATCGAAATCCAGCTGTATCGATTCGCGGTACGGCGAGTCCTCGGACAAAGGCGCCGACGATAACGCAGACGGCACGTGGTAATCCTTGAACAGGCGCAGGAATACCGATTCCGACAAAGCCTGGTATTCGCAGTAAAGATGGGCAAACGGCTTTTCTGCCGAGACGATGGCTTGTGCGGTCAATGAACGTCGGTCTTGCTGCAAGACTTCCGCACTGGCCTGGAACACGGCACCTGGTTCGCGTGGCGCGACATCGTGCAGTTTGCTGTAGCGCGCCTTGGTTGCCAAATAGTAAATTTGTGGCGCCGGCTGCCAGGCAACGGCAGCGCAGGAGCCAAGAATTGCCAGGTGGCGGCCAATTTCCGCCGAAGCCACCGGGCCGTTTTCAAAACCGAGCGGCTGCTCCGAAGAAAAGGTGCCTTGGACCAGGCGATCAGGCAGCCCGGATAGTTCAGTAAATGCAAAATACGGCGCCTGCACCGCGATGCGCTCGCAAATCTCATTGATATTCAACTTGTTCATAGCGTTCTATCCCTCAAAGTTGGAAACACTTCAGATTTCAAGGAAACGTACAAACCACAATTTAATATTGCCGCACCGCAATAATATTATATTGCACTGCAGAAATCCAGTCGGCCCGGTAATTTCTGCTGTATTTCGAATCTTCCGATTTCACGCCAGCCAGCCGGCAACCTGCCGCCAAAACCCGTCCGGAACGTTCAGCAGTAGCCAGACCACGAAGATGTAGCGCAGGAATTTACCGATCGCCATATACATGACGGATGACCAGAACGGCAGCTTGAGCCAGCCGGCCAGGGTGCAGATCGGATCGCCGATGCCCGGCAGCCAGGCCAGCAACATGGTTTTCGCACCGTAGCGCCGCAACCAGCCGAACCAGCGGCTGTCACGCTCGCGCGCAAACGCCTGCTTGGCGCCATAACCCATCCAGTAATCGACCACGCCCCCCAGCGTATTGCCCGCTGTCGCCACGAATATCACCGGCCAAAACAGTGCGCCGTTGGCCTTGATGACGGCAAAAACGGCCGGCTCGGAACCCATCGGCAACAGCGTGGCGGCGACAAAACTGATGAAAAAGACCGAAGTCAGGCCGACCGCGGGCACGGCAAGCGTCTTGAGCAACCATAAAACAGCGGATTCGATCATAGGGGCAACTTAGCAGGACGGCAGATTCGGTATGGGTGGTCAATGCCGATAAGCATTATTGGCCGTGGCCGAGAAAAGCAGGTGGCGGTTAAAAAGCTGTCCATTATAATGACCGGCTGCTTGTTCCGGCCTGATCCTGTTGCCGGACGCTTCGCCGGCTTCGCTGGCGCGGCGTTCGACACGCTAATTTGACACCAACATGACCACAGACTATTTGCAAAAAATCCTCACCGCCCGCGTCTACGATGTCGCGGTCGAATCCCCGCTTGAACTGGCGCCGACGCTGTCGCAGCGCATTGAGAACCAGATTTATTTCAAGCGTGAAGATGTGCAAAGCGTGTTCAGCTTCAAATTGCGTGGCGCCTACAACAAGATGGCCAGCCTGACGCCAGCCCAGCTCAAGCGCGGCGTGATTTGCGCATCGGCCGGTAATCATGCGCAAGGCCTGGCGCTGTCGGCGGCCAAGCTCGGCTGCCGTGCGGTGATCGTTATGCCGACCACCACGCCACAGGTGAAGGTCGATGCGGTGCGCGGCCGCGGCGGCGAAGTGGTGTTGTTCGGCGATTCCTATACCGATGCCTATAACCATGCGCTGACGCTGGAAAAGAAACTGAAACTGACCTTCGTGCATCCGTTCGACGATCCGCATGTGATCGCCGGCCAGGGCACCATCGGCATGGAAATCCTGCGCCAGCACGCCGGACCGATCCACGCCATTTTCGTACCGATCGGCGGCGGCGGACTGATCGCCGGCATCGCCGCCTATGTCAAGGCAGTGCGTCCGGAGATCAAGATCATCGGCGTGCAAACCACCGATTCCGACGCCATGGCGCGCAGCCTGGCAGCCGGCCGCCGCGTGACGCTGGCGGATGTCGGCCTGTTCGCCGACGGCACTGCAGTCAAGCTGGTCGGCGAGGAAACCTTCCGCCTGGCGCGCCTGTATGTCGATGAAGTGATCCTGGTCGACACCGATGCAGTTTGCACCGCCATCAAGGATGTGTTCCAGGACACGCGCAGCATCCTGGAGCCATCCGGCGCACTTGCCGTGGCTGGCGCCAAGGCCTATGTGGAACGCGTCAAGGGCACGCGCAAGGCGATCAAGAACCAGACCCTGGTCACCATCGCCTCCGGCGCCAACATGAATTTCGACCGCCTGCGCTTCGTCGCCGAGATGGCCGATATCGGCCAGTTGCGTGAAGCCGTGTTCGCCGTCACCATCCCGGAACAACGCGGCAGCTTCCGCCGTTTCTGCGAACTGGTCGGGCCTCGCAATGTCACCGAATTCAACTACCGCATCAGCGACGAGAAAACCGCCCACGTGTTCGTCGGCGTGCAGACATCGAGCCGCGACGAAGCGACCCAGATCGCCAAGAATTTCGAAAAGCACGGTTTCAGCACGCTCGACCTGACCCACGACGAACTGGCCAAGGTCCACGTACGGCATCTGGTCGGCGGCAAGAGTCCGCTGGCGCAAGACGAACTGCTGTATCGCTTCGAGTTCCCGGAGCGCCCGGGCGCCTTGATGCGCTTCCTCAATTCGATGGCGCCGAACTGGAATATCAGCCTGTTCCATTATCGCAGCCAAGGCGGCGATGTCGGCCGCATCCTGGTCGGCCTGCAAGTGCCGAAAAAGGAAATGAAGGCGTTCCGCAGCTTTTTGAACAGCCTCGGCTATCGTTATTGGGACGAAAGCGACAATCCGGTCTACAAGCTGTTCCTCGGCTGACCGTCTTGGGAATGGCGCCGCGGCGCCATCCCTTCCCGTTTTTCAGTACCCCGACAGCGCTTCGATATGACCCGCATCAGGCGGCAAATATCAGGCTGGCGATGCTTATCTGGCAAAATGTCGGTTTTAAGCAGAATCAATAGCCATGTCCACACCTACTACGCCCGAGGCTTCGCCGCTCGGCAAACCGTCCACTTATCAGACCCAATACCAGCCGTCGCTGCTGTTTCCGATCGCCCGCCTCGGCAAGCGCGAAGAAATCGGCATTAGCGGCACGCTGCCGTTTTTCGGGGTCGATATCTGGAATGCTTACGAGGTCTCATGGCTGAATCTGCGCGGCAAACCGCAGGTCGCCATCGCCACATTCACGGTGCCGGCCGATTCGCCGAATATCGTTGAGTCGAAATCGTTCAAGCTGTACCTGAACTCCTTCAACCAGACCAAGCTGGCCGATGCCGATGCGTTGCTGCAGCTGTTGCGCCAGGATTTGTCGGCCGGTTTCGGCGCTCCGGTGCATGTAACGCTGACCGCCGCGGAGGCGTTTTCCGGCCTGAAATTGCAAGAACCGCAAGGCTTGCTGCTGGACCGGCTCGACATCGAAGTCGACCAGTATCAACCGAATCCATCTTTATTGAAGGCAGATCCGAATCAAGTTGTCATTGAGGAAACTTTGGTATCACACCTGTTGAAATCGAATTGCCTGGTCACCGGGCAGCCGGACTGGGGCAGCGTGCAGATCCATTATGTCGGCGCCGCCATCGACCAGGAGAGCCTGCTCAAGTACCTGATCAGCTTCCGCGACCACAACGAATTCCACGAACAATGCGTTGAACGCATTTTTATGGACATCATGCGCAACTGTTCGCCGCAAAAACTGTCTGTGTATGCGCGCTACACCCGGCGCGGCGGTCTCGATATCAACCCGTGGCGCAGCAACTTCTCGACAGCACAGCCGCCATCGAACAATCGCCAAGCCAGGCAATGAATTAACAACTTGAAACAAATCTAAAAAAATTTAGTGCCACAAAGGTGGCAAAATATCAATTTTTATACTGCTCTACACTGATGCGTCGCGGATCTACGCTTGTCGTACGGCCTCGACGTAAAGGATTTTCTTTCTCATGACCAATTTTTCTCGTTTCAACTCCGCCAAGCGGGCCTTGTTTTTTTCCGGCCTGACGGCAGCGGTCGCACTGAGCGCTCCCGCCCAGGCTCAGGAAACCCCGGACACCACCGGCTGGTTCAGCAAAACCTTCTCGCAAACCAAGGACCGTCTCGACAACATCGTTGAAAACGGCGATCAGGAAGTCTATCTGTCTGGTTACGCCTATCACGGCCGCCACACTTATACAGAGGAACGCATCCGGGAATTGAACGAAAAGGCCTGGGGCCTCGGCGGCGGCCGCACCATCCGTAACGAGAGCGGCAACGATGAATCGCTGTACCTGTTCGCCATCCGCGACTCCCATTTCAAGCCGCAAATCATGGCTGGCTATGCCTATGAATGGGTCTGGAACGTTCCCAAGACACCGGTCGAAGTCAGTGCCGGCTATACCGCAATGCTGATGAGCCGCCAGGATTACTTCGGCGGCATCCCCTTCCCGATCGCGCTGCCGGTAGCGTCGATTGGCGTCAAAGGCGCCAAATTCATGGCTTCTTATGTGCCGCGCCTGTCCTCCAACAAGGGCAACGGCGATGTGCTGCTGATGTTTTTCCGCGTCGAAGTCAAATAATTACCGGCCTGCCGGTGCACATGGCCATGCTTGCAAGTTGGTGTTGTTGGCCTGAATCAAGTCTATAATTCGGGGATAGGTGTAATCAACACCGTAGCCTCAGCGATGCTGACTTGGGCCAAAATCAAGGGAGACGTTGTAGCAGTGACTGCGATCATGTTCGTGACAACTGGCAGCGCAGCCTTGAAATTGGTGTTTTTTCGAAACGCCGTGGCAGTTTTTAGTGGTGGCTTACAATAACCTGGAGGTTGTTCCAAAAACAAGATGGTTGGGGATGCGATTGGAGATGCATTACTGCCTGATTCGCTTTGGAGCAATCCGTTAGACACAACTACCCGTATCGTGCCGCATACCAATTTGTATTATGACTAATCTTGCAAAAATCCTGCCCGCACAAAATGTGGCGCTGGATCTGGAAGTCTCCAGTAAAAAACGCGCATTCGAACAAGCTGGCCTACTCTTCGAAAATAACTGCGGAATCGCCCGTTCCACCGTCTCCGACAACCTGTTTGCGCGCGAGCGCCTGGGTTCGACCGGTCTCGGCCATGGCGTCGCCGTGCCGCATGGCCGTGTCAAAGGATTGAAAGCGCCGCTGGCTGCCTTTGTGCGCCTGGCTGAACCGATTCCATTCGAATCGCCGGATGGCCAGCCGGTCAATCTGCTGGTATTCCTGCTGATCCCGGACAACGTCACCCAGCAACATCTGGAAATCCTGTCGGAAATCGCCGAAATGTTTTCCAGCGACACCTTCCGCGCCATTCTCGCAACCGATCCCGATCCGGCGTCAGTGCATTCCCACATCGTCGCCTGGCAGCCCATGGGCACGGAAAATGCGACATAATTTAATGTAGGACACCGGATCGTGTCTGCGATCACCAATCGCTACCCGGCGACCTTGCCTCGTCACACCTAACCACGTCAGACGCACACCATGCCCTCATCCACGCCCCTATCGATTCAGCAGCTGTACGACGAAAACCGCGAATCGCTGCAACTAGGCTGGTTTGCCGGGTTTCCCGGCGGCGAGCGTCTGATTTCGGGTGACGCCGCTTCGGCCGCCGACCAGGTCGGCCACTTGAACCTGATCCACCCTGGCCGGATCCAGGTATTCGGCCACCAGGAAACCGAGTACTACAAGCGCCTGTCCGCCACTTCGCGCACTTACCAGACCGCCGAACTGGTGGCCGGTGCACCGCCCGCGTTCATCATTGCGCAGGGCCTGGCGACACCGCCGAATATCCTGGAAGTCTGCGACGAAAAAAACATCCCGCTGTTTTCGACGCCGTTGCCGGCGGCGCAGGTGATCGACTACCTGCGCGTCTACCTGTCGAAAAAGCTGGCGCAACGGATCACCATGCACGGCGTATTCATGGACGTGCTGGGTGTCGGCGTACTGATTACCGGCGAATCCGGACTGGGTAAAAGCGAACTGGGGCTGGAACTGATTTCGCGCAGCCACGGATTGGTGGCCGACGATGCCGTCGAATTCGCGCGGATTGCGCCGAACATGATAGAGGGGCGCTGCCCGCATCTGCTGCAAAACCTGCTGGAAGTGCGCGGCCTGGGCCTGCTCGATATCAAGACCATCTTCGGTGAAACCGCAGTACGCCGCAAGATGCGCCTGAAGCTGATCGTGCACCTGGTGCGGCGCGCGACGCTGGAAGAAAATTACGAACGCCTGCCGCTCGACGCCCACACCCAGGAAGTGCTGGGGCTGCCGATCCGCAAAGTCATCATCCCGGTCGCCGCCGGCCGCAACATCGCGGTGCTGCTGGAAGCCGCGGTACGCAACACCATCCTGCAATTGCGCGGCATCGATACGCTCAAGGATTTCATTGCGCGGCAGCGGTTGGCTATGGATAGCGACAGTGATCTCTAAACCGTAGGGTGGGCACGAGTGCCCACCATTGTTCCGCTAGCTGTTATCGGATACTTGCACCACTCACCTGTTCACGGTCACGCGTGGGCAAAAAACCTGCCCACCCTACATCTACTCCTGCACCCCACGCTACCGATCATCGTAGTTACGGTATCATTGAGCGATGCGCATAATTCTTATCACCGGGATCTCCGGCTCCGGCAAATCGGTCGCTCTCCGCGTTCTTGAAGACGCGGGTTATTTTTGCGTCGACAACCTGCCGCCGACACTGTTGCGGGAACTGGTCGCGGCGCGTCAGCATGAGGGCGCGCAGATGTTGGCGGTCGCCACCGATGCTCGCAGCGCCGACTCGCTGGCAGGGCTGCCGTCAGATATCCAGCAACTGAAAGCCGAAGGACATGATGTCAAAGTGTTCTTCCTGACTGCCCAGACCGAATCCCTGATCGCCCGCTTTTCCGAAACCCGGCGCAGCCATCCGCTGTCGCATCGCCTGCTGCCCGGCCAGAATCCGGGTGACCGCCTGACTCTGACTGAATGCATCCTGAATGAACGCGAGATGCTGGTCGAGATCGAGGGCCTCGGCCATGCGATCGATACTTCCGACGTCAGCGCCAACCGCTTGCGCGGCTGGATCAAGGAACTGGTCGATACCGAACCGGCGCCGCTGACGCTGCTGTTCGAATCGTTTGCCTTCAAGCGCGGCGTGCCACTGGATGCCGACCTGGTGTTCGATGTGCGCATGCTGCCAAACCCGCATTACGATGCCAAACTGCGCCCGCTGACCGGACGCGATCCGGAAGTGATCGCTTTCCTGGCGGATTTGCCCAAGGTCACCGACCTGCTCGACGATATCCGCAACTTTGTCGAGAAATGGCTGCCGTCGTTCAAGGACGATAACCGCAGCTACTTGACGGTGGCAATCGGCTGCACCGGCGGCCAGCATCGCTCGGTCTACATGGTGGAACAGCTGGCGGAATATTTCCAGGTTTCCGAACGCGTGGTCCGCCGTCATCGCGAACTCGGCTAGCACCAGCGATAACTCCCCCGCCCTCAATTACGCCGCGTCGTCGATACGATTTCTTTGCCATGCCCGACAATCATTCCTGGATTCCGCTGTTCCCGCTTAATACGGTCCTGTTCCCCGGCGGCGTGCTGCCACTCAAGGTATTCGAAACGCGCTACCTCGACATGCTGCGCGAGTGCATGAAGAAGCAACAGCAGTTCGGCGTGGTGCTGATCAAATCGGGACAGGAAGTGGGTGTCGCCGCTGAACCGGAAAACGTCGGCTGCCTGACACAGATCACCGAATGGGACATGCAGGACCTGGGCGTGATGATGCTGCGCACGGTAGGCAGCCAGCGCTTCCGCATCCTGCAGCAGCGGGTGTTGCCGGACCAGCGGCTGGAAGCGCAGATAGAACTGATAGAGGCAGACCAGCCCGGCAAGCCGGATCAGGCGCACCTGCAATGCGCCAGCACCCTGAAGTTGGTGATCGACGACATCAACAACAAAGGCCGCACCACGCACGGTCCCAACTACGCCAGCCCGTTTGCGCTACCGCTGCAATTCGACAACGCCGGCTGGGTTGCCAACCGCTGGTGCGAAATCCTGCCGATCCCGATGAAAGCGCGTCAAGCGCTGCTGGAACTGACCGACAGCAGCGAGCGGCTGGGCATCGTGCACAAGTATCTCCTGCAGCACAACATCATCTAGAACGCATTTCAGGCGAACAGATCGGCTTCGCGAAATACTTCCAGCAACAATTTCTTGACCGGCGCCGGCAACGGCGCGTCGGCCAAGCGCTCGGCCGGATACCAGACCTGGCCGGCTTCGGCAACGCCGTCGGCGCGCCGCGCCAGCGCAATCTGGAAAGGCGATATCTGTAATTTGAAATGCGTGAAAACGTGGGTGAACGGCTGTAGCGCTTCGCATGAAGAGACTTCGCCGATGCTTGCCGTCGCCCGTGCGACTGCTGCGTCAACATTGTCGCCGCTTGCAATTTCCGGCAGCGACAGCAAGCCGCCCCAGATACCGCTGTCGGGACGCTGTTCCAGCAAGACATGGCGTTGATCGACAATCACCAGCATGCTGGTCTGTCTTTCAGGAATTGCCTTCTTCGGTTTGCGCTCCGGCAGTTGGCCGACCCGGTCGGTAGCGAGCGCGACGCAGCGCTGCGCCAGCGGGCAAGTGTTGCAGGATGGCTTGCCGCGCACACACAGCGTCGCGCCAAGATCCATCAATCCCTGCGTATACGATTCCACTCCCTGCTCCGGCAGCAACGCTACCGCGCGCCGCCACATCGCGTCTTCGATCGGCTTGGAACCGGGGAAGCCATCGATCCCGAACACCCGCGCAAACACGCGCTTGACGTTACCGTCGAGGATTGCTGCCCGCACGCCATATGAAAATGCTGCGATGGCCGCTGCGGTGGAACGGCCGATGCCGGGCAGGTCTTGCAGCAGGGCCGGATCGCGTGGAAACACGCCGCCATGTTCCGCCACAACCCGCTGTGCGCAGCGATGCAGGTTGCGGGCACGGGTGTAATAACCGAGACCGCTCCAGTGCGCCATCACCTCTTCGCTCGGCGCCGCCGCCAGCGATTGCACATCAGGGAAGCTCGATAAAAACCGCTGGTAATAGGGAATGACGGCGCTAACCTGAGTCTGCTGCAGCATGATTTCCGACAGCCAGACGCGATAGGCATCGCGCGTCTGCTGCCACGGCAGCGCATGGCGGCCGTGCTTCTTCTGCCATGCGATCACCGTCGCGGAAAAGGACGGATCGGCAAATTCATTTGCTGCAAGTTCACTCGCCGTACTACTAAGAATCTTCAATGCTTTCTCACAAAATATGTCAGGCGATGCGGCTCGCTAAAAGCCGCCCCGCGATGGTTCAAGCCACTTTCATCGTCGCCAGTTCGGAATCAAGCACGCTCTTCAAATCGTTCTCCAGCGTGGTCAGCGTATTTCTTTGCGCGATCAGTTCGCTTTGCAGCATCTCTACCGCATGGATCTTTTCTTCCAGGCTGTCGATCGCCACATGCACGCGCTCGATCGAATCGGTGCGTTGCTTGAGCTGCGACTTGTGCGCACGGATCTGCTCCTCCAGCGGCGCCATCACCACCTTGAGCCAGGCGTCAACATCGCGGTTGGCCTGCAGGAAGCTTTGCTTGACGCGCGAGGCGATCGAATCGAAGAACTTCTGCATCAGCACCACCTGGCTGGTCTTGACCAGCGTTACGGTGCCGAACTGGCGATGATAAGCGGTTTCGATGACCTTGATCTCGTTGCGATACTTGTCGAGCGAAAATGGCATCGGCGTCGACAGCGCCAGACCGTGCTCGGTCGAGAACTTGCGGTACATGATGGTCATCATTTCCGAAATTTCATCGGTCTTCTGTCCCGACAAGGTCAGGTTTTCCTGGGCCTTGTCGAAGAAATCCTTCACCGCGTGGCGGAAGCCGGCGGTGAACATGCTGCCTTCCATCGCTTCCCGCGTCTTGCGGATTTCTTCCTTCAGCAACCCCATGCCGAGCGTAGTAAATACGCCGGCCGACAAACGCGCAAACACCATGCGCGTGCCCTGCAGCTTCAGCAGGCTTTCATCGAATTCCTTTTTCTCGATATCGATGCGCTTCATCATGTGGCTGATGATCGAGGTGTTTTTGCCACGCAAGCTCTTCAATTCCAGCAACTGCTCGACCACGCTGCGGATATGCGCCGACATCAACGCCTGCTTGGACACTGTCAGGTCGTGGATGTCGCCAATCAGCTGCGCGCGGATGATTTCGCGCTTGCCAGGGATCAGTTCGTGCGACAGCGCATTTTCCAAAGCCGGCAGGCGGCTCCGCTGCAATAAGGCCGGCTCGCCGTTGATCTTGCCGACCAGCCCCTTCTGCGCCGAGACCGGATACACCTGGGCCTCAGACAGACCGAGCGTATGCGCCACACTGGAAACCTGCTTACTGATCTGCTGCTCGACTTCGAACGGCGAGCGCAGCTCATCCCACATGCTGTCGATCTTGTTGAGCACCACCATGCGGCCGGCGCCGTTGCCGATGTGATGGCGCCAGACATCGATATCGCTCTTGGTGACGCCGGTATCGGCAGCCAGGATGAACAGCACCGCGTGCGCGTTCGGGATCAGGTTGAGCGTCAGTTCCGGCTCGGTACCGATCGCGTTCAGGCCCGGCGTGTCGATAATCACCAGCCCCTCTTTCAGCAGCGGATGCGGGAAATTGACGATGGCGTGGCGCCACTGTGAAATCTCGACTCGGCCCAACACATCAATCGCGACGGCGGCATCCGGATCGTCTTCGTCATACAGGCCATATCGTTTTGCGTCTTCCAGCGGCACCCACTTGGTCAGGCTGACCTGCTTGAAGGCTTCCAGCATGCCGTCGGTCGATGAGGTATCCAGAGGCAGCACAGTCCAGACGTGATGCGCGCCCTTGTAATCGCTGGTCGATTGCGATTCGGCCCGGGTTTCTATCGGCAGCAGGCGGATGCAGGGCGGGAAGGTTTCGTCATACAGCAGCTCGGTCGGACACATGGTAGTGCGGCCGGCCGCCGACGGCAGGATGCGCTGGCCGTAATCGGCGAAGAAGATGGCGTTGATCAGTTCCGATTTTCCGCGAGAGAATTCGGCGACGAAAGCAATCGACAATTTATCGTCAGTCAGCCGCGCCAGTGCCCGGCTGATGCGCTGGTCGCTGGCGACATCGGACAGCTTCGAGGCGCTGGCCCACGTCTGGTAACGCCGCAACGCGCTGGCCACGGCAGTACGCCATTCACTGTATTCCTGGAATTTTTGAACTAGATTGCTCACTATCTCACTCGCCTATTCTTTTCAGTACTTACTTCTGACATTTTTTACAATAAAACGTAGAGCGCTGCCCCTGCTTTATCTGCGTAATCAATGTGCCGCAATTTCTACACGGCAACCCAGCACGATCATAGACGAAATAACTCTGTTGGAAATAGCCAGATTGACCATCTACACCAATAAAATCGCGCAAAGTGCTGCCACCCTTGTCAATTGCAGCCGCAAGAATTATCCGAATGGCATCAGCCAGCAGTTCATAACGCGCCAGGCTGATCCGATGGGCCGCGGTTTTCGGATTGATGCCGGCCCGAAACAGGCTTTCCGATGCATAGATGTTGCCGACCCCGACCACGATATCGCCGGCCAGCAGCACCTGCTTGATCGGCGCCGCCCGGTTGCGCGTCTTTTGATACAGGATTTGCGCGGAAAACACTTCTTCCAGCGGTTCCAGTCCCAAGCCCGCCAGCAAGACATGCTGCTCTACCGGACCGTCTTCCGCGGCATGCCAGAGCACCGCGCCAAAGCGGCGCGGATCTGACAGACGCAGCAGATGGCTACCGACCGCCAGGTCGAAATGGTCATGCTTTTTGGGCGCGACGCTGGTATCGAGAATGCGCAGATGGCCGGACATGCCGAGATGGATGATCACGGTGCCATGATCGAAACGCAGCAGCAGATATTTACCGCGCCGGCCGATGTCGCGTATCGTGCGGCCCGCAAGCAAGGTCGGCAGATCCAACGGAAACGGCCAGCGCAATCCGGCATGGCGGAAGGTGACTGCTGTCACAGTGCGCCCTTCCAGATGCGGCGCAACGCCGCGCCGGGTGACTTCGACTTCAGGGAGTTCTGGCATGATTCAAAAAAAATAAATAAGTGCGAAACAGAATTTGAGAACCACGGTTGGGTGGGCGCGTCTTCTTGCCCGCCCTACTTAAAACGGGCTAACTGCCAGAGAAAAAAATACTGAAAACCTTTAAACATCGCAGCGGCGCCGTCAAATCGCTTTACGCGGCACCAGCGTCACCAGCCTGTGCAAAATGCATTCCATATACTTCTTGAAACAAATCCCGAGCCCCTCACTACGCATTGCACTCTGGTTGGGCGTAAAATCAGGGCTAGTCCTGAAAATTCGTAACCAGCTTTCACACCGTAAATAAGTGGGGGCGAATTTGGGGAAATGACCAGGGATCTGTTTTCAGATCCATACAAATGCTTGCCAAGCCAGGATATCTCTTGAAAAAAGCCCTTGCCATTGTAACGCTCTCTTCCTTGTTGTCGGCATGCGCCGGCGTAACGCCAGGCAGCGACAGCAAAGATAACGCTTCCGCCACGACGGCAACTGCAACACCCGAGGCGACACCTGCAGCGGCTGCCAGCTCCGATCAGCTGGCGGCACGCAAACTTGCGCCGCGGGCGATGCCGGTCAAGCCGCCTGAAGAACAGTTGCCGGCGGTCCCGCTGACCAAGGAATTGCTGTTCAAGGTACTCAGTTCGGAAATCGCTTTCCAGCGCGGCAACTGGCAATCCGCCTATGTGACGCTGCTGGGCGCCGCGCAGCAGACCCGTGATCCGCGCCTGGCCCGGCGCGCCGCTGAAATGGCGTTGAGCGCCAAGCAGGCCAACGAAGCGCTGGTCGCAATCCGGCTCTGGCGCGAACTGGCGCCGGAATCGGAAGAAGCCACCCAGTACTATCTCGGCTTCATCATGCTCAGCAACAATCTGGCTGAAGCCCGCCCAATCCTTGAGCAACGCCTGAAGGACGCGCTGCCGCAGGCGCGCGGCATCATGATGCTGCAAATCCAGCGGCTGCTGGCGCGAGCACAGGACAAGGCCGCCGCCTTCACGCTGTTGGAGCAGCTGGTGGCGCCGTACACGTCGATTTCGGAAGCCCACTTGGCGCTGGCGCAGGAAGCCTTCAGCACCGGCAACAGTATCCGGGCGCGCGAGGAAGCGCAGATCGCACTGAATTTGAAGCCCGATTCCGAGCTGGCGATCCTGACCACCGCGCAAGTCGCTGCCGACAATGGTGAAGTCGAGCGCATCCTGACCGACTTCCTGAATAAATATCCCGGCTCGCGCGAAGTACGCGTGGCCTACGCGCGCACGCTGATCGATCAGAAGCAGTATGAAAGAGCCCGCAGCCAGTTTGAAATCCTGCTGAAAGGCGACAAGCAGGACGCCACCACGTTGCTCGCGCTCGGCCTGCTGAATGCACAGATTGGCGACACCAAGGCTGCCGAACGCTACCTGATCGCCTATCTTGATCAATTGAGCAAGCATCCGGACGAGTCGCGCGATACCACCCAGGCGCTGCTGATCCTGTCGCAGATCGCCGCCGACCGCAACGACACCGACGCCGCCCTGAAATGGCTGTCGCAGGTAGAGCCGGGCGACGCTTACCTGGATGCCCAGCTGCGCCGTGCGCAACTGCTGTCCAAACGTGGTGACCTGGATGCCGCACGCAAGGTGCTGGCTGAAATCGAAACCAATGGCGATCGCGAAAAAACCCAGGTAACCCAGGTGGAAGCCCAATTGCTGCGCGACGCCAATCATCCGCAAGAAGCGTTCAAGGTCCTGGAAACCGCGCTCAAGACCGATCCCAACAATCCCGACCTGCTGTACGACTACGCCATGACGGCGGAAAAACTCGACAATCTGAGCACCATGGAAAGCGCGCTGCGCAAGCTGATCGCGCTGGCGCCGGAAAACCAGCAGGCTTACAACGCGCTTGGCTACTCGCTGGCCGACCGCAATATCCGCCTGCCGGAAGCCCTGACGCTGATCCAGAAAGCACTGTCGCTGGCGCCGCACGATCCGTTCATCGTCGACAGCATGGGTTGGGTGCAATATCGACTGGGCAACCTGGGCGAAGCGGAATCGCATCTGCGCGATGCCTACACCTTGCTGCCGGATCCCGAAATCGGCGTGCATCTGGGCGAAGTCCTGTGGGTCAAGGGACAAAAAACCGATGCGCAAAAATTCTGGCGTGAAGTGCAGCGCAAGGATCCGCAGAACGACACCTTGAAAAGCACCCTGGCGCGGCTGCGCGCCAACCTATGATGCGGCGCTCAAGCAATATGGCAAGCCGCCTCGGCCTGGCGTCCATGATGGCGTTGGCCTTGGCAATCAGCGGCTGCAGCACTTTTCAACAGTCGAACACTGGCGCCACAGCAGCGAATGCCGTGAGCGGCGCCGCACGCCAGTACCACCAGTTGATCGATGTCAGCGGCCGCTTGTCTGTGCGCTATGAGCAGGACGGCAAGGAGCAGGCGCTGCACGGCAGTTTCACCTGGTCGCAAAACGGCCCGGACACCGTTGTGACCCTGCTGTCGCCGCTCGGACAAACCCTGGCCACCATCAATATCGGCGCCGACCAGGCAACCTTGGCGCAAGCCGGCCAGCCGCTGCGCAGCGCCAGTGATGTCGATTCGCTGACGGTGCAGGCGCTGGGCTGGCCGCTGCCGATCGCCGGTTTGCGCGACTGGCTGCAAGGTTTCGGCCAGAACGCCGCGGGCCAGCGCTTTATCGCGACCCCGGCAAGCGACGCCTATAACGTCACCACCGCCGACAACTGGCGCCTCCAATATACCAACTGGCAAGATCAGGATAACGCCGCCGAGAGCTACCCGAAACGGATAGACCTGGCGCGCAATGCCACCCAGGCCGGCGACGTTGCGATCCGCATCGTCATCGACAGCCGCCAACCACATTAATCTGCAATGATCCGTACGCTGAACAACTGCCCGGCCCCGGCCAAGCTGAACTTATTCCTGCACGTTACCGGACGCCGTCCGGATGGCTACCATCTGCTGCAAACCGTATTCCAGCTGGTCGACTTCAACGATCTCCTGCATTTCGAAGTGCGCGACGACGATCAGATCCGGCGCAGCACCGATATTCCGGGCGTACCGGAAGAAAGCGACCTGATTGTGCGCGCCGCCAAACTGCTGCAATCCGCGATCCGGGCCAAGGGTACGTCCGCCCCAACGGCATTGGGCGCGAATATCGGTATCGAAAAGAAATTGCCGATGGGCGGCGGATTGGGTGGTGGCTCGTCCGATGCGGCAACCACGCTGATGGCGCTGAATCACCTCTGGCAAGGCGGCCTGTCGCGCGAGGAACTGATGGCTTTGGGCCTGCAATTGGGAGCCGATGTACCGTTTTTCCTGTTCGGCAGGAATGCATTTGCTGAAGGAATCGGAGAATCGCTGCAAAAGCTTGACACCCCTGCCCTATGGTTCGTTATAATTCAGCCCGGCGTAGCAATTCCGACAGCAATAATTTTTTCATCTTCGGAATTGACAAGGAATACGAAACCCGTCAAAATGACGGACTTTTCGATAGGTACTAAAAAACTTTTCGGAAAAAACGATCTGGAAGCCGTGGCTGTTAGTAATTTCCCGGAAGTTGCAGAGGCCATCAACTGGCTAGGCAATTTTGGAGAAGCCAGGATGACCGGCTCAGGTGCATGTGTTTTTTGTGCGTTTACCGAAGAACACGAAGCTGACAAGGTGCTGAAATTAGTGCCAAGCCAGTGGAAAGCATGGAAAGCCAAGGCGATGCAGGAACATCCGCTCGCTGGATTGTTAAAAAACTAGTTGTACAGAATTCGGTTTAGCATCAGATTCAAGCGCATCAGGCAGTATCAGCGCGGATTTATGGTAGACAACAAGTTGCGTAGGGGAATCGCCAAGCTGGTTAAGGCACTGGATTTTGATTCCAGCATTCCAAGGTTCGAATCCTTGTTCCCCTGCCATTAAACAAGGGCAATAATGCCCAGCAGCAAGTAGCATCACAGCGGCAGATTTGTTAGGCCGCATCAAAATACAAAAACAGCTCATAGCGAACACATAAGCCGCCAACGCAAGACTAGAATAGTCTGGCATTGTCGGCTTTTCAACTTTTTAACGACTGTATCCAGGGATCTCCATGGCAAACGAAAACCTGATGGTTTTTACCGGCAACGCAAACCCGGAACTAGCTATTGGAGTTGCCAAGCAACTCGGTATCCCGCTAGGCAAGGCCAACGTTACCAAATTCTCCGACGGCGAAGTAATGGTCGAGATCAACGAGAACGTACGTGGCAAAGACGTATTCGTGCTGCAATCGACTTGCGCGCCGACCAATGACAACCTGATGGAAATCATGTTGATGGTCGATGCCCTGAAGCGCGCTTCGGCAGGCCGGATTACCGCTGCAATTCCTTATTATGGCTACGCGCGTCAAGACCGCCGCCCACGCTCGGCACGGGTTGCGATTTCGGCCAAGGTCGTCGCCAACATGCTGCAGGAAGCAGGCGTCGAACGCGTCATCATCATGGATTTGCACGCTGACCAGATTCAAGGTTTCTTTGATATTCCAGTAGATAACATCTACGCGTCGCCGATTTTGCTGGGCGACCTGGTGAGCAAGAACTACGACGACCTGCTGGTCGTATCGCCGGACGTCGGCGGCGTGGTTCGTGCCCGCGCACTGGCAAAACGCCTGAACTGCGACCTGGCGATCATCGACAAGCGCCGTCCGAAGGCTAATGTGTCGGAAGTCATGAACATCATCGGTGAAGTCGACGGCCGTAACTGCGTGATCATGGATGACATGGTCGATACCGCCGGCACCCTGACCAAGGCAGCCGAAGTATTGAAAGAGCGCGGCGCCAAGAAAGTGGTTGCTTACTGTACGCACCCGGTCTTGTCCGGCCCTGCCCTTGAGCGCATCGTCAATTCGCCGCTGGACGAACTGGTGGTGGTCGATACGATTCCACTGTCGGCAGAAGCCAAGGCCTGCGGCAAGATCCGCCAGTTGTCGTGTGCGGAGTTGCTGGCTGAAACGTTCAAGCGTATTACCAAGGGCGACTCGGTGATGTCGCTGTTTGCAGAATAAGTTTTTATAGGTTTTATTGTTTTTGTATCTGGCAACAGGTGCAGAGATGACCTTAAATCCCCTGGTCGCGGGGGATTTTTACCGCCGGGCCATCGTAAATAGTCCGGCACACAATGGAGCTTCAAAATGAAAGTAATCGCATTTGTACGCAAAGAGCAGGGGACCGGAGCGAGCCGCCGCCTGCGCAATGCTGGCCAAACACCAGGTATCGTTTATGGTGGTTCCGACGCGCCGGTCAATATCTCGCTGGACCACAATGCGCTGTACCACGCGCTGAAAAAAGAAACTTTCCACTCCTCGATCCTCGATCTCGAAATCGACGGCAAGGTACAGAAAGTTCTGCTGCGCGACTTCCAAGTCCACGCATACAAGCAACTGGTCCTGCACGCTGACTTCCAGCGCGTCGACGCTAAACAAGCTATCCACGTTAAAGTGCCTCTGCACTTCATCAATGCAGAAGTCGCTCCTGCAGTGAAGCTGTCCGGCGCCATCATCAGCCACGTTTTGACCGAACTGGACATCTCCTGCCTGCCAGCTGATCTGCCAGAGTTCGTCGAAGTCGACCTGACCAGCATCGAAGTCGGTCACTCGATCCACTTGGCTGACCTGAAGCTGCCAAAGGGCGTTTCCGCTGTATCGCAAGAAAACCTGACGATCGCTACTGCATCGATCCCAGCCGGTAAAGTTGAAGCTGATGCGCCTGCCGCAGCAGCTGCACCAGCCGCTGACGCTGCTGACAAGAAGTAATCATCGTCGTATTTGCCGGAGCGTATCCCGGCTGAAAAACCCGCCCTCCGTGGCGGGTTTTTTTATTGCCGGCTGCATGCCTGGCAGGAGCGCACACCGAATGGACGGAAGCATGCAATATCCGCGATAATCGGCGCTGTTGCTGGATCAGCTCGAAACAGGCCATTCCCCTGCCCTGTCGCTCCAGAGAAAAAAGAGAAAACACCATGTCAATCCGTCTCATCGTCGGCCTCGGCAATCCCGGCCCGGAATACGAACAAACCCGCCATAACGCCGGCTTCTGGCTGGTCGACAACCTGGCCAACGATCTCGGCCGCAACCTGGCCCGCGAATCCCGCTTCAACGCGTTCGCCGCCAAGGCCAGCATCGCCGGCCAGGAAGTGTGGCTGCTGGAGCCGCAAACCTTCATGAATCGCTCTGGCCAGTCGGTCGGCGCGATCGCGCGCTTCTACAAGATCGCCGCCGAAGAAATCCTGGTGGTGCACGATGAACTGGATCTGCCGCCCGGCAGCGCCAAGCTCAAAAAGGGCGGCTCTTCGGGCGGCCACAACGGTTTGAAGGACATCACGGCAGCGCTCGGCACCCAGGATTACTGGCGCCTGCGACTGGGCATCGGCCATCCGCGTACATTGAACCTGCAGCAGGTAGTCGCCGATTTCGTATTGCACCGCCCGCGCAAGGATGAACAGCCGCTGATCGACGATGCGATTGCGGCCAGCCTGAAAATCATTCCCATGCTGTGTGAAGGCAAATTCGAAGCGGCGACGATGCAGTTGCATACGGCCGCCAAGTAACACCGCTAACACCGCTGAGCAGCGCCGCTGTAGCAGTTGCTTACCTGGCCGATCGGTTGAACGTCCAGAGTGCGTTGGAAATGTAGTTAACGCACAAGATGAAAATCGTCACCGCGAGTTGGGCAATCAGGTAGTTCACATGCATGCGCTCTACCAGCAGATACATCAGCCCGGCATTGAGCGCCAGGCTGACTGCGGCGATCAAAAAGAAACGCGGAGCGGTCTGATGGAATTGCTGCTTGCTTTTGAAGGTGAGCCGGTGATTCAGGAAAAAATTCCATATCGCGCCGGCTATTGATCCAGCGATGGTGCCGACCATGGCGCTGCGGCCAAGCAGTTCGACCAACGACAACAGAATCGCATAATGAATCAGCGTCCCCGTCGCACCGACCACGGCGAATACGACGAATTGTAATAGGGAGAGACGGCTGGCTGCTGCCACGGACTCGGCGTCGCGCATATCACCCATAAGCTTGCGCATCCGGGCTGGTTTCGCTTGCCACATCTTCGGTGTGGCCATGATGTTTGCGAATAACATAGATCGGCCTTTGCTTGCTTTCCATATAGATGCGGCCGATATACTCTCCCAGGATGCCGATGCCGAGCAATTGCAGGCTGCCGAAAAATAAAATTGCGACCAGCAGGGAGGCATAGCCCGGCACATCGATACCGTGAATCAGGGTCCGGAAAACGATATATAAGGCGTAGCAAAGCGTAATCGCCGTGCCGCCGGCGCCGACGTAGGTCATCAGCTTGAGTGGCGCCGTACTGAAACTGGTTATTCCCTCAAGCGCAAAATTCCAGAGCTTCCATCCCGAGAACTTGGTGTTGCCGACAGTGCGCGCATTCCGCGTATAGTCGACCACCGCGGTCTTGAAACCCACCCATGCAAACAAGCCCTTCATGAAGCGTTGGCGCTCCGGCAGGGCTTTAAGGACATCAACTGCGACGCGATCCATCAGGCGGAAGTCGCCGACATTTTCCGGGATCTTGATATGCGTGAGGCGATTGTGGATGCGATAGAACAACTCGGCCGTCTTGCGCTTCAGGAATGTATCCGAACTACGGTCGACGCGTCTTGCAAGTACGATCTCTGCGCCCTTCTTCCACTCCGCGATAAGCAGGTGTATGAGTTCCGGCGGGTCCTGAAGATCGGCATCGATCGGGATCACTGCATGGCCAGTTGCAGCATCAATCCCGGCGGTCAGCGCCGCTTCCTTGCCAAAATTCCGTGACAGTTCGACCACGCGGAAACAACTGTCCTTGGCAACGAGCGCCACCAGTTTCTGCAATGTGTCGTCGCTGCTGCCATCGTCGACACAGACGATTTCAAAATCGAATTCAGGAATCGCATTAATGATTTCACGAATTGCTTGATGAAAATGACCGATACCGCCACTTTCGTTGTAGAAGGGCGCCACTATCGAAACGATTCGTTTTTTCGTTGCCATTAATATACTTTTCCAATGCCGTACCGGCCCGTAATCCATCGGTGAATTCAGCGCATTCTACTGAAAAAAGAGAGCTGACCGATACTTCCTGTTGTTATTTCCCGCAAATTCACGCTTATTTACCCGTTTCCTGATTCGGATCGGACATCAAACCACGGACAGGCTATGCCGAATTGCATGTTCCGGTGTTTGCCGAATACAATTTGGCCAGCGCAAGCTCCGCTTGATGCAACACAACCAAGAAAAGAAATGAAATTAAAGACTGAAGAGGTAGGAGTTTTTAGCACGCAAGAAAACCGTGTATTTGATACTCCCAGCGATCGTTTGACCAGTTTTGTCCGCATTGGCGTGCTGACGATCGGCATCATATTCCTGCTGTGGATACTCTGGAACGCGTTTCACGCCATCCCCGCCGCTGACGATTTCTGCTATGGCTTCGGCGCACGTACCCGAGGCGTCCTGCAAAACGTGGTGACAGAATATTTGACTTGGGGAGGTCGTTATACGCCCGCTTTCCTGATCGGTGTATTTGCGGTTTCGGATGAGCTGCTGCTGCACCACTACTACATCGTTCCGCTGCTTATCCTCGCCCTGAATTTTCTGGCGGTGCGACATTTTTTGTCGGTGACCGGGGTGCGCAGCGCCGCCTTCACACTGCTGTTCTTCGTCCTTTTGATGGCAACGTTTCGCATGCGGGAATCCTTGTTCTGGCTCGCGGGCGGCGCCACTTACGGTATTGCATGCGCGCTGTTCCTGGCGCTCATCGCCGAAGAGCTGCGCATATTCAAGGGCAATTTCGCACTCTCAACAAAGCGCGTCGCAGTATTGTCATTGGCCAGCGTATTGCTGGCCAGCTTTAACGAAACAGTCATGCTGGCCCATATCGCACTGCTGTTTCCCCTCGTGATTTGCTGCTTCGTCCGCAAAACACACCGAGCTACCGCCTTTATCCTGGCAGCGGCCATTATTGGCGCCATCATTTCGGCTAGCGCTCCCGGCAATTTTTTGCGCGCGGCGACAATGCCGCAACATATCAATGTGCTATTGGCGGCCGCCGTTGCGCTCAAGCTGATCCTGCTGAAATACGTTGCTTCGTTTTTAGTGAGCCTGCTGCTGTTTTACTGCGTCTTCGCAATCACCCGCCCGCGCAAAGAAATCGCATTCTCGCGACGCTTCGTAGTCGGCTTCTCGGTATTCCTGTTTTTTGCTCTGTGGGCCAGCATTTTTGCCAGAACATTTGTAATGAACGACCTGGGCCCTGAACGTGCGCGAACCATCGACTTCATGCTGGTGAACGTGCTGGGCTTCCTGGTTGCGGCATACCTTCACGCCAGGCCGCGTCCTGCCAAGGCAACCAGACGTAAATCCCTGATGGCCGGCGGTCTGGTGGTCGGCATCATCGCTGTTGTGGCGAGTTTCGCACTCTATCCAAATCACACCTGGAGGCCGGTTGTCGAGGGCTTGACCGCATCCGCCGATTTGCAATCGCTGATGTTGGCGCGTTTTGATGCTGCCAAACGGGCAAAGGGCGTCGCGCTGGAAGTTGCAGGCTACGTTCACGAACCTAAGCCGATCACTTTTTTCAATGAGATCAAAGCAAATCCGGCAGAATGGGAAAACGTTTGTTTTTCACAATATTTCGGATTGACCGAGGTACGCCTCAAGGCAAAACCTGAATAAACCGGCTAGATGGCGCAATATACAACAGCGGTTTGCCGCCTGCCTTTGGATAAGCGGGTCCGGGAGAGTTACAATTGAGGTTTTGGGAGCGGATGGGCGCGAAAGCGGCGAAAGTAGCTGTATCGCCATCCGATATCATTATCGGATACTGCCTCCACATTAATTTCCACTGTGCAATTTCAGAATTCAGCCGAACTCAACCGCAGTTGGCTCGCAAAACGAATATAAAACACAGCTAACCTATTGATTTAGAAAGTTTTTCCATGAGTCTCAAATGCGGCATCGTCGGCCTTCCCAACGTCGGCAAATCGACCCTCTTCAATGCCCTGACCAAAGCGGGCATCCCGGCGGAAAACTACCCTTTCTGCACCATCGAGCCGAACGTCGGCATGGTCGAAGTGCCGGATCCGCGCCTCAAGGCGTTGGCCGAAATCGTCAAGCCTGAGCGCATCCTGCCGGCGACCGTGGAATTTGTCGACATCGCCGGCCTGGTGGCGGGCGCCTCCAAAGGCGAAGGCCTGGGTAACCAGTTCCTCGCGCATATCCGCGAAACCGACGCCATCGTCAACGTCGTGCGCTGCTTTGAAGACGACAACGTGATCCACGTCGCCGGCAAGATCAATCCACTCGACGACATCGACGTCATCCAGACCGAACTGGCGCTGGCCGACATGGGCACGGTGGAAAAAGCGATTCATCGCGAAAACAAGAAAGCCCGTTCCGGCGATAAAGATGCCGCCAAGCTGGTAGCCCTGCTGGAACGCCTGATGCCGGAACTGGACCAGGCCAAGCCGGTCCGCGCCTGCGGCCTCGACGCTGAAGAAATGGCCCTGATCAAGCCGCTGTGCCTGATCACCGCCAAGCCAGCGATGTATGTCGCCAACGTCTCCGACCACGGCTTCACCAACAATCCACTGCTGGATCAACTGACCGCTTACGCGGCTTCACAGAATGCACCTATCGTGGCAATTTGCGCTGCGATCGAATCTGAAATCGCCGACCTCGACGAAGCCGACAAGCAGGAATTCCTGGCCGACATGGGCATGGAAGAGCCGGGCCTGGATCGCCTGATCCGCGCTGCCTTCAAATTGCTCGGCCTGCAAACCTACTTCACCGCAGGCGTCAAGGAAGTGCGCGCCTGGACCATCCACGTTGGCGACACCGGCCCGCAAGCAGCCGGCGTGATCCATACCGATTTCGAACGCGGCTTCATCCGCGCGCAAACCATCGCCTATGACGACTTCATCACTCACAAGGGCGAGCAAGGCGCCAAGGAAGCCGGCAAAATGCGTGCTGAAGGCAAGGAATATGTGGTCAAGGATGGCGACGTGTTGAACTTCCTGTTCAACGTCTGATTTAGCGTATCTGCAAAAGCCCGCTGCGACTCCCTGGAAACAGGGTATCGCAGCGGGCTTTTTTCATTTGATGCCAGCGAATCAGATCACTGATTTCGATCCGGCCGAATGTGAGTAAGACCGAGTTACCTTGACTTGCGGCTCGGAACTTCCTGCCTTCATGCGCCAGGAGACGATTACCGACAGCAGACAGCCACCGGCGAGATACGCCGCCACGGCATGCCATGTGCCATCGACGCCAAGCAGTGCGGTCGCAATGAACGGCGTGAAACCACCGCAGACCACACTGGCGAATTGATAACCGACGCCGGCGCCGCTGTAACGATATTCGGCGCCGAACAACTCGGTAAACAGAGGTTGCTGCACACTCACCACCATGTCGTGCGCAATATTGGCGAGCAACACGGAAAAGATCACGATCCAGACGATCGAACGCGCTTCCATCGCGATGAAAAATGGCACCGACGAAAGCAGGCCGATGATGGCGCCGGTGAGATACACGCGCTTCAGACCAATCCGATCAGCCAGAATGGCAAAGAACGGGATCGTCACGCAACTCACTGCGCCAACCAGCAGGCTGATGTTGAGGAACAGATCGCGCGACATGCCCAGATTCTTGGTCGAATAAGCCAGTGCGAAGGCGGTCACGATATACATCGTGAACATTTCGGCCATACGCAGCGCGATGATCAGCAAGAAGCTCTCGGGATGATTGCGCAGTGCGGTCAGCACCGGTATCTTCTCGGTACGCTCACCGTGGATGCCCACCTTTTTGACAAACTCCTCGGACTCTTCCATCGTCGAACGAATCCATGCTGCAACCAGTACCAGGACAATGCTGACCAGGAAAGGAATGCGCCAGCCCCACGACATGAATGCATCGTTGCCGAGCGTATGGGTAAGAATCGAGACGATACCTGTTGCCAGGACCAGACCAACGCCGTAGCCGACCTGCACCCCACTGCTATAAAACGCCTTCTTGCCTTCCGGCGCACTTTCAACCGCCATCAGCGCGGCCCCGCCCCATTCGCCGCCCACCGCGAAACCTTGCAGCGCCCGCAGCACGACCAGCGCCAGCGGCGCATACCAGCCGATGCTGTCGTAGGTTGGCAGCAATCCGATCAGCGCAGTGGAGACGCCCATCATCATCACCGTGATCACCAACATCCGTTTTCTACCCAGCTTGTCGCCGAAATGTCCGAAAACAATGCCGCCCAGCGGCCGAAACAGAAAGCCGACGCCGAACGTGGCAAACGCGGCAAGTGTGCCGATCGTCGGGCTGGCATTGGGAAAGAACTGCGTGTTGAATACGAGTGCTGCGGTAATGCCGTAAAGCAGGAAATCATACCAGTCGACCACTGCACCGACGAAGCTGCCGAATGCCGCCTTGCGGGATTTTCGATTCGCACTGATTTGTTCGGCCTTCATATTTTTTGCTGTCATTGCTGCGTCTCCAGACATACGGAATCATGCACCCTTAACATCATTATCGCTGGGATTGCGACACATCACGTGCGCAATCCCAACCACGGAACGCCGATGATTTCGCGGAGGCTCAACTTTTTCCCAGTTCGCTCATCGGCGTGCGATAGGTTTCTCGCGCCGTCGCCACCGAGATCGCGGAAATGATTGAAGTAGCGCTCACGAATATCGCCACCGGCATCCAGCCGTGTACGCCGTCTCCCAGGATTGCCGCACTGATCGTCGGTGCAAAACCGCCCAGCGCAAAACCGATCTGGGTGCCGATTGCCATGCCTGACAGGCGCACCTGGGTATTGAACATTTCGCCGTACAAGGATGGCCAGATGCCGTTGGCGGCGCTATAGACGACGCCCGACAACAGCAGGCCGAACACAAAGATGAGCGGGATATTCGCGTGACTGATGCTCCACAGATAGGGCCAGATCAGGCAGGCCGAGGCAAGCGCACCAAAAATGAATACCGGCTTACGGCCAATGCGGTCCGATAGTGCAGCAAAGGCAGGGATTGCGGCCAGCGCCACAACATTGGCCAGGATCAGCACCGTCAGCATCGTTGCGCGCGCAATGTGCATGGTGTTGACCGCGTATGACAGCGTGAATACGCTGAAGATGGTGCTCACCACCGAGATCTGGGCGGCGAAGATGACCCGCGCCAGACTCTTCTTGTGATCGCGTAACAGCACCGCAAGCGGCAGCTTGTTCTTCTTATTCGATTTCTCCTGTTCGAAGGCGGGCGTCTCCGGCAAGGTACGGCGCACCCAGATACCGACCAGCACCACGATCGCACTCAGGAAAAATGGAATGCGCCAGCCCCAGGACAGCAACTGATCTTCCGGCAACGCCGAAATCGGCAGGAACACCAGGGTTGCCAGGATCAGCCCGGCCTGGGTACCGCTCAAGGTGAAACTGGTGAAGAAAGCGCGCCGATGCGATGGTGCATGTTCGAGTGTCATCGAATTGGCGCCGGCCTGCTCGCCCGCCGCCGATATGCCTTGCAACATGCGCAGGACGACCAGCATGATTGGCGCAGCAATGCCGATCTGACCGTAGGTCGGTAGCAAGCCGACCATGAAGGTGGAAACACCCATCAACAGCAAGGTGAAGGTCAGCACTTTCTTGCGACCGTAGCGGTCGCCGATATGGCCCAGCAACACGGCGCCAATTGGCCGCGTGACATAGCCGACGCCGAACGTAGCAAACGCGGCGACGGTGGCGGCTACCGGATCGAACGACGGGAAAAATATCTTGCCGAACACCAGTGCTGCGGCAGTGCCATAGATAAAGAAATCGTAATATTCGACGGCGCTGCCGATCCAGCTGGCCAGCGCCGCCTTGCGCGGAGAGTGCGCGGTTACCGGCTGTGTCGCCTCGGCAGCGGCCTTGGCGGGCATTTTTTGTTGCGATAGTGTAGAGGTAGACATAACGACCTTCTGTGAACTGTGAGTATATTTTCTTGGCATGCCGTGTGGTGATTTTCGTCATGCCGGCATTGAAAAACCCGTCTAGAAACGATGCAGGATGCCGGCTTGCAAGCCGATCAGTCTCTTGCCGTTGATATCGGCCCCTGCCAGGTTGGCCGTGGGGCCGGCGGAACCGCTGAAGCGGAAACCGGCATTGGCATCGTTCTTCATGTAATTGCCAAAGCCGTACAAGGTAGTGCGCTTCGACAAATCGTAATACGCGCCGACGTTGCCACCCTGCGCGCCGGCATCTCCTCCAGACGAATCCTTGATCACACCGTACAGGGCGCCGATCCGCAGTTGTGGATTGATGCGATAGTCGGCCGATACCTGATAGATGTTGTACATGCGTTGCACACTGGCGTTGGTGCCAGGAAATGCATTATTCGGGATGCTGACATTGTTGAGGATGGCTGCTGCGGTATTGCCGCTGGCGCTGGCCGTCACGTTGTTGCTGCGGACATAGGCGAAGTACAGTTTGCCGTGGCCGTAATCGTAGTCGGCGTAGACATTGTGATAGACCACCATCTGCGAATAGGTAGCGTTCGCTGCCGGCTTGGCCCACAATCCGGCGTAACCTGCGCGATACGGGCCATTGGTATAGTCAAGTCCCAGTTGGTACACGCCGCGCGTGCCGACACTTTCGCCCGCAGTTTCGGTGAGCGCGTAGTGGGCATCGGCCTGGAAACCTGCAATGCGTGGTGACTTGTAAGAGATGTCATTGTCATAGCGCGACGGCACGCCGAAGGTATTGATGACTGAGCCGTAGGTGGTGCGTTCGGTGTAATCGATGGCGCCGCCGATGAAGAAAATGATGGTGTTCTGGCGTCCGATACGAAACTCACCCAGCGGCGTATTCATGCCGATCCAGGCCTGGCGGTCAAACAGGCGGCTGGAGTCCGCTGCCGCGCCGGTGTTGGCGTTCAATCCCTGTTCCAGCGTGAACTTGGTCTGGTAACCGCTGCCCAGATCCTCCACGCCGCGCAAGCCAAGGCGGCTGCGCAGGATGGCGCCATCGTTCAGCCCGGTGACACTGTTGCCGCTGCTGCTGTGGATGTAGCCGATGTATTGGTCGATATCGCCGTACAACGTGACGTTGGAATCGGCCTGCGCAAACGCCGAACAACCGGCGAGGCAGCCGGCAACGACTAACTTTCTCTTCATGACATCTCCGTATGATTTATTTTTATGTTTGATCTTCCGCTGCACTGCAAGACGCGTGCAGCGGTTTCCCCTCGGAACCACGAAGCGAGAGGCCTCCGTATTACCTACTGCTTTGATCCGGCCGGCTGCATGGCCAGTGCGGCAATCGCCAACGCATAGCCGTTGACGCCGAAGCCGGCCAGCACTCCCTGCGCTACCGGCGACAGCCATGAGTGCTGGCGGAACGCTTCGCGCGCATGGACATTCGAGATATGTAATTCGATGAGGTGTACGGCGGCGCCCTTGATTGCGTCATGCAGTGCTGCCGACGTGTGGGTGTACGCGCCGGCATTGCACACTACGCCTGCCGACATACCTGCAGCCTGAGCGACGCCCGCTTCGTGGATCCAGTCGATCAGCACGCCTTCATGATTGGACTGGCGAAAATCGAGCGTGAAGCCATACGTGCGGCATGCCTCGCGACATACGGTTTCGACGTCGGCCAGTGTCTGCGCGCCGTATACGGCCGGTTCGCGGCGGCCGAGCAGGTTGAGATTAGGTCCGTTCAGAACCAGAACGGATTTTGGGTGCGGGGTCATGCTGTCTCCTGATTTTTAGCTTTATGGCGCTGCATTGTTTTTGTTATTGGCAGCTGCTTTCATGAATGTCTGGCGCCTATGCCATCGTCGGATGCCCCGCCGTTGGTTGGCGCACCTGCAAGCTGCGCCTCAGGACCTGATCAGTGACCCATTTGGCGGCACGATGCGCGCGGCGGGCGACGATGTCCGGCGACAGTTGCAGGTAATCGTCATTGAATACTTCGAAACTGTAATCGCCGCGATAGCCGCCTCGATCCAGGCGCCGCAGCAAGTCGGACAATTCCTTCGAGTGCGCGCCTTCGCCAGGAAACACGCGCAGATGGCGCGCCGTTTCCAGCCGCTCTTCGGCACTGCGGATATCGCGCCACATGAAATCTGACAGCTGCACCATTGCAATCTTGTGACTGGGAATATCTTCCAAACCATCCAGATCAGCCTGGTTGGCAAGCATGTGGAAGGAATCGATCACCACGCCAAGGTTGGCGTGGTCAGCCATTTCAACCGCTTCCCACGACTGCGTATATTGGTTGACGTGACGGCCCCAGGACAACGCTTCGTAACCAACGCGCACGCCAAGCGGCACCGCCAAGGTCGCCAGTTTGGCGAGGTGCCGCGCGATCACCGGCATGTCGCCACTAGCGTGGCTGGATGTGCTTGAGCACACCATCAGCAACGGCGCGCCGACAGCCTTGCACACCTGCAGCATGTTCTTGGCGATGTCGAGTTTGTATTCGTGCAAAGCGCCGGACAAGCCTTCAAAATCGCGCATGACCTGGATGCCGGTTACGCGTATCCCACTCGCTTTGACCAGGCGTACAGCCTGCTCCAGGCCGCCGGGGTGACCGGCCAAATCCTTGGCCCACAACATGATCTGCGAAAATCCGGCAGCCTTGGAAGCACTCAGCTTCGACTCCAGTGGGCCGGCCAGGGTAATGCTGTCCATGCCAAAGTTACTCAGGTTCATATCGCCTCCAGCGCACGGAATGCATCGGATGACACGCCGGGCCAACCGAACAGTTCGAGATACAGGGGCGCCTGCTCGATCATCATTTCGCGGCCCTTCTGGATACGGCAACCAAGCCGCTGCGCTTCCACCAACAAGCGGGTCATTTCAATTTTCATGCCGCAGTCGGCAACGATGCAGGACGGCTTGATGCCGTTCAGGTCAAACGGCAGTGGATCGTCCTCGGCCATGCCGAGCGGAGTTGAGTTGACCACCAGGTCGTAGCCTTCGGCGCTTGGCGCGCCGATGCTCACTTCCGTTGTCGAGAAGGTTTTTTGCAGGCGCTGACGCAACGCTTCGGCCTGCTCGATGCGCGTGTCATAAATCGCCACATGGCCGATGCCGCGCGCCGCCAACGCTGCCGCCACCGCGCAGCCGACACCGCCACTGCCGACTACCAAGGCTCTGGCGTTCGGCCAATCGAAGCGCGTGCCGGCGCAGGTGCGATCGAATGCCCGGATGAATCCTTCACCGTCGATCAGGTCGCCGATCAAGGTCTGGCCATCCGCGCCTTTGTAGATCGCGTTGCAGGCGCCGGCCAGCACGGCGCGGGAAGTCGGCTGGTCAACCGCTTCGACGCTCATCGGCTTGTGCGGAATCGACACCAGGATGCCGCCCACGTTTTCCGCCGCCATCAGGAGGCGTACCGCCGCGATGTAAGAAGCCGGGGCGATCTTCAACGGGACGACGCGGGCGTCGATATCGTGACGTTTGAAGTAGGCGTTGAACAATGCCGGCGCCTTGACTTGCTCGACCGGCCAGCCGATGACGGGGAAAATACGCGTAGTGCCGGAAATCTCAAGCATGCTGGCTCTCCTGACGGCTGACCACCAACTCGAAACTGATGCCGCTCTTGTACAGCTGCGTCAATGCGCCCTTTTCGCTGGCTTGCGCCGGTTCGCGGTCGATGAAAACAATACCGCGCTGCTTCAGTTGCCGCACCGCTTCCAGCACATCTGGCGCACCCAGGCCGACCCGGATCAATTGTTCGTCCCATTGCAGACCGGCGGCGCCCTCCGGCGGCTCTACCAGTTGCAGGTAAAAACGATGGCAAGGGCTTTCCAGCAACACCCCTTTGGGCAACACGCCGAAATAGCGGCCTTGCGGCAGCGGCCGGAAATCCATCAGTTGCTGATAAAAATCGATCCACTCCGGTGAGCGATCGCGGCCTATGGTTTGCACCACTCCGAAAAAATGCAGGCCTGCCAATGCCGGCGGGTTCGCCGGGGCGTTCAGGATCGGCTTGAAGTCGACGTCGTAGATCGAGAAATCGCGGAAGCGGTCGACAAAGTACAGGATCGAATCGCCAACCCCATGTACGCCTGGGATATTCAGTTCCATCACGCCGGCGCGAGTTTGAATGCCCCAAGCCCCCATCTCGATTGCATGGCGATAGGCGGCGTCAGCATCGCGCACCCGCAAGGCGATGGCGCTGATGACGGTGGCTTGCGGGTCGATGTCGGACTGCGGCAAGGACGACGGATCGGCATTGACGATCACATTCATCGTGCCCTGGCGATACAAGGTCACTTCGCGCGATCGATGGCGGGCGGTGGCGACAAAGCCCATCTGTTCGAGCAAGGCGCCAAGCGCCAGCGGCTGCGCGGTTGCATATTCGACAAATTCGATGCCGTCGATGCCGAGTGGATTGTTCGGTTCCGGATTGTGTTCTTGCACGGTCATGCTGGTCCTTGGCTAAATAGTCAGGCCCAGTATAGGAACGCGATACAGAGAAAAATAGTGTGAAAAACCTGCCATACTGCGCTAATCGCGCAAATGGAGCGATTAGCGCGCATTTTTGAGATTATTTATGATGAAAAAGCCGGAATTGCATGAAGTGGAAGTGGCCAAGCGCGATCTGATTGATGGCTTGATCAAAGGCATCGATGTCATCACCGCATTCAATGACGATACGGTGCGCCTGACCGCCAGCGAACTGGCGGAAAAGGTCGCACTGAGCCGCAGCGCGGCACGCCGTTATTTATTGACGCTAGTGCATATCGGCCTGGCGGCGACTGACGGTCGCAGTTTCTGGCTGACGCCCAAGGTACTCAATCTGGGCCGTTCGTATCTGGATTCGGCGCGGCTGCCGCGTGCCATCGTGCCGTTCCTGCAGCGGCTGACCCTGCAATTGCACGAATCCACCAATTACTCGGTACTGGAAGGCCATGACGTGGTCTACGTCAGCCGCGTCAATGCGCCGCAGCAGTTAACCACCGGCTTCGAGCCCGGCACGCGCTTGCCGGCCTACACCTCGACTGCCGGTCGGGTGTTGCTGTCGGCACTGCCGGATGACGAGTTGCGGGCCTATCTGGATGGGGTCGAGCTGATCGCCTACACGCACCTGACCGTGGTCGACAAGGAGCAGTTGTTCCGCGAACTGGTGGCGATTCGCGAGGACGGTTTCAGTATCACCGAAAACCAGTATGAAATCGGCTTCCGCGGCATTTCAGTGCCGATCAAGAGCCGGCGCGGCGCGCTGATCGGCGCCTTGAGCGTATCGATGATGACATCGAGCTGCTCCAAAGCCGAAGCGGCCGCGCGCTGCGTACCCGCGTTACAAGCCACCGCCAATACCCTGATGCTGTGGGTGTAACCGGCGCAACATCTGACGCAACATCTGACGCGGCACCGGAACAACAAGCAGCAGAAAATTACAGCAACGCAGTCAGTTCAACCTGCGCCTTCAGCAACGCCGGCAGGCAGCGCTCGACGATATCTTCGACAGGTATTCGCGCAGCGTGCACGCTGACGTTCATCGCGGCGACCGTGAATCCTCGAAAGTTCTTGAGCGGCACGGCTATCGTCCGCAAGCCCAGTTCAAGCTCCTGATCCACCACCGCATAACCTTGAGCCCGGGTCCGCGCAATTTCCAGCAATAGCCGTTCCTTGTTAACGATGGTGTGCTCGGTGATCGGCTCCAGCGACAATCGCGCCAGGATCTCCTCAACCTGCTGTGGTGGCAAGCTGGCCAGCAACACGCGACCGTTGGCGGTACAAAACGCCGGCACCCGGGTTCCCGGCTGCAGCGTCGTCGACACCAGGCGACCGGCACTGACGGCGGCTACGCAAACCAGGTCGTCGTGATCCAGTACGCCAGCCGATGCGGCCTCTTCCAACGCGTAAGCCAGGCGATAAAGCATGGGCTGAACAATCCGCGGCAAACGCGCCGAATGCAGATACGACTGCCCCAACCGCAATACTTTGGGCGTCAGCGAAAACACTTTCTGTTCATGCCGGACATATCCCAGATGGGTCAATGTAATCAGATATCGCCTGGCCGCTGCACGCGTGAGATTGGCGCGCTGCGCAACCTCGCTGATCGTCAGCCGTGAGCGCTCCTGGTCGAAGGCTTCGATAACCTGCAAACCCTTTTCCAGGCCGGCAACCAGATCTCGCTTCAAGGGTTCGTCTCCCGCGGGCGCTGAAGCAGCGGATGCAGCAGCTTCGACGCCTGGATTCGCACGTTGATTTTTTGAGTTTTCAGACATTACATCCCTCTTTGGGCGCATATCGCACAATATGGGCGATATGCGGATACTACAGCACAAAAGCGTCTTGTTAGCCAAATTGGCGAGACCTATCATGCAATCGCTCCATCAAAACCAGCTCGCTTGCGCGACATTCGCGCAACTCCCATTGAAGGCTGGAAAAGAATTTTTCACCGTCAATGCCGGACGATAAAAGACATTGCAAACAAATCGCGCAACGCACCGTGCCACCCAACCGATAAGGAACACTGACGTGAGATTCGATTCCGTAGAAACCGGCGTCTACCCCACCCTGGTTTATCCACCGTATGCGTCCACCGCCAAGCGCGGTCCGACTCAGGAACCGTTGCGCATACGCGCCGCCGAGCCGGTGCAGACTAATATTGCGGTCTCGCGCAAACTGATCCTGCCGCACGATACCGACCTGACCAGGCACGGCCAAGGCGAGCCGCTTGGTGAAAAAATCGTCATCACCGGGCGCGTCCTCGACGAAGATGGCAAGCCGGTGCGCAATTCGCTGCTCGAAGTCTGGCAATGCAACTCCGCTGGCCGCTATTGGCACAAGCGTGACCAGCACGATGCGCCGCTCGATCCCAACTTCTACGGCTTCGGCAAAATGCTGACCGACGACGAAGGCCGCTACCGCTTTGTCACAATCAAACCCGGTCCTTATCCCTGGGGCAACCACCACAAGGCCTGGCGTCCGGCGCATATTCATTTTTCGCTGTTCGGCAGCGTCTACGCACAACGTCTGGTCACGCAAATGTATTTCCCAAGCGACCCGCTGTTCGATTACGACCCGATCTTTCAAAGCATCCCCGACCTCGCTGCGCGGCAACGGCTGATCGCCCGCTTCAGCCTGGAACAAACAGTCGACGACAAGATGCTGGGCTATGAGTTCGATATCGTGCTGCGCGGCCGCGATGCCACGCCGATGGGTCTTTGAACGGACCATTAAAACGGAACTTTAAAACGGAGAAAAAATGGCTTCCAACATCACTACTTCACAGACCATCGGCCCATTCCCGCATGAAGCCTGGCGCTGGGGCATCGACGCCAGCAGCGCGCTGGTCAGCAGCGCGCCAACCGTCACTATCAGCGGCGTGATCCGCGACGGCAACGGTGCGCCGATCAACGATGGCTGGATTGAGGCCTGGCTGCCTGATGCAGTCGCCGCCGAATCCGCACAGGCGATACCCGGTTTTCGGCGCATCCCCAGCAACGACGACGGCGCCTTCTGCATCGAAGTATCGTTGCCGACGCCGGCCACCGCCGGCAAGCCGCTACTGTTTGCAACCATCTTTGCGCGTGGCCTGGTCAAGCACCAGTTCACTGCCGTCTTTCTGGAAGATGACAGCGGCTTGGCGCAATCCGAGATTCTGGCGCAAGTCCCGGCAGATCGGCGTGCAACGCTGATTGCACGTAAGCTGGGCGACGCGCAATACCATTGGGATATCTGGATGCAGACCGACAAGGAAACCGTATTTTTCGATTACGTTTAAACGCATCCGCAAACCGCATCTATCGTCATTAATCGAACGGAGCAGCAGTGAGCGTTTCCCTATTTGACAGTTTTCTCACCACCCCGGACATGATCGCGGTATTTGACGACAGCGCCGTGGTGCAGGCAATGTTCCGTTTCGAGGAAGCGCTGGCAGCCGCCCAGGCGGCCGAGGGCATCATTCCCGAAACTGCCGCCAAAGCCATCGCCGGCGTCTGCAACGCCCAGCTATACGATATTCCGGCGATCGTGCATGCCGGCCGCCGGGCCGGCAGCCTAGCGATTCCGCTGGTGAAAGAGCTGACCAAGACCGTGGCGCTGTACAGCCAGGAATCGGCGACGCATGTGCACTGGGGCAGCACCAGCCAGGATGTTCTGGACACCGCGATGGTGCTGGTCACCCGCGATGCGCTTGGCCTGATCGATAGCGGCCTGCAAACACTGATAGAGAGCTTGCTGGATCTGGCGGAACAACACCTAGCGACGCCGATACTGGCGCGCACGCTGATGCAGCCGGCCCAGGTGACCAGCTTCGGCTTCAAGCTGGTCGGCTGGGCGGCGCCGCTGCTGCGCGCCCGCTTGCAGTTGCGCGAAACCGCACAACGCGCGCTGCAATTGCAGCTCGGCGGCGCAGTCGGCACGCTGGCGGTGATGGAAGACAAAGGTGAAGCTGTCGCGCATCGGATGGCCGGCGAACTGGGACTGGCAGTCGCCGACGCCGCCTGGCACACCCAGCGCGATGAATGGGTACGGCTCGGCCTGGAAGTGGCTGTCCTGGTCGGTAGCCTCGGCAAGATTGCGACCGATCTCAGCTTGCTGGCGCAAGGCGAAATCGCCGAACTGGCAGAGCCATCCGGTAACGGCCGCGGCGGCTCGTCAGCCATGCCGCACAAACGCAATCCGGTGTCGGCCATGATTGCACTGGCCGCCGCCGCACGCACGCCGCAACATGCGGCTGCGCTACTGGCAGTAATGGGCCAACAACATGAACGCGGGCTGGGCAACTGGCAGGCCGAATTGGCGGAATGGCCGGGCTTGTTCCTCAGCGCCCATGGCGCATTGACGGCACTGGTCGAAGCGATGGCCGGACTGCACGTCGACACAGCAAGAATGCGTCGTAATATCGATGCGCTCCAAGGATTGGTATTCGCGGAAGCAGTATCGATTTACCTGGCCGGCGCAATTGGCCGGCCGCTGGCGCACACCTTGATGGAGCAATTGACCCAACAGACCGTCGCCAGCGGCAAGCAACTGGCTGAAGTCGTTACCGATGCGGTAGAAGCCGATGTCCGTCTGCGCGAAAAAATCGACATCGCGCAGTTGCTGACGCTATTTGATGCAGTCGCTGCGACCGCTCCGGCAGAGACGCTTGCGCGCCGCCAGCTACAGACCTTGCGCGCCATGATGACGGCAATGCAGCCACCTGCGGCGCTGGCCTGAAACTGCAGTATGGCATTCGTCGTTACAACTATAGACATGAATGAGTGAATAATTAATGAGCTACGATCCGATTGACCACGACTTCGAACGTGGCATGCAGAACCGCCGCCGCATACTTGGCGACGACTGGGTTAACCGTTCGGTTGCCAACGCCACCAGCTTCAACGCAGAATTCCAGAATCTGATTTCGCGTTTTGCCTGGAATGAAATCTGGGGCCGCCCCGGACTGGACGCCAAAATCCGTCGCGTAATCGTGCTCGCAACGACCATCGCACTCGGCCGCTGGGAAGAATTCGAATTGCATGTACGCGCCGCATTGCTGGGCGATGCCGAGACGCGCCTGACGCCGGATGAAATGAAGGAAGTGCTGATGCAGTCGGCCATCTATGCCGGCGTACCGGCGGCCAACACCGCTTTCACGCATGCACAAAAAATCCTGAGCGAAATCGGCGAGCAGATCGGCTACACGCTGGCACCGCTGGCGCCCGCGGCTTCGGTCCATCCCGGCATCGGAAGGGAAAATGCCAGCCGCAGCAAGCCGGCGCTGCACTACAGCGTGCGCACGCCGCGCAACGGCAAGACGCCGCGCCATACCATTGTACTCAGCCACGCGTTGGGCTGCGATCTGACGATGTGGGACGAACTGGCCAACCAGCTCGCTGCCGACTGCCGCGTGATCGCCTACGACCATCGCGGCCATGGCAGTTCGGATGCGCCGCCAGGCTTGTACAGCATTGCCGAACTGGCCGACGATGCCGCCCGACTCTTGCGTGAACTGGATTCCGGCCCGGTGGTGTGGATCGGCCTGTCGATGGGCGGCATGGTGGGCCAGGAACTGGCGCTGCGCCATCCATCCCTGGTAGCGGCGCTGGCGCTTGCCAACACCACTTCTGCTTACCCGGCAGCCGCACGCGACGCCTGGCAACAGCGCATCGAAACCGTGCGCGCGCAGGGCATCGAAACGATTGCCGATGCTGTCATGGGGCGATACTTCCATGACCATTTCCGTACCCAACACAGCGCTACTGTCACGCGCTTCCGGCAACGCTTGACCACCACTGATGCCGATGGCTATGTCGGCTGCTGCCATGCGGTTGGCACGGTAGATACGACCGCGCGTCTGCCGCAAATTTCTGTACCGACACTGGTAATCGCCGGCGAACTGGATCAGGGCACGCCACTGGTCATGGCGCAAACGCTGGCCGAGAAAATTCCACAGGCGCATCTGCTTGTGCTGCAAGACGCTTCGCACCTGAGCGCCATGGAACAACCGCAAGCGTTCGCCGATGCCGTTCAGGAATTCCTGCAGACCTTGTAACCTCACAATCCTCACCAATAGATCACGCTATGGGATGCGCTCCCTTAGCGTGCCCCCTCCTCTCCCGACACATCCTTCCGCCATAAGCATTACCTGAATCGCACAGCATTTGTTGCCATAAAAGCACCGAATTGCAATACTTCCGGCCATTCCCTGAACGTTCGGTCTTAGCCGATTCCGTCGAATTCGCTATGTCCTGCACAGGGGGATCACGAAAAAAATCACATCAGCTACCCATAGGAGGAGTTTGAGCATGATCAAGGAACGGAGACTACCGCAGGCGCTACGGATGGTGTTTTCAGGAAGCATGGCAGTCGGCCTGGGCCTGTTGGCCTCGCCGGTGCTGGCACAGGAGGGTGACAAGGAAGAGGAAGCGCCGCAGCAGATGCAACGAGTCGAAATTACCGGCTCGTCGATCAAGCGCCTGGTCGCAGAAGGGGCGTTACCGGTCACGATCATCAAGGCGGATGATTTCATCAAGCAAGGATCAACGACTGCTGCCGAGGTGCTATCCAACATCTCCGGCAACCAGACAAATTACACGACCTCCGCCAACGTCGGCGCCGGCAGGACCGTGGGCGCCGCCGCCGACCTGCGCGGCCTGGGGCCCGACAAGACCTTGGTGCTATTGAATGGCCGGCGCCTCGCCAACAGCGCGTTCGATGGTTCCGCAGTCAATCTGAATGTGATCCCGATAGCTGCGCTGGAGCGCGTCGAAATCCTGCGCGACGGCGCATCCGCCATCTACGGCACCGACGCCATCGGCGGCGTCATCAACTTCATCACCAAGCGTTCTTACACCGGCCTCAACCTGAGCGCCGAAGGCATCGCGCCAGAACAGAGCGGCGGTGCGGAAAAACGTTTCAACCTGTCGGGCGGCATCGGCGACCTCGACAAAGACGGCTACAACTTCTTTGGCGTCATCGACTATCACAGCCAGAACGCGGTCAAGGCCAGCGACCGCCGCTTCTCGGCGCCGGGCGGGCAGAATCCGGGAATAGGACTGAATGCTGGCAGCGGCAATAGCTACCCGGCCAACTACTACGACATCGATGCCGACCGCTCTGGCAATCCGTATGCGGCGTCCGGCTGCCTGCCGCCCTATGCATTTACCCAAGGCGGCGTCTGCCGCTACAACACCCAGGCATTGATCGGCATCATTCCGAAGACGGAAGAAATCGCGTTGATCAGCAAAGGCACTTTCAAACTGGATGCCGACAATACCGCATCGATCGAATACCTGCATTCGGAAAGCAAGGTAAAAACCTATGTCGCGCCTGACGTCTTCTCTGGCGATGCCAGCGGCAGCAGCACCGACTACATCATCAATCCGAACAGCCCTTACTACCCTGGCAACGGCATTACGCCGGGCAGCGTCAGCGGCGGCCCGCTGTCGCTGAACTGGCGTTCGGTAGATGCCGGCCAGCGCATCAGCGAATCCAGAAACAGCACCGATCGCTTGCTGCTCAGCCTGGACGGTACACTGGGCAGTTGGGATTACAAGACCGGCCTGGCTTACTCCATGAGCAAGGCCAGCGACAACCTGGTCGGCGGCTACCTGGACAGTAACAAGGTGAGGCAAGGATTCCTGGGCGGCATCCTCAATCCCTTCGGTCCGCAAAGCGAAGCCGGCCTGGCTTATCTGAAGGATGCACAGGTGCGCGGCGCTATCCTCGACGCCAAGACGCAGGTGACCTCACTCGATTTCACAGCCAGCCGCGAACTGTTCCAGTTGCCGGCCGGACCGCTGGGCTTTGCGCTGGGCGGCGAATTCCGCAAGGAGCAGGCCAACTTCAATGTCAACCATGAACGCTCCGATGTCGTCGAGAGCAGCGGCTCGGCCGACTCCAAGTCGGCCTCCGGTAGCCGCAATGTGAAGGCATTGTTCACCGAGCTCAATGTCCCCATCCTCAAATCCCTGGAGGCGCAGATGGCCTTGCGTTACGACGGCTACAGCGACGTCGGCAATACCATCAACCCCAAGCTTGCATTGCGCTTCCAGCCGGCCAAGGAAATCTTGTTCCGCAGCTCCTACAGCACCGGCTTTCGCGCGCCCAGCCTGTATGAGTTGAACGATCCGAATGCCAACACCTATACAGCGGCGCCATACAACGATCCGATACTGTGCCCGGGCGGCAGCGTTGCGGCGGGCGGGATTGCCGCGCGCGACTGCGGGCAGCAGTTTTTGAAGCAGCAAGGCGGCAATAAAAATCTGCGGCCGGAGAAATCCAATTCCTTCACGCTCGGCATGGTAATCGAACCGCATCCGAATATCACCGCCTCTGTCGACTACTGGAACATCAGGATCAAAGATCAGATTTCGGTTATTCCCGAAAGCGATATCTTTGGCGATCCGGTCAAGTACGCCGCCGATTTTGTGCGTAACCCAGACGGTTCGCTGAGCCATATCAACAATACCTATGTCAATCTCGGCAATGTGCATACCTCCGGTTTCGATCTTGGCTTTGCGTGGCGCCTGCCCAAGACCGCATGGGGTAATTTCGGCCTGGCTCTGGATGGCACTTACGTCAGCCAATACGACTACCAAACCGAAGCCGGCGGCGATTACCTGAACAATCTTGCGGTCTACTCGGGCGGCGGCGTGATTTTCCGCTGGCGTCACTCCGCTACGCTCAACTGGAGCCGAGGCCCCTGGAGCGCCGCCGTGCAACAAGTTTATAGCACCGGCTATCGCGACCAGAACGGTTCGCAAGTGGCAGAGGCCCAAAGGAATCATCAGGTCGGCTCCTATACGCGCTATAACGTATCGGGCAGCTACACCGGGTTCAAGAACCTGACCCTGACTGCAGGCATCAAGAACCTGCTCAACACCGATCCGCCGGCTTCCAACGTCACCGACAACTTCCAGTATGGCTACGATGCGCGTTATGCGGATGCGATAGGCCGAGCGTTCTTCGTACGGGCCAACTATAAGTTCTTTTAATCACCCGGCCGCTGCACGCTCGAAACAGACATGCCAGACATCGCGCCTGGCATGTCTTTATTGCTCATTAAATAACACAATCCTTCCTTTTTTCCGCTCAGGGAAAAACAAATAAAGCACAGCTTAATCGATATTTGTAACTGTGCTTTAAATCTACCGTACTCACTGTATATGCCGGGCTAGAAAGCTGCCAACTACACTCCACATATCCTGCGCATTTTGCGCAATCGGCATTGCGTGGCTTCGGCAGCACTACAAGGAATAACTTTGAGCAACGAGAAAATCGAGCAGTACAACCACCCGGCCGGCGGCTGGGGCGCGCTGAAATATGTTGCACTACACCTGCTCAAGGAAAAAGTGCCGGGCGGCGGTGTGCGCACTTTGCTGAAGCAAAACCAGCCGGATGGCTTCGACTGTCCCGGTTGCGCCTGGCCGGACCGCGATCACGCATCGACTTTCGAGTTTTGTGAAAACGGCGTCAAGGCGGTCGCGGCTGAAGCCACCTCCAAGCGCGTCACCGCCGCATTCTTTGCGCAGCACAGCGTCGCTGAACTGATGCTGCAATCGGATTACGAACTGGAAGAACACGGCCGCCTGACCGAGCCGATGGTGTATGACGCCGAGAGCGACAAATACCAGCCGATTTCCTGGCAGGATGCATTTTCGCTGATGGCCACGCACCTGAACACGCTCGACGATCCAAACCAGGCCTCGTTCTACACCTCCGGCCGCACCAGCAACGAAGCAGCGTTTCTGTATCAATTGTTCGTGCGCGAATACGGCACCAACAACTTCCCCGATTGCTCCAACATGTGCCACGAGCCGACCAGTGTCGGCTTGCCGGAAACAGTCGGCGTCGGCAAGGGCACCGTGACGCTGGACGATTTCGACCTGGCCGACACCCTGCTCATCTTCGGTCAGAATCCGGCCACCAACCATCCGCGCATGATGGGTGAGTTGCGCGAATGCGCCAAGCGCGGCGCCACCATCGTCTCCATCAATCCATTGCGCGAGCGCGGCCTGGAACGCTTCTCCAGCCCGCAACACCCATCCGATATGCTGTCGCGCGCCGGCACCACGATCAGCAGCATGTTCATCCGCCCGACCCTGAGCGGCGACCTGGCGCTGGTCAAGGGCGTCATCAAGCGCGTGCTGGAGCTGGACGACCTGGCGCTGCAAGACGGTACGGAACGCATCATCGATGTCGAGTTCATCGCCAAGCACACCGCCTATTTCGACGAATTCTCCGTCGACATCCGCGCCGAAAGCTGGGATGACATCATCACCGAATCCGGCGTCGGCCGCGACGACATCGAACGCCTGACGCAAGTGTATGTGCGCGGCAAGAACGTCATCGCCACCTGGGGCATGGGCCTGACCCAGCACAAGCACGGCGTCGATACGATCCAGATGGTGTCCAATCTGATGCTCTTGCGCGGCAATATCGGCCGCCCCGGCGCCGGCCTGTGCCCGGTGCGCGGCCACTCCAACGTGCAAGGCGACCGCACCGTCGGCATCGATGAAAAACCGACCGCCGCTTTCCTCGATCGCATCGAACAAGTCTACGGCTTCAAGCCGCCGCGCGAGCATGGCCTGGATGTGGTCGGCACCATCGAAGCGATGCTACAGGGCCAGGTCAAGGTGTTCATCGGACTCGGCGGCAATTTTGCGATGGCTTCGCCCGATACGCCACGCACCTGGCAAGCGCTGCAATCCTGCGCGCTGACCGTGCACATCACCACCAAACTCAATCGCAGCCACCTGATCCACGGCAAGGATGCATTGATCCTGCCGACCATCGGCCGTACCGAAATCGACATGCAGGAAAGTGGCCCGCAAGGCGTGACGGTCGAGGATTCGATGAGCATGGTGCACGTTTCGTACGGCATCAACAAGCCGATCGCCAAGACCTGTTTGTCGGAAATCGATATCGTTGCGCGCCTGGCGCATGCGACACTGCCGCACAGCCGCATCGGCTGGCTGGAATATGTGAAGGACTACGCACTGATCCGCGACGACATTGAAAAAGTGTACGACGCCTTCAAGGACTACAACACCCGCATCCAGCAACCCGGAGGCTTCCACCTGGGCGTCGCCTCGCGTAATCGGGTCTGGAAAACCGCCAGCGGCCGCGCCCAGTTCAAGGTCCTGCAGATTCCCAAGGACACGCCGCTCCATCGGGCGCGCCGCAAGTACGGTCCCGAGTTGATGACATTGATGACGACGCGTTCGCACGACCAGTACAACACCACCATCTACGGCATGGACGACCGTTATCGCGGCGTGTTCGGCCAGCGCCGCGTGGTGTTTGCCAATCTGCTGGATATCCAGATGCTGGGTTTTGCGCCGGGCGACTGGGTTGACCTGATCGGCGTCTGGGAAGATGGCATCGAACGCCGCGCCGACCGTTTCCTGCTGGTTGAATTCGACATCCCACGCGGCTGCATCAGCAGCTACTATCCGGAAACCAATCCGCTGGTGCCGCTCAACAGCTTTGCCGACAAGGCGCGCACGCCGACGTCGAAGTCGATTCCCGTGTTGCTGCGCCGTTCGGCAGCGATCGCAGCCTGAGCCGGCCGTGAACATGGAACAAGAACTCGATGATGCAGTGCTGACGATTCTGGCGGCACTGCATGCCGATGCCACCGGCGAACGCGCCGGCCACAGCGAGGCGGGTTTGTCGCTGGCGAAACTCAGCAAACGGGTTGAACTACGCATGAGTACCTTGCGGCGTCATCTCAGCGCATTGGAAGATGCCGAAATCGTGAGCGTGATCGTCAACGATGACGGCACCGGACGCGCTACCCTGACGCCGCTCGGCATGGCGATTTTCGATGCCTTGGACGAGAGCCGGGCAAGCGCAGCAGAAGCTGCTTGATCGCCCGCAATAACTAGTTCGCTAGTTGACTAGCTCAGCATCGCCGCCAGCATCTCGGCCAGGCGATGCATCGCCTGCTCGATTTCCGGTGTCCAGCTATAGCTGTAGTTCAAGCGGATGAAGCTGCGATACGCATCCGACGTCGAGAACAACCGCCCCGGCGCAATCGTGATGCCTTCCGCCAGCGCCTGTCGGTATAAGGCCATCGAATCAATCGCCGCCGGCAATTCTATCCACAACACATACCCTCCGGCCGGCCGCGTGATGCGTGTGCCTGCCGGAAAAAAGCGGCCAACGAACGCACTCATGATGTCGCAACGCTGCATCAACGTACTGCGCACCCGGCGCAGATGGCGATCGTAGCCGCCGGCGGTCAGGTAGGCGGCAATCGCCCGTTGCGGCAACGTCGAGGTGCTGAGCGTGTTGAGGAACTTCAGCTTCTCCACCTGCTCCCGATAACGTCCCGGCAAGGTCCAGCCAATGCGGTAGGCGGAGGTCAGGCTCTTGGAAAACGACGAGCAATACAGCACCATGCCGCGCTTGTCGTAGGTCTTCAGCACGCTCGGATGGGCCGTGCCGAAATACAGCTCGTTGTAGACGCCGTTCTCGATGATCGGCATGTTGTAGCGCGCGCCCAGCTCAACCAGTTGCCGCTTGTTTTCCTCCGGCATTTCAAAACCCAGCGGATTCTGGAAATTCGGCATCACCATGCAGGCGGCAATCGGCTGGGTCTGCATGATGGTTTTCAAAGCGGCGACATCGATTCCCTGACGCGGATCGGTTGGAATTTCAATGGCGCGCATGCCAAGCCGTTCGATCGCATGCAGCATCGCATAGAAGGTCGGCGATTCCACTGCAATCGTATCGCCGGCTTTCGCCACGGCCTGCAGGCACAAATTGATGGCTTCGGTGGCGCCGACGGTGATCACCACGTCGCTAGGATCGACGCTCAACCCGGTTTCCAGGTGGCGCCTGACGATCTGCCGGATCAAGTCCGGATGGCCAGGCGGCAAATCGTCGAGCACGCCGAGCGGACCGCCGCTGCGCAGGATCGCGCCGTTATATTGACTGATGCGGCGCGCCGGAAACAAGGCCGGATCGGGATACGGCGAGCCGAGCGGGATTGCATCGTTCTGATGTATCGATTTAAGCGTCGCCAGCACATGACGGCTGACATCCACTTCGGCCGACACCGGCAGCGGCTCCGAGCGCTCAGGCTCAGCCGGTGAAGCATGCTCGGATAGCGATGCTTGCGCTGGCGCAGCGCCGACACGGCCAAACAACGGCCGCACAAAATAACCCGATTGCGGGTGACTTTCGATGACTCCGCTACTCTCCAGCAATTCATAGGCACGCACCACGGTCGTGATGCTCATCCCGTGTTGCTGGCTGGCCTGCCGCACCGAACTGATACGGTCACCGGGCCGCAACACGCCGCTGCGTACGGAAGCACTCACCTGCTCGGCCAGGCGTTGGTACAGCGGTTGGCGGCGGGAAGTTTTCAAGCGGGGCGCTCGCAAGGATCGATGACTGCCTCATTATAAAGACAATCAATCCTGACGAGTTGCTCGCCGGTAAGCGAGAGGCTCGAAAATCCCTAAGGCGCAACGGAATAATAGGTGGCCGCTCCCGGCCCGACAGGCAAGTGCAGCACGAATACCCACAGATAGAAAAAGACGCTCCAGCACACCGCAAACACGACGGAGTACGGCAGCATCATGGCGATCAACGTGCCCAGGCCCAGGTTCTTTTGATAGCGCGCCGCCATGGCGACGATCAAGCCGAAATAACTCATCATCGGCGTAATCAGGTTGGTCACCGAATCGCCGATGCGATAGGCCGCCTGCACCGTTTCCGGTGCGTAGCCGATCAGCATCAGCATCGGCACGAATATGGGAGCAGTGATCGCCCATTGCGCCGAGGCTGAGCCGATCATCAAATTGATGAAGCCACATAAAGCGATGAACAGGAAGAACATCGCCGGGCCGGTGAGTCCGCTGTCCTGCAGGATTGTCGCGCCTTTGACGGCAATCACCGAGCCGAAATTGGTCCAACCGAAGAAGGCAACGAATTGCGCCGCAAAAAATATCAGGACAATATACAAGCCCATGCCGCTCATGGATTTGCTCATCGCATTGATGATGTCGACATCGGTTTTCATGCTGCCGACCACCCGGCCATACACAAAACCTGGAATCAGGAAGAACACGAAGATAAAGGCGACGATGCCGTTCAGGAATGGCGAGTGGGCAAGCAACCCGGTTTTCGCATTGCGCAGCGGCGCACCTTCAGGAAACACAGCCCAGAACAATAGCGCGCTACAGATCAGCAATGCAAAGCCGGCCGCACGCAAACCCTTTTTTTCGATGGCGGTTAGCGTCAATTCTTCACATGGCGCGAGGTCCGCCTCAGATTCAAACTTGCCTAATTTCGGCTCCACCACCTTTTCCGTGACGACCGCCCCCAGCACCGAAATGACCAGCGTGCTGACCGCCATGAAATACCAATTCACTTCGGCACCGACTTCATATCCGGCGTCGATCAGGCGCGCGGCGGTCTGGGTAATGCCGGCCAATAGCGGATCAACGGTACCCAATACCAGATTCGCGCTATAGCCGCCCGACACGCCAGCAAACGCCGCCGCCAACCCCGCCAGCGGATGTCGGCCAAGCGAGTGGAAAATCATCGCCGACATCGGGATCAGCACTACATAGCCCAGCTCGCCTGCGGTGTTCGACATGATGCCGGCGAAGACAATCGCCAAAGTCACGATGCGGCGCGGAGCGGCCACCACCACTCCGCGCATCGCCGCGGATATCATTCCGGAATGTTCGGCGACGCCGACTCCCAGCATCGCAACAAGCACCGTGCCAAGCGGCACAAAGTTCGTAAAATTCTTTACCAGGTTATTGACAATCCTGGCAAGACCTTCGCCGTTCATCAAGCTGATCACGGTAATCATGCCGTCGGCAGCGCGCCCCGCTGCCCCCTCAGGTCTGGGATCGGGAACCTGCAATCCGAAATAGGCTGCCACTGCGGAAAACACAACCACCGCCGCCGACAGCAGTACGAACAAAGTAATCGGATGCGGCAGTAAATTGCCTAGCCATTCAACGGTGTTAAGGAAACGCGTCATCCAGCGTTTGTCTTCGTGTGCCGATATTTCGTGGTGTTTAGTTGTTGTCGGCATCAGGTATCTTTCATCGCATTCAGCTTGTGTAACGAACTGATTCTTTAGAGGTGGTAGTGCGTTTTTCCATTAACTGTTTAAATGGACTTTGTATAAAACCCTCACCGCGCACAACTACGGTAAGGTTTTTTTTGCGCCTCGTGATTCTGGCTTGGCCAGATGCACTCTGCTATCTGGCCAAAATACTAAGTTGGAAGCTGATGAGCGTATATGAGACAAGTCCGAAATTGATGTGGCTTATTTCTATTTTTCATATCAGAATATTCCTCCAACGGACGACGCCGTCGGCTCGACAGTTCGAGCACAGAGCGAGCACATTCCGCAACCCCGGAGACGCCATGGCGACTCTCATCTTTACACCGCAGCTGGCGCGCTTTACCGAGGTGCCACAGATCCAGACCGATGCCGCCACCCTGCGTGACGGACTGGAGAGCGCGTTCTCGGTCAATCCGCGCCTGCGCGGTTATTTGCTCGACGACCAGGGGCGCCTGCGCCCGAATGTCGCGATTTTCATCGATGGCCATACCGTACGTGATCGGGTCCATCTCGACATCCCGCTTGGGATCGACAGTACAGTTCACGTTCTGCAAGCACTTTCTGGAGGTTGATCATGAGCGACCGCGCCTGGATTGCCACTCGCAAGGGATTATTTGAACTGGTTCGCCGCGCAGGAAAATGGAACTTCGCTGCCACAGCGTTTCTCGGTGAACCGGTCACGATGGTGTTGCCGGATCCGCGCGACGGCGCGATCTATGCAGCGCTCAATCTCGGACACTTCGGCGTCAAACTGCATCGCCGCGATGCCAATTCCGGACAATGGACAGAAATAGCCGCCCCCAGCTATCCGCCCAAGCCACCGGACAGTACCGACCCGGCCGACTGGACCGTCAGGTTCATCTGGTCGCTGGCCTGCGGCGGCGCCGACGAGCCTGGCGTGCTCTGGGCCGGCACCTTGCCGGGTGGCTTGTTCCGGTCAACTGACTGCGGTGCTTCATGGACCTTGGTGCAATCCTTGTGGGAAGCCCCGGAACGCAGCGAATGGTTCGGCGGCGGCTACGACGTGCCGGGACTGCACAGCATTTGCGTCGATCCGCGCGACAGCCGCCATGTCCTGGTCGGCATTTCCTGCGGCGGCGCCTGGGTCACGCATGATGGCGGCGCCAGTTGGTCAACCAGCGGCAAAGGCATGCGCGCCACCTACATGCCGCCGGAGCGGGCCGATGACCAGCGGATCCAGGACCCGCACCGGATTGTGCGGGCCGACGGCGCGCCGGATAAATTGTGGTGCCAGCATCACAACGGCATCTGGCGCTCCACCAACGCCGGCGCGGACTGGCAGGAAATCAACCAGGTGCCGTTGTCGAATTTCGGTTTCGCGGTGGCGGTTCATCCGCACGACGGCGACACTGCCTGGTTCGTGCCCGCCGTGGCCGATCAGACCCGGGTTCCGGTGGATGCGGCGCTGGCCGTCACGCGCACCGTCGATGGCGGCAAATCGTTCAGCGTGCTACGCAACGGCCTGCCTCAACAGCATTGCTATGACTTAATATATCGGCATGGACTGGCGGTTGCGGACGATGGGCGTACCTTGCTGATGGCCTCGACGACAGGCAGTGTCTGGCTGTCCGAAAATGCCGGCGACAGCTGGCAGACCATTTCCAATACCATGCCGCCGGCTTATGCGGTCTGCTTTGGTTAACGCCAAAAATTATCAATAGATCATCAAGGCATATAGATAGAGCCAAAATGTATTGGACGCGGCCGTGCGATTTCCAGGATACTCGCGGGTCGTTTCCAAAGGCCCTATTTGTGGCCTGGCCTGCAGTCAGCTTTTCTTCCGCCGCGGTAACCTACGCGCATCCTGATATTCCAATGATTACCCTATGAACATTTTCTCTTTGTGGTTCCGTATCCCCTTTTGGCAACGCGTACTGGGCGGCTTTGTACTTGGCGCACTGGCCGGCTGGCTGGTCGGCGCACCGGCCGAAACCTGGTTCGGCCCGCTCGGCAAGCTGTACGTCACGCTGATCAAGATGATCGCGGTGCCGCTGGTGTTCTTTGCGGTCACCAACAGTATCTCCAGCCTGCACGGCATGAAGAGCGTGGCGGCGCTGGGCGGCAAGACCTTCCTCTGGTTCGCCATCACCGCCGTGCTGGCGGTGGGTGTCGGCCTGGCGGTCGCCAGCTTCACCAACCCCGGCCAGAATCTCGGCCAGTTGGCGATTGCCGCCGATTACACGGTGCGTGAAGTGCCGACGCCGATCCAGGTGTTGCTGGACGTGGTGCCGTCGAATCCGTTCAAGGCATTATCTGAAGGCAAGATTCTGCAGGTAATTTTCTTCGCAGGCCTGCTTGGCATGGCGCTGGTCAAACTGGGCGACAAGGTCAAGCAAGTGCGTGAACTGATGGGCGAAGCCAGCAGCGCGATGATCCAGATCACCCGCTTCGTGCTGGAAATGACACCGCTCGGCACCTTCGGCCTGATCGCCGCCCTGGTCGGTTCTTACGGTTTTGAACGGCTGCTGCCGTTAGGGAATTTCGTGTTCACGCTGTACCTCGCTTGCGCGTTGCATATCGTGGTGGTGTACGGCGGCCTGCTGCTGACGCATCGCCTGAATCCGATCCGCTTTTTCCGCGGCGCTTTCCCAGCGATGCAAGTGGCGTTCACCAGCTCGTCGAGCTTTGCGTCGATGCCAATCGCCTTGCGTAGCGCGGTGCATAACCTCGGTGTCAAACAGGAATACGCAGCGTTCGCGGTACCGCTCGGCGCAAGCATCAAGATGGATGGCTGCGGCGCGATCTACCCGGCCATCGCTTCGATTTTCGTGGCGCAGTATTTCGGCCTGCATCTGGACATGTCGCAGTACTTCATCATCATGCTGGCGTCGGTGCTCGGCTCGTTCGGCACCGCCGGCGTGCCCGGTACAGCGATCGTGATGGTGACACTGGTGCTGAGCTCGGCCGGCCTGCCGCTGGAAGGCATCGGCTACCTGGTAGCGATCGACCGCATCCTCGACATGATGCGCACCATGACCAACGTCACCGGCCAGATGCTGGTGCCGGTGCTGGTGGCCAAGGAAGAAGGCTTGCTCGATCTGGACATCTACAATGCGGCCAACAGCGATGTCGGCCTGGATCAGAACGGCAGTGCGGCTGCCTGATCTGCTGCCAATGAAATAGGGTGGGCACATCGCGCCCACCTTTGATAGCAGCATGCGAACCGCGTGGGCATGATATGCCCACCCTACGTTTCTTCAAGGTTCACCATCCCAATAATCCAGATCGTTCGATCTGCGCTGCACCACATCAAATACCCGTTCTCCACCCGCTGTCGCGGACGCCAGAAATTTTCCGGAGTCGGGATATTCGCACACCTCGGGTTGCTCCCTGGTGCTGATCGACAGGTACTTCAACGGCTTCTCCGACGTATTCAATATCTGGTGCGGATACTCCGGTCCAGGCGGAATGAAGATCACATCTCCCGCCGTCAGCGGCAACATTTCCCCGGCGACGCGCAAGGTACCCTCGCCTTCCAGGATGACAAACATTTCCTCCTGCGCATAATGGAAATGGTAGGGGCAGGTTATTTTTCCAGGCGCGACAATATCGATGCTGGCGCCCAGCTTGCTGGCCGCCGTGCCAACTGCAAGACGGGCGGTAAGCGCGTCGTACAGAGGCTCGCGCAAGTCGTGCTTGGTGGGTACCGTGTTGAAATTCCGAATCAGGCGTTGCCTCAAATCTTCTGCTTTTCCACTCATTCTTCTCTCCGTAAATTGCCGTACAGGAACGCGTTAGCATACATCGCTACGCCAACAACGACACCTCCGATTTTCTTCTTCCTGCCTATCGAGCGGCTTCCGTATCGTTACGAATCGGCGTACGCAGAAAGGCGTAGCAACTCGACATCATCATTGCCGAAAACACCCTTGTTTATGCGCACCATTTGCGGACGCAACCCCTGCAAAAATGGTGCATAGCCGCATTTTTGCTACATCTTCGCACCAGCAAAGCACACATCCAAAAAAGAAAATAAATTTCCTTTACTTGGAAAGTAAATGTAAATATATTTACACAAATTAGAAAATATGATTCAAGGGGATAGACGGTGCAACACTCCGCAATAACAACATGGCAACGTGAAAGCGCCGTCGCTGCACGCATCGGCAAGGTGTATCCCGAACTGTCCAAAGCGCATCGCAAAGCAGCCGATTATGTTCTCGCCAATGTGTTCCGCGCCGCCACCATGACCATCGACGAACTGGCCGATGCGGTCGGCGTATCGCTGGCGACCGCCAACCGCTTTGCCCACGCCCTCGGCTTCGATGGCTACCCGGCATTCCGCGCAGCGCTGGTGCAGGGTTTTGCCTCGTCGCTGGCGCCGGTGGAAAAACTGCGTGACCAGGTCCAGCGTCCGGCCACCAGCGCCGAAATCATCGCCGCCGCCCTCACTGCCGATATCCAGAACCTGGAAGCCACCCGCCGCACGCTGGCGCCGGCGCAATGCGACCAAGCGATCAACATGATCCTCAACGCCGAGCGCATCTACATTCTTGGGTTCGGCGCCAGCGGCCACCTGGCCGGCATCATGGCGCATGCGCTGGAACCGTACTGCCGCACCGTGATGTCGGTAGCCGGCCCTGGCGGCCCATCGCAGGCCGCACGTCAGTTCTTCAAGATCGATCAACGCGACCTGGTGATTGCGCTGGCTTTTCCACGCTATGTCACCGATACGCTGACGCTGGCCACGCGCGCCAAGGAACGCAATGCACAAGTGCTGGCGATCACCGACACGCCGACATCGCCGCTGGTGCCGTTGGCCGACATCACGCTCTACGCACAAACCGAGCGACAACTGTCGCCCACCTCGGATGCTGCCGCGCTGGCGTTGATCCAGGCGATATGCGACGCCGTAGCGCATCGCGCCAACCGCTCGGTGCACGCTGCATCGCAAATGACCGAATTCGTTTTGCCATGGCTACATTACCCCGATGGCAAAAATAAATCCAACGCACGCCCTGCCAAAGCGGCAGCCAAGATTGCTGGCGGCAAAAAGGCAAGCAGCGCGGCAATCCCTGCGACAACTACCAAATCCGTATCGAAAGCGAAATAACGTGAGCACACCAAACAGCATCGCCACCATCGCCATCCACGGCGGCGCCGGCACCATCCTGCGCAGCGCCATGAACAGCGAACAGGAAAAGGCCTATCACGCGGCACTGAACGACATCCTCAGCGCCGCCCAGGCGATCCTGGCCGACGGCGGCAGCGCGCTCGACGCCGTCTCCACAGCAGTCAGCATGCTGGAAGACTGCCCGCTGTTCAACGCCGGTAAAGGTGCGGTCTACACGCACGCCGGCACGCATGAACTGGATGCGGCGATCATGGACGGTGCAACACTGGCCGCCGGCGCCGTTGCCAACGTCGCGCACGTGCGCAACCCGATCCGGGCAGCGCGTACAGTCATGGAACATAGCGAACACATCCTGCTGGTTGGCGCCGGCGCCGAAAGTTTCGTCGCCGAACATGGTGTGGCGTTGGTGGAGCCGGAATACTTTCATACTGAAGCGCGCCATGCGCAATGGCTGCGCGCCCAGGAAAAAGGCGGCATGCTGCTGCTCGACCACGACGCCGCCAGCCAGGCTGCGGCAAAGGCAGCTCAGGAAATCGCCCCGATCGATCCCGACAACAAGTTCGGCACCGTCGGCGCCGTTGCGCTCGACATGCACGGCAACCTGGCAGCCGCTACCTCGACCGGCGGCATTACCAACAAACGCGTCGGCCGCGTCGGCGATTCGCCGTTGATCGGCGCCGGCTGTTACGCCAACAACCGCACTGCCGCCATTTCCACGACCGGCACCGGCGAAGCATTCATGCGCACTGTTGCTGCCTATGATATTTCGGCACGCATGGAATATGCGGGCGCTTCGCTAGAAGACGCAGCCGCTCAAGTGGTAATGGAACTGCTGCCGCGTTACAACGGACGCGGTGGCCTTATCGCCATCGACGCCCAGGGCAACGTCACGCTGCCGTTCAATACCGAAGGCATGTATCGCGGCTACGCCAAGGTTGGCGCAGCTCCGGTCACGGCAATTTACAAGTAACAAGCACAGATAATGCGCGAAACGACACAGCCGCAGAAGGAAGTGATTACATGAACAATCAAGCAGCACGCCGGATACTGACAGTAGATCAGATGAACGTCAGTTTCACCACCTCCGAACGCCGGGTGGATGCGGTACGCAACCTGTCCTTCCATATCGATGCCGGTGAAACGCTGGCGATCGTCGGCGAATCAGGCTCGGGCAAATCGGTGTCTTCGCAATCGATCATGCGCCTGATCGACTACGGCGGCGGCAAGATCAGCGGCTCGACCATGAATTTCCAGCGTCGCGACGGCAGCATCGTCGACCTGGCCAGCGCCGACCAGAGCACCATGCGCCACATCCGCGGCTCGGAAATCGCCATGATTTTCCAGGAGCCGATGACCTCGCTCAACCCGGTGTTCACGGTCGGCGAGCAGATTGCCGAATCGATCCGCCTGCATCAGGGCAAGAGCATGGCCGAGGCGCGCGCCGAAGCCTTGCGCATGCTGGAAATTGTGCGCATCCCGGAAGCAAAGCGCATCCTGGATCGTCATCCGCACCAACTCTCCGGCGGCATGCGGCAACGGGTGATGATTGCGATGGCGTTGTCGTGCAAACCGTCGCTGCTGATCGCTGATGAACCGACTACCGCACTCGACGTCACGATACAGGCGCAGATCCTGCAATTGATCCGCGCGCTGCAGGACGAGATGCAGATGGCAGTGATCTTCATCACGCACGATATGGGCGTGGTGGCCGAGATCGCCGACCGCGTAGTGGTCATGTGCCGCGGCGAGAAAGTCGAAGAAAACAACGTCCATGCGATCTTTGAAGCACCGCAGCATCCTTACACACGCGCCCTGCTCGCAGCAGTGCCGCGCCTGGGAGCGATGCATGGCACCGATTTACCGGAGCGCATCGCGATTGTAGGCGAAGCCGTCAATCCAGATCTGGCGGAGGAAGCCAAGATCATCCGCACTATTCCTGGCGCCGATCCGCAACAACAGCCGCTGCTGAAAGTACGCAACCTGACCACTCGTTTCGACGTCAAGAGCGGCATCTTCAGCCGTGTCAAACAACGCGTTCATGCGGTTGAACAAATCAATTTCGATCTGTATCCGGGTGAGACGCTGGCGCTGGTTGGCGAATCCGGTTGCGGTAAATCGACCACCGGTCGTTCACTATTGCGGCTGGTCGACATCACCAGCGGCAGCGTCGAATTCGGCGGCCGTGATCTGGCCAAGTTGCCGCGTTCGGAATTGCGCTCGCTGCGCCGCGAAATCCAGTTCATTTTCCAGGACCCGTTTGCCTCGCTCGATCCGCGCCTGACCGTCGGCTACTCCATCATGGAACCGCTGCTGGTGCACGGCATGGCCGAAGGCGCGCAAGAAAAAGTGGCGGCGCTGCTGCAGCGCGTCGGCCTGCTGCCGGAACACGCCCAACGCTATCCGCATGAATTCTCGGGCGGCCAGCGGCAGCGCATCTGTATCGCTCGCGCCTTGGCGTTGAATCCGAAGATCGTGATCGCCGATGAATCGGTATCGGCACTCGACGTTTCGATCCAGGCGCAGATCGTCAACCTGATGCTGGATCTGCAGCAGGAACTGGGCATTTCATTCATTTTCATTTCGCACGACATGGCCGTGGTGGAACGCATCAGCCATCGGGTGGCGGTAATGTATCTCGGCCAGATTGTCGAGATCGGCCCGCGCCGTGCGATCTTTGAAAATCCGCAACACCCATATACCAAGAAGCTGATGGCGGCGGTGCCGGTTGCCGATCCGAACCAGCGTCATCGCAAGCGCGAGATGCTGCCGGAAGAGATACCCAGCCCGATCCGCAATATAGATGACCTGCCCGTAGTCGAACCGTTGAAACAGGTCGGCCCCGGACACTTTGTAGCAACCCACCGGATTTCCGGCGCTTTTTAATTTGTAAGTGTTTTTTGCTTTGTTTGTCTACCTTCATTGATCTTTGAACCAGGGGAGTAACACATGCGCACTACTCGATATTTCGGCAAGGTCCTCGCTACCACTGCCGTTGCACTGACCGCCCAATTCACGGCCGGCCAGGTCTTTGCGGCCAAGGACGTCACGCTGGCGGTCGCCTCGACCTTCACCACGCTGGATCCCTACGACAGCAACGACACACTGTCGCAAGCGGCGATCAAGTCTTTCTACCAGGGCCTGTTCGGCTTCGACAAGGATTTGAAACTGGTCAATGTGCTGGCCGAAAGCTATGAAGTCAGCAAGGACGGTCTGGTCTACACCATCCGCCTGCGCAAGGGCGTGAAGTTCCAGGACGGCACCGATTTCAAGGCGGATGCAGTGAAGATGTCGCTGGAACGTGTCATCAATCCGGACAACAAGCTCAAGCGTTTCAATCTGTTCAACCGCATTTCCAAGGTCGACATCGTCAACGATTACGAAGTCAAGATCACGCTGAAAGAACCGTTCTCGCCGTTCATCAACACGCTGGCGCACTCCTCGGCCGCGATGATTTCGCCGACTGCGCTCAAGAAATACGGCAACAAGGATATCGCTTTCCATCCAGTCGGCACCGGCCCGTTCAAATTTGAAGAATGGAAGCAGACCGACTATCTGAAGGTCAGCAAGTTCGACGGCTACTGGAAGAAGGGTTATCCGAAGATCGACAGCATCACCTGGAAACCGGTGGTCGACAACAACACTCGCAGCGCCATCATGCAAACCGGCGAAGCGCAATTCGCCTTCCCGCTGCCGTACGAGCAAGCCGAACTGCTGAAGGGCAAACCGAACCTGGACCTGATCACTTCGCCATCCATCATCCAGCGTTACCTCTCGATGAATGTGCTGCAAAAGCCTTTCGACAATCCGAAGGTACGACAAGCGATCAACTACGCGATCAACAAGGATGCACTGGTCAAGGTTGCGTTCTCCGGTTACGCGATGCCGCAGGATGGCGTGCTGCCGCAAGGCGTCGACTATGCACTGAAGACCGGGCCATGGCCTTACGATCCGAAGAAGGCCAAGCAGTTGCTGGCTGAAGCCGGTTATCCGAACGGTTTCGAAACTGAGTTGTGGTCGGCCTACAACCACACCACCGCACAAAAAGTCATCCAGTTCGTGCAGCAGCAACTGGCGCAGGTCGGCATCAAGGCCAAGGTAATGGCGCTGGAAGCTGGCCAACGCGTGGAGAAAGTGGAAAGCGCACCGAATCCGGCAACTGCCCCGGTACGCATGTACTACACCGGCTGGTCGTCCTCGACCGGTGAAGCCGATTGGGGCCTGCGTCCTTTGCTGGCATCCGAATCGTTCCCGTCTAAGCTTTTCAATACTGCTTACTACAAGAACGACAAGGTTGATGCAGATATCGCCAAGGCGCTGACCACCACCGATCGCACCGAAAAGACCGCGCTCTACAAGGATGCGCAAACGGAAATCTGGAAAGATGCACCGTGGGCTTTCCTGGTCACCGAGAAGTTGTTGTATGCACGCAGCAAAAATCTGAAAGGCATTTATGTGATGCCTGACGGTTCGTTTAATTTCGATGAAATTGAAATTAAATAATTGCGGGACAGAGTTTAAGAGCCGCCGTAGCGCGGCGAATTACTCTGTCCCCAACTAATCAGATAAGACGGTTGATTTGCAAAGAACGGCGGCGGGATCAAGAATCACCTTGTCCCCCACCACCCACATATAGGTAAAACAAGGCAAAGACCTTGTGAGATACATAATCCGAGTACGGTCTGTTCCGACAGGCCGGCCAACTAGCAGAGCGCCCCATGTTTCCTTACGTATTAAAACGCCTGATGGGCCTGATACCGACCTTGCTGATTGTGGCAGTCATGGTATTCCTGTTTGTCCACATGCTGCCGGGTGATCCGGCGCGGCTGGTCGCCGGACCTGAAGCAGACTCCCAGACCGTGGAGCTGATCCGGCACGACCTCGGCCTGGACAAACCGATGCATGAACAATTCATCAGCTATTTCAGCAATGCCCTGCGCGGCGATTTCGGCACCTCACTGCGCACCAAGCGTCCAGTCAGCACCGAGATTGCCGAACGCTTCTGGCCAACCTTCTGGCTGACCGTGACCAGCATGGTGTGGGCGGTATTGTTCGGCCTGTTCATCGGCATAGTCTCGGCGGTGTGGCGCAATGAATGGCCGGACCGGCTTGGCATGACACTCGCCGTATCAGGTATTTCGTTTCCATCGTTTGCGCTCGGCATGCTGCTGATGGAACTGTTTTCCGTGAAGCTGGGCTGGCTGCCGACTATCGGCGCCGACAGCTGGCGCCATTACATCCTGCCGTCGCTGACACTCGGCGCCGCGGTAGCAGCGGTGATGGCGCGCTTTACCCGTTCCTCGTTCGTTGAAATCCTGCAGGAAGATTTTGTCCGCACCGCCCGCGCCAAGGGCTTGTCGGAAATGGTCGTGGTGCTCAAACACTGCCTGCGCAACTCGCTGATTCCAGTCGTCACGATGATGGGCCTGCAATTCGGCTTCCTGCTGGGCGGTTCGATCGTGGTCGAGAAAGTGTTCAACTGGCCCGGCATGGGACGCTTGCTGATCGACGCTGTCGAGATGCGCGACTATCCGATCATCCAGGCCGAGATCCTGCTGTTCTCGCTGGAATTCATTTTCATTAATCTGATTGTCGACGTGCTGTACGCCGTCATCAATCCGAGCATCCGTTACAAGTGAGGCCGCCCGTGACTACTCCATCAAGCCCAGTCTCTCCAGTCACCGCTGTTGCTGCCGCGCCGCTACCGAACACAATCCGCACGCCGTGGAGCGAGTTCTGGCGCAAATTCAAGAAACAGCACCTGGCGGTTGCCGCCGGTTGTTTCGTATTGCTGCTGATCGTGGTCGCGATTGCCGCGCCCTGGCTGGTGCCTTACGATCCTGAAAACTACTTCGACTACGACGCCTTGAATGCCGGACCGTCTCTGGCGCACTGGTTCGGTGTTGATTCACTTGGGCGTGACATCTTCAGCCGCATCCTGATGGGCACCCGCATTTCGCTGACCGCCGGCTTCTCCTCGGTCGCCGTCGGCGCCGTGATCGGCACCTTGATGGGCCTGATCGCCGGTTATTACGAAGGTTGGGCCGACCGCATCATCATGCGCATTTGCGACGTGCTGTTCGCCTTCCCCGGCATCCTGCTGGCGATCGGCATCGTCGCGATCCTCGGCAACGGCATGTCTAACGTGATCGTCGCGGTCGCCATCTTCAGCATCCCGACCTTCGCCCGCCTGGTGCGTGGCAACACGCTGGCGCTGAAGCATCTGACCTTTATCGAAGCGGTGCGCAGTATCGGCGCCAACGACCGCACCATCATCCTGCGCCATATTTTCCCGGGCACGGTGTCGGCCGTGGTGGTGTACTTCACGATGCGTATCGGCACTTCGATCATCACCGCAGCCAGCCTGTCGTTCCTCGGCATGGGCGCGCAGCCGCCGATGCCGGAATGGGGCGCGATGCTCAACGAAGCGCGCGCCGACATGATGACGGCACCGCATATCGCCGTGTTCCCGAGCCTGGCGATCTTCTTGACGGTGCTGGCCTTCAACCTGTTGGGCGATGGCTTGCGCGACGCACTGGACCCTAAAATCGACCGTCGCTGATGCTGAACATTCCTCATATCGGCACGCTGCCGGCCGGCCCACGCAACGCCATCAGCGATGTCGCCGGCGTTACCGTAGGCCATGCGACGCTGGCGCAAGGATCGATCCAGACCGGCGTCACCGTGATCCGTCCGCATGGCGGCGATCCATTCCGCGACAAGGTGCCGGCAGCCGCTACCGTATTCAACGGTTTCGGCAAAAGCATCGGCCTGGTGCAGGTGCAGGAGCTGGGCGTACTGGAGACGCCGATTGCCCTGACCAATACCCTGTCGGTCGGCAGCGTCGCCACCGCCCAGATCATTTCTGCCATCGGCGACAACCCGGAAATCGGCCGCAGCGACCCGACCGTCAATCCGCTGGTATTCGAATGTAATGACGGCTACCTGAACGATATCCAGGCGCTGGCAATCACTGCCGATCATTACCGGCAAGCCTTGTCCGCGTCCGCCGCCGATTTTGCACAGGGTGCAGTCGGCGCCGGACGCGGCATGTCGAGCTTCGAACTCAAGGGCGGCATCGGCTCGGCTTCACGCCTGGCACAAGTCGGTGGCAAGCAATATTGCGTTGGCGCGCTGGTGCTATCCAATTTCGGCAAGCTGGCAGCATTAACGCTGGCCGGACGTCGCGTCGGCGAAGAATTGCTGCGCCTGCGGCAGCCGCTGGAAGATGTCCCTGAAATGGGTTCGATCATCATGATCATCGCTACCGATGCGCCGCTCGATGCGCGCCAGCTGGGCCGATTGGCAACCCGCTGCGGCGTCGGCCTTGGCCGCACCGGTTCGATTTACGGCCACGGCAGCGGCGACCTGGCGCTGGCCTTTTCCACCGCACAAACCCTGCCGTATCGCCCGGGTCAGGCGATGCATCAAAGCGCATCCTTGCACGACAGCTTTCTCGATCCCTTGTTCGAAGCCGTGGTTGACAGCACCGAGCAGGCAATCGTCAACGCCTTGTTTGCCGCCGAAACCGTGACCGGCCGCGATGGTCATCAACGTCAGTCGCTGCGCGATGCATCGGCCAATCTTCCGGCCTAGTTCTCTCTCAAAAACACATCATGAAAATACTGATTTCCGTTGATATCGAAGGCATTGCCGGCGTCTTCCATCCTGAGCAAACCCGCGCCGGCAATCCGGAATATGAACGCGCGCGGCGCCTGATGACGGCAGAAGCCAACGCCGTCATCGAAGGTGCGCTGGCCGGCGGCGCCAGCGAAATCCTGGTCAACGATTCGCACGGCGGCTTCCGCAACCTGCTGCCGGACCTGCTGCATCCGGCCGCCAGCGCCATCCTCGGCAAGCCACGCCTGCTGGGCATGATGAGCGGCGTGGAAAGCGGTGTGGATGCTGTCATGATGGTCGGCTACCACGGCCGTTCGCAAAGCCGCGGCATCCTCGCTCACACCATCAACAGCTTCGCATTTTCACGCGTCTGGCTGAACGACATGGAACTCGGCGAAGCCGGCATCTACGGTGCGCTCGCCGGTGAATTCGGCGTGCCGGTGATTTTCGGCAGCGGCGACGATGTCTTCGTCGCCGAAAACCAGGCACTGTTCCCGCACGCCAAATTGGTGGCGATCAAGACCGCCGATGGCAACACCAGCGGTGTGTCACTGTCGCCGCAACGGGCAAACGCATTGCTGACCGAGAACGCCACAGCGGCAATCGCCGCCGTCGGTCAGGCCAAGCCATTCGTCCTGCAAACGCCGCTTACCTGCCGCCTGCAAATCCAGAGCCCTGCATTGGCCGACCTGTTCTGCCAACTGCCGCTGTTGCAGCGGATCGATGGCGTCAGCGTCGAATTTGCCGCGCCATCGGTGCAATATGCGGTACGCATCTTGAACAGCCTGTCGGCCATGTCGTTCATGTTGCGCTAAGCGGATCTGTTGCCGGCGTTGTGGTTTTCCGCAACGGCCGGCAAAACCAGATACCGGCAACCAACTGCACCAGCAAGGCAATCAGCCAGGCAGTCCGATGCGCGGCAACCGCATAATGCCCGCCGTCCTGCGGCCAGAGATTGAGCAGCACGCCAAATCCATACTGCACGATAAACGCGCCGGCAAAAAGCACCAGCGTCAAACCTGTGCTGACACGTCCCGCCAGATGTGCCGGAAATTCCCGTACCAGCGCCGCATACGACAACACGCCGGCGGTGCCGCACAAGCCATACAATCCCCACAGCAGCCAATTCGGCAGCGGCGCGCCGAGCATGATCAGCAACTGCACCAGCATGAACAGAAACATCCCGCTGCCCGCCGTGGTGTGCAATGAAATTCCACGTTGTTGCAAACGACGCGCCAGCCAGCCGGAGCCGACCGCCCCCAGCACCATCGCCAAACCGACCAGCGCCACGATATTCGCGGCAGCTGAAGCAGGCAGCTGGCTGACATCGCGCAGATATGGCCCGGCCCACAAGCCCTGAACGCCGAGAAACACGCCCTGGCTGGCCATCACCAATGGCGCCGTGCGCCAGAACACGCGACTCCTGAATATCCCGCCGATATCGCGCAGTTGCGCCGCCAGGCTGCTCTTCGGATGCTGCTCGTCCTTTTCCGGCACCAGCGTAAATAGCGCCAGCACTATCAGCAGAATCAGCACCGCCACCACCACGAACAACACGCGCCAGCTGGTCCAGCCCAGCGCCCATGCAATCGGTGTACCGGTCGCTACGGCGCCCAGCCCGCCAATCGCGTAGATGGCGCCATTCATCAACGGCAAGTGATCCTGCGGAAACCAGGCGACGATGGCCTTGAGACCGGCCATCAGGCATGCCGAAGTGCCAACTCCCAGCAGCAGGCGACCCAGCATCAGCATGCCGAATCCGTGCGCATTGGCCGAGACCACCGCACCGGCAGCGGCCAGCAGCAGCAGGCAGGCCAGCACCCGGCGCGGGCCGAAGCGATCGAGCAGGATGCCGAGCGGCAGTTGGCAAGCAGCGAAGGCGAAAAAATACAGGCTGGTGAGCAGGCCCAGTTGAGCCGGCGACAAGCCGAGTTCGCTGCTCAGCAGCGGCGCCAGCGGCAAATTGATGCCGCGCGCCAGGTAGGAAATGAAATAGCCTGATGAAAATATCAGGAACACACGGGTAGCAAGCTTCATGGTCGGTCGCAAAATAAAAACGGGATATGTCGATATTAAGAAGCAATCCGCACGAAAGCCAACGAAGTGTTTTATCCTTATATGTGAATGAAACTAACCGATTGCCATTTAACTCAGCCCAATATGTTCGAACGCTTGCCGCCAACCCAGACCCTGCGCGCCTTTGAAGCCGCTGCGCGGCTGGGCAATTACACCCGGGCCGGGGAAGAACTGCACCTGACGCACAGCGCCATCAGCCACCAGATCCGTGCGCTGGAACAACGCACCGGGCGTAAGCTGTTCCAGCGTGAAGGCCGGCAAATGGTGCTAACCGACAGCGGCCGGCTGCTGGCGGAAGAAGTACGACAAGCCCTGACGGCACTGGATCTGGCGCTGCAACTGGGCCGGGTCGAGCGCAAGCGCAGCGGACAGACACTGCGCGTCAGCGTCTCGCCATCGTTCGCCAGCGCCTGGCTGGTGCCACGGCTGGCGGCATTTCACGGCACACATCCGCATATCGACATCAGCCTGCGCAGCACGCATGAACTGAACGAGCTCGATTTCAGCGATGCCGATGTCGCCATCTGGTACGGCCGCGCCGGCCACAAGAATTTCCGCTACCAGCGCCTGCTGCAAGAAGTGATTTTCCCGGTTTGCAGCCCGGCCTTCCTGGCCGCTCACCCGCACATCACGCCGCAAGACCTGCCGCGCTATCCGTTGCTGCGCTTCGCCCATCATCGCGGCTGGGAGCAATGGTTTGCTGCCGCCGGGATCAAACACGGTGAACCGCAAACCGGTGCGCTGTACGACGATCCGATGCATCTGCTCGATGCAGCAGCCGCCGACCAGGGCATCGCGCTGGCGCGCGGCTGCCTGGCACACAATCACCTGGCAAGCGGCCGCCTGCTGCGCTTGTTCGACATCAAGGCGCCGGCGCGTGGCAGCTATTTTTTGGTGTCGCCGTTCGATACCCGAAAGGAAGCTGCGATTACTGAATTCCAGGACTGGCTGGGCCATATCCTGCCCCAACCGTAATTGAAAAAAAGAAGAATGAATACGATGCCAACCATCACCACCCTGACGCTCTACCCGATCAAATCCTGCCGCGGCATTGACCTGCAGGAAGCAGCCGTCACAGCCTTCGGCCTCAGCCATCTGCAAGTCCATGATCGTGAATGGATGGTAGTCGACAGCGCCGGGCAATTCCTGTCGCAGCGCTCGCATGCTGCGATGGCGTTAATTGTGCCAACCGTGCAGGCGGATACGATGCTGGTGCAGGCGCCGGGCATGCCACCGCTGACCGTTCCAAGCACGCCATTGGCGCCGGACACGCCAACGCTTGCCGTCACCATCTGGGACGACACGGTCGCGGCGCACGATTGCGGAGACCAAGCCACAGCCTGGTTTTCGCAGGTGCTCGGCACGGCGTGCCGGCTGGTGCGTTTCAATCCCGCCGCACAGCGCCTGGCGAGTAAGAAATGGACCAACGACATCGATGTGCCGACGCATTTTCCCGACGGCTATCCAATGCTGCTGATCTCGCAGGGATCGCTGGATGACCTGAACCACAAGCTACAGGCGCAGGGCCGCGCCGCCTTGCCGATGAATCGCTTCAGGCCGAATATCGTGATCGATGGCGTGGATGCATTTGAAGAGGATTTCGTAGCGACTATCCAGGCGGGCAACATCAGCCTGCAACCGGTCAAGCCATGTGCGCGCTGCCCGATGCCGTCGATCGACCAGGCCACCGGCGAATACGGTCCCGACCCGCTGGACATCTTGATGACCTATCGCATCAATCCACGCGTCAATGACGGCATCACCTTCGGCGTCAATGTGATCTTGCTGGAGGGAGAGGGAGAAATCCTGCGCGTGGGCCAGGAAATCGAACCGGAACTGGCGTTCTAGCTTACTGCGCCTTGGCGGCAGCTGTCGCAGCCACTTCGGCTTGCAGGCGCTCATACTTGGCCTGCAGCTGTTCCTTGGATTCGTGCCAGGCCGGGTCCAGCGGAATGCAACTGACCGGACACACTTGCTGACACTGCGGCTCATTGAAATGGCCTACGCATTCGGTGCATTTATGCGGGTCGATTTCGTAAATCAGCGGCCCCATGTAGATCGCACCGTTCGGGCACTCGGGCTCGCATACGTCGCAATTAATACAGTCGTCGGTGATCAATAAAGCCATTGCACTACTCTTTTAAATCAGGTTGCCGCGGGATCAGGCGATCCCGCTTTACTGCACCATTCTATGCCGATTGGCGACTTGCCGCTCAGGACTGCTGGGCGTCGAGTTTTTCTTTCAGCCATTTTTCGACCGAAGGGAAAACGAATTTGGAGACATCGCCGCCGAGCGTCGCGATTTCACGGACGATGGTGCCGGAGATGAACTGATACTGATCCGACGGCGTCAGGAACAGGGTTTCCACATCCGGCAGCAGATAACGGTTCATGCCGGCCATCTGGAACTCGAATTCGAAGTCGGACACGGCGCGCAAGCCGCGCACAATCACGTTGGCATCATGCTGGCGCACGAAATCCTTGAGCAAGCCGGAAAAACTCTCGACCTGCACATTCGGATAATGCCCCAACACTTCGTTGGCAATCGACAGGCGCTCTTCGAGGGAGAAAAACGGTTTCTTGTTCTTGCTGTCGGCAACCCCCACCACCAGCTTGTCGAACAGCCCGGATGCGCGACGCACCAGATCTTCATGACCACGCGTGAGTGGATCGAACGTTCCCGGATAAACTGCAGTGACCATCTTCTTCCCCTTGCACCCAATCAGATCGCGCATTATGCCTGAATTTACCTCAGGCACAATTCGCATCGGACAGAATTTTATTGCTTTCTAAGCAAGTGATAAAACACCATGCCAGCTTTGTCTGCTCGCAGCAACTCCCACCCGGCCAGCCATGTCGGCAATTCTTCCGGCAGCAGCGCGAATTCGGATTCAAGATACAACAGCCCGTAATCGCTCAGCAACCCGCCGCATAGCGGCACCGTCTTTTCCAGCCAGCCCTGGTTATATGGCGGGTCCAGGAAGATCAGGTCATAGCGCGCCGCATCGCCGGCCGCCTTGCTGAGCCAGGTCGCCGCGTCGCTGCGCAGTACCTGCACCTGGGCCGCGTCCAGCTTGGCCTTGGTGGCTTCCAGTTGGCGTACTGCGGGCGTATTGTGTTCGATCATCGTCACTGCCGCTGCGCCGCGGCTGGCCGATTCGAAACCAAGCGCACCGGTGCCGGCAAACAAATCCAGACAGCGCACCTCGCCCCAGTTGCCATCAAGCAAGTGTGTGAGCCAATTAAATACTGTCTCGCGTACCCGGTCCGGCGTCGGCCGCAGACCTTCGCTATCCAATACCGCCAGCGGCGTGCGCTTCCAGGCGCCGCCGATAATCCTGACCTGCCGCGCCAACGGCGCTTTGCCGGCATGCACCGGCGTTTTGTTGGAACTTTGCTTTTTCATTAATCTTAATAAAAATGGGGAGCTTTGCTCGGATTTCGAGCATCCGATCGCATTTGGCCGCCGAAGATACCCGGATACTGGCACAAACGGCAAGACGTTCCCGAATTCGAAGCGCGTCGCTCTGATAGAATGCCGGTGATTGTACCTCTTGTCCGGCAGCCCGAAGCGGGCCGCCGTAACGCCCTATTTCACCGCCTTCCAGACCAGGCCTCAGATGTTTAGTTTCTTCAAGAAAAAACCAAAAGCCGAACCCGCACCAGTGTCAGAAACGCCAGTGGCAGAACCTGCTACTCCTGCCGCATTGCCACCAGCCGTAGCGCCGGCAAGCGCCGTGGCTGCCCCACCCGCAGTCACGCCTGCAGTCACGCCCGCAGTCACGTCGATGATCGCGCCAACTGCAGCCGTGGAGGTTGCGCCCGCACCTGTCGCCGAAACCGAAGCCGAAATCGTCGCCGCGCCGGTCGCCGCCGAGCAAAAGCGCTCCTGGCTGTCGCGCCTGAAAACCGGGCTGTCGAAGACCTCATCCAACCTGACTACCCTGTTCGTCGGCGCCAAGATCGACGAAGACCTGTATGAAGAGCTGGAATCGGCGCTGCTGGTATCCGACGCCGGTGTCGAAGCGACCCATTTCCTGCTCAATGCCCTGAAAAAGAAGGTCAAGGAAGACAAACTGACCGAAGCGACCCAGGTCAAGGCGGCGCTGCGCACCTTGCTGATCGATTTGTTGACGCCGTTGCAAAAGCCGCTGGTGCTGGATCAGCACAAGCCGCTGGTGATGATGATCGCCGGCGTCAACGGCGCCGGCAAAACCACCACCATCGGCAAACTGGCCAAACACCTGCAAGCGCACAATCAATCGGTGCTGCTGGCGGCAGGCGACACTTTCCGCGCCGCTGCGCGCGAGCAACTGACGATCTGGGGCGAACGCAACAATGTCACCGTGATTTCCCAGGAATCCGGCGATCCGGCCGCAGTGGCCTTCGATGCCGTGCATTCGGCGCAAGCGCGTGGCATCAACGTGGTCATGGTCGATACCGCTGGCCGCTTGCCGACGCAGTTGCACCTGATGGACGAGCTCAAGAAAATCAAGCGCGTGATCGGCAAAGGCATGGCGACCGCACCGCATGAAGTGCTGCTGGTCATCGACGGCAACACCGGCCAGAACGCGCTGACCCAGGTCAAGGTTTTCGACGATGCGCTCGGCCTGACCGGCCTGGTCATCACCAAGCTGGACGGCACCGCCAAGGGCGGCGTGCTGGCGGCGATTGCCACTAACCGCGCAATCCCGGTATATTTCATCGGCGTCGGCGAACAGATTGAAGATTTGCAGCCGTTTGATGCGACCGAATTCGTAGATGCTTTGCTTGCCTGATCTCGATCCAAGCGTGTAGGGTGGGCAAGACGTTTTGCCCACGCGTTGCCGAAACCACCGACAGAAAAAATCTATCGCAATGATTGAATTCAACCAGGTATCCAAAAAATACGCGCGTGACGTGGTCGCGCTGCGCGATATCACGCTGACGGTCAACAAGGGCGACCTGATTTTCCTGGCGGGTCCATCCGGCGCCGGCAAATCGACCCTGCTCAACCTGATTGCTGCCATCGAACGTCCCAGCAGCGGCACGCTGACTGTCAGCGGCGCCAATGTCGGCAAGCTGAAATCCTCCGGCCTGCCTTACCTGCGCCGCAACCTGGGCCTGATCCTGCAACAGCAGAAGCTGCTGCAGGACCGCACGGTGCTGGCCAATGTGATGCTGCCGTTGCTGGTCACCGGCGCCACGCGCAGCGAAGCTGAAAAGCGCGCGCAAGCCGCGCTCGACAAGGTTGGCCTGCTGGACAAGGGCGCCAGCGATCCGCAGGCATTGTCGGGCGGCGAGCAGCAGCGCGTTTCGATTGCGCGCGCCATCGTCAATCGCCCGCAAATCATCCTGGCCGATGAACCCACCGCCAACCTCGATCGCGACAACGCCAACAAGGTGCTGGACGCGCTCAAGTCGTTTCACGCGGTCGGCGTGACCTGCCTGATCTCGACCCATGACGAGCAATTCCTCAACAGCGCCAACCGCGTGGTGTTCCTCGACCAGGGACAGATTGTCGACCATTGGCAGAATTCAGCGCTGCGCTCGAACGGAGGTGCAGCATGAAAATCTGGCTGCGACAGCATTGGTTTGCTCTCACTGACGCCTTCACGCACCTGCTCAAGTCGCCCGGCGGCTTTGCGCTCAATGTACTGGTGGTGGCGATTGCGCTGGCGCTGCCGTTCGGCGGCCTGACGCTGATGGAAAACGTGCGCCCGATCTCCGAACAGCTCGCTGTGGAGCCTGAGATCAGCATCTTCATGGCGCTCGATACCGCGCGCGACAAGGCCACCGCGCTGGCCAAGCCGATCGACGCCGTGCTGCAGAAACATCACAGCGCCGCCAAGGTCTTGTTCATGCCGCGTGAAGATGCATTGATCAGCCTGAAGAACAAGACCGGTATGGACGATGCGTTGACCACACTGGGCCAGAACCCGCTGCCAGACGCCTACGTGCTGAAGCTGGCCGGTTTCCACGATGCCCCTGACGCCGGGCGTATCGATGTGATTGCCGCCGATCTCAAGGCACTGCCTGGTGTCGACACGGTGCAGGTCGACTCGGAATGGGTCAAGCGCCTGGCCGCGCTGCTGGCGATCCTGCGGCTGGTATTGCTGTTCCTGGCGGCGACGCTGGCGGTTGTGGTGGTGGCGGTGGTATTCAATACTGTGCGACTGCAGGTGCTGACGCAGCGCGAAGAAATTGCCGTCGCCAAGCTGGTCGGCGCGACCGACGCCTTCATCCATCGCCCCTTCTATTACACCGGCGCCTTGCTCGGCCTGTGCGCCGGCGGCCTGGCGCTGGGTGCGGTGGCGCTCGGCATGCAGCCGCTGAACCAGGCGATCGCCGAATTCGCCCGCCTGTATGCATCGGAATTCCGTCTGCTGCCACTGAACTGGACCGCCATCCTGGCACTGCTGGCAATCAGCGCCGGCCTCGGCCTGATCGGCGCCGTACTTTCCGTGCGCCGCCATCTGGCGCGCCTGGCCTGATCCGTCCTGACTAACAAGGTGCGCCAGCGTGTTCCATCATCCGTCCGAATTCGTCACCTTCAAGACCAGTCCGCATCTGCCGGGCGTGGAATTGTATTCGGCACGCCTGGTTGACCACGCGTTTGCGCCGCATGTGCACGACGCCTATTCGCTGGGTGCGATTGAAACCGGGGTCGAGCGTTTTCGCCACAAAGGTTCCGAACACGTAGCGCCGGCCGGTACGCTGGTGCTGCTGAATCCCGACGAATTGCACGACGGCCATGCTGAAGTCGCCGCCGGCTGGACTTATCAGATGCTGTTCATTGAGCCGCAGGTGCTGCGCGAACTGACAGGCAGCGAAGCCTACTTTGCCGACGCCACCGCCCACGATCCGCAACTGGCCGACAGTTTCCAGCTGCTGTTCCGGCGCATGTGGCAGGCGCCGGACGACCTCGCCTTCATCTCGCACTTCACGCAGTTGATCGACGCTGTTACGCAACGCTACGGCAAGAACCTGCGCCCGCTCGCCAGCGCAACGAGCAGTCGTCCGCAACGCATGCTGGCGATGCGGCGCGTGCTCGATTGCATCGAAGCCAATCTCGACCAGACCTTGCATATCGACACGCTGGCATCGGAAGCCGGCATGTCGGTATTTCATTTCGTCAGGGCATTCTCGGCACAGTTCCACGCGACACCGCATCAGTACCTGCAAGCGCGCCGCGCCACCCGCGCCAAGACCCTGCTGTCCCAGCGCAGCACTCCGACCGATGCCGCCGCCGCGGTCGGCCTGACCGATCAAAGCCACCTGACGCGCTGGTTCAAGCGCGCCTATGGCGTCACGCCGGCGCAGTATCAACAGCAAATTGGTACAAGACCGCTGAGCTGAGGCCGGGCATGATAGCGTTTGTCGTAGTCGGCGGTCGTTGTGACTGTTTGCCGGACGACGAGATCGATTGCCCTGCAAAATACCCATGTCATCCTTAATCATTACCGTATCACCCGCCTGCCGTACACCGGATCATGCGCAACGTTGTCTGTCCATAAAGGACATCTCGCCATGCTGACCGGCCTGTTATGCGCGCTCGGCGCCGGCCTGATGTGGGGACTGGTGTTCATTGCGCCGCTGATGCTGCCCGACTACCCCGGCATCATGCTGTCGTTCGGGCGTTATGTCGCCTTCGGCCTGATCGCACTGGTGCCGGCCCTGCTCGACCGCAAGCGCGTCGCCGTGTTGACCAAGGCCGACTGGCGCGCCGCGCTGAAACTGTCGCTGATCGGCAATCTGCTTTACTACGCCGCGCTAGCGACGGCCATTCAGTTAGCCGACGCGCCGCTGCCGACCATGCTGATTGGCACTCTGCCGGTGGTGATTTCGGTATTTTCCAACTGGTCACCGGGACACGCCGCGGAGAGCGTTGCCTGGCGCCGGCTGGCGCCATCGCTGACCATCATCCTGGTCGGCATCCTGTGCGTCAACGCCGCCGAGCTGGCGCACATGCGCGCTGCAGCCAGCGAGCCGGGCAACACCCGCACCATGTTTGACTATGTATTGGGCTGCCTGCTGGCACTGGGCGGTGTCGCCGCGTGGACCTGGTACCCGATCGTCAACGCGCGCTACCTGCGCGCCAATCCGCATATCAGTTCATCGACCTGGGCTACTGCGCAAGGCCTGGCCACTTTGCCGCTGGCCCTGGTCGGCCTGTTCGGCTACGGCGCCTACCTGAAACTGGCGGGCGGCGCCTACGCATTCCCGTTCGGCCCGCGGCCGCTGCAATTCGTCGGCCTGATGCTGGTCATAGGCCTGTGTGCATCATGGATCGGTATCCTGTTGTGGAACAAGGCCAGCCAGCACCTGCCGACCGCCCTGCTGGCGCAACTGATCGTGTTCGAAACCCTGTCGGCGCTGCTGTATGCGTTCATTTTCCGCGGCGCCGCGCCCAGCCTGCAGGTAGTGGCGGGGATCGTGCTGTTGTGCATCGGCATCGTTTTCGGTGTGCGCACCTTCCAGCATCAGATACCATAGCGGCTGCTTCCATTTTTGCAGCCCGCTGCGCGATCTCGTGAAATCTGCCTCGACCTTTCCTGTCCGCTCCCTGTTGCTGTGCGCCGGCGCCGTACTATTGCTCGGCGCCTGCTCTCCCAAGTTCAACTGGCGTGAAGTGCGCGGCAAGGATGCTTCCTACAGCGTGCTGCTGCCGGCCAAACCGTCGACATTTGCGCGGCAAATCGATCTCGACGGCACCCAGGTCACGATGACCATGACCGCCGCCAAGGTCGACGATACGGTATTTGCCGTCGGCAGCGCCAGCCTGCCCGACGCCGCCAAGGCACAGGCGGCGCTGAGCGCGATGAAAACTGCACTGGTGAAAAACATCAACGGTACAGTCAAATCAGAGAAAGCCAGCGCAGTCGCAAATGCACAAGGATCGTCGGCCAGCGTCGACGTCGAAGCCGTCGGCAGCACTCGCGATGGCAACGCGGAAATCCTGTACGGACACTTTGTCAGCCAGGACAAGGAAATCTACCAGGTCATCGTCATGGGCCCGGAAAAGGCCGTTTCACGCGAAAACGCCGAAACCTTCATCGCCTCGTTCAAACACAATTAGCAGCGGAAAACGTTATCATTGCGGCCACATTTCAATCGGGACAGGATCGCCGCCGCAAGCACTGTAACCAGCGGTGACAGCGGTGGCAAACCGCCCGACAAAGAAGTATTCTGTACAATGTCCTTTTTATCAAAAACAATATCTTGAGGTTTTATGTTAGTTACTTTCAAATCCAAAGCGTCAGCCGAAGTGATCATGTTCGAACACGACGCCAAGCGCATCCTCGACCTGCTGAATAAAGACGTCAAGATCGGCGTCATCACCGCAGCCGAAGGTGCAGATGCCATCGCCAAGCTGGAAGCCGAGACATCGGAAAGCCGCGCTCACCCAGCATCCGACAGCGTCCAGCGCGACATCGCCGCCCACCACAACGAAGCCGGCGACGACAGCGGCCACGAGCCGGTGCAAACGGTGAACTTCGCCAACAAGATCTACCCACTGCTGGAAATGCTGCGCGAAGCCCGCAAGCACAACAACGACGTACTCTGGGGCGTCTGATAATGACCTCAGTTCGTGAGCAGCAGCTTACGACCGGCGACGGCGTCTCTCTCTTCGTCACCGACTGGCCGCTGGCTCCCGGCGTGCCGGTTGCCGGCAGTATCCTGCTGATGCACGGACTGGGCGAACACTCGGGGCGCTATGCCCATGTAGTGCGCTTCTTCAATCGCTGCGGCCTGGTGGTGCGCAGCTACGATCACCGTGGCCACGGCCGCTCCGGCGGCAAGCGCGGCGACGTACCGGACAGCACCACCATTTTGCACGACGCCAAGCTGGTGCTGGATGACTTTGCTCATCAGCAAACCCTGGAATATCCCGAATTGCCGCCGACAGCGCCATTGCTGTTCGGTCATAGCATGGGCGGCGTGTTTGCGGCGCGCTTTGCCACCGCCCACCTGTCGCCGCTACGCGGCTTGATCCTGTCTTCGCCCGGCCTGGCCTTGCCGTTGAGCGCCATCCAGCGTGGTTTGCTCAAGGTGATGTCGATGCTGGCTCCCGGCGTGGCCGTGCCAAACGGCCTCTCGACCAATCACCTGTCGCACGACCCGGCGGTCGCTCCGGCCTACAGCAACGATCCGCTGGTGCATGACAAGATCAGCGCGCGTCTGTTGAACAGCATGTTGGAAGCCGGTGAGTTTTCCCTGGCCCACGCGCCGACACTGGCTATCCCGACCCTGCTACTGGTAGCCGGCGACGACCACCTGGTCGATCCGCAAGGCAGCCAGCGCTTCTTCGATGCATTGCGGCCCGGCGTCGGCACCTTCCACGACTACGAAGGCATGTATCACGAGCTATTCAACGAAATTGGCTCGGAACGGGTATTTGCCGATCTTCGACGCTGGTTGGATGCGCAACAAATGCTGAAAACCCTGCAAACGCCGACCCCGGTCCTGGTCCCGGCGGCATAAATCCGGCTTCATCAACACAAATTGCCAAAGTTGCACCAAGGAAATCATCCTCAACGGTGTCATTTTAACAACAATCGACATCGCCACCAGGGATATTGAGCAAACCCGACGTTTTTCCAGTCACACTTGCCCCCTATCCCCGTTACAATCTCACCATTCTGACCAACCTGTCGAGCTACGCCGCCATGACATCGTTCGGCATCACCAATTTTGGCCTGTTCTTGATGGCCGTCCTGCTCCTGAACGCCACTCCCGGCCCGGACACCGCCTATATCGTCGGCCGCAGCGTGGCGCAAGGACGCCGTGCCGGCCTGATGTCTGCGCTTGGCATCACCGTCGGTTGCTGCATCCATGCGACATTGTCGGCATTCGGCCTGACCGCCCTGCTGGCGGCCTCAGCCACGGCATTCATGGCGGTCAAGCTGGCCGGCGGCGCCTACCTGGTCTATCTCGGCATCAGAATGTTATTCAGCAAGCAATCATCCGCCGCCAAAAATCGCGAGGCGCTGGCCCTGCGGCCACACAAGACGATATTCGTGCAGGCCTTGGTCACCAACGTACTGAATCCCAAGGTAATCCTGTTCTTCCTGTCATTTTTCCCGCAGTTCGTGAACCATGACTCGCCGCACAAGATCCTGGCTTTTTTGTTGCTGGGGGCGGTGTTTGCTACCATGTCGTTATGCTGGAACAGCGGCACGGCAATGCTGGCCGGCACCCTGACCCGGCATGCAAGCAACAATCCCCATGTCAAACAATGGCTGGAACGCACTGTCGGCGCCGCCTTTATCGCACTGGGCATCAAACTGGCGACGACCAGGAACTGACTGGACAATTTATCAAAGCTGCTTACGCATCACCGACCTGAACAACTTGTGACTTATTCAACCTTAAAAAAAGATTCTCTCGCCTTTAGCCTGCTGGGCGCCGCCCAAGCCGTTGCGCTGGTGCGCGACGGCGCCGCACTGCCGCAGGCGCTGACCCAGGTATTTGCCCAATCGGCCGCACCGGCGCCGACCCGCGGTGCAATACAGGACATCGCCTATCGCACCATGCGCGGCGTCGGCCGCGCCGAAACGTTATTGAGCAACCTCGCCAGCCGGCCGCCGGAACCGACACTGCTGCATTGCCTGCTGTGCGTCGCACTGTGCCTGCTGGCCGATGTCGATGACCCCGCCTACGAAAATTTCACCGTGGTCAACCAGGCGGTGACAGCCGTCGATTCCGATCCGCAGATGGCGCACGCCAAGGGCATGGTCAATGCCGTGCTGCGCCGTTTCCTGCGCGAGCGCGAAGCGCTGATGGCCAGCGCCGTCAAGACGCCGCTCGGCATGTGGAATTATCCGGTCTGGTGGATCGATCGCATGAAGGCCGCCTATCCGCAGCAATGGCAAGCGATCCTGACGGCCGGCAACGCGCCGCCGCCGCTGACCCTGCGCGTCAACCGCCGCAAAACCAGCGTTGCCGATTACCTGCAAACCCTGGCCCAGCATGACATCGCCGCCAGGCAGATCGGCGCCGATGCGATTCGCCTCGACAACGCGCTGCCGGTAGCGCAGATTCCCGGTTTCGAAGATGGCCTGTCATCGGTGCAGGACGCCGGTGCGCAACTGGCGGCGCCATTGCTGGACGTGCACGACGGCATGCGGGTGCTCGACGCCTGCGCCGCACCGGGCGGCAAGACCGGCCACATCCTGGAAATCGCCGATGTCGAGCTGACCGCATTGGACAACAATGCCAAACGCTTGCAGCGCATCACCCAAAACCTGCAACGCCTGCAATTGCAGGCCAAACTGCAGCAAGGAGATGCCAGCACGGGCAGCGCCGGCGGCGGCTGGTGGGACGGTGTGCCATTCGACCGGATCCTGGCCGATGTACCCTGCACCGCCTCCGGCATCGTGCGCCGCCATCCCGACATTCGCTGGCTGCGCCGCAAGACCGACACCGAGCAACTAGCAACACTTTCGGCAAAGATTCTGGACAATCTTTGGCAGATGCTACGCCCGGATGGTAAATTGTTACTCGTAACATGTTCCGTCTGGCCGCAGGAATCGGAAGCCCAGGCAGTGGCCTTTGCAACGCGGCATGCGAATGCACGCCGGTTGCCGGCGCCCGGACAGCTGTTGCCGACGGCCGACGCCGAACACGATCACGATGGCTTGTTTTACGCACTGTTCCAGAAGTGCTGAGCCGCTGTTCCGCCACCAACTTTTACCTTACCCGAAACCAGTGACACGACCATTGCCTCAATTCATAAAATACTGGCTGCTGGCCCTGATGCTGGCACTGTCTTTTAGCCATGCTTCGAGCTTTGCGTCGGATGGCGTTGAATTGAGTCAGGCCCATATCGAAGCAGGCGACGATGGCTATCGCCTGTCGGCAACCTTCTCTTTCGATCTCAACCGCGGCCTGGAAGAAGTCATCAACCGTGGCGTGTCCCTGTATTTCACGACCGACGTCGAACTGACCCGCCCGCGCTGGTATTGGTTTGACGAAAAAGCCATCACCGCCACCCAGACCATTCGCCTGCAATACAACGTGGTGACGCGGCGCTATAACGTCGCCATCAACGGCAGCCTGCAGCAAAGCTTCAACACGCTCGACGATGCGCTGGCGCTGATCCGGCGCCCCAATCGCTGGCTGATTGCCGACAAGGGTGCGCTCAAGAGCGGCGAGGTCTATCAGGTTGCGGTACGCATGGGGCTGGATCTGGGCTTGCTGTCGAAGCCATTCCAGGTCAACGCGCTGAATAACAGCGACTGGCGTTTTTCTTCCGACTGGAAGCGCTTCAATTACAAGGCTGAATAACCGTGTCGCGCGCGCTTCGGTATCTGCTGGTGGTTGGTGGCGCCATCGTCAGCATCCTGCTGTTCCTGCTTGCCTCGGCTTCGGCCAATTCGGATTTTTTCGACAAGCACTACTCGTGGCTGCTCGGCCTGAACGCGCTGATGGCCGTTGCCCTGCTGGGTCTGGTCTGCCTGTTGCTGGGACGGCTGTACAGCCGCTACAAGCGCGGCAAATTCGGTTCGCGCCTGATGGCCAAGCTGGTGCTGATGTTTGCCCTCGTCGGCATCCTGCCGGGGGTGATCATCTATCTGGTGTCGGTGCAGTTCGTCTCGCGCTCGATCGAATCCTGGTTCGATGTCCACGTTGAAGCAGCGCTGCAATCCGGCCTCAACCTCAGCCATGCGGCGCTAGACTCCTCGCTCAACGACCTGACCTCCAGGGCCCGCACACTGGCCGCCGAATGGTCCGAGCTGTCGAACTCGGCGCAGGCAACCCAGCTTGGCCGGCTCAGCGACCAGAACCTGGAAGCCTCGATCGTCACCGCCAACGGCCAGGTGATCGCTTCGGTTGGCGGCCACCTGGGCACGCTGATTCCCAATTTGCCCACCGCCAGCATGCTGCAGCAGGCAAGACTGCCGCGCGGTTTTTCCGCGATCGAGAGCGATCTCGATAATCCCGACTCCACTCGCGCGGCGCAAGCTGCCGCCAGCGACGGCACCGATTTGCGCCTGCACGTGGTGGTCGAGATCCCGCCACCGCTGAAAAGCTCCTCGCTGCAAAACGAAACGCATTTCCTGCAAATGATCCAGCCGGTGCCGACTTACCTCGCCACCAACGCCGATGCGCTCGGCTCGGCCTACAGTGAATACCAGGAACGCTCGCTGGGACGCTCAGGGTTACGCAAAATTTATCTGGTGACGCTGACGCTGACCTTGCTGCTGGCGGTATTCGGCGCCATCGCCAGCGCCTTCCTGATCGCCACCGACCTCGCCAAGCCGCTGCTGCTGCTGGCGGAAGGCACCAAGGCGGTGGCCGAAGGCAATCTCTCGCCGCGGCCGATCGTCGCCACTTCGGACGAACTGGGCACGCTGACCCAATCCTTCAACCTGATGACGCGCCAGCTGTACGAAGCGCGCGCCTCGGTCGAAAAAAACCGCAACGAACTGGAAAACGCCAAGGCCTACCTGGAATCGGTGCTGGCCAACATGTCGGCAGGCGTGATGGTGCTGGACGGCGATTTCCGGCTGGTCACCAGCAACCAGTCGGTGGCCCGCATCCTGCAATATGATTTTTCCCCGCATATCGGCCAGCCGCTCAACATCATCGACGGCCTGGCGCATTTTGCCGAAGTCATCACCAACGCATTCTCGGAACAGAATGCACAGTTCGCCACCGGCAAGATCGGCCCCGAACTGCTGCACTGGCAACAACAGATCGAGATTCCACGGCGCGTCGACAGCGGCGCCAACGGCGACGCCGACGACATCACACTACTGGCGCGCGGCTCGCGCCTGCCGGTGGAAAACCGCGCCGGCTACGTGGTGGTATTCGATGATATTTCCGACGTCATCTCCGGCCAGCGCTCGATCGCCTGGGGTGAAGTGGCGCGTCGCCTGGCGCATGAGATCAAGAATCCGCTGACGCCGATCCAGCTGTCGGCCGAGCGCCTGCAGATGAAGCTGGAAGACAAGCTGATGACGCAGGACGCCGCCATCCTGAAGAAAAGCACGGATACCATCGTCAACCAGGTGGCGGCGATGAAACGCATGGTCGACGATTTCCGCGACTACGCCAAGACGCCGCCGGCAGTGCTGGCCGAACTGGACTTGAACGTGCTGGTGGCGGAAATCCTGCATCTCTACCTGGCCGGCGACGAGCGCGACATGATCCATGCATCGCTGGCGCCCGATTTGCCGAAGATCATGGGCGACGCCACCCAGCTGCGCCAGGTCATCCACAACCTTTTACAAAATGCGCAAGACGCCGTGATGGACCGCAGCGACGCTCCGACGCCGCCGCGCATCGACGTGGTCACCGAGCGCGTCAGCTTCCAAAGCTCGGACGGCCTGTCACGCACCGCGGTGCGCCTTTCGATCACCGATAACGGCTCAGGATTCGCACCGAAAATCCTGGCGCGGGCCTTCGAACCGTACATCACGTCGAAACCGCGCGGCACTGGTCTGGGGCTGCCGATGGTGAAAAAAATTATCGACGAGCACGGCGGTCGCATCGATCTGCAGAATCGAAGCGACACAAAGGGCGCAAAAATCCTGATTTTGCTGTTAAAGTTAGCCTCGAATCATGATTCGTCAATTATTTGACATGAATTTGACCTGGAACAGATGCAAATTGAGAGTCGACTGATATAGCATCTATCCAGGCCCCGACAAAAAACCAACAGACATTGATAATTAACTGGACTATCCGAACAGTCCACACAGTGGGATTTAAGGCAACAGGAAATGGGAAGGCTACCGCATGGCTAACATCCTAGTCGTTGATGACGAAATGGGAATTCGGGAATTGCTCTCGGAAATTTTGGGTGACGAAGGACACGTCGTGACCGCCGCCGAGAATGCACAACAAGCTCGCGAATTTCGCCAGGGCGGCGTACCCGACCTGGTGCTGCTCGATATCTGGATGCCTGATACCGATGGCGTAACGCTGCTGAAAGAATGGCAGCGCGACGGCTTGCTGACCATGCCTGTCATCATGATGTCCGGCCACGCCACTATTGATACTGCGGTCGAAGCCACGCGCATCGGCGCCCTGAACTTCCTGGAAAAACCGATTGCCCTGCAAAAATTGTTGAAAGCAGTCCAGCAAGGCCTGTCGCAAGGACCAAAAGGCGGCCGCGCGCCAACGCTGTATCCACAACCGGCCACAGCATCGAACGACCTGAATGAAGTGGTCGTGACGACCGGCGCGTTCAGCAATCCCTCGATGTCGGAACCGGCCCACATGGCGGCCATGCCATCGGTTGCGGCGAGCGCCGACAACCTGTTCTCGTCGTCTTTCGGCCTGCCGCTGCGCGAAGCACGCGATGCTTTCGAGCGCGCGTATTTCGAATATCACCTGATCCGCGAAAGCGGCAGCATGACGCGGGTAGCGGAAAAGACCGGACTGGAACGGACCCACTTGTACCGCAAACTGAAACAGCTCGGCGTTGATCCTGGAAAGCTGTCCAAAAAGGGCGGATGACACTGACCACCCTGGTTAGCGGCGCGCGGGCCAGCACTCGCGAAGCCGCAATCCACGCTGCAATCGAGGCCGATCTTGCCGCCCAAGGTAGCCTGCAAAGCACCGCACTGATTCTGGAAGGCTTGTCGGACGGCAAGTTTGAATCCACCATGCCGCCCGGCCTCGATATCAAACGCATCGCCCCTGGCTGTTTTTGCTGCATTGGCAACCTGACGCTGCGCGTGACACTGAATCGCATCCTGCGCAAACCACCGGCCCGGCTCTACATCAGTATTGCCGACGGCACACATTTGCCGCAAATCCGCACTTTCCTCAGCAGCGCCCCCTACGACGCCCTGCTCGAACTGACTCCCGACCTGGGCTGCGCCGCATAGTTGTTGTTTCCTGCGGCTGTGCAGCATTTCGTTTCGTTGGAACGCAACTTTCGCAGGTTTTCCCCGTCTAATAAGCCTGTTACAAACAATCAAAAAAAGAATAATAATAGTAACAAACTATATCCGGCGTTTAATAAATCCTATTAGCACTCTATAATAGAGAGTGCTAATATATTGTAGGTCAAACGTCTGATCGTTGATCCACTGGCTGCTACAAGCAGCCGGACAGCAAGGAGAAAGAATGAAGAATCCGTCAGTCAGCACCGCTTTAATGCCAACAGAATCAAATGCTTTGGCGCTCGGTTTTTCCGGCACACTGGGGAATATTGACGCCTATATCTCGGCCGTCAACCGGTTGCCTATGTTGACGCACGATGAAGAAATTTCCCTCGCACAACAACTGCGCGACAAGAACGACCTCGGCGCCGCTCAAAAGCTGGTGCTGTCGCACTTGCGCCTGGTGGTCTCGATCGCCCGTGGCTATCTGGGCTACGGCTTGCCACACGCCGACCTGATCCAGGAAGGTAATATCGGCCTGATGAAAGCAGTCAAACGCTTCGATCCGGACCAGGGCGTACGACTGGTGTCGTATGCGATGCACTGGATCAAGGCCGAGATGCACGAATACATCCTGAAGAATTGGCGCCTGGTGAAAGTAGCCACCACCAAGGCGCAGCGCAAGCTGTTCTTCAACCTGCGCAGCCACAAGGAAGGCCTGGACGCGATGACGCCGACGCAAGTCGAGGCATTGGCCAAGACCCTCAACGTCAAGCGCGAAGAAGTCATCGAGATGGAAACCCGCCTGACCGGTCGCGACATCGCGCTGGATGCGCCGACTGACGACGAAGACGACAAGTTTGCACCGATCGCCTACCTGTCGTCGGAATCGCAAGAGCCGACCAAGGTGCTGGAAGCGCAGCAGTACGACCGCATGCAGTCGGAAGGTCTGGAATCGGCACTGAGCAAGCTGGATGATCGCTCACGCCGTATCGTCGAGGCCCGCTGGTTGGCCAACGACGACGGCTCCGGCGCCACCTTGCACGAGCTGGCAGATGAATTCGGCGTCTCCGCCGAACGCATCCGGCAAATCGAAGCGGTTGCCCTGAAGAAAATGAAGGGTTCGCTGGTCGCATTTACCTGACCGCTTGTTGCACCAACAAAAAAGGCAGCCGAGGCTGCCTTTTTTCATTGCGGCCCGATATGCATACCGGGCCCGTTTCTCATCTGCTCAGCAACTGATGCCGGCGCTCACGACAACAGCAATTTCAGGTCGTGCGCAATCGGATCCGGCCCCTGGCCATGCCGTACGAACAGGCGGATGTGGCCTTCCGGATCGAATACATAGCTGCCGGCGGTATGGTCCATGCTGTAGCTGCCGGGCGTCTTGCCGGGCACTTTCTGGTAGAACACGCGGAATTCCTTGGCGACCTTTTCGGTCGCTGCCTGGTCGCCATACAGGCCGACGAAGCTCGGATCGAAGGCCGGCACATATTTGGACAACAATTCCTGCGTATCGCGCTCAGGATCGACAGTAACGAACAGCACCTGCACCTTGCTGGCCAGCGGTCCCAGTTCTTTCATCACGTCGGCCATCTCGACCATGGTGGTCGGGCAGACATCCGGGCATTGGGTGTAGCCGAAGAACACCACCACCGCCTTGCCTTTGTAGTCGGCCAGCGTACGCGGTTTGCCGGTATGGTCGGTCAGCGCAAAATCACGGGCATAGCCAAGGCCGGTGACATCGGTATTGATGAACGCGCTCTTGGCCGGCGACAGGACCATTTCCTGGCTGCCGCCAGCAGATTTGTCGCCGCATGCGGCCAGAGACACGGCCAGCAGCAGGCCGGCAAGAACGGAGACGACTAGTTTGGCTCGCTTCATTTTTGCTTTCAGAATTTGAGATAGTGATCGACCAGCAGTGCAGCGAACAATAGCGACAGGTAGATGATCGAATAGGCAAACGTCTTGCGCGCAATCAGGTCGGTGTAGTGGCGGTAGATCTGCCAGGCGTACCACAGGAAGATCACGCCGAGAACCGCCGCGCTGGCCAGGTAGATCAAACCGCTCATGCCGACTGCAAACGGCAGCATGGTGGTGGCCACCAGCGCGATCGTGTACAGCCAGACCTGGAACTGGGTGAATGCCATGCCGTGCGTGATCGGCAGCATCGGCAAGCCCGATTTTGCGTAATCGTCGCGACGGTACATGGCCAGCGCCCAGAAATGCGGCGGCGTCCAGACAAAGATGATCAGCACCAGGATCCAGGCCTGCATCGGCACGTCATTGGCGATCGCGGCCCAGCCCAAAGCCGGTGGCATGGCGCCAGCCAGGCCGCCGATGACGATATTCTGCGGCGTCGCCGGTTTCAGGATGATGGTGTAGATGATGGCATAGCCGACAAAGGTGGCGAAGGTCAGCCACATAGTCAGCGGATTGACGAAGTTGTACAGCACCCACATGCCGAGGCCGCCGATGACGCCGGAGAAGACCAGGGTCTGGCTGACGGTGATTTCGCCGCGCGCCATCGGCCGCCGCGCGGTACGCGCCATGCGCGAATCGATTTCCCGCTCGACCAGGCAATTGACGGCAAAAGCAGCGCCGGCCAACAGCCAGATACCGATCGTGGCTGACACCACACGTTGCCAATCAGGCAATCCCGATGTAGACAGGAACATGCCGATCACCGCGCAAAACACTGCTAGCTGCGTTACCCGCGGCTTGGTCAGCGCCCAGTACTGGGCAATTCGATTAGGTGGTACGGTCAAAGCGGTCATGGGTGCGGGTTGAGGCGATCAGCAGTTACTGGTGGGCTTGCAGCCGCCGCGACCTGATTCGGTCCCGGGGCAAGTCTAGCCTTATAGTTTAACATGACCAGCAAAACCAGCAGCAGAGCCGCCCCGCCATTGTGGACGACCGCTATCGCCAACGGCCAGTTAAAGTAAATGGTAGACAAGCCGGTCAGCAATTGCAATCCAACAATAATTAACAGCCAGCGCCCGGTATTTTTCAGGCCTGCCATATGCAGCGCTTTCCATGCAAGCCAGACAATGAAGGCGATCACCACGAAGGCAAAGCTGCGATGCGTCCAGTGGATTGCCGTCAGCGCCTGGAAGGTCAGGAAATCGCCATCCGCAGTCATGCCGAGATGCCGCCACAGCGTAAAGCCATTGGCGAAATCCATCTGCGGCACCAGCGCGCCATGACATAGGGGAAAGTCAGTACAAGCCAGCGCAGCATAGTTAGTGCTCACCCAACCGCCGAGCGCGATCTGAATCACCAACAGCACCAGGCCGATCATGGCCGGCTTGACCAGCCCAGCGCCGGCTGCCGCTACCGGCGCGTGGTCATTCTGGCGCGCGCCAAGCCAGGTCATCATGGCCAGCAAAGTAAGCCCTAACAACAGGTGCGTGGTGACGATCACCGGCTGCAATTTCTGCGTCACGGTCCAGGCCCCGAAGGCGCCCTGCAGGCAAACACAGAAAAACAGCAGGCTCGGATACCAGGGGGAAAATTTTGGCTGGCGCTGCGCCGGGGTTGACTTGAACCAGCGGATCCAGGCAATCGCCATCAAGGCGATGATCAGCACCCCGACTCCCATCGCAAAATAACGATGGGTCATCTCGATCCAGGCTTTCATCACGGTGACAGGCCCGGTCGGCATTGCCTCCTGCGCAGCGCTGATATGTTCATGCGCCTGCAACGGGTTGGAATGGCCATAGCATCCCGGCCAGTCGGGACAGCCGAGGCCGGAATCGGTCAGCCGGGTGAACGCGCCAAACATGATCAGGTCGAAGGTCAGGAACAACGTCACCCAGACCAGTTTGCGATACTTGTTGGTATCGCTGGAAACCCAGACCACGCAGAACGCCAGCACGGCAACCAGCACGCCCATGCTGCCCAGTTGAATCAACATCGGTGTCGTCATGGCTGTCTCATCCGATGGCCGAAGCGCGCAGCAGCTTGGACAGGTCTTTCTTGACCAGGTTCGGATCGGCGTCCTTGGGGAAGCGCATCATCAGGTTGCCGCGCGGATCGATCAGATAGATGTGATCGGCAGCTGTGGTGCCGGCTTCGGTTGGCAGCCAGGCTTTCAGCAGCTCCGGCTTGACCCGCAACAGGCGCGTGCCATCATATTCGCGCATCACCATGGTTTGCAAAGGCTGGTCATCGGTGATCAGCCAGACCCGTTCGATGCGCTCCATTTCCTTGCCCTGCATCAGACGCAGCTGGCGCATGTCGAGCAGTTTTTCCTGGCACGCCTTCTGGCAATCGCCGCCGTCGACCTGCACCATCAGCCATTTGCCTTTGTAGGCATCGAGCGCCAGCGGCTTGCCGTCCAGCGCGGTGCTGCCGAGATCGGGAATCGGATAATTGCGCGGATCAATCAGCGTGCCGTAGTTGGTGCGGCTTTGCGGCTTGATCACGTAATAGGTGAAATACGAGGCGATCATCGGCGCCGCGCATACCGCGATGACGGCAAACAGCTTCCAGCGGCCTGAGCGGCGCTGCCGGTTGTCCGCCTGGATGCTATTGCTGTTCTTGCTGTCAGCCGGATTGCTGGCCGGCTGGCTTGTTGCTGTTTTTTGTTCCACGTCTGAATCCTGTCACAACAAAAAAAATAAGGGCCATGACGGCCAACGCATACCACTGGAATGCGTAGCCGCGATGTCTTTCGATGCCAAGCGAAGGCCGAGGCCAATCGCGCAGCAGATGATCTTCCGCGTTGCTGGTCTGCTCGATGACGAATGGCTGCAGCTTGAGCTTGCTGGCGGCAGCAAATTCGGCAATACCGAGATTCTGCAAAATGACGCCAGGCCGCAATGGACCGGCATCGCCCAACTGCAGGACATGACCGAAATCGCGCCTGGCCAGCCCTTCCAGTTCGACCGTCCCGGCCGGTGTTGGATATGACGGCAACCTGGTGCGGTCGGCCGGATCGCGCGGCAACCAGCCGCGCGCCACCAGCACGTATTCGTCCGACGCCACTATTTTAAATGGCATCAGCACATAGAACCCGGCGACGCCATTCAACGGACGATTGTCGAGATAGACCGGCCAGGCAGGAATAAATTCACCGCGAACGGCAACGCGCCGATATTCGAGCTGATCAACATCTGGCACCGGCGTTGCGTGCAAGAGCGCGCTCAAATCGAGCGTCGGCTCGGCATGCCGTTGCAGCAACCTGGTTTCGATCAATTGCTTCTGATCGCCACGCCTGGTTTGCCATTGCGCAAGCGCAATGCCGAGCGCGACCAACAACACGGTCACGATGAACGGAATCAGGCGAAAACGGAATCTGATTGGCATTACAATACAACCTTACTTAGTTAGCGCTCATGCCGGCCATAAAATGAAAATCGTCGTCGCCGTTGCTTTCATCCTGATCATTGGCAGCCTGTTTTCAGCGCTGCTGTTCCTGATGCGCGACAAGGGCAAGAGTGACCGCACCGTGCAAGCCCTGACCCTACGCGTCGGCTTTTCGGTAGCCTTGTTCATCTTGCTGCTGGTGCTGTACAAACTGGGATACATCCAGCCAACCGGACTGCACTGATCGCCAGCTTAGCGCAGCACGTTGTCACTTGTTGCAGTAAAAAAGGCCGCACCGAAGTGTGGCCTTTTTTTTACGCGCCAAAATCCTCTTTAGTGACTACAGCCAGTATACGACTACGTAAAGAGCGAGCCAGACGACGTCGACAAAGTGCCAGTACCAGGCGGCGCCTTCGAAGGCGAAGTGGTGATCTGGCGTGAAATGTCCCTTCAGCACCCGGTACAACACCACCGACAGCATGATGGCGCCGATCGTCACGTGGAAACCGTGGAAGCCTGTCAGCAGGAAGAAGGTCGAACCGTAGACGCCGGAGGTCAGCTTCAGGTTGAAATCGGTATACGCTTCCATGTATTCAGCAGCCTGGAAGCCCATGAAAGTGGCGCCCAGCAAGATCGTCGCAAACAGCCAGATCGCGGTCTTGGCGCGATGGCCGGCACGCAGCGCGTGGTGGGAAATCGTCAGGGTCACGCCGGAAGTCAACAGCAAGGCGGTGTTGATGGTTGGAATCGGGAATGGTCCCATGGTGCTGAACGATTCGACCGTGCCGGCCGGACCGGCATTACCCCAATGGGCGGAGAAATCAGGCCACAGGATCTTGTTGTCGAGATCGCCTAACCAAGGCATGGAGATACTGCGCGCATAGAACAAGGCGCCGAAGAATGCAGCGAAAAACATGACTTCGGAGAAGATGAACCAGCTCATGCTCCAGCGGAACGAGGTGTCGATGCGGGCGCTGTACAGGCCGCCTTCCGATTCGCGGATGGCGTCACCGAACCATTTGTAGAGCACCGTCAGGAACGACAGGATGCCGATCACGCACAGCTCCGGGCCCCACACTACGCTATTGACCCACGCCGCGGCGCCGGCCATTGTCGCCAATAGCGCAACGCCGCCGAGCACCGGCCATCTGGACGGGCCAGGGACGAAATAGTAAGGTGCATTGCCTTGTTGAGAACTCATGTCCATCTCCCGATACAATTTTTAGATACAATTTTTAATTCATCACTGCATTCTGTATTGCAAGTTACTTGGCGACCACCAGCTTCACTATCGTGATCAGGATCGCAATAAAAATCAGGGCGCCCAGTATCCCGGCGATGATGACGTGCACCGGGCTCAAACCCGCCGCATCGCTTTCATAATCCTTCTTTTTGCGCACGCCGAAGAATGACCAGAATACCGCTTTCATGGCGGCGCCAAATGAAGCTTTGCGGCGACTTGCTTCCTTCAGATCCGACATGCGACTCCTCTGCTTGGCCCAACCAGATTAACTTGCCGGCTTGTCCGGCTGGCCCGCAATTTCAAAAAACGTGTACGACAGCGTAATCAGTTTCACATCTTTAGGTATAGCAGGATCTATATAAAACACCACCGGCATTTCCTTGGCCTGGTTCGGTCCCAGGGTCTGCTGGGTGAAACAGAAACACTCGACCTTCTTGAAAAATTCTGCCGCCTGCATCGGCGCGTAGCTCGGAATCGCCTGGGCGTCCATCTTGCGCGCCTGCTTGTTCACCACTTCATACACCACCGTGGTCATTTCACCCGGGTGCACCTGCACGCTACTGACAGTCGGCCGGAAGCGCCATGGACCTTGCGAATTGGCATCGAACTCAACCGTAATGGTGCGGCTCTTGTCGACCTGCGTGTTGGCCGGCGCTGCCACCGTGCCATCCTTGGGCGTCAGGTAATTGACGCCGGTGATTTCGCAGATCTTCTTGTACACCGGCACCAGGCCGTAGCCAAAACCGAACATCATGACGGCAATCACCATCAATTTGCCCAGCATCTGCCAATTCAGTTTTCTTGATTGAGCCTTGACGCCATCGTTATCGTTGCCCGCAGGAGTAGTCATTTATTTGAACCACAACATCTTGACGAAGATCGCAATAAAGAAACTCAAGGCCAGCAAGCCCACCAGCAAGCCGGTGCGCAAGTTATTCGGTTTTTTCTGCTGATTCATGTTGGACACCTATGCGGAGCTGGCGGGCGGCGCTTGCCCCCGCCGCTGCCATTATTTAAAGACCGGCGGTGTTTCGAACGTATGGAACGGTGCAGGACTAGGAACAGTCCACTCCAGGCCTTCGGCGCCTTCCCATGGCTTGTCGGCTGCTTTCTTGCCGCCCTTGATCGATGGGATGATGACGAAGAACAGGAAGTACACCTGGGTCAGGCCAAAGCCCAGCGCGCCGATCGATGCCACCATGTTGAAATCGGTGAACTGCGCCGGATAGTCGGCGTAGCGGCGCGGCATGCCGGCCAGGCCCAGGAAGTGCATCGGGAAGAACGTCACGTTGAACCAGACCAGCGAGTTCCAGAAGTGGATCTTGCCGCGGGTTTCGTTGTACATGAAGCCGGTCCATTTCGGACCCCAGTAGTAGTAACCGGCGAACAGCGCGAACAAGGAACCGGCCACCAGCACGTAGTGGAAATGCGCCACCACGTAGTAGGTGTCCTGCATCTGGATGTCGATTGGCGTCACCGCCAGGATCAGGCCGGTAAAGCCGCCCATGGTGAACACGAAGATGAAGCCGATCGCGAACAGCATCGGGGTTTCGAAAGTCATCGAACCGCGCCACATGGTCGCGATCCAGTTGAAGATCTTGACGCCGGTCGGCACCGCGATCAGCATGGTTGCGTACATGAAGAACAGCTGCGCTGTCACCGGCATGCCGGTGGTGAACATGTGATGCGCCCAGACGATGAACGACAGGATCGCGATCGATGCGGTGGCGTACACCATCGATGCGTAGCCGAACAATTGCTTGCGGGCGAAAGCCGGGATGATCTGCGAGACGATGCCGAACGCCGGCAAGATCATGATGTACACCTCAGGATGGCCGAAGAACCAGAAGATGTGCTGGTACATGACCGGATCGCCGCCGCCGGCAGCGTTAAAGAAGGAGGTGCCGAAATGACGGTCGGTCAGGGTCATGGTGATGGCGCCGGCCAACACTGGCATCACGGCGATCAGCAGGTAGGCGGTGATCAGCCAGGTCCAGCAGAACATCGGCATCTTCATCAGCGTCATGCCAGGCGCGCGCATGTTGAGGATGGTAGTGATGATGTTGATCGAACCCATGATCGACGACGCACCCATGATGTGAATCGCGAAAATCGCCATGTCCATGCCAGGGCCCATCTGGGTCGACAGCGGAGCGTACAAGGTCCAGCCGGCTGCAGTCGCGCCGCCCGGCACCAGGAACGACGTCAGCAGCAGCAATGCGGCCGGTGGCATCAGCCAGAACGAGAAATTGTTCATCCGCGCAAAAGCCATGTCGGATGCGCCGATCTGCAGCGGGATCATCCAGTTGGCGAAGCCGACGAAGGCCGGCATGATCGCGCCGAACACCATGATCAGGCCGTGCATCGTGGTCAGCTGGTTGAAGAATTCCGGCTTGAAGAATTGCAGGCCTGGCTGGAACAGCTCGGCGCGGATCAGCAATGCCAGCACGCCGCCTGACAGCAGCATGGTGAAGGAGAACCACAGGTACAGGGTACCGATGTCCTTGTGATTGGTTGCGAACAACCAGCGCCGCCAGCCGTGTGGATGGTCATGTTCGTGACCGTGCGCGTGGTCGTCGTGAGAATGATCGTGTGGGTGATCGACTGCGGTAGTGCTCATCTCAATCTCCTAGGAATTACTTACGCGCAGCCAGCACTTCAGCCGGTTGAACAATATTTTCTTGTGCCTTGTTGGACCAGTTGTTGCGGGTGTAGGTGATCACCGCAGCAATTTCGGTATCCGACAACACGGCTTTCCAGGCCGGCATCTGCATGGCGCCGTCGGTTTTGCCGTTCAACACCACATTGATCTGGGCCGCACGCGGACCGTTCACAACCGGGTCGCCGTCAAGCGCCGGGAACGCGCCAGGTACACCCTTGCCGGTTGCCTGGTGGCAGGCGGCGCAATTGGCCGTGTAAACTTTTTCGCCGCGTTGCTTCAATTCGTCGATGGTCCAGGTCTTGTTCGGATCATCCGCTTGCGCAGCCATTTCCTTTTTCTTGCCGTCGACCCAGGCCTTGTAGTCGGCTTCGCTCAGGACATTGACCACGATCGGCATGAACGCATGGTCCTTGCCGCACAGCTCAACGCATTGGCCGCGGTAGGTGCCGATTTTTTCAGCCTTGAACCAGGTATCGCGCACGAAGCCGGGAATCGCATCCTGCTTGACGCCGAACGCCTGGATGGTCCAGGAGTGAATGACGTCGTTGGCGGTGGTGATGATGCGGATCTTCTTGTTGACCGGCACCACCATCGGATTATCGACTTCGATCAGGTAGTTGTCGTTCTTGACCTTGGTCGAGTCGACAACTTGCTCGTGCGGTGTTGCAAGGTTGGAGAGGAAGGAAATGCCGGCGCCGTCGCCGTTGAGGTAATCGTAGCCCCACTTCCATTGCATGCCGGTGACCTTGATCGTGATGTCGGCATTGGAGGTGTCCTTCATTGCCACCACGGTCTTGGTGGCTGGCAGCGCCATGCCGATGACGATCAGGAAAGGGATCACGGTCCAGGCGATTTCAACGCCGGTGCTTTCGTGGAAACTGGCCGATTTGGCGCCCAGCGACTTGCGATGCTTGAGGATCGAATAAAACATCACGCCAAAAACAGCGAGGAAGATCACCAGGCAAATAATCAGCATCAGGTTATGCAGATCATAAATTTGCTGCGCAATCTGCGTCACTGGCGGTTGAAAGTTCATCCCTAGTACTTTAGGGCCACCCGGACTATCGACTACCGCCCATGAAGGCATGGCTGCCGACAGGAGCGACGCACCGAGCGTCAACGATATAAGGCGCTTCGCATATTCCATGTTTTCCTCAAAAGCCCAAAATTATAATTATGTTAACCAGCAGACGCAGACACGCGCTGTAGTTCCTGCCTCAACTCCTGTACAAATTCGCGCCGTTTCCATTCCGTCAGGAACTGTCCAACCTCAACCCTGGTGCCGAGCGCTTCCAGGCCTACCAGGCCCCGGCCGGTATCGAGCACCGCAATCCGGATGCAACGTAAATCGAGTTTAAACTGCCGTACCTGTTGTGCTTGTATCAATTCTACAAGCAGATAATCGTCCAACATTGCGATGTGCTCGCGGTCTGTGGCGTGCCGGGCATAGATGAGAAATGCGACAGCAACTGCGGACATCTCAACCACTGCAAATAGCAAGACAAACCAGGCACCGCGCAAAGTAAAACCGATTGCCACGGCAAACGAAGTCGCACAGAGGATCGCATAGAAAAAGCCAAGCTGGCGCGGCGCGATTGCGCAGTTACGCCTCAAGTCCCATTCTCGCTTCACCATGGCGCACCATCCACCCGCGGCAAGTTGCTTGTATGCACAAGCTAAAACCTTCGAAGTATAAGGGGTAACCGAACTTGTTATCAAGGAGAATCAAAGCGCCGGAAAAGCCTCCGTGCAAGCGTGCCAGCCCTTGATTTCATGCGGCTTTGCAGCCGATTCGCATGCTGCATAGCAATGCAAATATCGCTGCCCCAAGATACCCGTTATCTGCCATTCTGTATATCAATACGACCGAAAGCAGCACCCTGCCGACATTTTGACAACAGACCTTTAGATCCCAGAATACATGCGGTGCTGCAACATGCTTAAATTACAATTACCACCCTAAGCATTCGTCTATAAAATAATTAGGGTCAGAGTCGAATTTCTGCTGGCAGACGTCATGCCGATCGATTCCGTCAGGAAAAGGAGCGGCATCAAGGCCGCAAATAGGCGTAGCCCTGCCCTTGCAGCTCTGCCAGCATCACCACCCCACCCTTTTCAGCCACGCCGAAGCCCGGCAGCAGGTCTTTCAGCCGAATCCCCTGCGCTTTCATGGTGTTGATGCAAGCGTTCATGTTCAGGCCGGCTTTTGCCAGTTGGGCGACCTGCGCAACGATTTCCGCGCGGGCTTGCGCGGCATGAAACTCCTTGAGCGCCGGGCCATGTATTACCAGCACGATTTTCACATTGTCCGGACCGCCCATACCATCGAAGTGATTCTGGATATTGGCGAGTACAAAGGCGACATGGCCTTGCTCGCTCAAATGATAGGCAACCTTGGCCTTGTCCGCAGCGGCGGCATGCGCTGGCCTGGCGGTCGCCGCCAGTACGGAAGCCGCGCCGATCGATGAAAACATGGTCCATAGAATGCTGCGTCGTTGCATCTTCACTCCCGGTAGGAAAAAAGAAACAGGATAAACCAAGCCGACCCTGTTCAAGGCCGGCCACGCAATCAACGTAAGCCCAAATCCGCCAACGGGTGATCACTCTCCGACCACGGATCATCGAAAAAACCGTTGCCCCATTCCGTGCTGACTTGCGCGAGGCTGGCCGGCTGCCATTTCGGCTGGCGGTCCTTGTCGACGATGAGCGCCCGTATGCCTTCTGCAAAATCGGTGCGGGCCGCGCAATGCAACGACACCACATACTCCAGCCGGAACACCTCAGCCAGCGACATATGCAGCGCGCGCCGTTGCAGCGCATGCGATAGCCAGGCCGAAGCCGGACTGCCGGCAACCAGGGTAGCGATGCCTTTTTGCAGCCAGGCGTCGTCAGTCTGCAAGCCGACGATGTTTTGCACGACCTCATCCAGCGTCGGTGCGCGGCACAGCTGATTGATTAATTCGAAGTTCTGGCGCAACGGCGCCGGTGCGACGGCGAACGCGGGTTTCGCCTGCTGCTCTGCGGCCAGCAAAACTCGCGTCAGCAGCACATCGTCCTGTTTGCCATCCCACGGCTGATTCAGCAAGGTTGCCAGCAGTGCCTGCTTCTGGCCATGTTCCAGCTGATAGTCGGCCAGGCGGGCAAAGACGGCGTCGGCCGCGCCGAAGGAAGCGCCGGTCAACGCCAGGAACAGGCCGACATGGCCCGGCATCCGATTCAGGAACCAGGTGCCGCCGACATCGGGATACAAACCGATGGTAATTTCCGGCATGGCCAGCCGTGATTTCTCGGTAACCACGCGATGGCTGGCGCCCGCCATCAGGCCGATGCCGCCGCCCATCACGATGCCATGGCCCCAGGCCAGGATCGGTTTGGGATAAGTATGGATCAGGTAATCCAGCCGATATTCGCGTTCAAAGAAATCGCAAGCGTAGGTATTGCTGCGAATATCCTCGCGCTGGTCGGTGGCGTGCTGGTCCAGCATGGTGCGGTACAGATGCTGCAAATCGCCGCCGGCGCAAAAGGCTTTTTCGCCAGCAGCCTGCATGACCACCAGCGCGACTTGCGGATCGGCGGCCCAGGCGCGCAACTGATGGTCGAGCAGATCCACCATTTCCAGCGATATCGCATTCAGGGTCTTTTCCACATTCAGTGTGGCGACGCCGATCCGTTTGCCGTTGTCGGTGTGCAGTTCTTCGAACAAGGCGTGAGGAGCCGCTTGCTGCAGATTCAGTTCCGTCATTATTGATTGCTCCATTGTGCCGGACGCTTCTGCAGGAATGCGTTCACACCTTCCTTCTGGTCCTGGGTATCGAACAGATCCAGGAACAATTCGCGCTCGATCGGCAGCAAGGTTGCCAACGGATTGGCGCGCGCGCCCTGGATCAGTTTCTTGCAAGCGGTGACGCTGGACGGGCTTTGCTTGTCGACTTGTGCAGCAAGCGCTAATGCGCGTTGCCGGCCTTCGCCTTTTTTCACAACTTCCTCGACCAGGCCGATGCGCAATGCCGTTTCGGCATTGACGCGTTCGCCGCACAGGATCATGCGCTTGGCCCAGCCTTCGCCGACCAGCCATGGCAGGTTCTGGGTGCCGCCGGCGCACGGCAGCAAACCAACTGCCGCTTCCGGCAACGCCAGTTGCGCATGCTCTTCGGCGATCCGCAAATCGCAAGCCAGCGCACATTCCAAACCACCGCCCATTGCGTAACCGTTAATGGCAGCAATCGACACGCCACGGAAACCGGACAAGGTTTCAAACGCCTCGCCAAAGCGGCGCGCCATCTCGCGCGCCAGGACCTTGTCGCCGTCGGCAAACAATTTCAGGTCGGCGCCGGCGGAAAAAAATTTCTCGCCTTCGCCGGTGACCACCATGCTGTAGATATTGTCGTCGGCGTTGAGCGTTTTCACCAAGCGCGTCAAGTCGCGCAAGGCGTCGCCGGTCCAGGTATTGGCCGGTAGATTGGCGATCGTCACGACCGCAGTGTGGCCGATCGTTTCCAGCTTCAAGTTGGTGTAATTCACGCTATTCATCGGATGTCCTCATTGGATGCGTTGCTCAACAACTGACGCGCGATGATGACGCGCATGATTTCATTGGTGCCTTCCAGGATCTGGTGTACGCGGACATCGCGGAAGTGCCGCTCCAGCGGATACTCGCGGATGTAGCCGTAACCGCCGTGGATTTGCAGCGCCTCGTTGCAGATCCGGAAACCGATATCGGTGGCGAAGCGTTTCGCCATTGCGCAGTAGGTAGTCGCGTTGGGGTCTTTTGCGTCCAGCTTGCAGGCCGCCAGGCGCACCATCTGCCGCGCTGCGACCAATTCGGTCTGCATGTCGGCCAGCTTGAATTGCAGCGCCTGGAAATCCGACAATGGCCGGTTGAACTGGCGCCGTTCGCTCATGTAGGCATGCGCGGCATCCAGCGCCGCTTGCGCGGTGCCGACTGAACAGGTCGCGATATTGATACGGCCGCCGTCCAGGCCGCGCATCGCCAGCCGGAAGCCTTCGCCTTCCTGGCCCAGCAGGTGATCGGCGGGGATTCGCACATTGTCGAAACTGATGGTGCGAGTCGGCTGGCTGTTCCAGCCCATCTTTTCTTCCTTGCGGCCGTAGCTGATGCCCGGTGCATCGGCCGGCACCACGAATGCAGACACGCCATGCGAACCGGCGCCGCCGGTGCGCGCCATCAGCACCAGCACGTCGGTCGCACCGGCGCCGGAGATGAATGCCTTGGAACCGTTGATCACATACTCGCCGCCGACCAGTTCAGCGCTGGTTTTCAAGGAAGCGGCATCGGAACCCGCGCCAGGTTCGGTCAGGCAATACGAACCGAGCTTCTGTCCGCTCGCCAGTTTCCCGCACCAGGCCTCTTTCACTGCCGGCGTGGCCCAGTTGGCGATCATCCAGCTCACCATATTGTGAATCGTCAGGTAGGCCGTAGTGGAAGTGCAGCCGCGCGCCAGCTCCTCGAACACGATGGTCGCATCCAGCCGCGACAAACCCAAGCCGCCCACCTCTTCCGGCGTGTACAAACCACAAAAACCCAGCTCACCGGCCTTGGCGATCACATCAGTCGGGAAGATCGCCTCGGCGTCCCATCTGGCCGCATGCGGCGCCAGTTCTCCAATTGAAAAGTCGCGCGCGGTCTGCTGGAAGGCGCGTTGTTCCTCTGATAATTCAAAGTCCATGGTGGTTTGTCTCCAAAGCGGATGAGTGTTGAATTTATTGTCGATGCACCGTCGATGCGGTCTGCATTGCCCTTACGGCAGAATAACAATAATTGACGTTAACGTAAACGTCACTCAAATCATTTGGACGAAAAAAAGGGCAACGTGGAGATTTCCGTTGCCCTAACTCGCTGCCACCCGATTACTAAATTTGGCGATTGCCGCCTACCTTAATTACTTTGGCAACAACACAGTATCAATAACGTTGATCACGCCGTTCGACTGATTCACATCGTAGGTACTGATATTGGCGATATGGCCACCATCGTCGACGATGTAGATGTTATGCGGGCCGTTCTGCATGAAAGTCAGTTTGCCGCCGCTGGCGGTTGCCAGTTCAGCCTTGCCGCCGCCCTTCTTGATTTCGCTTTCCAGCTTGGCAAAACCGTAGCGGCCAGGTACGACGTGGTAAGTCAGGATTTTGGTCAGGGTCGCCTTGTTTTCAGGCTTGACCAAAGTTTCTACGGTGCCGGCCGGGAGCTTGGCGAAGGCGGCATTGGTTGGTGCGAAGACGGTGAACGGGCCTTTACCCTTGAGCGTATCGACCAGGCCGGCGGCCTTTACGGCGGCGACCAAGGTTGTGTGATCTGCTGAATTGACGGCGTTATCGACGATGTCCTTGCTGGGGTACATTTGCTGGCCGCCCACCATGACGGTGTCTTCTGCATAAGCCGCGCTGGCGGCGATCAAAGCGGCGGACAAAGTCAAAGCATAAGTAAGTTTGCGCATGATGATTCCTTTGAAAGTGAGTCAGTTTTCGGAGCCTGCACAGTCATATACGAGGCTGCCAGGGAACTGGATTCGCCGGATTCAAAAATCTTGCAAAAAATCGAGGGGATGATGGCGCTGCCGCGATCGCGGCAACTACCTGAAAAGAAAATGAAGTAAGCCGATAGGCCGGATTCTGTTACGACGCTCAGGCTTGCACCCTCGCGTTATGACAACCATTCCTCTAGGCGCTGAATTGCTCCAGCGCTCCAGCTCTCTACCCGCACGCTCCGCGAGCAACATCAACGCGTGCCTATTTGAGATTGCTCCGAGTGGAGGTTACCGCGTTTCACCGTAACTTAATACGCTCGTCTCTGTGGCCCTATTCCTCGCCTCACGGCGGACGGCCGTTAACCGTCACCCTGCTCTATGGAGTCCGGACCTTCCTCCCGCCGGCGCCTTGCAGCGCCAGCCAGCGGCTGTCTGGCTTACTTCAGGCGGCATTCTACCGCAATGCGCGATGCGACCCGCTGTATTTCGTTGCGGCGCCTCGTAAAAACGCACTCAGATGATGCTAAAACAGCATGAGACATACGGCGGCGACATACGTATAGTATTCAAACTATTGCAACGCAAACCTGCAAGCCGCAGACGGCAGCCGACCCAACGGCATCGGCCGTGCCGACAACAAAGATCATCGACTTAAACATTTCCGCAACAGGACAGAACACATGCACATTTGCGTACTAGGTGCTGGCGTCATCGGCGTGACTTCCGCTTACCGCCTGCTGGAAGCCGGCCATCAAGTAACCCTGGTCGACGCCGCAGCGCTGCCGGGCAGCCAGACCAGCCTTGGCAACGGTGCACAACTGAGCTACTCCTACGTCGCTCCGCTGGCCGATCCATCGGTGTGGACGCACTGGCCCGAATACCTGTTCAGCAGCGACTCGCCGCTGACGCTGCGGCCGAAAATGGATCCGGCGCAATGGCGCTGGCTACTCAAATTCCTGGCGGCCTGCAACGCCAATCGCGTGCAACAGACCACCGTCGATCTGCTGAAACTGGCATTCTTCAGCCGCGACCAATTGCAACAATTGACGCAGGCGATTCCATTCGATTTCCAGCACCGTACTGCCGGCAAACTGGTGATGTACACCAACGCCAAAGGCCTGGAGGGCGCGCGCCGGCAAATTGATTTCCAGGCGCAGCACGGCTGCCAGCAGGAAATCATCGATGCCGCGCGCTGCCTGCAGATCGAGCCGGCGCTGGCCAACGCCAAGCGCGATTGGGCGGGCGGCGTTTACACGCCGAGCGAAGAAGCTGGCGATTGCGCTCTGTTTTGCCGACAGTTGGTGGATGCGATGACGCAGCGTCCGGGCTTCCGCTTCGCCCATTCGCAACGCATCGGCAAAGTGGAAATGCGCGGTGGTGCACTGACCGCGGTGCATGCCGGCCAAGAGCAGATTGCCGCCGATGCATTCGTGTTGGCTCTCGGCGCAGAAAGCGCCGACTTTGCGCGCCAGGTCGGATTCACATTGCCGCTCTATCCGCTCAAGGGCTACAGCATCACTGTGCCACTGCTCGACAGCGCCAACCAGGCCGCCGCACCGCAGGTATCGATCACCGACCTCTCGCGAAAAATCGTCTACGCGCGCCTGGAAAATCGCCTGCGCGTTGCCGGCCGGGTGGAGCTGCTCGGCATGGATCGCAGTATTCCGACAAGCGCAATCGATGAATTGAAACGCGGCGTTGACGAGCTGTTCCCTGGCTGCGGCGACCTGTCCGACAACAGCACGCTGTCGCCATGGAGCGGCTTCCGGCCGGCGACGCCAAGCGGCGTGCCGATCATTGCCGCCGCCCCGGTCAAGAACCTGTATTTGAACATCGGCCACGGCAGCCTCGGCTGGACCCTGGCGCACGGCAGCGCCACCTTGTTGGCAGAATTGATTGACGGTCAGCGTACGTCAATCGATGCCAGCCCTTTTTCATTCAGCGCATAGGAAAACAAACATGAAACTCATCACCAACCAGCAAGTCGCCGAATTGATCACGACGGCCGATGCCATCGACGCCATGCGCAGCGCATTCGCCGGCATCGGACAGGGCGCGCAGCAAGCCCGCATCCGCACCAGTGCCGGCCCGGTCATGATGTCCAGCATGGGCGCCCTGCTGCCCGCGGCTGGCATCGCCGGCTACAAGGTGTACACCACGATCAACGGTAAATTCCATTTCGTCACCGTGCTGTTTTCGACCGCAGATGGCAAACCGCTGGCCGCCATCGAATCCGACACCATGACCGGCTTCCGCACCGCCGCCGCGACGGCAGTAGCCGCCGATCACCTGGCCAACCGCGACGTCAACACCTTGTCCATCATCGGCACCGGCACCCAGGCGCATTCGCATGTACCAGCGCTGCTCCAGGTAAGGCAGTTCAAGGAAATCCTGATTGCCGGCCGCAGCGGCCAACAGCAATTTGCCGAACAAGTCGCGCAGCAAACCGGCGTACCGACGCGCGCCGTCAGCATTGACGATGCGGCTGCGGGCGGCGACGTCGTGGTCACCGTGACGCGTTCAGCGGAACCACTGTTCTCCGGCAGTTTGCTCAAACCCGGCGCGTTCGTCGCCGCAGTCGGCGCCAGCAAGGGCAATGTGCGCGAACTGGATGATCGCGCCATCGCCCGCGCCAATGCGCTGGTGGTCGAATGGAAACCGCAGGCGCAACAGGAAGCCGGCGATCTGCTGCTGTGCCAACCCGGAACTTTTTCCTGGGACCAGGTATGGGAACTGGGTCAGATCGTCGATGGCAGCAGCGCTTACGCACGCCAGGAAAGCGACCTGGTGATCTACAAGGCGATCGGCGTCGGCGTCGAAGACATCGCGCTGTCCGGCCTGGTATATCGCCGCGCCTGCGAACGTTTCGGCTGGTAAGCCTAAGCCGGCAATGCCGCCAGGGCCGCTCGAAAGCGGCGCTTGCGGCGGCTATGTTGTCAGTCTAGAATCGGGCACGCGCTGCGAACTATCGCATCCTGGCTAGCTTGCCGCGTCCGATTTACTCACAATGACTAACAACAGCGCACATGGAATTTCATTTACTTAGCTTCCTGAAGACGGTGCTGTTCGTGCTGGCGGCCTTATTGCCGATCATGAACCCGCCCGGCGGCGCACCGATTTTCCACTCGCTGACCATCACCGCCTCCGACGCCACCCGCAATTCGCTGGCGCGGCGCGTGGCGACCAACTCCTTCCTGCTGCTGGTAGGCGGCATGTTCATCGGTACTCACGTGCTGGCATTTTTTGGCCTGTCGCTGCCGGTAGTCAAGGTCGCGGGCGGCTTGCTGGTCGTTGCTACGGCCTGGAAAATGCTCAACTCCGACGAAATGCCCAAAGGCGAAGCGGTGCCCGAATCGCTCTGGACCGAGGAACTGGCGTCGAAGAAGGCCTTCTATCCATTAGCGTTTCCGCTCACCGTCGGCCCCGGCTCGATCTCGGTCGCGATCACCCTCGGCGCCGGCGTACGCGTGCCGAATGTACCGCTGCCGCTGTCACTGATTGCGGCTGTCGTTGGCCTCGCCTTGGCGGCGATGGTGGTCTACTTGTGCAATCGTTTTGCCGGTGTACTGATACGCCTGTTGGGAGAAACCGGCACCACCGTGATGCAGCGCATGACTTCGTTCATTCTGCTCTGCATCGGCGTGCAGATTCTGTGGGACGGCATCAGCGGGTTATTGCAGTTATTGCAATCTCGTTGAGCAATCCTGTTTGACGATTCAACCGCCGGCACACAAGCATGTTGTAAAGTCATCTAACGCGCTCGGAAAAATGCTATTACGGCATGGACAATCCAAAAGCTGGTGATAAGATTAGCCCGTTACCAACCCATGAAGGAGAACACGATGGTCAAAAAAGTAATGGTGATCGCAGCAATGTTCGGCATGTTCGGCGCGCTGTCAGCTTGTAATACTGTTGCAGGCATGGGCAAGGATGTGCAATCCGGTGGCGAGAAGGTGCAAGACGCTGCGCAGGACGTGCAGAAGAAAATGTAATTTCGGGTGGACCGGCACGAGAACGAGCAGTGCTTGCGGTCGCTCCGTGCCGGCCCCCATTTCAACAATATCTGGTTAGTAAGAGTCGCTTCGTAAATCGGACTCTGACAAAACTTCATCCCGCATTTGGCTGCGCCAATCGCATCTATATACGTCCTCTTTTAGAGACGTTCCAACCACCCAAAATGACGATCACCGAACTGCCTTTTCGGGCAACAACTGAGCAGGCTTGCCATTGGCTCGCGCAGCAAACCGGCGAGCCGTGGACATTGGCGCGCATGCTGGAAAACGGCTTGATCCCTTACGTTTGGCTGGGCTATGACGCCGACTATCCAGCACTCTTCGGCGACGCCAACGGCGGTTATGCGGCGCCGATTTTTTTCGAAGGCGACACCAAACGACTCGCAGCCGGAAGCGCAGATGTGCTGATCACGATCACCAAAGACGTCTATAAGATCGTGACACAACTCAAGCCGCCGGGTTTTCGCAGGGCTCTGCATGAGTTGCGCTTTCTGAAGAAGGATCTGGAGCGCATGCCAGGCAAGCTCAAGCGCGAGGCCGAAGCCAAGTCCCAGCCAGTCAAGATTGAAGCGGTAATGGAATCACAGACTGGCATCAACAAAGAACAGGTGCTGATCGCATTTTCCAGCCTGGTGAAAATTGATCTGGCTCAGGCTCTTAGCGATGCCGGCGGCATCTTCGGCGATGAAGGTGCGAGGGTTAAAAGCAGCGCTAAAAGAGCAAAGAACAAGGCCGTGTGGAACCCGGTCACCTTGGCACTGGGATTAAACGATGTATATCGGGTGCCAATACCGCAGCTGAAAAGAGTTTTTCATGCCCATGATTTTTTGCACGCATGGGCTGCGGAATGGAATCATTCTCTGGAGCTGCTGGGAAAATGAGGTGCCGATGTTGAAATTGCTCACTTCTCGTTATGTGTCTTAGCTCAGACTTGAGCTTGCATTCGTTACAGGAATTTTCGTCCGCAAACGACCCCATGCGGTCATACACGCCGATGCCGTCGAACGTCCGGTGTTCGGCTATTCCTGACTGTCAGCAAGGAGGCAAATACAGCTATGGCAACGTCAGCTTTCAAGAGTGGAGCCACAGCCGCTGACCTGCATTACCTCGAAACTACTTGACTCCCGTTTCTCATAGACCTATATTCACCCTTATGGATGAATATAAATCAACAAGGCTGGATGAGCTGTTCGCGGCGGTGTCCGACGGCACACGGCGCGGGATTCTGGCACGGCTGGCGCAGTCGGATGCGCGGGTGACGGAGCTGGCGAGCGCATTTCCGATTTCGCTCAACTCTACCTCCAAACACATTCGCATTCTCGAGCGCGCGGGATTGGTCACGCGTTCGGTGCAGGGGCGCGAGCATGTCCTCTCCCTTAACGCCGCACCGATGGCAGAAGCCGCTGAGTGGATGGAGTTCTACCGCGGCTTCTGGGAAGACCGTCTAGCCGCACTGGAAGATTTCGTCCTCAAAAAACGCAGCACGGACAAACTCAGGGGCAGGCAATGACACAGACACAAACCGGCAGCACCAAAGCTGATACCGTTCCCGTCGACGGCAGCAAGACCGGCACGATCGTGGTCAAGCGCACCATTCTCGCGACCGTCGACGAGCTATTCGACGCCTGGCTGGATCCGGAGAGTCTTGCTCAGTGGATGCACCCCGGCACTACCGCGCGCAGCACAGCGCGCGTGGATGCGCGCGTGTGCGGTACCTTTGACGTGGTGATGCACCACCCGAACGGCCCGTTGCGCCACTATGGAGTCTATCGCACGATCGAGCGCAACAAGAAGCTCATCTTCACCTGGTGTTCCGACGCCACGCACCACACCGAAACGCTGGTGACGGTGGAGTTCAACGCCGCCAGTGGCGGCACCGAGATCGTACTCACACACGAGCGCATGCCCGACCATCACGCCGGGTGCTCCCACGTTCAGGGCTGGACGCAGGCGCTTGAATTGCTGGAAGACCTTCTCACGCGCTGAGCACTTCCATACAAACAAATTATTGAAGGAGTACACCTGATGAACAAGCCAATGAACCCGATCACCATCACCACCTTCGATTGGGTTCCCGAGGTGCCGCGGGGGTATGTGCGCGACATACGTGTGCGTTGGGCACTGGAAGAAGCCGGATTACCGTATCGCGTCAAGAGCGTGCCATTTGACGCTCGGAATGCAGAGCATTTCTCGCACCAGCCCTTCGGCCAGGTGCCGTGGTTGACCGATGGGGACATTTCGATCTTCGAGAGCGGCGCGATCCTGCTTTATTTAGGTGAGCGAAGTGATGCACTGATGCCTACCGATTCGCGCAGTCGTTGCGAGACTTTGGAGTGGCTTTTCGCGGCGCTAAATTCAGTCGAGATGGCAAGTCTGCCCTGGTCCATATTCCAGTTCTCAGGTGATACCGGTGATACGCCGGGATGGAAGCGTTTGAACGAGTTTCTCAAAGCCCGACTCCAGCACCTAGAGCCGGTGGTGGCAGGACGCGAGTGGCTGGCGGGAACCTTCTCCATCGCCGACATACTCATGGCGGACGTGCTGCGACTTGTGGATCGGTTCGACGGGCTGGCGGGACATCCCGCCTGTCGTGACTATGTCGCGCGCGCCACGGCCCGCCCGTCCTTTGTGAAGGCACACGCAGACCAGATGGCGCATTTTGCAGCGGCAGACTAAGCAACACCAGTATCCGCTTTGGCCCGAAGAGCGGTCGTCCAAAGCAACATCGGCGAACGTCTCTTCATGGCCGAAAGCAGCCGACCTAACGCGGACTGCATCACAACGGATAGCATGCTGGCCGTTATCAGCCTTGTCGATATATCGCTTTACATGAGATGCGACGGCGATTGTCGACGATCTGGATGTAGAGGTCGAGTGTCCGAAAGGGCCGTATTGCGTCATCGGCAAGCTAATATTTTTACTCAAAAGGTCCGCTTCATTCGGGCAGCAAAGGCATGAGCAGTCTGACCGATACAACGAACAAAAGAACTCCACCAAATGCCATCAGCGACCAGACTCGACTAAGGTGAGGCTGGCGGCGCCGGGCGGCAAAGCAAATGTACGCGATCACAACCGCCACACACGTGACTGGTAATAACTCTACCAAATTCGACATACTCTGCCCCCCAATGTTGGCAATGGTAAGAGCAATCCAACTCATGATTGCCCCCATAGGCAGGAATAATATCTCAATGCCAGTGCTGTCGAAACGTCGGCCCCTCTGCCAGCCCGGATAGATAGCCGCAGTAGCGAGCGCCACGAGCATGAGTCCGAGCGCTAGCAAGCGTCGGTCCTTTCTGAAAAATAATATGGTTTATTCCGTAGGGGCTGAGAAATAGGACGGCGACTGCAACCTAGAGCGATCACGAAAACCTCCAAGAATGGCTAGTCAAAAATGTGGGGCAGTACATGTGCTGAATATTTGAATAGATATAAAAAGTAAAGCACCATCAGAATGGCAAACAGTTCTACTGTCCGCAATTGGCCGTTTTCGGTCCAATACGTACATGCTCATTTTGATGGGTCGTAGGCTAGCTTTTGCGGATCCCAATGCATATTGTGGTCATCTACCGATACTGACCAATCACACGTGTTTAATAGCTGACGTAATTCAGAAAGGCATTCACACCAATGCTGAACTCCAATCCACGTTGCATCAGCGCTGTTGTCTGGAAGTTTCGTCGAGCCCGAGAAAACCATGGCTTTTTTAAATAAGCTAGGCCGCTCAGTGTTGGTCAGAAAATGAAAGGATTCCCAATTCAGTCCGACTCCTGTTGCAACTAAGTTTTCTATTTGGGCATTGACCGAATACCTACTAGCTATTTCTTCTATCGCTTTTATTTCCGACAGCGATAGCTCCTTCTTACGCTGCGCACTGTAGTAGATCGAAATCGACATGTTTTTCTTTTAGAGAATTTAAATTATCGGATTTATTGCTCTGACTGTTGCTTCCTGCCCATTTAGGTGCCGTGGTTGAGATCTCTTGCTCTCTCATAGCAGACACTACAAATCAACGAAATGCCAGCTTTGGCTTCGGTTTCGCCATTCCACTCACCGACAGCATTGACCATAGCTTCACACTCACTACACCAAGAATCTGGGTGCAACTCACTAGGCCCAATCTCCGCAGACCAAAAACCACGCGGCTTGCTGTCCCGCAGCGTTTGAAGAATGTGCTGGCAGACATAGGTGGCGGCTTGTTTGCCATGGTCGCAGCACTCTACGTAATGTTGATCGCTCATGGCGTCTTCCACATTGTTATCGAAGTCGTTTTTTCATAATGAATCGCCATCAGTTTGGCCGATACTTTCGACCGTCTGCAATTGGCCGGTAGCGGACAGCTATTCAGGCCGCGTCCGTTAAAAATCAAAGAGCTCGTTCGAGAACGATTTCCCACGCTGCTTTGGGTTTCTGATACTTGTTCGTTGTAATGTGTTCCAAAGAAAGGATGTTCCATCCGTTCGAAAAGAGCTGCCGCAGGGTGCTTTCATCAAAGAAGCGCTTCGATTTACCCTTCACCAGAAAGTAATTTAACTCTATTTCCTCGCCGCCGTCCGCGCCAAAATTTTTATCCTCTGTCGAGTTCAGTCGGCATAGAAGGATGCCGCCATGACGAAGTGATAGCCTGATACGGTTCACAATCGACACGGTGTCATCCCAAGTGAAATAGTGCAGAGACAGGCTAGCCAAGGTAACTCCAAGATTGATGGCTTCTTCAGGAAGTTGATCGCGGACGTCCCTTTGTTCGACGTGCGCAGAGGGTACTCTGCTCCTCGTCGCTGCTACAGCTTCGGATGACAGATCGAAGCCAATAACCTGCAGGCCGGCGTTCGCCAAGATGGAGGTGTCATCACCATAGCCGCAGCCAATTTCGAGCACGGGCCGATCTCCAGAACGCGTCTTAATTAAGCTCAGCCATCGGTCGAGCCAAGGATCGGGGAACATGGGACTCATATTTTTCAGCTCACTTTTTTAAATGGCTTCCGCAATTTTTTCGTGGTTGATGCCGAGTCACTGCGCTACTTCGCACTGACTTATTGCCACCGCCCAACTTGGTGAAGGGCCGCTACTGGCCGCATACGGCCTGTCGCAAAAGTCAGGGCTCGAAACGATGAGTACTCAATGTTTTATCAAGTTGCAGAAAGTTTTTTCCCGCATACAGGACATACGCACTGTTTTGAGCAAGAGTAAATCGAAAAGCCACAGCATGCCGTACCTTGAAACAATAGTGTACCTAAGGTTGTCGAGTCAAACGGCGCGTGATGTCTAGCTGCCAGCCCCAAATCCCAATCGCTCTCGGCATCCTTATAAAGCTCTGCCAAACATAAGCGCCATTGTCCTTGGCCCATTTCCAAAGTAATTTTTTCTGAAAGGCTCTCAGCTACAACATTTACAACATCAACAAACTCGGGAAGTGTCAACGCTTCTAGCTCTGTTACCAAATTTCTTAGTCGTTGCGAATCCATAAGTATCTTTTGCAATAAATTATTTTCAATATTTGAGTATTTAATCCAGCGGCAGCTAATGGCCGGCAACGGACGCTCACCTATTCTCGACGGCAGTGACTCCATTGTCCTTATGCATTTGGTAGGCAGCCGTATAACGCGGGTCATTCTCGTTCAAACACAAGAACGTGATCTCAGCCTCCCCGCATCCGCCATGCAACGCGCACTCAGACGAATTTTGAGTCTGCAACAGCAATCGCTTTCCTTGCGAAATACAAAATGTATTCGCTTCTTTCAATGCATCCACCTTCGCTCCAAATGGACCTGAGAACGGTACGCGCACTGACACTGTGTACGCATCTTTTCCGATAGGAACGGGGCCGGTGTTTGCACATCCGTCTACGCTGACGATCGTAGCTACGAGTGCTGTAGTACGCATTTGATTATTCCAATTAAAACAAATAATTTCTAGCGATTGCGGGAAACACGAGCGACGTTTTACAGGCACATCGTGCAGCCAGAATTTCAGCTACTCGGAGCGACATCTCGACCGCCCTTCATGACCGATTCCAGCCGATAGCATTGAGGGGCGCTCCGAACCTGACCTGACATCTGATATCAGGTCAAGTTTGAGATACTACACTTGGTGCCACTATCCGGCGTGTGTTACAGAAATCGATACCACGCAGTATTCCGACATGCGGACATGCTGAGTCCCCATAAAAAACCCGACTTATAGTCGGGCTCTTTATTCTTGCGGTGAAAACACCAATCAGCAAAACTTGCTGAAATCAGGCTTACGCCGCTCGAAGAATGCAGTGAATGCCTCAGCTGCTTCAGGTGCTTTCAGCATCGCGCCAAAGTGTTCGATCTCCTGCGCCATCCGCGCTTCCACCGCAGCGGTCTGAGCGCCTTTCATCAGGCTCTTGGTGATGCGGATCGACGCTGCCGGCAAAGCCACCAGTTTCGCCGCTTGCGCCTGCGCGAATGCCAGTAGTTCTTCAGCCGGAACTACCTTGTTGACCAAGCCCATGGCGGCGGCTTCTTCTGCCGTGAAGGCTTCGCCCAGCAGCAGCTTTTCGGCTGCGCGCTGATAGCCGGCGATCTGCGGCAGGATCAGGCTAGAGGCAGCTTCCGGACACAAGCCCAGCTGCGTGAACGGCATCGAGAAACGCGCGTTGTCAGCTGCGTACACCAGGTCGCAATGCATCAACAACGTGGTGCCGATCCCTACCGCAGCACCCGCCACCGCCGCTACCATCGGCTTGCTCGCATGGCTGATCTGCCACAGGAACTGGAACACAGGGCTGTCGCTGCCTGTCGGACGATTCTTCATGAAATCTTCGAGATCGTTGCCGGCGCTGAAAATCTGCGGTTTGCCGACAAACAGAATCGCCCGCACCGCACTGTCGGTTTCCGCATCTTTCAACGCATCGACCATGGTCTGGTACATGGCGGCTGTGATGGCATTCTTCTTTTCGAGACGATTGAATTCAATCGTCAGGATGCCGTTTTCCTTGCTGGTCAAGATATCCATCTGTTACTCCATTTATCACTACACAAGTTCGATAGAGCAAATCGCAAACCCAACATCTTCCAGTTCACCAGAGGTGGGAGAACAAGGTTCATGACTCGCAGACAGTGCGCGAGCACGGCAAGGGCCATGCAACGCAGTTATCGCGCCTCTGGTGAACTGGAAGACAAAAAAGCCGTGCGGGGATGGCTGCACGGCTTTTTCGTTTTTTACGATTGCTTATGACAATCTACTAATTCCAACGATTACATACGTTCGAAAATACCTGCAGCGCCCATGCCTGCGCCAACGCACATGGTGACCATGCCGTACTTCTGGTTGCGACGGCGGATGCCGTGGATCGCAGTAGCGGCGCGGATGGCGCCGGTTGCGCCCAGCGGGTGGCCCAGTGCAATGGCGCCGCCCAACGGATTGACCTTGGATGGGTCGAGGCCGAGATCCTGGATCACTGCCAGCGCTTGCGCTGCGAATGCTTCATTCAGTTCGATCCAGTCCAGCTGATCCTGGGTCAGGCCGGCGGCGCGCAGCGCTGCTGGAATCGCTTCCTTAGGACCGATCCCCATGATTTCTGGTGGTACGCCGCGCACCGCGAACGAGACGAAACGAGCCAGCGGAGTCAAGTTGTGTTCCTTGAGGATTTTTTCGCTGACCAGGATCAGCGCACCAGCGCCGTCCGACATTTGCGAGCTGTTACCTGCTGTGACCGTGCCTTTGGCGGCAAACACTGCCTTCAGCTTGCCCAGGGTTTCCATACTCGACTCGGCGCGTGCGCCTTCGTCGCGGTCAACGGTACGGGTCTTCAGGTCGATCTGACCGGTAGCCAGGTTCGGTGCGCGATCGATGATGTCGTAGGAAGTGGTTTCATCCTTGAACTCACCAGCCAGCTGACCAGCGATGGCGCGACGGTGCGATTCGACCGCGAACGCGTCTTGCGCTTCGCGCGAGACTTTCCATTGCTGGGCGACTTTTTCTGCAGTCAAACCCATGCCGTAGGCCATGCCGACGTTTTCATCCTTGAAGGCGTTCATATTGATCGAAGGATGGAAACCCATCATCGGCACCATCGACATTGATTCGGCGCCGCCGGCGATCATGACGTCAGCCTCACCGACGCGAATGCGGTCGGCAGCCATGGCGATGGCGGTGATGCCGGATGCGCAGTAACGGTTGACGGTGACGCCGCCGATAGTGTTTGGCAGACCAGCCAGCAGCACGGCGTTACGCGCCATGTTCAGGCCTTGCGCGCCTTCCGGGAAGGAACAGCCGATGATGGCGTCCTGCACCAGTTTAGGATCCAGACCAGGCACTTGCGCCATGGCGGATTGCATGACGCGCACCAACAGGTCGTCCGGGCGGGTGTTCTTGAACATGCCGCGCGGCGCCTTGCCGATTGGGGTACGGGTCGCGGAGACGATGTACGCTTCTTGAAGTTGTTTGCTCATTTTGATCTCCTGATCAGTTGGGGACGGAGTGTTTGTAAACTCCGTCCTGCAATTTTCTTTGCAATTTAACCGTTTTATCTAGTCAGTTGAGGACAGGGTAATTCGCCACGCTTCGGTGGCTCTTAAACTCTGTCCCCAATGGATTAGTTTCGCACTGGCTTACCGGTCTGCATCATGCCCATGATCCGCTCTTGCGTCTTAGGGTTGTTCAGCAGTTCGACGAACGCTTTGCGTTCCAGGTCCAGCAACCATTGTTCATTCACGATGCTGCCTTCGTCCACTTCGCCGCCGCAAACGATGTTGGCAATCATGTGGCCCAGTTTGTAGTCGTGTGCCGAGATGAAGCCGCCGTCACGCATGTTGACCAGCTGCGCCAGGATGGTAGCGATGCCATTGCGCCCGACCACTGCAATCTGCGCCTTCAATGGTGGACGATAGCCGGCATCGAACATGGCGCGTGCCTCAACCTTGGCTACGTGCAGCAGCTCGTAGGCATTGAACACGATCACGTCGTCGGCTTTCAGGTAGCCCATGCTCTTGGCTTGCAACGCCGATTTCGAGACGTTGGCAGTCGCCGCATTCATGAAGGAGGTCTTCAGAAATTGCAGGATGTCGTTGCCCTTGGCGTCGTTGGCCGCGCGCACTGCCGCTTCCTTCAAACCGCCGCCGGCAGGAATCAGGCCAACGCCAACTTCAACCAGGCCGATATACGATTCGATCGATGCCACACGCTTGGCTGTGTGCAAGGCCAGCTCGCAACCACCGCCCAGCGCCAGGCCGGCCACTGCAGCCACTACCGGTACGCTGGCGTACTTGAGGCCCATGAAGGCTTGCTGCAATTCGGCGACCATCGGCTCGATCGCCTTGGCGCCACCCGACATGAACAACGGCAGCATCGATTGCAGATCGGCGCCAGCGGAGAATGCGCCGCCTTCGGCTGCATCCGCGTGCCACAGGACCAGGCCCTTGTAGTTCTTTTCGGCTTCAGCGACTGCCTTGTTCAGGCCGGCGATAACGCCAGGTCCGATCACGTGCATCTTGGTCTTGAACGACAGGACCAGGACGTCGTCGTTCTGGTGCCATGCGCGTACCGAGTCGTCTTCGAAAACGGTAGTGCCGGCAGTCTTGCCGTCAGCCACGCCTTCACCCAGCAGCGGCGCACGGAATACCTGGCGCTCGTAGACTGGCAGAGTGGAGCGGGCAACGTTCGCCTTCTTCGCTGGCGAGAAGGAACCGTCGGCAGCGTGCACACCGGTGCGGCCGTCGAAGACCCAGGCTGGCAGCGGTGCATTGCACAGCGCCTTGCCGGCGTCGATGTCTTCCTTGACCCAGCCGGCGATCTGCTTCCAGTCGGCGGCTTGCCAGATTTCGAATGGACCTACGCTCCAGCCGAAGCCCCAGCGCATGGCGAAATCGATGTCGCGTGCATTGTCGGCAATCGATTCCATGTGGACGGCGATGTAGTGGAAGCCGTCACGGAAAATGGCCCACAGGAACTGCGCTTGCGGATTGGTCGATTCGCGCAGGGTTTTCATGCGCTTGACCGGGTCCTTGTCTTTCAGGATGCGCGCCACCAGCTCGTCGGCCTTGCCACCACCGGTCACGTACTCGCCCTTGGCGGCGTCGATGCGCAGGATGTCCTTGCCAACCTTCTTGTAGAAGCCGGCGCCGGCCTTCTGCCCCAGCGCGCCCTGCTCGACCAGCTTGGCCAGCAGCGGCGGCGTTGCGTACACGCCGTAGAAAGGATCGTCCTTCAGGTTGTCCTGCATGGTCTTGATGACATGACCCATGGTGTCCAGGCCGACCACGTCAGCAGTACGGAAAGTACCGGACTTGGCGCGGCCCAGCTTGGCGCCGGTCAGGTCATCGACAACATCCACCGACAAGCCGAATTTTTCAGCTTGATGAACCGTCGACAGGATACCGAACACGCCTACGCGGTTGGCGATGAAGTTAGGGGTATCTTTAGCGCGGACCACGCCCTTGCCCAGCGTGGTCGCCAGGAAGCCTTCCAGCTGATCGAGGATCTCTGGCTTGGTGGTGGCGGTCGGGATCAGTTCCACCAGGTGCATGTAGCGCGGTGGGTTGAAGAAGTGGACGCCGCAGAAGCGTGCTTTCAGTTCGGCGTCGAAGCCTTCCGACAATGCAGTGATCGACAGGCCGGATGTGTTGGATGCAAAAATCGCGTTTGGCGCAATGTGCGGTGCGACCTTCTTGTACAGGTCATGCTTCCAGTCCATGCGTTCGGCGATGGCTTCGATGATCAGATCGCAACCAGCCAGCACATCCAGATTGTCTTCGTAGTTGGCGACTTCGATCAGCGAAGCGTCATCCTTGTTGCCGAGCGGCGCAGGGCTGAGCTTCTTCAGGTTTTCGATAGCGCGCAGGACGATGCCGTTCTTCGGGCCTTCCTTGGCCGGCAGATCGAACAGCACCACCGGAACTTTGGCGTTCAGGCAGTGGGCGGCGATTTGCGCACCCATCACGCCGGCGCCGAGCACGGCGACTTTTTTAACGATGAAATTCGACACTTGTTTCTCCTTGGTCAGTCTGTTGGGAGCGTGGACCCGCGCTGATCGCGCCAGGCCCACCCTACGGCTTATTTAGAACAAATCCATTAGAACAAATCTGCTTCCAGCGCCATCAGGCTGCCCGAACCGGAACGTGCCTGACGAATCAACATTGCAGTTTCCGGCAGCAGGCGGGCGAAGTAGAAACGTGCGGTCGCCAGTTTGGAAACGTAGAACGTGTCGCCTGAATCTTGCTTGGCCAAAGCGATCTTTGCCATTTGCGCAAAGAAGTAGGCGTACACCAGATGGCCAACTACGCGCAGATAAGGCACTGCTGCTGCGCCGGCTTCGTCAGGATTCTGGAAAGCCTTCATGCCGATTTCCATGGTCAGCTTGCTGACCTTGTCGCCGAGGTCGGCCAGCGGCGTAATGAATTCCGACAGCGCTTCGTCGGCGCCGTTCTCTTCGATGAACGCCTGCACCTTGGCGCCGAATTTCTTCAGCTTGGCGCCGTTGTCCATCAACACCTTGCGGCCCAGCAGATCGAGCGACTGGATGGTGTTGGTGCCTTCGTAGATCATGTTGATGCGGGCATCGCGCACATATTGCTCCATGCCCCACTCGGCGATGAAACCGTGGCCGCCGTACACCTGCATACATTCCGATGTCGAAGTCCACGCATTGTCGGTAATGAAAGCCTTGACCACTGGTGTCAGCAGAGCGACTTCATCAGCGCAATCCTTGCGCACTTGCTCATCCGGGTGGTTCAGTTCCTTGTCCAGCTGCAGCGCCACGTAAGAACAGAAAGCGCGCGCGCCTTCAGCATACGCCTTTGCGGTCAACAGCATGCGACGCACGTCTGGATGGACGATGATCGGATCGGCTGGCCGGTCCGGCGCCTTGATGCCCGACAGGCTGCGCATCTGGATACGGTCTTTCGCATACACCAAAGCGTTTTGGTAAGCCACTTCAGTCAAACCCAGGCCTTGCATGCCGACGCCCAGGCGGGCGGCGTTCATGAACACGAACATCGCGTTCAAACCCTTGTGCGGAGCACCGATGAGCCAGCCGGTCGCGCCGTCCAGATTCATCTGGCAGGTCGAATTGCCGTGGATGCCCATTTTTTCTTCGATGGCGCCGCAAGTGATTGGATTGCGTGCACCCAGCGAACCATCTGCATTCGGCAGGAATTTCGGCACCAGGAACAGCGAGATGCCCTTGGAACCTTCCGGTGCGCCAGGCAGGCGCGCCAGCACCAGGTGGATGATGTTTTCCGACATGTCGTGCTCGCCGGCCGAAATGAAAATCTTGCTGCCGGTGATGCTGTAAGAACCGTCGGCTTGCGGCTCGGCTTTCGAGCGCAGCATGCCGAGGTCGGTGCCGCAATGCGATTCGGTCAGGCACATGGTGCCGGTCCATTCGCCGGAAACCAGTTTAGGCAGGTACAGCGCTTGCTGTTCCGGCGTACCGTGTGCGTGCAAGCACTCGTAGGCGCCGTGCGACAGGCCCGGGTACATGGTCCAGGCCTGGTTGGCCGAATTCATCATTTCGTAGAACGAATTGTTGATCACCAGCGGCAGGCCCTGGCCGCCGAATTCTGGATCACAGGAGAGCGCAGGCCAGCCGGCTTCAACGTACTGCTTGTAGGCTTCCTTGAAGCCTTTTGGTGCAGTGACGGTGTGCGTAGTCTTGTCGTGGTGGCAGCCTTCGCGGTCGCCGGAATGGTTCAGCGGGAACAATACCTGGGAGGTAAATTTCCCGCCCTCTTCCAGCACCTGATTGATGATGTCGGCATCGATCTCGGCATGCTTCGGCAATTGTTTCAACTCATCTTCTACATGCAGTAACTCGTGCATGACGAATTGCATATCCCGCAGTGGCGCGACGTATTGACCCATGGTGCTCTCCTGATGATTAAATTTTTCAAGCTGCCGTCTTGGCAGAGATTTTTTGATTCGTTTGCGTGGATTTCTTTGCCGCTGTAACCGGCTTGGAAACCTGCGCGGTATTGCGGTAACTGTCAATCAGGCGATCGAAGCCCTTTTGCGCACGTTCGACGCTGCCGACCTTCTTCAGGAAGCGAGCGTCGTGATGCAGCCCGAGAATCAGGCCGTACATTTCGTAGACCAGCTGATCGGCATCGGTATCGTCTCGCAGGTGACCTGCTTCAATGGCTTGCAACGCGCAGCGATGCAGCGCCTGCTGCCAGGTGCGCACCATGCTGACCAATTGCTCGCGGATTTCACCAGGACGGTCGTCGTATTCGACGGCGCCGCTGATGTAGATGCAACCCGAGGCGATTTCAATCGTCACCTGCCGGATCCAGCGCGCATACATGGCTTCCAGGCGTGGCAAGCCGCGTGCTTCCTTGATGCTGGGATAGAATACTTCCTGCTCGAATTGGCGGTGGTACAACTTCACCACTTCGATCTGCAGATCCTCACGCGAGCCGAAATGCGCGAACACGCCGGATTTGCTCATGTTCATTTTTTCGGCCAGCAGGCCAATCGTCAAACCTTCAAGGCCGTCACGGCTTGCCAGAGTAATGGCGACGTCGAGAATCGCTGCGCGCGTCATTTCGCCTTTACGCATGAATTTCGGCGGCGTGTCAGTGATCGGATGTGCCACGATAGTCCTGTCTCTGTCTGGTTGGTATTGGCGTTTGCTCGCTTGATGACAGCTGCCTGCAAGAATGCGAACGCTCGTACTATTATGCACCAGAATCAAAATGTCAAACAGCGACTTAGAGCGCAAGTTCTACCGAGAACTCATTCGAAATTTATTGCACGTCGGTTTACACCGCCAGGCGTCAGAATTGCTGGTCGCTGCGCGCTTGGAAAATCCTCTGGGCACTCTCACGCTACCCGGAAAAACAGGTGTATGCGATATCAAATTACCATCGAATTTGGGCGCATCAGGATTGCGCCTTGTCCAGCAAGCGGCGGTCGCGCTTGGTCGGCCGGCCCTTGATTTCGATGGTCGGCTCGCGGAAGAACTTGCGGTCTTCGGCGAGTTTTCCACGCAAGGCAACACTTTCCTCGGTTTCGCGGTAAAGCGTCTGTGCAATCGCCGCCGCACTGCGCGTATCGCTCAATAGCAGCACCTCGACTTCCCAGATGCCGGCGCCATTGTCGATCGCCAGCATGTCGCCGGCCTTCACATTGCGCGCCGGCTTGGTGCGTTCGTCGTTCAAGCGGACCTTGCCGTTATCGACGGCATCGCTGGCCAAGGTGCGGGTCTTGAAAAACCGCGCTGCCCAGAGCCATTTGTCGATGCGTACCGCGTCCACGGTCTTGCTCACTGCCTTGCCTGCCGTTTTGCTGACTGTTTTACTCATACGTTGATTTGCCGCTGCGCAATTACACAGGGTTGTCGATATCGATGAACTGGTGCTGTAAACCGAAATGCTCGGCCAGATGGCTGCCCAGCGCCTGAACGCCGTAACGCTCGGTCGCGTGATGCCCCGCCGCCAGGTAGGCGACGCCGCTTTCCCGCGCCAGATGCACGGTCGGTTCAGAGATTTCACCGCTGATAAATACGCCGGCTCCGGCCGCAATGGCGTCACCCAGCAGACTTTGGGCAGCGCCGGTACACCAGGCCACTTGCGCCAGCGGCTGATCCGGATCGCCGATCAGCACCGGAGTCCGCTGCAATTGGCGTTCGATCACCGTGGCCAGGTCGCCGACCGTACGCACCCCGGCATCGCTGACGTTGCCGAGCCAGCCCAGGTTGTCGTCACCGAAGCGACCAGTCGGCGTCAAGCCGAGTTGCTGCGCCAGTTGGACATTGTTGCCGAAGAGCGGATGCGCATCGAGCGGCAGGTGATAGGCGAACATATTGATGTCGTGCGTCAACAGCAACTTCAGGCGCTTGTATTTGGTGCCGATCACACGCGCATCCTCACCGCGCCAGAAATAACCGTGATGCACCAGGATTGCGTCGGCACCGCTGTCCAGCGCGGCTTCCAGCAACGCCTGGCTGGCGGTGACGCCCGTCACCAGCCGGCTAATTTCAGTGCGTCCTTCCACCTGCAAGCCATTTGGGCAATAATCTCGGAACTGTGTAATATTTAATGCTTCGGCAAGATATTTTGCCAGTTCGGTGCGATTTACCGACTTTTGACTCATTTAAAGACTCCCACTATGCGACGTTTCTGGCTGTTATTTGCGCAAACCGTAACCATCGGTTTAGCGATCTGGTTCATTGTAACGACCTTGAAGCCCGACTGGGCAACCGGATCGCTGACAAGCTCGCCTCTGCATATCGCGGCATCGAAGGTGCCGTTGCAGGAGGTGGCGCCAGGAACGCCGACACCAGGCTCCTACCGTGACGCCTCGCATCGGGCGATGCCATCGGTGGTGAACATCTTCACCAGCAAGGATGCCAAGCCGAGCACTCCGCCGCAGGTACTGGAAGACCCGCTGCTCAGAAAATTCTTCGGCGACCGCGGCGACGACTCGGATGACAAGCAATCCAGCCTTGGCTCGGGCGTGGTGGTCAGTTCGCAAGGCTACATCCTGACCAATAATCATGTGATTGAATCAGCGGATGAAATCGAAGTGGCTTTGGCCGACGGCCGCACCGCAACTGCCAAAGTGGTTGGCGCAGATCCGGAAACCGATCTGGCCGTGATCAAGATCGATCTGCCGAACCTGCCTGCGATCACGCTCGGTCACGCCGACCAGGCCAGCGTCGGCGATGTGGTGCTGGCGATCGGCAATCCATTCGGCGTCGGCCAGACCGTGACCATGGGGATCATTTCCGCGCTTGGCCGCAACCATCTCGGCATCAATACATTCGAGAACTTCATCCAGACCGATGCCGCGATCAACCCCGGCAACTCCGGCGGCGCGCTGGTCGACACCAACGGCAACCTGCTCGGCATCAACACCGCGATCTATTCACGCACCGGCGGCTCGCTCGGGATCGGCTTTGCGATTCCGATGACAACTGCCAAGACCGTGATGGAATCAATCATCAATACCGGCCACGTAGTGCGCGGCTACCTCGGCGTCGAGCCGCAGGACATCACGCCGGAACTGGCGGAAAGCTTTGGCCTGACCCGCAAGACCGGCGCCATCATTGCCGGCGTGCTGAAAAACGGCCCGGCCGACAAGGCAGGCCTGAAGCCGGGCGACATCCTGGTTGCCGTCGAAGGCAAGCCGATTGCCGACACCACCGACATGATGAATCAGATCGCCCAACTGCAGCCTGGCACCAAGGCCAAGCTGACCGTATTGCGCAAGACGCAGGAATCAACGCTGGAAGCGGTCATCGGCAAACGGCCGCCGGTGAAACGCCAGGCTGAGTCGGAATAAGGGAACAACGCAATGCACGTACGCGACCTCACGCAATACCTTGCCGAACTATCGGAAAACAACAACCGCGCCTGGTTCGTCATGAACAAGCCGCGTTACGATATCCTGCGCGCCGAGTTCCTCGAACTGGTGGTCCGCCTGATTGCGGAAATCAGCAAGTTCGATCCCGCAATCGCCAGCTGCAATCCAAAGAAGGCGCTGTTCCGGATCAATCGCGACATGCGCTTTTCGCACGACAAGAGCCCATACAAGACGCACTTCTCGGCATCCATCACGGCCAGCGGCCTGAAGAAGCCAAGCCAGGGTGGTGGGCCGTCGTATTACTTCCATATCGACGCTAGCGGCACCCTGCTGGTCGCGGGCGGCGAGTACATGCCGCCATCGGATCGGCTGCGCGCGATTCGCCGCCACATCGTTGATGACGCCAGCGGTTTCGGCAAGCTGCTGAAAAACAAGAAACTGATGGGAACTTACGGCGACCTGCAAACGGAAGGCCAACTGACGCGCCCACCCAAGGGCTTCGATGCGGACCTGCCGCACATCGAATACATCAAGCTGAAAAATTTCATCGTCTGGAAAGAACAGCCCTTGAAGAAAATGCTGTCCGATGCCCTGGAAAAAGAACTGGTGACCAGCTTCAAGGATGCGTTTCCGCTGGTCAGCTGGCTAAGGCAGATCAAAACCCCGATCACAGAGTAAGCCCGAGCGGCGGCTTTGCCGCTCAGGCTTCAACGCCGAACATCTACAGTTCCAGTGCGCCCCAATCGCCGTTAAGGATAAAAATTTTCAACAATCTCGCGGCGCTCATTGATGCGGCGAACAGCGTCGTGATATTGCGCTGTACCCATAGGCAGACCCTGATAGGTTCGATTGGGATTTGACCAGTAGTCTAAGCGCGGGCAGCCGCCGGTGCAGTTATAAGACATGATGGTACGGAATTTGGGATTGGCGACTTGCTGGCGATATCCATGCCGGTAAGAAGGCGTTGGAATTGCATTTCCCTCCTCCCAATTATGTTGCAGGCCGATGTTATGCCCCATTTCATGCGGTAGCGATTTCGCGTCGAGGCAACTATAGTTCACGACTGAGAATGCATTGGCCTTGGTTGCATTAAGATAGCCCGTCCCGCAAGCCCCACTGGTAGCAAGAATCATGACCACCAGGTCCGCCCGATATAAATCTCGTGCCTGCGCAACCGGAGCCCCGAGCCCCGAATCAGTCAGATCCCTGATCTGGCCAAGCATGTCGGTTTGCTCACCGCTCTCGTTATAGTTCTGATCGACCACGGCGGCAAGTTCGAATGTGATGTCAGCCCCACTGCTGGCGTTGGCCTGATTGGCCACAGTTAATGCCTGCGTAATGCTGGCGTTTAAGTTCGGGTCCTCAGCCCTGGCTTGATTCGTGGTCACAATCATCACGCGTATGGTACTGTGGGCCGCCGTAATCCGGCCCGCCGTGCTCTCCTGGCCAGGCGCCCCGCTCAAGATCGGTTTCGCCTCAGGCAGAAATTTGGACTCATCCATCTTGATGATCACATGCCTGCCGTTTTCCAGGGCTTTGAGACTGTATAACTGGCCATCGACCCTTAAGGTCCCGGTCAGTTTACTGCCGTCGCGTACAAACGTCGCATTATTGAGTGGATCGAAGTCCACCTCATTGGGCCATTTATAACGGTCTTTTCTGTTGGACGGTGCATCGCCGCTCCAAACCAACAAGCCACCGTTTGTGGATTCAAATTTGCGCTGACGAAACGTGGCGGTCTTGTTGTCGGCAATCGGTACCGTAATTTCCTGCATGGTTTTCTCGATGACGGATGACCGGACGCTAACCAGACGCAGCTCCGCGCTGGTCGGCTCGGACAGCATCTTGGCAAGCCGACCGAAGGCTTGCGCCTGCATCTTTTGGCGCTGGACAACAGGTTCAAGAGAGAACAACTGATTGCTCTGATCCGCATGCGCCGGGACTATGGCGGCAAACGAGGCGGTGACAAGCAGGGCAACCACCGGCTTGAGCGTAAATCGTAAATCTTCATCTGACAGTGACCGAAAAATTTTCATGATGATTTTCCAATGATGTTATCCACGATGAATGCAAATTTTTAAAAATTTCACATTCAAGGAATTGGCATTTGATTTGAGAGCACTCAAAAAAATGCGCCTGTCAGTGGCGATAAATTTGAACATCGGATGTGCAACTTGAAGTTTCCAATATCGCAACACTGTGCTTTCGATACTAGTTGTTGGGAGTCGCAAATCCAATAAGGAATGATCTCGAATCCACGTGTTTAAGATGCGTGCTGTAGTCGATCTGATGGGGGAATAGGCGTGCAGAGACAGGCTTTCTAGCCTGATTCGAAATTGCATCGGAACGCACCATGGTTGCTGGCGCCTGGGACAGATAAGCATCGGCGAAGGCCGATGCAGTCATCCATATTGGATACAGGCCGTTTAGTCCGCAACCATTAGGGCCTGTTAACCTTTAATTTAGGAGATGCGTTCAAGTCAAAACGTGTGATGGCAAGGCGCGTGGCGCAGTTGGGGCTGGTGCCCCAACAAGCCATGCAACGCGGCCAACGCACGTTTTGACTTGAACCCTTCGGGAACGGCTGCAGGCGTCGCATGCCGTTGTTGCTTCTCCTTGCCGTAGCACCACTACGTCGCGTCGTCGCGCCTAGGCACGCAACGCCTGCCGCGCGTTCGCACTCCTAAATTAAAGGTTAACAGGCCCTAGCGAAAATTGATACTGGATACGGTGGCCAATGAGCTATCGGGCCGCCGGTTTATTGAGATGGATCTCGATTGAGGCAGGATGAAATGGTTAGATCGTTTCTTCCGATTCGGCCGGTGCCTGCGTCGCCTTGACGAACAGCGGCGCGAACAGCAGGCCAACTTCGTACAGCAGGCACAACGGCACTGCCAGCAGCATCTGGCTCATGATGTCGGGCGGCGTTACCACTGCCGCCACCACGAACGCGCCGACGATTACGTAGGGGCGGATCGACTTCAATTTTTCCAGTGAAACCAGGCCCATGCGCACCAGCACGATCACTACGATCGGCACCTCAAAGGTCATGCCGAAGGCGATGAACATGGTCATCACGAAATCGAAGTAGTTGTCGATATCCGGCGTCACCGAAATCGACGCCGGCGCCACCTTGTTGATGAAGTGGAAAATCACGCCGAACACCAGGTAATAACAGAAGGCGACACCGGCGATGAACAGGATGGAGGAAGACACTACCAGTGGCGCGATGAGTTTCTTTTCATGCGCGTACAAACCCGGCGCGATGAACGCCCACAACTGGTATAGCACCCAAGGCAGGGCAATGACGAAGGCGACCAGCAAGGTCACCTTGACCGGGATCAGGAATGGCGTGATGACGCCGGTGGCAATCATCTTGCTGCCGTGCGGCAGGGCGCTCAGCATAGGCGCCGCCAGGAAGTCATAAATATTCGACGACCATGGCATCAGGCACAGGAACACCACGATAATCGCGATCGCGGCCTTCATGATGCGATTCCGCAATTCCACTAGATGTGAAATGAACGTCTCTTCGACGCCGCCGATTTTCTGTTCTTCAGTCATGTGAGCAAGGTGTGTTGCAAGCAGGCGAGATTGCCGATGCGCCCGCGGCTATCGATGACAAGCCGTTACGGGCGGAGATGAAGCTCGGGTTCATGAAAAGAATGAACCGGAAGCCTTGCCTTGACTGGCAGGGCGATACTTGGCAACGCGGGCGGCGCCCGACAGTACGCTGGCCCGATAGCCATTCTGTTGCTTGTACCAGGCTGGGATGGCGCTGCTGCGCGCCAGCTTTTTCTTGCGAAAACTCTTGGCCTTGATGGCCAGCTGCTCGACCTTCAGGTGATCCGCCGTGCTATCGTTGCTGCCGGCTTCGAGATTGTCGTCCCATGCCGCATGCAGGGAACGCTTGGTATCGGAAACGCTTTTGGAAATGCTTTGCTCGATATCGCTGGCCGCCTCCTGCACGTCCTGCTGCATCTTGCGCAATTCTTCCAGCTCGATCTCGCGGCTGACTTCCGATTTCACTTCATTGATATAGCGCTGGGCGCGGCCGAACAACGACCCCGCCATGCGCGCCACGGTCGGCAGTTTTTCGGGGCCGACCACAATCAGTGCGACGACGCCTATCAGCGCGAGTTTAGTAAGACCAATATCGATCATGGGAGCGTAGCGGCCGAGGTTCGGTCAAGCCGGCACGACAGCGCCGGCGTATCCGACTCAGTTACCGGACTTGTCCTTTTCTTTGGCTGTCACGTCGATAGCGGCCTTGTCCGCTTCGGACTTTTCTTCTTCGCCCTTGACGCCATCCTTGAAGCCCTTGACCGCCTTGCCCAGGTCGGAACCCATATTGCCGATTTTCTTGGTGCCAAATACCAACATCACGATGACCAGCACAATCAGCCAATGCCAAATACTGAACGAACCCATTTTTTTCTCCTCGCCGGACACCGTGTGCCCCAGCCTGTTAAGTCAAGTTAGCTGCCAATTCCTTACATCCATCGGCAGTATTCATATCCGTCTAAACACTATCAGCGCTGCCCGCGCCATGGCCGCGGACCGCCAATGACGTGCATGTGCAAATGGTACACCTCCTGGCCGCCGTCGGGTCCGACGTTGAACAGCGTCTTGTAGCCCCCGCTGGCTTCGCCCTGTGCATCGAGCTGGTAGCCGCAGCCCTGCTCTTGCGCCAGGCGCGGCGCCAGGAGCGCCATTTTACCCAGGAGTGCGGCGTGCTGCTCGGTGCAATCGGCCAAGGTCGGGATATGTTCCTTCGGCACGATCAACAGATGCACCGGCGCCGCCGGGTTGATATCGTGAAAGGCGATCAGATCGTCGTCTTCGTAAACCAGTTTCGACGGAATTTGTTTTGCTGCAATTTTGCAAAAAATGCAATTTTCCAAATTATCTCCCAACTTCACACTATTGAACGATTCACCGGCAGTACTGTATGTTACCCGGAGTAGGATTTTCTGAAAGGGGAATTTGACTCAGATTTTGTCCTGGCCGGACTCCTGCTGTTCGCCCGCAGTCAATTTGCGGCTGGCTTTTTCCTCGATCCCGGACAAGCCTTCGCGCCGCGCCAGCTCATTCAACACGTCTTGCGGCGTCAGGTTGAACTGGGCCAGCAGGACCATCGAATGGAACCACAGGTCGGCGCATTCATACAGCACGTGCGAGACATCGCCATCGACCCGCGCATCCTTGGCGGCCATCACGGTTTCGGTGGCTTCTTCGCCGATTTTCTTGAGGATCGCGTCGTCCCCCTTGGCGAACAGGCGCGCCACATAGGAGGTTTCCGGATTGCCACCGTTGGCTGGCTTGCGCGACTCGATGACGGCCGCCAGACGCTGTAAGGTATCGCTCATGATTGCTTCAAATCCGCTCTGTTATCGCCATCCGTCATTCCCGCGCACACGGGAATCCAACTTGATGACCGTAAAATGGATCCCCGCATTCGCGGGGACGACGCTAGCCATGGCCAAATTCAATGGCTACATGGGTTCAGTCGGTCATTTATAAATTTCGTCCGGCTCTTTCAATACCGGATCGACAGCTTCCCAGCTCTTGCTGTCGCTCTCGTATTTCTGGAAGAAGCAGGAATGACGTCCAGTATGGCAAGCGATATCGCCGGCCTGGGTCACTTTCAGCAAGACCACGTCTTCGTCGCAGTCGAGACGGATTTCATGGACTTTCTGCACGTGGCCGGATTCCTCGCCCTTGTGCCACAGCTTCTTGCGCGAGCGGCTCCAGTACACAGCCTCGCCCAACGCCACGGTCTTGGCCAGCGCATCGCGATTCATCCACGCGAACATCAATACGTCGTTGGATCCGACTTCCTGGGCGATCACCGGCACCAGGCCGTGTTCATCCCATCTGACCTTGTTTAACCAACTTACGCTGCTCATGCTAGCCTCATCGGAATCTGCTGTGCCGCCATGAACTGCTTGGCTTCCTGCACAGTGTGTTGACCATAGTGAAAAATACTCGCAGCCAGCACCGCATCGGCGCGGCCAATCTTGATGCCGTCGGCCAGGTCCTGCAAACCGCCGACGCCGCCGGAGGCAATCACCGGGATCGTCACGGCGTTCGATACGCTGCTGGTCAAGGCGAGGTCGAAGCCGACTTTGGTGCCGTCGCGGTCCATGCTGGTGAGCAGGATTTCGCCCGCCCCCAGTTGTTCCATCTTTTGCGCCCATTCGATCGCATCGAGACCGGTAGCCTTGCGGCCGCCATGCGTGAACACTTCCCACTTGCCGGGCGCGACCTGCTTGGCGTCGATAGCAACCACGATGCATTGCGAACCGTATTTGGCGGCGGCATCGGCCACCAGTTGCGGATTGGTGACGGCGGAAGTGTTGATGCCGACCTTGTCAGCGCCGGCATTCAGCAAGCGGCGCACATCCTCGACCGCACGCACACCGCCACCCACCGTCAGCGGGATGAAGACCTGCGATGCGACTGCTTCAATGATCGGCAGGATCAGGTCGCGGTTATCGGACGATGCGGTGATGTCGAGGAAAGTGATTTCATCGGCGCCCTGCTCGTCGTAGCGGCGTGCGATCTCAACCGGATCGCCGGCGTCGCGCAGTTCAAGAAAATTGACGCCCTTGACGACGCGGCCATTGGTCACGTCCAGGCAAGGGATGATACGTTTGGCGAGGCTCATGGCTTGTCAGCGTCGGGCTGCTCCGAGATATCTTCATTGCCGGCGAGGTTGCTGAGTTGATCGCTCAATTCATCGGCGCGGTCTTGCGCCGAACGCAAATCGAGCGTGCCTTCATAAATCGAGCGGCCGCAAATCACTGCCTCGATGCCTTCATCCTGCACCGCGCACAGATCTTCGACATCCTTGACGTTGTGCACGCCGCCGGACGCGATTACCGGGATCGTCATGCTTTGCGCCAGCTTGACGGTGGCTTCGATGTTGACGCCGCCCATCATGCCGTCGCGGCCGATGTCGGTGTAGACGATCGAGGCGCAACCGTAGTCTTCGAATTTCTGGGCCAGGTCGATCACTTCGTGACCGGACAATTTGCTCCAGCCGTCAGTCGCCACCTTGCCATCCTTGGCATCCAGGCCGACGATGATCTGGCCCGGGAACGCGCTGCAGGCATCCTGCAGGAAACCGGGATTCTTGACCGCGGCAGTGCCGATGATGATGTAGCTGAGGCCGTCGTCGAGATAGCGTTCGATGGTGTCGAGGTCGCGAATGCCGCCACCAAGCTGCACCGGGATTTCTTCAACGCCGTTGGCCAGCGCGAATTCACGCACCGCCTTGATGATGGCCTTGACCGCCGGTTCATTCTTCGGCTTGCCGGCAAAGGCGCCGTTGAGGTCGACCAGATGCAGGCGTCGCGCGCCTTGTGCCAGCCAATGGCGGGCCATTTCACCCGGATCGTCGGAAAACACAGTGGCTTGGTCCATATCGCCTTGTTTCAGGCGTACGCAGTGACCGTCTTTGAGGTCGATGGCAGGTATCAGCAGCATGGCTACAGTAGTGTTAGGTCAGTTAAAAATCTGATTGATTGGGAACGGCATCATTCGCCACGCTGCGGTGGCTCGTAAATTCTGTGTTGCAAATTGCGTCAGGGTTGCCATTGCACAAAATTCTTGTACAACTGCAAACCGGCGGAAGCGCTCTTCTCCGGATGGAACTGTGTCGCGAAAATATTATCACGACCAACCGCGCAGCTAAACGCAGCGCCGTAATCGGTCTCGCCGAAGGTATGCGCAGCGTCGGCCGGCACGGCGTAATAGCTGTGGACGAAATAAAAATAAGCATCGTCGGCCACGCCATTCCAGAGCGGGTGAGACTGCGCCTGATGCACGCGGTTCCAACCCATCTGCGGCACCTTGAAACGCGAACCGTCTTCCTGCAGCTTGCCATCCAGGCGGAAACGTACGACTTTGCCGGGCAACAGGCCGAGGCCGGCGGTATCACCTTCCTCGCTCACGTCGAACAGCATCTGTTCACCCACGCACACGCCCAGCAGCGGCTTGTTGCGCGCCGCGGCCAGCAACTCTTCTTGCAGGCCGGATTCACGCAGGGAGCGCATGCAATCCGGCATGGCGCCCTGGCCCGGCAAAACCAGGCGATCGGCTGCCCGGATATCGGCAATCGTACCGGAAATACGAACATCGGCTTCCGGCGCTACCTGACGCAGGGCTTGCGCCACCGAGCGCAAGTTACCCATGCCATAGTCAACCACTACAATTTTGTTCATGATAAGGATTCAATTTCGCCAATCAACGTTGCGATATCGACAGCGGCATCACCGACGAGAACATGCGACAACCAGATTGGCGTTAGCGGATTAAAGCGACGCGTAATTAAAGATCAACTGCGTAATAATCAACTGCCGATGCTTAAAGACTGCCTTTGGTCGAAGGAATCGTGCCGGCGGAACGCGGATCAAGCTCGGAAGCCATCCGCAACGCCCGGCCGAAGGCCTTGAATACGGTTTCGCATTGATGGTGGGCGTTTTCGCCGCGCAGGTTATCGATGTGCAATGACACCAGTGCGTGATTGACGAAGCCCTGGAAAAATTCGTGGGTGAGGTCGACGTCGAAGCCGCCGATCATGGCGCGCTTGAACGGTACGTGGAATTCGAGTCCGGGACGGCCGGAGAAATCAATGACGACGCGCGACAACGCTTCGTCCAGCGGCACGTAGGCATGGCCGTAACGGCGAATGCCTTTCTTATCGCCGATGGCTTGGGCAAATGCTTGCCCAAGGGTAATGCCGACGTCTTCCACCGTGTGGTGGGCGTCGATATGCAGGTCGCCGTTGGCTTCAATATCCAGGTCGATCAGGCCATGTCGCGCGATTTGATCCAGCATATGATCCAGGAACGGCACGCCGGTGTTCAGTTTTTGCTGGCCGGTGCCATCCAGATTGATCGCGACGCGAATTTGCGTCTCGTTGGTATTGCGGGTAATCGCTGCAGTTCTAGGCGTAGACATGTTGAAGTTGAGACCAAAGTTACAAGGCAAATGACGCAGAAAGTAAGGTAAATTCAGCGTCGAGAAGGTTAGTGTACTAAATTATTTGAAGCTTCGACTTGGGATCGATATTTGTTACGCTTCTCCGTTATCGAAGCCTGACCGCTGCGGCCTTGTGAGTCGCACCGCCATTTTACCGACATTTTCATGTTTTCCCGCTAATACGAGCCCCGATAATCGGTATCGCTGTTGCTATTTGGCGCAAACGCTCAGGCCAATGCCCGTTCACCGGGTTGTTCGCCATCCAGTTGCGCCAGCCGTTGCTCGATGAGCGCGCAATATTCCGAATTCAATTCAAAGCCTACAAAGTTACGGCCACAGCGCCGTGCCGCGACCGCAGTGGTGCCGCTACCCATGAACGGATCGAGTACGATGCCGCCCGGTGGGCAAGAAGCCTTGATCATGCGTTCGACGATTTCCAGCGGCTTTTGGGTTGGATGGTCGGCCCGCTCGCGGTGTTCGCGATGCAGACGGGAAACACTCCACACGTCCTTCGGGTTGTAGCCCAGTTCCAGCCACTTGGCGCCGACGAAAATCGAGCGCGAACGGGCTTTCTTGGTTTCGGCGTCGTAGGGAATCCGAATCGCATCGAGATCGAAATAATAATCCTTGGCGCCGGCAAAAAAACCGATGGTGTCATGCACCGACGAAAAGCGCCGCGTGCCGCCACCCATCGATGGCACCCGGCGGTCCCAGATGATTTCGTTGATCATGGTCATGCGCTGCTTCAGCATGACGAAAATTTCGGGGGAGAAGCGCCAGGTCAAAAAGATATACAAGCTGCCGTTCGACTTCAGCTTCGGCAGCGCGGCGTCGATCCATGTCTCGGTCCAGCGCAGGTAGGCAGCGGTATCGAGCTTGTCGGAATCGTTGCCATAGTCCTTGCCCAGACCGTACGGCGGGTCAGCCAGCAACAGATCGACCGAGCCGTCCGGAATGCGCTGCAAACCTTGCAGCGCATCTTCGCGAAAGACCCGGTTGAGCCAGTCGCCGCTCATGCCTGTGCAGTCGTTACCATCACGGCGCATCTTTCAAACGATATTCTGCAGAACGCGCATGCGCCTGCAAACCCTCGCCATAGGCCAGTTCAGCGGCGATCTTGCCAAGCGTTTGCGCGCCGGCTTCGCTGATGTTGATGATGCTCGAGCGCTTCTGGAAATCGTAGACGCCAAGCGGCGACGAGAAACGCGCGGTGCGCGAAGTCGGCAGCACGTGGTTCGGACCCGCACAGTAATCGCCCAGCGATTCCGACGAAAAACGCCCGAGGAACATGGCGCCGGCATGACGGATGCGATCGGCCCAGTGCTGCGGATTTTCGGTCGAGATTTCCAGATGCTCGGCGGCGATCAGGTTGGCGATCTCGCAAGCCTGTTCCATGTCGCGCACCTTGACCAGCGCGCCGCGATTGGTCAGCGAAGTACGGATCACTTCATGGCGCGGCATCAACGGCAGTTGGCGGTTGATGCTGGCTTCGACCGCAGCGATATAGTCGGCATCGGGACACAGCAGGATCGACTGCGCCAGTTCGTCGTGCTCGGCTTGTGAAAACAGGTCCATCGCGATCCAGTCGGGATCGGTAGTGCCGTCGCACAGCACCAGGATTTCCGACGGTCCGGCAATCATGTCGATGCCGACCGTGCCGAATACGCGGCGCTTGGCGGCGGCAACATAGGCATTGCCGGGGCCGACGATCTTGTCGACTTGCGGAATGGTCGCGGTGCCGTAGGCCAGTGCGGCTACCGCCTGCGCGCCGCCAATGGTGAACACGCGGTCAACGCCGGCGATGGCCGCAGCGGCCAGCACCAATGGGTTCTTGACGCCATCCGGGGTCGGCACCACCATGATGACTTCCTGCACGCCGGCGACCTTGGCCGGGATCGCATTCATCAATACCGATGATGGATAAGCAGCCTTGCCGCCTGGGACATAGATGCCGACGCGATCCAGCGGCGTAACTTTCTGGCCGAGCACGGTGCCGTCTGCTTCCGTGTAGGTAAAGCCATCCGAGCCGCATTCCCGCTTTTGGCGCTCATGATAAGCGCGCACCCGGTCGGCGGCAGTCTGCAATGCATGACGACGTTGCGGCGACAACTGCGCCAGCGCAGCCTGCAACTCTTGCTGACCGATTTCCAGCAGCCCAACGTCGTCAGCGCTGAGACGATCAAAGCGATTGGTGTACTCCAGCACGGCGGCGTCGCCACGTATCTTGACGTCGGCCAGGATCTTGGCCACGGCCTGCTCGATTGCCTCGTCTTCGCTCGCCTCGAACGCCAGGACGGCGCTCAGCTGCGCGCGAAAATCCGGCTGTTCGGCATCGAGTTTTCTGATTGCTATGCTCATGTTGCTTCCAATTTACTAAATGACAGAGCCGGTCTGCCAAGCCACGGCTGGAGCCGGGCTACGAATCATGCCGCCGCCGATTGCGCCGATGCCTTTTCAAATGCATCCAGGATCGGCTGCAAGCGTTCGCGCTTGAGTTTCAACGCCGCCTGGTTCACCACCAGCCGCGACGAAATATCCATGATGTGTTCGACTTCAACCAGATTATTGGCGCGCAAGGTGCCGCCGGTGCTGACCAAATCGACAATCGCATCGGCCAGGCCGACCAGCGGCGCCAATTCCATCGAACCATACAATTTGATCAGGTCAACGTGCATCCCCTTGCGGGCAAAATGCTCGCGCGCGGTCAGCAGGTATTTGGTGGCGACGCGCAAGCGCGCGCCTTGGCGGATCGCGCTGGCGTAGTCGAAACCGGCCGATACCGCGACCGACATGCGGCACTTGGCGATTTCCAGATCGATCGGTTGATACAGGCCTTCGCCGCCATGTTCCAGCAGCACGTCCTTGCCGGCCACGCCGAAATCGGCAGCGCCGTATTGCACGTAGGTCGGCACATCGGAAGCGCGCACGATGATCACATTGACCAGCGGATCGTTGGTTGGCAGGATCAGTTTGCGCGAGGTTTCCGGATCTTCGGTAACGACGATGCCTGCGGCCTTCAGCAACGGCAAAGTCTCTTCGAAGATGCGGCCCTTGGACAGGGCCAGCGTCAGTTTCTGGCTCATTTGACTCTTTCGATCTTGGCGCCGACCGCCGACAGCTTGCGTTCCATCTGGTCGTAACCGCGATCCAGGTGATAGATGCGTTCGATCAGGGTTTCGCCCTGTGCGACCAGGCCGGCAATCACCAGCGACGCCGAAGCGCGCAGGTCGGTTGCCATCACTGGCGCGCCGACCAGTTTGTCGACACCCTTGATGATGGCGGTATTGCCCTGCACATCGATGGCGGCGCCGAGGCGGTTCATTTCCTGCACATGCATGAAACGGTTCTCAAAGATAGTTTCGGTGACGTGGCTGGTGCCGTCGGCAATGCTGTTCAAAGCCATGAACTGCGCTTGCATGTCGGTCGGGAAACCCGGGTATTCGGTGGTGCGGAAACTGACTGCCTTCGGCCGTGCGGCCATTTGCACGCGGATCCAGTCGTCGCCGGAAGTCAGGATCACGCCGGCTTCGCGCAGCTTGTCGAGTGCGGCATCGAGGATGTGGCTGCGGGTGTTCTTCAGCATGACGTCGCCGCCGGTGGCTGCCACAGCGCACAGGAAAGTACCTGTTTCGATACGGTCGGCGATCACGGCATGTTCAGCGCCATGCAATTTTTCCACGCCCTGGATCACCAGGCGGTCGGTACCGATGCCTTCGATCTTGGCGCCCATCGCTACCAGCAGATTGGCCAGGTCAGTCACTTCCGGTTCACGTGCAGCGTTTTCCAGCACGGTTTCGCCGTCGGCCAGCGTTGCCGCCATCAGCAGGTTTTCAGTGCCGGTGACGGTAATCATGTCGGTCACCACGCGGGTGCCCTTCAACTTCTTGGCCTTGGCGTGGATATAGCCGGCTTCGATCGTGATCTCGGCGCCCATCGCTTGCAAACCCTTGATGTGCTGGTCAACCGGACGCGAACCGATGGCGCAGCCGCCCGGCAACGATACCCGTGCTTCGCCGAAGCGGGCCAGTAACGGACCCAGCACCAGGATCGAGGCGCGCATGGTCTGCACCAATTCGTAAGGCGCTTCCAGGCTGCTGATGGCATCGCCTTGCAGCATCACGAAATGACCGTCCTGGGTGGCCTTCAAACCCAATTGGCGCAGCAGCTTCAGCATGGTCGACACATCGTGCAGGTTCGGCACGTTCGACAACTGCAATTGATCGGAGGTCAGCAGGCCGGCGCACAGAATCGGCAGCGCGGCATTCTTGGCGCCGGAGATAGTGATTTCACCGGAAAGGCGGTTGCCGCCTTGTATCAATAATTTATCCATTCTTGCTTCTCGCTGTAATTTAAACGTTGTATCCGGAACGCATTTGATTCATATCCGTGAGATGCGTTCTGGTCTGCGACGCGTGGGCAAAAGAACCTGCCCACCCTACTCATTAGGTTGGTACGTAAATTGATACTAGGCTTGGTACTCTTCCGGCGTCAGCGTCTTCATCGACAACGCGTGGATTTCTTCGCGCATGCGATCGCCCAATGCCGCGTAGACGATCTGATGACGTTGGATCGGACGCTTGCCGGCAAACGCCGCCGAAACGATCACTGCCTTGAAATGCTGGCCATCGCCTTCCACTTCCAGGTGCGAACACTCAAGGCCGGCGGCTATATAACTTTTAACTAAATCTGGTGTAGGGAACATGGCAGTTTCTGACTTAATGACGTAATTTGTTTGTGTAACTCATTGGAGCGACTTGACGAAGCAACTTGGTGACGCAGCTTAGTGACGCAACTTAGTGACGCAACTTGTAACCGCGCTTCAGCATCTGCACCGCTAGCGTTGACAGCAATGCCAGCGCCACGCAAATGATTGCCAGGCTGACCAGCGGATTGACGTCCGACTGTCCGAAAAACCCATAGCGGAAGCCGTCAATCATATAAAAAAACGGGTTCAGATGCGACACGGCTTGCCAAAACGGCGGCAACGAATGGATGGAATAGAACACCCCGGCGAGGAAAGTCGCCGGCATGATCAGGAAGTTCTGGAAGGCCGCCAGCTGGTCGAACTTGTCGGCCCAGATCCCGGCGATCAAACCCATAGTGCCCAGCAGCGCCGCGCCCAGCACCGCAAAAATCACGATCCACCACGGCGCCACGAACGACAGGTCGGTAAACCAGACGGTAATCGCCAATACGCCCAGGCCGACCGCAACACCACGCACCACCGATGCGAGCACGTAACCGCCGTACAGCTCCCAGTGCGACAACGGCGGCAACAGGACGAACACCAGATTGCCGGTCATTTTCGACTGTGTCAACGATGACGAGGTATTGGCGAAGGCATTTTGCAACACGCTCATCATGACCAGGCCGGGAATCAGGAATGAGGTGTATTGCACGCCAGGATAAACCTGGACGTGATCCTTGAGCGTATGGCCGAAAATCAGCAGGTACAGCATGGCGGTCAGGATCGGCGCGCAAATGGTTTGCGTCGCCACTTTCCAGAAGCGCAATACTTCCTTGTAAAACAGAGTTTGGAAACCCACCATCATTTGACACCGCCCGCATTGTATTCATCGGCAAACACATTGAAGCCGCCGGAACTGACCTTGCTGTCCATGATCTGCAGGAACACATCCTCCAGGTCAGCCTGTTGCAGCTGCATGTCTTCAATCACCGCACCGGCGTGGCGCAAGGCGCCGAGGATAGGTTCGACATCGGCGTACTCGTTGACCCGTAGCGCAAATTTGCCGCCATCCGCATGCAATACCAGATGCTGCAGCGAAGCCGGCAGGCTGCCGCTCGACAACTGCACCAGCAACTGCGAACCGGCGATGCGCTTGATCAGCGCGGAGGTCGAATCGAGCGCCACCACTTGCCCCAGCTTCAGCATGGCGATGCGGTTGCATTGTTCTTGCGCTTCTTCCAGGTAGTGCGTGGTCAGCACCACGGTGTGGCCTTCACGATTCAGCCGTGAAATGAATTTCCACAAGGTCTGGCGCAGTTCGACGTCGACACCGGCAGTCGGCTCGTCGAGCACGATCACCGGCGGCTTGTGCACCAGCGCCTGTGCCACCAGAACACGCCGCTTCATGCCGCCGGACAGCGCGCGCATGTTGGTGTCGGCCTTGTTGGTCAGGTCGAGGTTTTCCATGACCTCGTCGATCCACTTGTCGTTGTTCTTCAGACCGTAATAGCCGGACTGCATGCGCAATGTCTCGCGCACCGTAAAGAACGGATCGAACACCAGTTCCTGCGGCACCACGCCGAGATTGCGGCGCGCAGCGCGGTAATCGCTGACGACATCGTGGCCGTGGATCGTGACGTTGCCGGAATCGGGACGATTCAGGCCGGCGATGATCGAGATCAAGGTAGTCTTGCCGGCGCCGTTGGGGCCGAGCAAACCGAAGAATTCGCCTTCTTCGATGGTCAACGAAACGCCGCCCAATGCCTGCAGGGACTGATAACGTTTCTTGACGTTGGTGATTTGAATGGCCGCCATAGTGCCTTGGTAAATGCTCTCAAATTGGGTCGCCGCAACATTATCAATTAAGCATCAGAATCGTTTTGGATTCGGACGCCTTGACATGCTGCCTGGTGGCGTAACCCTTGATTATATTGGATTTTTGCTGCAGAGGCCGGGCAACAGCGACAAACCCGGCAAGCTATTGGGGAAGAAAAAGAGAGAGGTCAATGATGTTGCGTTTTTGCCTGTGTACTGGCGGCAACCACTACAGTTGCAGGCGACAACAATTCCGTCACGCCGTACAGGTCGATCAGGCTTTCCAGATTGGCTGGCAAGCTGGAGAAATGCAGGGAGTGCCCTTGGTTCAGGGCGGCACATTGCCATGCCAGCAATGTCGCGACGGCGGCCGAATCGACCGCCACCACGTCGCTCAGATCGATCTCTGTCTCGCCACCGGCGATCGCGCGCAAGCCCTCTTCCAGAGTGACTTTGGCGTTACCGACAGTAAGCGAGTGAGAAGGCCTGAACATGATAGTCAATCAACAAATTTCATAAAACATCTAATCGGCTGGATGAGCGGCCGGCCACACTGCGATGACCGGCATGCTCCGTCCTGCAATTACTTGCCGTTCTTGGCAGCGCGTGACTTGTTCTTGTCACTCAGCACCTTGATCAAGCCATCGATGCCGGACTTGCCGATTTCGGTAGCGAAAGTGCCCTTGTATGATTCAACGAGCCAAGCGCCCAATACGTTGACATCATAAATTTTCCAGCCCGTGGCGATTTTTTCCATACGGTAATTCAACTGGATCGGCTCGCGGCCCGGCTGGATCACTTGCGAACGCACTTCGACGTCGGTATCGGATGGATCGCCGCGCATTGGCTTGAAATCGATCTTCTGATCGCGCACCTGCGACAGGGCGCCGGAATATGTGTAGATCAGCAAGCTGCGGAACTGCGCAATCAATTGCTTTTGCTGGTCAGGCGTGGCGTCACGCCAGTAGCGGCCGGCTGCCAATGCCGTCATCCGATCGAAATCGACGTACGGAATGATCTTTTCTTCAACCAGCGCCAGGATGCGTTGCTGGTTGCCGCCCTGAACGCTTTTATCCGCCTTGGCGGTATCCAGGACGTCTTGGCTGATGCGTTTCACCAGGGCATCAGGCGCTTCTTGCGCGCTGGCTGTAGCGCTGAACAACAGGCTACCGACAGTCAGCGACAAAGCCAGGTATTTTTTCAGAATATTCATATATTTTTAACAATCCCAATATTTGTTGGAGGACGCTTAAGGCGCTGTTGCAGATAGGTCCTAAGACGGCAATTTCAATACCCGGTTCCTACGCCCTATGTTACAAATTGTAGAGCAAAGCTCAAAAGCCGCCACGCCACGGCAAATCATGCCGTACCAACTGATTAAGCAAGAAACATGGAGTTGCCGGTCAAGCCGGCAACACAAACCGCAAAATTAGTCGTCCGACTTGCTTTTGCCTGGCTTATCCGTCGCGTCGTTGTCATCGTCGCTCTTGATCTGGCTCTGGCGGCGTTGGGTGTAAGCGTCGCGTACAAACTGATACTTGTCGAGCGCGGCATCTTCCAGCAAATCGCCTGCATCCAGCAGACCAGCGCGTTTGTCGATCAGACGCACCACCGAACCGGTATTGCGCCAGCGCACCGGATATTTGTAAGACCACAGATCGCCATAGAAATCCACCGGCAAGGCGGCGGTATCGCGAATGTTGGACGGGCCAAATAACGGCAGCACCAGATATGGACCTGCTCCTATGCCCCATTTGCCGAGAGTCTGGCCGAAATCCCTGCTGTCCTTCTGCAAACCGGCTTCCGAGCCGATATCGAGCACGCCGCCCAGACCGAGTGTGGTGTTGACCGCGACACGCATGACGTTGGTCGTGCCGGACTCGACATTTCCCTGCAGGAAGCCGTTGACCGAACTCCAGACATCGCCAAGATTGCCGAAGAAGTTGTGGATACCGGTTTGCACAAAGCTTGGCAGCCACGAGCGGTAAGCAGTAGCCACCGGCTTCAGCGCAACCTTGTCCAGCGTATCGTTAAAGCTGAACATCGCACGGTTGAAACCCTCCAGCGGGTCTTGCGGATTGCTGTTGCCGGTATTGCCGGTGGTGGCGCAGCCGCTCAGCGCTGCAACCATCGCCAGGGAACCGAGGCGCATTGTCATTTTCATTGTTCGCTATCCTTTACGTCCGCAGCCTTGCTGTACAAGAACTGACTGATCAGGTTCTCCAGCACGATTGCGGATTGTGTCAATTTAATATTATCGCCAGCAACCAGGTTCTTAGGGTCGCCGCCTGGCTCGATGCCGATGTATTGCTCGCCCAGCAAACCTGCCGTCAGGATCTTGGCCGAGCTATCTTTTGGAAACTTGTACCGGTCATCCATATTCAAGGTCACTACCGCCTGGAAGCTCTTGTCGTCGAAATTGATCGAGGCGACACGGCCTACCACGACGCCGGCGCTACGGACCGAAGCCCGCACCTTCAAGCCGCCGATATTGTCGAACTTGGTAGTTACCGGATAGGTTGCATTGAAAGATGAACTGCTCAGATTACCTGCCTTCAATGCCAAAAAGGCCAGGGCCAGCACGCCGATCAACACAAACATACCTACCCATACGTCTACAGTTTTTTGTTGCATGATTCATCACCTTAAAAATACAACCCGAGGCATTGAGTCAGTCCAGACATACTGCCATAGCTGGCGCCGAATACCCGGCGATTGACTGAACAATCTCAAGAAAATAGTAACGAGAAGTAAAACGATCTGCTACAAACAGCAGCGGCTCCGCCAATCCGGGCCATGCGCCGCCTATCAATCAAATCAATTAAACATCAGCGCGGTCAACAGGAAATCCAGCGCCAGGACTGCCAACGAGGCAATCACGACGGTGCGTGTGGTGGCCCTGGAAACGCCTTCCGGCGTTGCTTTGGCTTCATACCCTTGCCAGACTGCGACAAAGGTCACGGCAACCCCGAAGACGACGCTTTTCAGCACGCCGTTGGCCACGTCCAGCCAGACATCTACACCGCCCTGCATCTGCGACCAGAATGCACCTTCGTCGACGCCGATCAGCTTGACGCCAACCAGATAGCCGCCAAAGATACCGAGCGCGCTGAACAGTGCCGCCAGCACCGGCATCGCCACGACACCAGCCCAGAAGCGTGGCGCCACGACGCGCTGCAACGGATCTACCGCCATCATTTCCATCGCCGACAGTTGCTCGCCAGCCTTCATCAGCCCGATTTCTGCAGTCAGCGAGGTGCCGGCACGGCCGGCGAACAGCAGCGCGGTCACGACCGGCCCCAGCTCACGCACCAGCGACAACGCCACCAGCAGGCCCAGCGCTTGCTCGGAGCCGTACTTGTTCAGTGTGTAGTAACCCTGCAAACCCAGCACGAAGCCGACAAACAGGCCCGATACGCCAATAATGACCAGCGAATAATTACCGATGAAATGAATCTGGTCGGTAATCAGCCGCGGCCGCCGCCACAACCCGGGCGAAACGCGCAGGATCGACAGGAACATGCGCGTCGCCACGCCCAGGCCGGTAATCGATTCACGCAAAGAGCTGCCGATCGCGGCCAAGCCATTGATTATCCAATTAAACATCAGCGCAGTCCCTTCAGTCCCAGATCCTCGGCCAACGATTTGCCGGGATAGTGGAACGGCACCGGGCCGTCCGGTTCAGCGTTCACGAACTGCTTCACATACGGGTGGGTCGATACGCGCATTTCTGCGGGCGTGCCTTGCGCCACGATTTCTCCTTGCGACAGGAAATACACGTAATCGGCAATCGCGAACGACTCGTTCACGTCATGCGACACCAGGATGCTGGTGGAGCCAAGCGCATCATTCAGCTTGCGAATCAGGTTGGCGGTGACGCCCATCGAAATCGGATCAAGACCGGCAAACGGCTCGTCGTACATGATCAGCGACGGATCCAGCGCGATCGCGCGCGCCAGCGCCACGCGCCGCGCCATACCGCCGGAAATCTCGGACGGTTTCAATTGCGCCGCGTTGCGCAAGCCGACTGCATTCAATTTCAGCAGCACCAGGTTGTTCAACAGTTCCGGCGGCAAATCAGTATGTTCGCGCAGCGGAAATGCAACGTTCTCAAATGCCGTCAGGTCAGTAAACAATGCGCCGCTCTGGAACAGCATGCCCATCTTGCGACGCAACGCGTACAGGGCCTTGGTCGACAAGGTATGCACGGTTTCGCCGTCAACCTTGACGCTGCCGGCCTGCGGCCGCAACTGGCCGCCGATCAGACGCAATATAGTGGTCTTGCCGGAACCGGAACCGCCCATGACGGCAATTACTTTGCCGCGTGCGAAGTCCATGTTGAGTCCCGATAGAATCGATCTCTCACCATAGCCAAATTGCAGATCACGGATTTCGACGATATTTGCCACTACACCCACCGAATAAGCCAAAGGTGGGTATTGTAGTGCAAATGCGACAATCGTTCAGGGCCTCGCGATAGTCTGCTCATAAGCATGTGCCTCCTGTACAACAATTTGACTCTTGCCGTAAGGCATGCGCAAAAGGCGTTCAGACAAAAAAAGAGCATGGCCGCGGATTTCTCCGGGAACATGCTCTTCGCTCGTTGCGCATGCGGCGCTGGCGCCGCTACTGAAGTTGCAGCATCAACGCGGCAGTACCGATGCCCCCATCAGGAACTCGTCGACGGCGCGCGCACATTGACGGCCTTCGCGGATCGCCCATACCACCAGCGACTGGCCGCGGCGCATGTCGCCGGCTGCGAACACCTTGTCGACCGATGTCTTGTAGCAACCATCGCCATCGGTAGTGGCCTTGGCGTTGCCGCGTGCATCCTTGTCGACGCCGAACGCTTCCAGCACCTGCGCCACCGGCGAGACAAAGCCCATCGCCAGGAACACCAGGTCAGCCTTCATCTCGAATTCCGAATTCGGCACTTCTTGCATCTTGCCGTCTTTCCATTCGACGCGAGCGGCGATCAGCTTCTCGACCTTGCCGTTCTTGCCTTCCAGGCGCTTGGTGGCCACCGCCCAATCGCGATCGCAACCTTCTTCATGCGACGACGAGGTGCGCAGCTTGGTCGGCCAGTACGGCCAGACCATCGGCTTGTTTTCCTGCTCCGGCGGTTGCGGCATCAGTTCAAATTGCTGGATCGATACCGCGCCCTGACGGTTGGAAGTGCCGACGCAATCGGAGCCGGTATCACCGCCGCCGATCACCACCACGTGCTTGCCGCCAGCCAGGATCTGATCCTTGACCTTGTCGCCGGCGTTGATCTTGTTTTGCTGCGGCAGGAAATCCATCGCGAAATGCACGCCCTTCAGCTCGCGCCCAGGGACCGGCAAATCGCGCGGCTGCTCAGCGCCGCCGGCAATCACCACGGCATCGAACTCGGCTTTCAGCTCATCCGGCGAGATGGTTTTCTTGGCCCAGTTGTTCACATTCGATGGGAAATCCTTGCCAACCAGAACGCCGGTACGGAACGTTACGCCTTCGGCTTCCATCTGCTCCACACGGCGATCGATGTGCGATTTTTCCATCTTGAAATCTGGGATACCGTAGCGCAGCAGGCCGCCGACGCGATCGCTCTTTTCAAACACGGTGACGTCATGGCCGATGCGCGCCAGTTGCTGGGCAGCGGCCAGGCCGGCGGGGCCGGAGCCAACCACCGCGACTTTCTTGCCGGTCTTCACCAGCGCAGGCTGCGGCACGATCCAACCGTTTTCCCAACCCTTGTCGACGATGAAATGCTCGATCGACTTGATGCCGACCGGATCGCTGTTGATGCCGAGCGTACAGGCGCTCTCGCATGGCGCCGGGCAGATGCGGCCGGTGAATTCCGGGAAGTTGTTCGTTGAATGCAAGGTCTCCAGCGCTTCGTGATAAGCGCCGCGATACACCAGGTCATTCCAATCGGGAATGATGTTGTTCACCGGGCAGCCGTTATTGCAGAACGGAATGCCGCAATCCATGCAGCGCGCGCCCTGTGTCTTGGCTTCGTCATTGCTCAGGCTGAGGATGAATTCCTTGTAATGCTTCTTGCGTGCCACTGGCGCTTCATACGTTTCACCGACCCGCTGAAACTCCATAAAACCCGTTACTTTTCCCATTTTTCACTCACATTTTTTTGGCTGCAGGATGCGCCGCGATCAACTCATGAAACTCTCGCGGCGCCCCTTATCGTTACTTGGCTTTAACCTGGCTTAAGCGTCGCCCGGGCAAACCCGGGCAAGCGATCAAGCGGCGACTTTTTCCTTGGCTGGCTTGGTGCTGTGGACCGCGTTCAGCTCACCCAGGGCGCGCTTGTACTCGGTCGGGAACACCTTGACGAACTTGCTGCGCGAGGCAACCCAGTTGTCCAGCAGGTTACGGGCGCGGGTGCTGCCGGTGTACTTGAAGTGACGCTCGATCAGCCCCTTCAGGATCGCCTCGTCAGCCTGTGCTTCACCGCCGCGCACGGGGCTATGCCAGATTGCACGGTCGATCGTGGCTTCCTGCTCGCCCTGGCTCAGCACTGACTCGAGCGTCACCATCGACATATTGCATTGCGCCGCAAACGTGCCGTCCGGATCGTAGACATACGCCAGGCCGCCAGACATACCGGCGCCGAAGTTACGGCCGGTATCGCCCAGCACCACGACTGTGCCGCCGGTCATGTATTCGCAACCATGGTCGCCGGTACCTTCAACGACGGCAATCGCACCGGAGTTACGTACCGCAAAACGTTCGCCGGCCACGCCATTGAGGAAGGCTTCGCCTGCAATCGCACCGTACAGCACGGTGTTGCCGGCGATGATGTTGTCGACTGCGCGACCGCGGAACTCGGTGTTCGGACGGACGATGATGCGGCCGCCGGACAAGCCCTTGCCAACGTAGTCATTGCCTTCGCCAACCAGATCCAGCGTCACGCCATGCGCCAGGAACGCGCCGGCCGACTGGCCTGCGGTGCCTTGCAACTGGATATGGATAGTGTCGTCGGGCAGGCCCTCATGACCATATTTCTTCGCCACTTCGCCGGACAGCATGGCGCCGACAGTGCGGTTCAGATTCTTGATCGGCGAGATGAACGAAACGCGCTCGCCCTTCTCCAGCGCCGCCTTGGCTTGCGCGATCAGCTTGTGATCGAGTGCCTTGTCGAGACCGTGGTCCTGCTCTTCGGTGTGGTAGTACACGCCGCCTTCAGGCAATACCGGCTGATAGAAGATGCGGCTGAAATCCAGGCCCTGCGCCTTCCAGTGGGTGATCGCGTGGGACTTGTCCAACAGGTCGGCACGGCCGATCAGCTCGTTGAAGTTGCGAATGCCCAGCTGCGCCATGATCTGACGCACTTCTTCAGCGATAAAGAAGAAGAAATTGACCACGTGTTCAGGCTTGCCGGAGAACTTGGCGCGCAACACAGGATCTTGCGTGGCAACGCCAACCGGGCAGGTGTTCAGATGGCATTTGCGCATCATGATGCAGCCTTCAACCACCAGCGGTGCGGTAGCGAAACCGAATTCATCCGCACCCAACAAGGCGCCGATGACAACATCGCGACCGGTCTTCATCTGGCCGTCAGCCTGCACCCGGATACGGTTGCGCAAGCCGTTCAGCACCAGCGTCTGCTGGGTTTCGGCCAGGCCCAGTTCCCAAGGCGAACCGGCATGCTTGATCGATGACAAAGGCGAAGCGCCGGTGCCGCCGTCATGGCCGGCGATCACGACGTGATCCGACTTGGCTTTGGCCACACCCGCGGCCACCGTGCCGACGCCGACTTCCGACACCAGCTTGACCGAAATCGAAGCGCGTGGATTGACGTTCTTCAGATCATGGATCAGCTGCGCCAGATCTTCGATCGAATAAATGTCATGGTGCGGCGGCGGCGAAATCAGGCCGACACCCGGCACCGAGAAACGCAGCTTGGCGATGTACTCGGACACTTTGTGACCTGGCAGCTGACCGCCTTCGCCTGGCTTCGCGCCCTGCGCCATCTTGATCTGGATCTGATCGGCCGAAGTCAGGTATTCAGCAGTGACGCCGAAACGTCCGGACGCCACCTGCTTGATCTTCGAACGCAGCGAATCGCCCGCCAGCAATGGGATGTCGACTTCAATGCGGTCCTTGCCGATCACCGATGCCAGGGTCTCGCCTTGCTTGATCGGGATGCCCTTCAGTTCTTGACGATAGCGGTTCTCGTCCTCGCCACCTTCGCCCGTGTTGGACTTGCCGCCGATGCGGTTCATCGCCACTGCCAGCGTGGCATGCGCTTCGGTCGAGATCGAGCCGAGCGACATTGCGCCGGTAGCGAAACGCTTGACGATTTCCTTGGCTGGTTCAACTTCATCCAGCGGGATCGCCTTGCTTGGATCGATCTTGAATTCAAACAAACCGCGCAGCGTCATGTGACGCTTGGACTGATCATTGATCAGCTGAGCGTATTCTTTATAGCTGTTGAAGTTGTTGGCGCGAGTCGAGTGCTGCAACTTAGCGATCGCATCCGGGGTCCACATGTGTTCTTCACCGCGGACGCGATATGCATACTCGCCGCCAGCGTCGAGCGCGTTGGCCAGTACCGGATCGTCGCTGAACGCAGCGCGATGCAGGCGCAAGGCTTCTTCCGCCACTTCAAACACGCCGATACCTTCAACGTTCGATGCAGTGCCCTTGAAGTACTTCTGGGTCATGCTCTTGTTGAGGCCGATCGCTTCGAAAATCTGCGCGCCGCAATACGACATGTAGGTCGAGATACCCATCTTCGACATGACTTTCAGCAAGCCCTTGCCGATCGCCTTCTGGAAGTTGTAGATCGCCTTGTCAGCCGACAGCGCGCCCGGCAAGCCGTGCGCCATTTCGGTCAGGGTATCCATCGCCAGGTACGGATGGATCGCTTCCGCGCCGTAGCCTGCCAACAGCGCGAAGTGATGCGTCTCGCGCGCCGAACCGGTTTCCACCACCAGGCCGGTCGAGGTGCGCAGGCCCTTGCTCACCAGATGCTGGTGAATCGCCGATGTGGCCAGCAGCGCCGGAATCGCGACCTGTTCGGCATCAACCTTGCGGTCCGACACGATCAGGATGTTGTGGCCGGACTTGACCGCATCGACCGCCTTGGCGCACAGCGATGCCAGGCGTGCTTCGATGCCTTCCTTGCCCCAGGCGACCGGGTAGCAGATGTTCAGCTCATGCGACTTGAACTTGCCGCCGGTGTGCGCACCGATGTTGCGCAGCTTGGCGATGTCGTCGTAGTTCAGGATCGGCTGCGATACTTCCAGGCGCATCGGCGGGTTGATATTGTTGGTATCCAGCACGTTCGGCTTCGGTCCGATGAAGGACACCAGCGACATCACCATCGCTTCGCGGATCGGATCGATCGGCGGGTTGGTGACTTGCGCGAACAGTTGCTTGAAGTAGTGATACAGGGTCTTGTTCTTGTTGGACATGACCGCCAGCGGCGAGTCGTTGCCCATCGAGCCGATCGCTTCTTCAGCGGCAGCAGCCATCGGCGACATCAGGAACTTGATGTCTTCCTGGGTGTAGCCGAACAGCTGCTGGCGATCCAGCAACGGGATGGTCGAACCGGATTCATACGGTTCCGACTTCAGCTCGTCGAGCTTGACCCGCACTGATTCAATCCATTGCTTGTATGGCTTGGCGTTGGCGAAGGTGTCTTTCAATTCCTTGTCGTCGATGATGCGACCGGCATCGAGATCGATCAGGAACATCTTGCCAGGCTGCAGGCGCCATTTCTGGATGATCTTCGACTCTGGAATCGGCAATACGCCGGATTCGGAAGCCATCACCACGAAATCGTCGTCGGTGACGATGTAGCGCGCCGGACGCAAGCCGTTGCGGTCCAGCGTGCCGCCGATGTGGCGGCCGTCGGTAAACGCCATCGCCGCCGGGCCATCCCATGGCTCCATCATCGCAGCGTGGTATTCATAGAAGGCGCGACGGTTGTCATCCATCGTGGTGTGGTTTTCCCACGCCTCAGGAATCATCATCATCATCGCTTGCGCAATCGGATAGCCGGACATCAGCAGCAGTTCAAGCGCGTTGTCGAAGCAGGCGGTGTCGGACTGGCCTTCATAGATCAGCGGGAACAGCTTCTTCAGGTCGTCGCCCAGCACGTGCGACTTCATCACGCCTTCGCGTGCACGCATCCAGTTGAAGTTACCCTTGACGGTGTTGATCTCGCCGTTGTGCGCCAGCAGGCGATACGGGTGAGCCAACGGCCACTCCGGGAAAGTGTTGGTAGAGAAGCGTTGGTGCACCAGCGCCAGTGCCGATACACAGCGCGCATCCTGCAAGTCCTTGTAATACACGCCGACCTGATCAGCCAGCAGCAAGCCCTTGTAGACCACGGTGCGGGCCGACATCGACGGCACGAAAAATTCCTTGCCATGCAGCAGATTCAGCGCCTGGATCGCGTGGCCGGAGGATTTGCGGATCACGTACAGTTTGCGTTCGAGCGCATCGGTGACCATGATGTCCGGGCCGCGGCCGATGAAAATCTGGCGGATCACCGGTTCCTTGTCGCGCACGGTCGGCGACATCGGCATCTCGATATCCACCGGCACATCGCGCCAGCCCAGCACAACCTGGCCTTCAGCCAGCACCGCGCGTTCGATTTCCTGTTCGCAAGCGATACGCGAAGCGCTCTCTTTTGGCAAGAACACCATACCGACGCCGAATTCGCCCGGTGGCGGCAAAGTCACGCCCTGTTTCGCCATCTCCTCGCGGTAGTACTGGTCCGGCACCTGGATCAGGATCCCGGCGCCATCACCCATCAGCTTATCCGCGCCGACCGCACCCCGGTGATCGAGGTTCTTCAGGATCAGCAACCCCTGCTCAATGACCGAATGACTCTTCTTGCCTTTGATATGGGCGATAAAGCCGACACCACAGGCATCGTGCTCATTGGTCGGATCGTATAAACCTTGCGCTTGCATAACGTTGCTCCACCACTTTGAGAGTAAGGATATTAAGAATAGTGCAGACGCCACCATACTTCAATCACAATAAATGGGGTCAGAGTCAATTTAATGACATCGATTTTTGCACCAAAATTAAATGGGGACAGAGTCAATTTAGTGCAAATGATGGCGCTTTCATCATTTTTTCTATTTTTTTGTTGCCGACACTGCCGCATCCGCCAGCGACTCTGGCTTCACCTTGAACGGCCGCCCGCGCTGGCCCGGACGCACTCTCACGGCCCCCTGCTTTTCCAGCTTGGCCTTGAACGCATCGGACCCTAGCGGCCAACCTTTGTTGGTAGCCTCCATTAGCTGCTTGGATTGATCCGATGTAAGCGCTTGCTCAGCCATCGCCTTATACGCAGCCTCACGATCGAAAGGCGTATTACCCAAGGCCCAATACAGCGCATGATCAGTCACCAGCGGGTCCGGCTTGATGCCAACGTGGTGTAAATAGCTCGACCAGGGATACTCTCCCGGCGTCGAAGTGATGCCTGCGCGCACCGGATTCTGGTCGATATAGCAGCTGCACAACATGAAATACCGCTCCGAATCGATCACCGTCGCCCTGTAGCGTCCTTGCCACAAAGTCCCTTCACGCGCGTATTTCTGATTGAAATAAGGCACGTAATGTCGCCCTACCCACTGCATCATCCGCGCCAAACCCTCCACATCGCTGGGCGTAGCCAGCAAGTGGATATGATTTGTCATCAGCACGTAGCCATGGATAGCGACCTTGAACTGCTTGGCCGCATCGCGCAAACGGCCCAGAAAATTCACGTAATCTTCGGTTTCACGGAAAATTGCCCGCCGATCAACACCGCGCTGAATGAGGTGATGCGGCTGATTGGCAATAACGAGACGAGGTAAGCGAGCCATGGCAAAAAGAAAGCAGTTTAGATGCGCTTATTTTAGCCATTAATTCGACTCTGACCCCATTTATGATTTCTTAATTTGACTCTGACCCTAATTATTTTTCATTAATTGGGGTCAGAGTTGAATTGTTTTGGCTTCAGCCTGGAGGATTTGGCTAAGGGCGTCGAAGGCGGGGGAGCTGTAGTCGTGGCGGTGAATCAGGTAGGTTGGGATTTGGCCGGCGGGGCCGATGGGGTAGATCGCCAGGCTTTCTGTGCAATTGTGGAGTTCGAGTACGGAGCGTGGCGCCAGGGCGATGCCGGCGCCGGCGGCGACGCAGGCCAGCATCGCATGATAGGAGCCTAGTTCGAGGATGCGGTCGGGGCGGCGACCGGGGATGCTGCCGGAGGCCAGCCAGTTTTCGGCGTGGCGGCGATAGGCGCAGCCGTTTTCGAAGGCGATCAGGGTGTGGGTCTGCAAATCGTCGGGACTACTGATCGGCGGGTGATTGCGCGGAGCCAGCAACACCAGCTCTTCGGCATACAGGGGCAAAATCGTCAGCGATGGATCTTCCAGCGGACCGGCTACCAATGCGGCGTCGAGGGTAAATGCGCGTACACGGTCGATCAGCGTCTGGGTCGGGCCGGTGCTCAATTCCAGCTGCACTGCCGGCCATTGCTGATGGAAGCGCGCCAGCGGCAGCGGCAAGCGGCTGGCTGCGGTACTTTCCATGGAACCGATGCGCAAGCGCCCTTGCGGCACCGCCGGCTGGACCGCCTCGCGCGCCTCTACGGCAAGGTTGAGCAGGCGTTCGGCGTAGCCCAGCAGGGTTTCGCCGGCCGGCGTCAGCACCAAGCGTTTGTGGTTGCGGGAAAACAGGCTGACGCCCAGCGACTGCTCCAGCTGACGGATGCGGGTGGTGACATTCGATTGCACCCGATGCAACTGTTCCGCCGCACGGGTGATGCCGCCTTCTCGCACCACGGTGCGGAAAATTTCGAGGGATAGGAGATCCATTGATCATCTCGTTTAAAGATGGATAACATTTTTATTATTCATTTTTAAAGATGATGATGTCAAGGTAGGATGAATCCTATTAGATAGGGCGCTATATCATTTAGAAACCAGGCATATCCAGACCGCCAATCCTCAGGAGCTCCCGCATGTCCAACATCACCTTGAAATCCAGTCCGCAGCGTGAGTCATTTGCGGCGCAGCTCGATCTTTGTTATCCGATCGTGCAGGGCCCCATGAACGGCGCTTCGCCAATCGAACTGGTGACGCAAGTCTGCAACGCCGGCGGCCTGGGTTCGTTTGCGGCGGCGTTGCTGTCGCCGGCGGCGATCATCGAGGCGGTCAAGAAAATCCGTACGCTGACGACGCGGCCATTCAACGTCAACCTATTCATCCTGGAAACCAGCCGGCCTGCCGAGGCAGAAATCGCACTGGCAGAAAAGCTGCTGTTGCCGTTCCGTGACGCACTCGGCCTCGGCCCTGCCACACGTCCACAGAAATTCAGCGAAAACTTCGAGGAGCAACTGGCGGCCCTGCTGGAAGCCGCGCCGCCAGTGGTCAGTTTCACGTTCGGCATTCTGTCCGCAGATACGGTGGCGCAGTTCCATGCCAAAGGCAGCAAAGTGATCGGCACCGCCACCACGGTCGCAGAAGCGATCGCATGGGAACAGGTTGGCGCGGATTTCGTTTGCCTTCAGGGTTCTGAAGCCGGCGGCCATCGCGCCACCTTCCTCGGCGATATCGAACAGTCCAGCGTGGGCTTGATGACGTTGATTCCGCAAGCAGCGGCGGCGGTAAAGGTGCCGCTGATCGCCGCCGGCGGCATCATGGATGGCCGCGGCATCGCTGCCGCCTTGCTGCTCGGCGCACAAGCGGCGCAGCTCGGCACCGCCTTCCTGGCTTGCCCTGAATCCGGCATTGCCCCGGCGTGGCGCGCACAGCTCGCGGTTGCGCGCGACGACAGCACGCGCCTGACCCGCAGTTTCTCCGGCCGCCATGCGCGCGGCATCGCCAATGCCTATATGGAGCAGATGGCGCGCTATGAAAGCGCGCTGCCTGTATATCCGATACAAAATGCCCTGACCGGAGAAATCCGCCAAACCGCCGCCAAACTCAACCGACCCGAATTCATGTCGCTCTGGGCTGGACAGGGCGTTGCAATGGCGCGGCCGATGCCGGCGGCGGAATTGGTTGCCACGCTAGCGGCTGAATTGCAGGCGCCGCATGCCATCAACTACTAGTCAGAGCTGAACTTGAACGAAACGCAAACCACTGCCACCGCAGGCATCGCGATGGAAATAGATCAAGGCCGGCAAGCATGGCGCGTCGCGCTGGCCGGCACACTATGCCTGGCGGTGGCGATGGGCATCGGCCGTTTTGCTTTCACGCCGCTGCTGCCGATGATGCTGCATGATGGCGTGATCGACCTGACGGCAGGCGGCTGGCTGGCGACCGCAAATTACGTCGGTTATTTTATCGGCGCCATGCTGTGCATGGTCTTGCGCGGCAGCGCTACCAGTTTCATCCGCATCGGCCTCGCCGCCACCGTACTGCTGACTCTGGGAATGGGATTATTGCAGTCGCCTGCGGTGTGGCTGGCGCTGCGCGCGCTGGCCGGCGTCGCCAGCGCCTGCACGTTTGTGTTCGCCTCCGGCTGGTGCCTGCAACGGCTGGCGCAACTGCAAGCGCCGGCGCTGGGCGGAATCATTTATTGTGGGCCTGGACTCGGCATCCTGCTGACCGGACTGGCCACCAGCGCGATGGTGTCGCACGATTGGAAGGCATCCTATGGCTGGCTCAGTTACGCGCTGCTAGCGTTGCTGCTAACGGCAATCGTGTGGCGCACCTTCACCGGCTCGACAACTACTGCCAGCGCGCCAACATCAGCCTCGCATGCGCTCCTGCCAGCACAAATCATCAGGCAGACACGCGGCCTGACAATCGCCTATGCGCTGGCTGGATTCGGCTACATCATCACCGCCACTTTCCTGCCTGTGATCGCGCGCCAGGCATTGCCGGGTTCCAGTTGGCCGGACCTGTTCTGGCCCTTGTTCGGCATCTGCGTTTCGCTGGGCGCCTTGCTGGCAACGCGCTTGCCGATCCATTGGGACAACCGGCTGCTGCTGGCGGCATGTTATTTGTTGCAGGCCTGCGGCATCCTGATCGGCGTGGCGTCGCCCAGTGTGTTCGGCTTTGCGTTTGGCAGCATCTTGCTGGGCTTGCCATTTACTGCGATTACCTTGTTTGCGATGCGGGATGCGCGTCGTCTGCGCGGCGACCAGGCGCGCAGCCTGATGGGTCTGCTGACTGCCACCTATGGCATCGGTCAGATCATCGGGCCGCCGCTGGCGACACGCCTGGTTCAGGGCAGCGGCAACTTCACTTCCTCGTTGTGCGTGGCGGCCGTCGCACTGGTGGCGGGCGCCTGCCTGCTAGGGTTGATGTACCGGGAAAGCAGACAGCAGCTCGCTTGAGCTATTCGCCAGCAAATTCGGCTGCCGCCTTGGCGGTCCACAGCGCCTTGTTGTACGACGGGAATGGCGCGTCGTAGCTGTCGATGGCGCCATCCGCGCCGACAAAATGCGTCCACCAACCGGCCGCATCCTGTACCAGCGCGATATCGCCATCGCGGCAATGTTCCGCTATCGTCTCGCCCTCTGCCAGCGTGACGATGTTGACGCCACGATGTTTGATAACCGTAGCCACGAGGCTTAGCGGAAAGCCGGTTCGCTGAAGCTGCGCAGCTTGCGGCTGTGCAGTTGTTCAACGCCCTGGTTGCGCAGCAATTCCAGCGCCTTGATGCCGATCTTCAAATGCTGGTTGACGCGCTGCTCATAAAAGCGGTTGGCCATGCCGGGCAATTTGATTTCACCGTGCAGCGGCTTATCGGAAACGCATAGCAAGGTACCGTACGGAACCCGGAAGCGGAAGCCGTTGGCGGCCACGGTTGCGCTTTCCATATCCAGCGCAATCGCCCGGCTCTGGTTGAAACGCAGCAAAGGCTTGCGGTGATCGCGCAGCTCCCAGTTACGGTCATCAACCGAGGCCACGGTGCCGGTGCGCATGATGCGCTTGAGCTCGTAGCCTTCCAGTTGGGTGATAGCAGCGACCGCATCCTGCAACGCCAGTTGCACTTCGGCCAGCGCCGGCACCGGCACCCACAGCGGCAGGTCGTCGTCGAGCACATGGTCATCACGCACATAGGCGTGCGCCAGTACGTAGTCACCCATGCGTTGCGAGGTCGACAGGCCGGCGCAGTGGCCGAGCATGATCCAGCCGTGCGGCCGCAATACGGCCACGTGGTCGGTGATGGTCTTGGCGTTGGATGGCCCAACGCCGATATTGATCAGCGTGATGCCGGAACCATCAGCGCGCTGTAAATGGTAGGCCGGCATCTGCGGCTGGCGCGCCGGCGCGATGCCGGTCAGCGCGCGGTCGGCCGGCAAGTCGTCGAGGTTGGCGTTCCAGGTGGTCAGGTCGCCCGGCTCGACGAAGGCCGTGTATTGCTGGCGGTATTCGCGCCGCTCAGGATCGCTGGTGGCCTGCATCAGTTCGCGACCCATGCGGATGAACTCATCAACATAGAACGCGTAGTTGGTGAACAGCACGTAGCGTTGAAAACGATCCGGCGAAGTCGCCGTGTAATGCTTCAGGCGATGTAACGAATAATCGATGCGCGGTCCGGTAAACAGCGACAGCGGATGCGGTTCGCCCGGCATTTCCTCGTAAGTGCCGTTGACGATGCGGTCGTCCATGGTGGCCAGGTTCGGCAGATCGAAGACATCCGGTAAGGTGCGCAGATGTTCGGGATCGAGATTGCCTTCGACGTGTATCCCTTCAGGGAAGGCGAAGTGCACCGGAATCGGCAATTCGCTGACGCCGATTTCCAGTGGCACATCATGATTATCGCGCAGCAGCTTGAACTGGCTGACCAGGTAATTGGCGTACAGCGATGGCCGCGTCAGTGTGGTTTCGTAGACGCCGGGGCCGGATACAAAACCGAAGGAATGGCGGGTGTCGGCGCGAGTATTGACTTCAGTCGTCACGCGCACGAACGGGTAGCAGGCACGCACCCGCTCCGGCATCACTTCGCCATTCGAAAAACGCTTGAATGCATCGCGCAGCAAGGCGGTATGGTGTTCGTAGATTTCAAGCACGCGCTCGACGGCAGCGTGCGGATCGGTGAATTTCTCAGTCGGGAACATTGACTCTCCGTAGCGATATCTGTGAGTGAAACCAAATGAGGCCAAATACGGCCAAACGCTTTGGCGTCGTCGAGCGCAGCATCAGCGCTCGTTACGACTCAATTCAACTCAATTCTACTGGGATTGTCGCGACGTGGGTGCATCACGCACCGCACTGCCGTAAATTTACGGCAGCGCATATATGACATTTATTTCAGAAGATCGTACTTGCCGCCTCTTTCGATAGCGCGTTGATATGCAGGACGTGCGTGGATTCTCTGCAGAAAAGCCGTCAGGCGCGGCCGGCTGGCATCGAGGCCGCCGCGCGATTGCGAAGCTTCCAACGGAAAACTCATCTGAATATCGGCGGCGGTGAATTCTTCGCCGGCAAACCAGGTGCTCTTGCCCAACTCGCCTTCCTGGAAATCCAGATGCGATTTGAGTTGCGGATCGATGTAGCCACGCTGCACGCCCTTCGAAATCATGCGCGCCAAGGGACGCAACAAGGCCGGCATCGGCGGCCGGTCGATGCGGCCAAAAACCAGCTTCATCAGCAACGGCGGCATGGCCGAGCCTTCGGCGTAATGCAGCCAGTAGGTGTAGCGCAAACGGTCCTTGCTGCCAACCGGCGGAATCAAACGCCCTCCTCCGTATTGCTGCACCAGGTATTCGATGATCGCGCCCGATTCGGCGATCGTGTTGTCGCCGTCGGTGATCACCGGCGACTTGCCCAACGGGTGTACAGCGCGTAGCGATGCCGGCGCCAGCATGGTCTTGGGATCGCGCTGATAGAACTTGATTTCGTATTCAAGCCCGAGTTCTTCTAGCAGCCACAACACCCGCTGCGAACGGGAGTTGTTGAGGTGATGGACAGTTATCATGGTCGACGGATCCGTTCAGGTAAATGGGGGGAACAAAGGCAGATGATTTGCCGCTAGCGTACCCCATTTACCCGGAATGATCTTGGGTTAGAACCTTTCCCCTACATTATTCCCGTCGACCATGACTATTAGGCTATTTAGGCACGCGCCGGGCTGAGCAAGCCCTGGCAAGTGGCCCGCTGCGCATCGGCCTCAGGCAGCTTGGCACAGACGCCGTCAAGCTGGGTCCGCAAACGCTGTACCACCGCCTGGTGCTTGCCGCCTGCGTTCCAATCGGCCAGCTTGTGTCCAAGCCGTTCCAGCACCGAACGATTGCGTTCATAGAACGCGTTCTGGGTGCCGGCCAGCTCCTGGAACAAGCCGTGCGCGACCTTCTCGATGCGCGCCTCGTCCTGCGGCGCCAGTTCCAGTACGCCGGACAGGTAGGCTGCGCCCCATTGCAGGCGGGTCGCCGGTCCCTGCGCAGCCTGGTAGGCCTGTTCGTACCAATTGATGGCAGCCGTCTTGTCGCCGCGTTTCTTGGCGTTCGACGCCAGGCTCAACATGAAGTAATACGGCGCATGCGAGCGCTTCAATTCTGCCTTGAGCAAGGTATCGGATTCATCCAGCAGACCGGCATCGCCCAGCGCATGCGCGGCAGTATTGATGACCGATTGCCGTTCGTAGGCATCGGTGGTCGCAGCATCGGCTTGCGCTACCCGCTGCCGCACTTCCTTGAGCAACGCCGGCGTCAGCTTGGCATCCGGGCTATCGAGGCGTGCCAGTGACACCTGCGCCGCCAACGCCGACAGACGATCGGTCTTGGACAGGCTGGTATCGAGCGCCAGACGTTGCAGCGCGGTGTTCCAGACGCCGATCAGCTTGGCTCGCGCGGGCGATTGCGGCGCGGTTGCCAGCCCGACCAGATCGGTCGGATAGTTGGTCAACAGGTCCATGTTCTCGCGCGCGATGCGGGTGTCAGACGCCGCCTTGGTCAGCTGCACGACCGCAGCCGCCTTGTCGATTTCGGGGATGTTCCCCGGTGTCGCTGTGGCAGCCACCACCAGTGCGCTCAAGGCCAGCCGGTTGGCGGTTTCACCCGGCGGACAAGCTGCCGCCAGACGCTTCAAAGTAGGAAACAGATCTTTGCTGGCAACCAGTTGCTGCTCGTCGGTATCCCACGAGTAGTAACCGAGCAGACGCCATTCGTCGGCCGTCAGCTTGCCGCCGCTCAGTGCTGCCTGCAAGGTTTGCTTGACTGGCCGGTTGGCGCTGATGCCAAGTGTCAGCGTCTGCAGATAGCGCTCTGCATCGACTTCGCCCGGAAGACGGGTGATCTCGCTGCCATCCGGCTTGAACAGGATCATGGTCGGATAGCCGCGGACCTTGAAACGCTCGCCCAACTTCTGCGCGCCAGGGCTGTCGCCATCGATATGCACCGGCACGAAAAAGCGCGAACGCTCGATGAACGCCTGGCGATTGAAAATCGTCGCCTTGACCTGATTGCACGGCGGGCACCAGGTCGCGCCCCAATACAGGAACAACGGCTTGTTATGCGCCTTGGCGAAGGCAAAAGCGGCATCGACGTCGCCGTCATACCAATTGATGCCATCAGCTGCAGCGGGGGGTGCGGCCGCCGGCTTTTGGCCGGTGGTCGGCAGCGCGAGCGCTGGCCCGGCTGCGCATATCAGGGTGGCGATGATGGCAGCAGTAACAGATTGGATTTTCATCTTGTACATGTATAAATGGTTAAATCACAAAAAGGGGCCGGCCTGTGCCATCCCCTTTTGCACTCAGATCTCGGATCTGTTCCGGCCGGTTCTATGAACCAAAATGATAATTAAATTCCAGCCAGCCCATACGGCCATACGGGTTGTAGTTCCCAACAGGATAATACGGCCAGCCTGCGGTGGTGTCTTGCTTGACTGAGTTAAACACATTGTTGACGATCAGCGATACCGAGGCGCGCGGGTTGATCTGGTAGCTGGCGCTCAGGTTGACCAGCGCGAACGGCGAGATGCGACGAGTCTGGTCGGCGCTCGGCAAGCTGCCATAACGCGTAACCTGCACCGTGCTGGTCCATGGGCCGCGCAGCCAGGTGACGCTGGCATTGACCTTGGAACCCCAATCCGGATTGGTCAGCGAGTTCAGCAAATCTTGATCCGGATCGTCCGCGAACTGCTTGTAGTGGTGGCTCAACACCTTGGTGTAATTCGCTTTCAGGACGAAATCGCCGACGTTGCCGCCCTTGATGCGCCACTTGCCGCTGAAATCGAGACCGCTGGTGCGCTCCTGCGCTGCGTTGATCGGGTTCACCAGGATGTCCTGGATCGCATTCGGCTGGTACACGGCATTGGGTGGATTACGCACCACCCGCGCCAGCGCATCGACGCAGGTAGGTGAGTTGATATCCAGCTGGCCGGCGCGGCAATTCGCTTCGTTGCGCAGGATGGTGTCGGGATCGAGATTGGTCACCAGGTTGTCGATCTGGATGCGCCAGAAATCGGCCGAAATATCGAAGTTGGAACTCGGCGACCACACGACGCCATAGCTCCAGGACTTGCCGTTTTCCGGCTTCAGGTCTTTGCTACCGGTCTGGATATAGTTGGCGCCCGGCGAATAATTATTGTAGCTGCAACCGGCCAAGGGTTGTCCGGTCTTCTGGCATAGATAGTAATCGGTGGTCGACGAATAATAGCCGTGCGTGGTGGACGAATAGATGTAATTCATGTCCGGCGCGCGGAAGCTGGTGGCGTAGTTGCCGCGGAATAGCAGGGTCTTTGCAGGACGGAATTCCAGCCCGGTGTTATAGGTGAACTTGCCGTCGCTGCGGCCGGCGAAATTGTACTCGTCGTACCGACCAGCAACGGTGGCGACCAATTGCTTGAGCAGCGGAATATTCAATTCCGTGCCCAGTGCATAGCGCTTGCGCGAACCGCTGGCGCCTTCTGCCTCCGACTGGTTATAGAACACGCCCTGGTTGATTTGCGGATCCGGTGTATTGCTGAAACCCTGGCTGCCTAACTCCGTCACGACAGCCATGCGTACCGGGCCAGCCGGCAGGTTGAACAGCTCACCGTTGGCGCTCAGGCTCAGGGTCTGGGTCCACGATTTATTGCGGCTGATCGCCTCGCCGGTAATCGAGTTGAACTCGTCCGGCGTCAGCGGCTGGTAAAGCCGGTTGGGATTCGGCGCGTAAATGGCGACGCCGTCCGAGTTATAGCCAAGGCGCGGGCCGAGGAAAAAACTATCGACATTATTCAGCAGAAAAGGCGTCGTCTGACGGCTTGTGTAGGCCGAGATATTGTAGGCCGCCTCGTAGTTCCAGCTGCTGGTGGCGGGAATATCGCCGCGCACACCGATGGTCCAATTGCCGGCGATGTCCCGCCATTTTTTGTTGTAGCGCGTCGCGTCGCCGATTTCTTCCGGTGCGATACGGCGCGACCAGCTTTCGTCAGCGCCTGTATTCTGGTTGAAGAAATAGCTGTTGCCGCCGCCTTCCGAAGTCCAGTTTGGACCGCGCGTATTGTTTTGCGTAGCGTTAAAACCCAGCATCAAGTCACTGAATACCTCAGTCTTTGGCGTCAATTGGTAAGTCAGGCTACCGAACAAATTTTCGCTTTCGTTCTGCGTCATGGTAGTCCAGTAAGACGGCTGCGCCTTACCGCTGGCGCAATACGGACTGCCGGTCTTCACGACGCTGCCGCTGAAAAGCTGACCAAGCTGGGAACAGCCGGCGCCGGGATCCACATAATTTCCACTGTCGACATTCATCCGCCCGGCGATCCGGGTCGGCGCCGTACCGTCCGACGACGTTGACGACATGAAATCGCGCTGACGGCTCCAGATTGGCTGGGTCCGGCTCAGCTCAATGCCGAAGACACCGCTCAGGTTGCCGCTGCTGCCACCGCCGGTGAACTGGATGCGCTGATTCGATCCGCCACCATCCTGGGTGCCGCCGGCCTTGACGTTGAGATCGAAGCCCTCGGCTTTTTTCTTCAGGATGACGTTGACCACGCCGGCAATCGCATCGGAACCGTACACCGCCGAAGCGCCGCCGTTCAGGATTTCGATACGGTCGACCAGGGCCGATGGAATATTCGCCAGGTTGACGAAATTGACTGAGCCGTCATACGCCACCGGATAATCGGCGACGCGGCGGCCGTTGACCAGGATCAGGGTATGGTTAGGGCCGAGGCCGCGCAGGCTGATGGTGTTCGCTGCCGGCGTGAAGGTATTGCCGAAATCGGCGCCCTGCGTCATGCCGGTATTTTGCGTCTGCGCGCTAAGCGCGTCGAACACATTGCGATACCCCTGCTTCTCAATCTCGTCACCGGTAATCACGGTGACGCTGGTCGGACCTTCCTTGCTGGCGCGCGGAATCCGCGAACCGGTCACCAATACTTCCCTATGCTCTTCGTCCGGCGTGGCAGCAACCACCGCGACCGCCGCCGCGGCCTTGGCTTTCGGCGCAATTGCCTCCGGCGCAGGGCTGACGACCTTGGCGCGGCGAATGGTCAGCACTCCGTGATCGAGCGGCGCGACTTCCAGGTCGCTACCCTTCAGCGCCAAAGCCAGCGCCTGCTCCGCAGTGTAGCTACCCTTGATCGCAGCGCTCTGGTACGGCCGCACCAATTCCGCATCGAACGACAGCAACTTGCCGCTTTGGCGGCCGATATGCGCCAGCACGCCATTGAGCGGACCGGCGGCGATATCGTATTGCTGGGTTGCCGCGGCTGCCGGTAATGTTTGCGCCTGCGCTGCCTCGTGGGCGTTTGGCAGGGCATAAGCAACCAACAGCGCCAGCGCGATCTGCGCCGGCAACGTCTTGAGTTTTTGCATGTGTCTTTCTTCCTTCCCGATTATTATGATTTTTCATTACTGCTTCACGTTAGGTTTGTGAAACGGCGACAGAAAATTTATAGGGATTTCGGAAGAAGATTTTTTAATATGGATATGCGGATTTTGCTGTAGCCAAGCGACTCAATTAAGCCATCGAAATACTGACCCAGTAAGGCGTGCTGCGCTGTATACGGATCGGCAAGGTCTGCGTCAGCATGCTGAGGGCCAGGTCGGTATCGTCCAAAGGAAACACCCCGCTCACGCGCAATTGCGCAGCCCGCTGCGCCACCCGTATCACGCCGCTACGATAGGGCCGGATCGCTGAAATTACCTGCGCCAACGGCCGGTCGTTGACTTCCAACAAGCCGTCGACCCAGGCTGACTCCGCTTCCGGCCGCGCGGACGTGGCGCTAATCCCGCCACGATCAAAACGCGCGCTCTGCCCCGCAGACAAGCGCTGCCGTACGCCATCGCGGGTAGCTATTTCAACTCGTGAAGACAGCACACTGACCTCGCTGTAATCAGCTTCCCGCCGTAGCACAAACGCCGTCCCCAGCGCGCGCACCGCGCCGTGCTCGGTACGCACCACGAACGGCCGCCGATGATCAAGCGCCACCCGCGCCAGCAATTCGCCGGAACGCAGATGCAACAGCCGTTGCTGTGCATCGAAATCAATATCGGCGGCGCTGCGTGCATTCAGTATCACGGTGCTGCCGTCGACCAGTCCGACGCTGCGGCGCTGACCGGTGCCGGTGCGTAAATCGGCGGCCAGCTCCAACAATGGTGTTTCGCGGTCGACCAGCACCGCGGCGACGCCGCCCAGGCCCAGCAACAACAGACCGCCTTGCAACACCCGGCGCCGCTTGCCCGACAGCTTCAGGGCCTGGTCGATCACCTCGCCCGAAACGCCGGCCTGTGCCGAAGCCTGGAAAGTGCCAAGTGCACGTTCCAATCCGGCGCCCACGGTGGCATGTCGCAGATCGGCCGCCAGCCACTGCAGATAGGCGCGGCGGTCGGCTTCGGTGGCGCGCTCCGATCGCAGCAGTGCCATCCAGTTGGCAGCTTGCGTAGCAATCGGATCGTTGAATGAGAGTTTTGTCATGTTGAAGTCGCCGCATAGCAGCACAGCAAACCCTGGGCCACATATTGCTGCACCCGAGCAGTCGAGACTTTCAGCTTGGCGGCGATTTCAGCATAGGTCAGGCCGTCCACCTGGCTGTACAGGAAAGCAGCGCGCGCATTGGTCGACAAACCGTCCAGCAAGCGCTCCACCGCGAGCAGCGATTGCAACACCAGCGCACTTTCCTCCGGCGACGGCTGCGACTGCTCCGGCATCGCCGCCAACAGTTCCAGATAGGCGCGCTCAAGGTCGCGCCGGCGCCAGATGTCGTACACCAGGCGTTGCGCAATGGTAGTAAGCAACGCGCGCGGCTCCTTGATCGCCGTCGCCGGCGGCAACGCCAGCACTTGCGCGAACGTCTCCGACGCCACATCTTCCGCAATGAAGGTACACCCCAATTGACCGCGCAGCCGGTTGCACAGCCAACGGAAGTGGCTTTCAAACATCAGGTCGATAGGTTGGGGGCTGGCGATGTCCATCTGTGGCACGCTGGTTATTCAGTACTGGATTGAAGATTCATGCATGGGGACTTGGGCAAGATTAAGAGAATATCTTAGGCCGACGGCAATACAAACGCATGTATTTACATATCCATATGCGTTGCGCAAAGAAGCGCCTGACATTATTATTCCGACATCACCAAGGAATTCTTCATGTCCCATCCCACTCCCCTCACCAGTTTCGCCGCCGGCGCGCGCGATACTTTGCCGATGCTGATCGGTGCGGCGCCTTTCGGGGTGATTTTCGGTGCGCTGGTGGCGGCCAGCCAGCTCGCGCTGTGGCAAGGCCAGTTCATGTCGCTCGGCGTGTTTGCCGGCTCCAGCCAGTTCATCGCGATCGGCCTGGCGGCTGGGCAGGCCGGCATCCTGGTGATCTGGATGGCGACCTTTATTGTCAACCTGCGTCACATGCTATATGCGGCAACCTTGCTGCCGCACGTCAGCCATTTGCCGGCGCGCTGGCGTTGGCTGCTCGGCTTCCTGCTGACTGATGAAACCTTCGCCGTGATGAATGCCTACTACCTGAAACACGCGCACACGCCGCATGGTCATTGGTATTTCCTCGGCTCTGGCTTGTCCATGTATGGCAACTGGCAGTTATGGACGCTGGTCGGACTGCTGTTTGGCGTAGCGTTTCCGCAATTGCAGACGCTGGGACTGGATTTTGCGATGGTCGCGACCTTTATCGCCATCGTGGTGCCGCAACTGTTTCGCAAACCGCAATTGGCGGCGGCAATCGCCGCTGGCGTGTGCGCCTGGTTCCTGCGCGACCTGCCGTACAAATTGGGATTGATGGCGGCAACGCTGGTTGGCGTTGCCGTCGGCCTGGCCTCGTCGCATTGGCTGGCGCGCATTCGCGCTGCAAGGAGCAAAGCATGACGTATACCCTGACCATCATCGGCATGGCCGTGATCACCGTGTTCATCAAAGCCTTCATCTTCGTACTTGGCGACCGTGTAGTCTTTCCGATCTGGCTCAAGGAGGCGTTGGTGTTTGTGCCGGTCACCGTACTGACGGCGATTATCGTGCCAATGGTGCTGGCGCCGCATGGCGAGGGTATGGAGCTGAGCTGGCGCAATCCGCAGCTGATCGCCGCAATTGCTGCAGTACTGGTGTGTGCGGCGACACGCCGGCAATTGCTGACCATTGCGGTCGGGCTGGTTGTATTTTTCGCCTGGCAGCTAGGCGTGTTGCATCAATAAATTAGCCGCTGCCATCAAGCCTTGACGCGCAAGCGCCGAACCTGCAAAGTGGCGCCGATCAGAAACAACAGTACCAACACTCCGGTCGCCGCTTTCAAGGCTGGATCTTCTGCACTGCTCAACAGCGGCTGGCCAAGCGGCAAGCGAGTTGATGTTTCGGTGACTGCGGGTATCCAATGGAACAGGAAGGTAGCGGAATAGCTGACCGTCTCGACTGCTCGCGATGCCCGCCCGAATAGTTTGGTTTTCCCCGCCAGTGCGGCAATGCCGAGTACCACCAACGTAATGATGCCAAGCACATGCGGCTTGCCAAACCCGCCATGCCGGAAAATTCCGAAGCCGGTCAGGCACGTAATGACAGTGGTCCATATATAGATTTTCCCGACCAGGTTATTGGGGGAAATCGCCTTGTCGCGAAACAGAGCGATCAGCCCTGCAACGACCGCAACCAGGCTGATCGCCGTGTGGAATGTGCCGAGCGCTGTCAATCCGAACATGTTCAACTCCTTCACAGAGATAAGACGGGTAACAAACCGCTCAAAGAAAAACGCAAGGATAATCGGCGTTTCCCAATGAGCTGCGGCGATGGCGCCGCGGACCGATGAAACAAGTCGTAATATAGCCCGTATATGCATCGTAGCAACATCGGTCAAATATACGATGGTGTTTGTCACGCCATTCCCTGACAGTATGTAATTGCCTCGACAAAAAAGAAAAATTTCACGATGAAAGACGAGCTGGTTTCCACTTCCGATGCATTGCTGACATTGGCCTTCATGGGCGACTTGAGCATGGGACAACCAGTCGATCACTCGAAAAGAGTGGCTTGGCTAGCGTGCGGCATAGCACTCGAACTAGGTCTGGAGCCAAAGATCTGCAGAGGCGTCGAACAGATTGCGTTGCTGCGCTGGGTCGGCTGCACTGCCAATGCGACCGAAGTGGCCGACATCATGAGCGACGATGTGCAGGGACGTCACGCCATGTTGAGGTTACAGCCTGCAGCCATCAAATTGCTGATCGCACCCAATATACTGCCGCGACGCGTCGACGAAATAAGAGCCATCCATTGCGAAGTAGCGGCACTGATTGCCACGACGCTTGGCCTGTCCCCTGCGGTGGTCACCTCGCTCGACTGTCTGTTCGAAACCTGGGACGGCAAAGGCCGCCCTGTCGGTCTACAAGGCGATGCAATCCCTTTGCCGGTCCTGCTAGTTCTGCTGGCAGGCGATCTGGAGATTTTTTATCGCGAGTATGGGTTACGGGCTGCATTGGAAATGATCCGGCAGCGCGCCGATGTCATCTACCCGCAGTACCTGACCGACATTGCCGGCAGGATGGCTGAGAGCCTGCTGAGGGAGTTGGATCAGGCCGGCGAATCTACTGCGCGTTCGGAGGCTGACGGCCACCTTGTCAGCTTGTCGCTAGTGGCAGATGCCATCGATCTCAAGTTACCTTGGCTAACTGGACATTCGCGTGCGGTGGCTCGCCTGGCAGGAACCATTGCCGCCCGGCTGGAGATGCCGCAGGCGGTCCAGGCTCGCATCCGCCGCGCCGCACTTCTGCACGGACTGGGCCGCGTCGCCATTCCCAACGCCGTGTGGAACAAGCCGGGGCCGCTCTCAATCGCCGACTGGGAGCGGGTACGACTCAACCCATACTGGACCGCGCGCGCCGTGACTCAGATCAGAGCACTGGAAAAGGAGGCGGAGATTGCCTCTTCAGTCTATGAGCGGCTTGACGGTTCCGGCTATTTCCGCGCAACCAGGCATGCCGCCACACCTATGGAACATCGCATACTGCCGGTGGCGACAACGCTGCTGGCGCTCCAGGCGGCGCGGCCGTGGCGACCGCCGCTGGACAACGACGCCGCCATCGATCACATGCAACGTCAGGCCGCGCTCAGCCGTCTCGATCAACGAGTCGTTGGCGTATTGGACGGCGCGCAGACAGTGCCGACCAGTTCAACACCGGCGCCGGCAACCAGCATCCTGTCGGCGCGCGAACTGGATGTGCTGCGCTGCATAGCCCACGGCGACAGCAACAAAGAAGCGGCGCGCAAGCTTGGATTGAGCCCTTCCACCATCCGCACCCACGTCGAGCACACCTTCCGCAAACTGGAATGCAACAGCCGCGCCGCCGCCACGCTCAAGGCATCCTTGCTTGGCCTGTTTTAAGCGTCCAATCAAACCCGTTCGATGATCAAGGCGATGCCCTGCCCAACGCCGATGCACATCGTGCACAGCGCATAGCGCCCGCCGCTACGCTGCAATTGATACATCGCGGTCGTCACCAGACGCGCACCGCTCATGCCGAGCGGATGACCTAGCGCAATCGCGCCGCCGTTCGGATTGACGCGTGGATCGTCGTCTTGCAGGCCCAGCAAGCGCAGTACCGCCAGCCCCTGCGAAGCGAATGCCTCATTCAGTTCGATTACATCCATCTGGTCAATCGACATGCCGAGTTGATGCAGCAGCTTCTGCGTGGCTGGCGCCGGGCCGATGCCCATCACGCGCGGCGCCACGCCGGCGGTGGCCATGCCGACGATGCGTGCGCGCGGCGTCAAGCTGTGCCGCGCTATTGCATCGCTGTTAGCAAGCAGCAGCGCGCAGGCGCCGTCATTGATGCCGGAGGCATTGCCGGCGGTGACGCTGCCGTCGGCGCGCACCACACCTTTGAGTTTGGCCAGCGTTTCGATGCTGGTCAGGCGCGGATGTTCGTCAACACTCACGGTCAACGGATCGCCCTTTTTTTGCGCAATCGCGACCGGCGTGATTTCTTGCGCCAGGATGCCGTTCTGTTGCGCCAATGCGGCCTTGGTCTGGCTGGCCAACGCAAATTTATCCTGATCGGCGCGGCTGATGCGATATTCGTCGGCGACATTTTCTGCCGTTTCCGGCATCGCATCGACGCCATACTGCGCCACCATTAGCGGATTCGGGAATCGCCAACCGATTGTCGTGTCGTAGATGGCGGTATTGCGGGAGAATGCGGTCTCGGCTTTGCCCATCACCATTGGCGCGCGCGTCATCGATTCGACGCCGCCGGCGATCATCAGGCCGGTATCGCCGGCGCGAATCGCGCGCGCTGCGCTACCGACCGCATCCATGCCGGAACCACACAGACGATTGATGGTGGAACCCGGCACTTGTTGCGGCAGCCCCGCCAGCAAGGCCGACATGCGGGCGACGTTGCGGTTGTCTTCGCCGGCCTGGTTGGCGCAACCGAAAATCACATCGTCGACCGCGCTCCAATCAACCTGCGGATTGCGCGCCATCAGCGCCCGCAGAGGCACTGCGCCCAGGTCGTCGGCACGCACATCTTTCAAGGCGCCGCCATAGCGGCCGATCGGAGTGCGGATTGCATCGCAGATAAATGCGTCATTCATGGCGTGTCACCTATAAGTGGTTTGACTGAATACAGTTTTCAGAGCGGCGGCAGCAAAGGCGCAGCAGTCACTTTTTGCAATTCATCGAATCCGAGCCCTTCAACCATTTCCAGTACTCGCAGCCCGGCAGGCGTCACATCGAGCACTGCCAGATCGGTATAGATGCGGTTGACGCAAGCGATACCTGTCAGCGGATAAGTGCATTGTGCGACGATCTTGCTCTCGCCGCTCTTGGCCTGGTGCTCCATCATGACGAACACCTGCTTGGCGCCGATCGCCAGATCCATCGCCCCGCCCACCGCCGGAATCGCATCGGCGGCGCCGGTGTGCCAGTTGGCCAGGTCGCCGCCAGCCGATACCTGGAACGCACCCAACACGCAGATATCCAGATGGCCGCCGCGCATCATCGCGAACGAATCGCCATGATGGAAATAAGCGCCGCCGGTCAGCAAGGTCACTGGCTGCTTGCCGGCATTGATCAGGTCTTCATCTTCTTCGCCGGGAGCCGGCGCCGGTCCCATGCCCAGCAAGCCGTTCTCGCTGTGCAGGAAGATCTCACGCTCTTGCGGCAGGTAATTGGCGACCTTGGTCGGCAAGCCGATACCGAGGTTGACGTAGGCGCCTTCGGGAATATCCTGCGCCACGCGGGCGGCCATCTGGTCACGTGTAAAACGATTCATCACAATGTCTCCCGCACGATACGTTGCACAAAAATTCCGGGAGTGACGATGTTCTCCGGATCGAGCTGGCCGAGCTCCACCACTTCGCTGACTTGCGCGATGGTGCACTTGGCAGCCATCGCCATGATCGGGCCGAAATTGCGCGCGGTCTTGCGATATACCAGGTTGCCCCAGCGATCGCCGCGGTGCGCCTTGATCAGCGCGAAGTCGGCATGGATCGGCGACTCCAGCACATACTGGCGGCCGTTGATCAGGCGCGTTTCCTTGCCTTGCGCCAGCAAAGTGCCGTAACCGGTCGGCGAGAAAAATCCGCCGATACCAGCGCCGGCAGCGCGAATGCGTTCGGCCAGGTTGCCTTGCGGTGTCAGTTCCAATTCGATCTCACCGGCGCGATACAGCGCATCGAACACCTGCGAATCGGCCTGGCGCGGAAACGAACAGATGATCTTGCGCACCCGCTTGGTCTTGAGCAGCGCCGCCAAACCGGTTTCACCGTTGCCGGCATTGTTATTGACGATGGTCAGATCGCGCGCGCCCTGTGCGATCAGCGCATCGATCAGCGCCGACGGCATGCCGGCATTGCCAAAGCCGCCGATCATCACGGTTGCGCCGTCGTGCACGTCGGCGATCGCTGCCTGCAGCGACTCGGAAATTTTGTTGATCACGCCTAGCCTCCTTGGCGAAGCAACTTTTGCCAGTCACCTCGCGAATATGTTCGATTATCGAACGAATGTCTGCTTATAGAACATAATGCAGTGTATTGGCAGCGTAAAATCAGCGTCAAGACGGCAAACCCGAATGTGTGCGGTGGCCGAACAGAATCTATAGAGACATCAAAGCGTGCCCTGCGAGGAAACCAGTATGGAAAAAGCCACAAGCAAGCCGGCAGCGAAGAAAGCGCGTGCGAAACCCGTTGCGGCAACAACGCCAGCAGTGAAAGCAACGACGGACGCTAGCATCCGCGCGGCAGCTCCCAGCATCGCCGACGAAATCGATGCCTTGACCGATCCCAGCTTCATGACTTCGCTGGCGCGCGGTCTGGCGGTGATCCGTGCATTCAGCGATCAGCGGCGCAGCATGACCATCGCCCAGATCAGCCACAAGACCGGCATCCCCCGTGCTTCGGTGCGGCGTTGCCTGCACACGCTGAAGCAGCTTGGCTACGCCGATGCCGACGCCAACAATTTCTCGCTCAAGCCCAAGGTGCTGACGCTCGGTTACTCTTATCTGTCATCGACGCCGCTGACGGTGTCGACTCATCCTTACCTGAATCAGATCAGCCGCGCCCTGAACGAATCCTGTTCGCTGGCGGTGCTGGAAGATGGCGAAGTGCTGTATGTGGCGCGTTCGGCAACCTCGCGCATCATGTCGGTATCGCTGAACACCGGCAGCCGCCTGCCGGCCTATTGCACCTCGCTCGGCCGGGTGATGCTGGCCCACATGGAGGACGACGCGCTCAACGCCTATCTGGACAAGGTCAAATTGAAGGCCTACACCGAACGTACGGTGGTGTCGGCCAAGCGCCTGCGGGAAATCCTGGCGGAAGTGCGGAGCAGCGGCTATGCCCTGGTAGAAGAAGAACTGGAAATCGGCTTGCGCTCGATCGCGGTACCGGTGCGCGGCGCGTCGGGCAATGTGCTGGCAGCGTTGAACGTGAGCGCGCAGGCGACTCGCATCAGTAGCCGCAAAATGAAGGAAGAATTTCTGCCGGTGTTGCAGCATGGGGCGCAGGAATTATCGATATTGTTGCCATGAGCTGAAGGCACGTGGCAACAATTTCCGGTGCCGAAATGGAAAGAACCGACACAACCCGCCAGCCGCCAACCGCGAATTTCATTTCGCGTTATGCTTCATCTCCTGCGCGTAACTGCTTGATCGGCAACCCCGAACAAAACTGAGGCAGCACCGGACGCTAACGGCTTTCCGGGCGAATCAAACACCACATCGAAAAGGATTTTTCATGAGCATTCTGTCGACCTTCCCCATCACCAAGAAGTGGCCCGCCCAACATCCAGAACAAATCCAGCTTTACTCGCTGCCAACACCAAATGGCGTCAAGGTCTCGATCATGCTGGAAGAAGCCGGCCTGCCTTACGAGGCGCACCTGGTCAGCTTCGAGACCAACGACCAGATGTCGCCGGAATTCCTGTCGCTCAACCCGAACAACAAGATCCCGGCCATCATCGATCCGAACGGCCCGGACGGCAAGCCGCTACCGCTGTTCGAATCCGGCGCCATCCTGCTGTACCTGGCGGACAAGAGCGGCAAGTTCATTCCGCAAGATGGCGCCGGCCGTTATGAGACGATCCAGTGGGTAATGTTCCAGATGGGCGGCATCGGTCCGATGTTCGGCCAGCTCGGTTTCTTCAATAAATTTGCCGGCAAGGATTACGAAGACAAGCGCCCGCGCGACCGCTACGTGGCTGAATCGAAACGCCTGCTGGCAGTGCTCAACCAGCGGTTGGCGGAACGCACATGGATCATGGGCGACGCTTACACCATCGCCGACATCGCCACCTTCCCGTGGATACGCAACCTGATCGGCTTCTACGAAGCAGGCGACCTGGTCGGCATCAAGGATTTCCCGCACGTGACGCGTGCGCTTGATGCATTCCTGGCGCGTCCGGCCGTGGTCAAAGGATTGACCATTCCCAAGCGCGGCTGAGTTCGCGCGGCATGGCAGCCGCCCTCAACTCCGGCCAGCGGCTGCCAGGATCAGCTTGGTGATTTCATCAGGATGGGAAATCAGCGAAAGATGGCTGGAGTCCACTTCGATGGTTGTTGCGTGCATACGGTTTGCCAGGAATCGTTCCAGATCGGGCGAAGTGGTCCTGTCGTTGGTCGAGACCGCATACCAGGTTGGCTTCGAGCGCCATGCCGCCTGCGTGGTGCGCGAGGCGAACAGGGTATTGGATATGGGGCCCTGCGCCGCATAAAGAACGCGCGCCTTGGCCGGCGCAATATCACCCGCGAAATCATGCAGGAAAGCGTCTTCGCTCAACTGCGCGAAATCGCCCGATTTGACCAGGCCGGCGCTGGCTGGCGGCGTCGGAAATTTCGCGGCCAGCGCAGCGTAATCCTCACCGGCATCCGGGGCGCGCGCGGCGACATACACCAGCGCAGAGACTTTCGGATCGACACCGGCTTCACTGATCACGGTCCCGGCCCACGAGTGGCCGACAAGCACCGTCGGCCCGTCCTGCAGCGCAAGTGCGCGCCGTGTTGCCGCAACATCGTCGGCCAGTGACGTCAGCGGATTCTGAACCGAAGTCACATGCAAGCCGGCTTTCTGCAGGCGGGCAATCACCTCATCCCAGCAAGAACCGTCTGCGTAGGCGCCGTGCACCAGCACCACGTTGCGTATTACCTGCGCGGATGGTGCAACCTGGGCCATACCCTGGCTGGACACGATTGCTGCAGCGGCGCCGACCAACAGCGCAGCGGTGAATGACCGTATGCTCATTTCATGTTTCCTTTTCATCTGGTGGGGGAATGACACAGAAAATCTGCGTCAAGCTGTGCACGGACGTTGCGTTTGTACATCGCCGCGCTGATCCGCTTGATGCCGTGTTGCATGCAGTATGGGGATTACACGGTGACGGATGCATTACCCTTTGGTGACAAAATTGTCGTCATGCAAGCAGCCCAGCCAGGACAAATTGGCACTCCGGCCGCAATGGCAAGCTATCTCATATCGAGCGGGGTGCTACGCGTTGGTGGAGGAAATGCTTGGTCGATTTCCCGCAAATCCTGCGCCGTAAGCACGATATCCTGCGCAGCGCGATTCTCGCGCACATGCTTCGGATCGACAGCTTTCGGAATGACGATGACGTTTTCTTGCTGTAGCAGCCAGGCCAGCGCGATCTGTGCCGAGCTTGCCCCATGCCGTTCGGCGATCGATTTCAAATGCGGATTGCCCAGCATTCGACGCTGCTCGCCTGGAGAGGATTCGAGCGGCGAATAGGCCATCACCGGTATCGCACGCGCTCGACACCAAGGCAGCAGATTCCATTCAATGCCGCGCCGCGCCAGGTTGTACAACACCTGGTTCACGGCATTGCTGTCGCCGCCGGGCAGTTCGCCTGCCTCCTGCATATCGTCAGTGTCAAAATTGCTGACGCCGAAATCGCGGATTTTCCCTGCCTGCTTGAGCGCCTCGAACGCTTCCAGCGTTTCAGCAAGGGGAACAGAACCGCGCCAATGCAGAAGATAGAGATCCAGATAATCTGTGCCGAGCCGCCGCAAACTGCGCTCGCAGGCAGCCTGCACACCGCGCCGATCGGCGTTATGCGGGTACACTTTGCTGACCAGGAAAGTCTCGGCACGACGGCCATGGATCGCCGCGCCCACAACTTCTTCTGCCCCGCCTTCAGCGTACATCTCCGCCGTATCGATAAGATGCATGCCGAGATCCATGCCCAGCCTAAGCGCGTCAATCTCGCGCTTTCTTTGCGCCGGATCTTCCCCCATGTTCCAGGTGCCCTGCCCCAACACAGGAATCGCGCTTCCCGATGGTAAAAGTAAAGTCTTCATTGTTGGCTCGATCCGCAAGGAAAATGATCTGGAATTGTATTAGAACGCATTTCATTCATCTCCGTCAGGCGTGCTCCGAACGCGCACGAATTGCTCACGCGTTGATACCAGCTCCTTGTTCTTTCCACAGCGGCTACTCAAACCCTGAGTGGTACGATAAAATTGCTCATCTCACCACATATGGAATGCCATGTCTTCGCGCCGAAAATTCCTGCAAAAGAGCTTGTTCCTGACCGCCTCCGGACTCTTCTCCACTCAGCTGGCATTGACGTCATCGAAGGCGTCCGCCAAGGACACAGCAGTTGCCGCCTCGTCAGACGCACAAACACTGATGGAGCCGCCGCCGGATATCTTTGACGCGCAATTGGTGGACATGGAATTCTGGCTCAAGCCAAGAGTGCTGGAAGTGACGCGCCCGGCCAGCGGCGAAAGCGCCAAGCTGCTGTATTGGAAAGACGGGGAAATTCAAGAGTCCGCCTATCAGCAGCTATGCCATCTGCTACGCGATGTGCAGGGCAAGAAAACGGTGCCGATCGATCCCAAGCTGCTCGAAACCCTGTGGGGCACACAGGCTTTCATTGCGCGCTATGGGATAGTCCAGCCGCTGGAAATCCTGTCGGGATATCGCACCCCTTCGACCAATCAGCATTTGATTGAAACCGGCGTGCCGGCAGCGCGCAAATCACTGCATCTGGAAGGCCGCGCCGCCGACATCCGCCTTGCGCAACTGGATGCGGATGTGCTCGGCGGCTTGATACGCAGCTTCCGCCAGGGCGGCGTCGGCTTCTATTATCGGCCAGGAAACCGCGGCGGCTGGATTCATACCGACACCGGCTTGCAGCGCACCTGGAAAGGCTGATCAGCCTTTCCAGCTCCACAGCATTTACCCTAGGTTCAGATGCGCTCGATGATCAGCGCAATACCCTGACCACCACCGATGCACATGGTGATCAAGCCATAGCGCTTGTTGGTGCGGATCAATTCATACAGGCATTTGACCGCGATGATGGTCCCGCTCGCGCCTAACGGATGGCCAAGCGCGATGGCGCCACCGTTAACATTGGTCAGCGCCGGATCAAGGCCCAAACCTTTACACACACCCAACGACTGCGCCGCGAACGCTTCATTCGATTCGATCACTGCCATGTCGCTGAGGTTAAGGCCGGCGCGCTTCAACGCCAGCTGGACTGCCGGAATCGGGCCGGTTCCCATGATCGTTGGATCAACGCCCGCCACGCCATAGGACACCAGGCGCGCCAGCGGCTTTAGACCGGCTTGGGCGGCGGCATCTGCCGCCATCAGGACGCAAGCGGCGGCACCGTCGTTGATACCGGATGCATTGCCGGCAGTGACTGTGCCGCCCTCTTTCTTGAATGCCGGCTTGAGCTTGGCCAACGACTCCATGGTGGCATCGGCCTTTGGATATTCATCCGTATCGAACACCGTGACGCCTTTGCGCGTCTTGATTTCGATCGGCACGATCTGCGACTTGAAGTAACCGGCCGCAATCGCTGCGGTCGCGCGTCGCTGACTTTCCAGCGCGAACGCATCCTGCTCTTCACGCGAGATGCCGTATTTCTCCGCCACATTTTCAGCGGTGACACCCATGTGACCGCCGCCAAACGGATCAGACAAGGCGCCCACCATCATGTCGACCATCTTGATGTCGCCCATGCGCGCACCCCAGCGAGCTGCCTGGGTTGCATACATCGAACGGCTCATGCTCTCCACGCCACCGCCGACCGCAACATCGGTCTCGCCAAGCTGGATTGCGTTAGCCGCCGTGATGATCGCCTGCAAGCCGGAACCGCACAGACGGTTCAGCGTCAGTGCCGTGGACTCCTTGCCCATGCCGGCATTCAAACCGACCACACGCGACACATACATGTCGCGCGCTTCGGTATGGATGACATTGCCGAATATGATCTGGCCGGCCTGGAGCGGATCGACACCGGCACGCGCAAACGCTTCCTTGACCGCAATCGCCCCCAGTTCGCCCGGCGCAAAATCCTTCAATGCCCCGCCATAACTGCCAATAGCCGTACGGGCAGCGCCAACGATAACGACTTCTCTTGTATTTGCCATGTCTATCTCCTTGTTTATCTGATGATACGAACTGCAATGCCAGCGACCTGATTGGCCGCAAAATCCTGGCAATAACGTTACTTTAGCAGGCATCCGCACAGCCATCGCAAATGACTGCCACGACAACAATTCCAAGGATTACAATGGGCAAAGGGAGGGCCGCATCGATTCGTGCCCGGCGCGGCCACATTGGCTCATGAAATACATCAAATACAAGAAAGTCACCGGCATGGGCGGTATCGTAGCCCTCGGGTGGCTGATTTTCACTACCGCGGTCGCGGTTACCCAGCGCAAGCTGATTTTCAAGCCGGCTCGCAGCAGGGAAGTCGCACATCCCCACAGCATCGGGCACCGCTCCCGGCTGATCGCGTTGCGCAGCACCGATGGCACCCGGCTCTCAGGATGGCTTCTGACGCCACGCGTGCCCGGTCCCCATCCAGCCGTAGTGTATTTCGGCGGCCGCTCGGAAGAAGTCTCTTGGGTCGCACGCGACGCCTGGCGCATGTTCCCCAACATGACGGTACTCGCGATCAATTATCGCGGCTATGGAGATTCGGAGGGCGTGCCGGGCGAGCTGAAAATGATAGAAGACGCGCAAATGCTGTTCGACTGGTTTGCCGAGCATCGCCATATCCTTGCCGGACAAATTGCTGTGGTCGGACGCAGTCTTGGCTCGGGAGTTGCCGTACAGATCGCGGTTAGCCGGCCAGTCGCGGCGGTAGTGTTGATTACCCCTTACGACTCGGTGCTGGCCCTCGCCAAGCGCCGTTTTCCGTCAATCCCGGGCTTCGTTCTCAAGCATCGCTTCGATTCAGTCAAGCATGCGCCCTCGCTGTCGGCGCCAACATTCATCATTCGCGCCGCCTCCGACGACGTAGTGCCAGCCTCGCACACCGATCTGCTGGTGGCCAAATTGACGACCACACCGCAGGACGAAACCATCGCCGGCTCCGATCATTACAACATTCCCTATCTCGAAACAACCCAGGAACGGATTGCTGATTTCCTGACAGCGAAATTTAAAAAAGCCCCCGAGTCTGCGGACTAGAATTCATTTCACATCGACTCGGCAACGCTTTAGAGACGCATCCCCATTCAACGCCAACGGCAGCGCCCTGGCCCATCGGTTGGCCGACAGTGAAAAGGTCAGCGCGCGAACCTGGTGATACCACCCCGCCGGTACATACAGCAGCTCACCTGGTTGCATGATGCACTCGATCATTGTCGCCTGGCGGGCAAGCGGGAACTTGTCGAAATCCGGGGCCTCCGGATCAAACGGAGAGCCGAACAGGATCGCGTTCGCTTCGCGCGGGTAAAGGAATTCGTCGTGATGCGGCGGTGACAGGAAAATACGCTTGCTGCCCCAGATCTGCGCAAAAATATTATCGTCATAGTCGCAATGCAGCGGCGTCACGGTTCCCGCTGGACCAAGCCAAAAACGCGGCGGCCCCATCTTGTTAAAGTACGCGGGCCAGTGGCACAGCGCATTCAACTCACGCAACGCCAGGTTGCCCAGATACGGTGGCAGGTCCTGCGCGTTATCAGCGACCAGGTCCAGGTATGCCAGCAGCGACATGTCCTGCATCGCCCGGTCGGGCGCGAACGCGGTGTTGATATAGTCCCCCACCCTGGCGCGCACATGCAGCGCGCCGAAGCGCTCGCGCAGCGTTTGCGGCGTGAGGGCTGACAATGGCCACTTGTTGACAAGCCCGGTGATAACGAATGGCAAGCCCGCTTCAGCACGCAAGCGAAAAGCCGCAGCGTCGAGGCCGCCGATGCGCGGCACTGCCGACATGGCTGGAAGGCCGCGCGCCACACGTCTTATCGCTTCACGCATTTCGTGGATCGAAGTGACTCCGCGAACCAGCGCGTCCTTGCTCTCACGCGCCTGTTTTTGGAGCAGCGCGTCTTCTGGCGACATGGCCGTCGATGACGGCCGGGGTGGCGGCAAACGTGACACGCTAATTAACTCACGCCGGTCGTGGTCCGATTGTCAGCAGTTGCCAACGATGCGACTGGGCGCTCGAAGTGGCGCAGAAATTTGCCTACCGTAAGCATGACGGTAAGACCGACGATGACGAAGAAGACTGCTATTGGAGTAAGGCTATGGAATGGCACAAACCCGGCCAACGCCATCATGCCCGACGAAACAAGTATCAACGCGAATCCAAGAATGGCGCTCGTCAGCCCCGCAATATGAGGGAAAATCGAATTCCCCTTACCCATCAAGGTGGGATACATGGCGCCGGCGCACAAGCCCATGACCAGGACTGGCGCCATCAAGGTCCATACGTTCAAGCCAATCGTTACCGACAGAATCAGCATCGCAATTGCCGCACCGGTCATGACGCGCGCACCGATGCGAAGGCGTTGTTCCGACGTCGGCAAACGCGGATGATGGATTCGATTGGAAATGCCGCCGATAAAGTACATGAGTCCGATTGCCAGGGCCAGGTAGCCGAAATAAGTCGGCGGCTTGTGCAGGGTGTCTTGCACAATAAATGGTCCGACGATGTTGAACACCAGAATAATGCTGTAGCAAAGCCCTTGCGCGAGAAAGCAACTTTGGAAAACCGGGCTCGAAAGCACCATGCCGGCGTTCTTGACGAGCGTTTTCGGATTCAGGTGTACCGGATGCTTGAGCGTTTCCTTGTACCGCCAGAGAAAACCCCACATCACGAATGAATAGATCAGCAGAAAGGTCAGGCAGGAACGCCAGCCGAAGCTTGTCTGCAGATGTGCGCCAATGACGGGCGCGAGGATCGGCGCCAGCCCCCATGCAGTGGCCATGTAAGTAAACACGTGCATCAGCGCCTGCCCGGAGAACGTATCCGTGATGATCGCCTTGGCGAGCAGATTGGTCGCCGCTATACCGAAGCCCTGCAGGGAGCGCGCCAGGACAAAGGTCTCCAGGTTGCTTGCAGTCAGCGTCAGCACGCAGCCGGCGGTAAACATGGCCATTCCCAGCGCAAGCATTTTTTTGCGGCCGTAGGCATCAGACAGGGGACCAAAGAGCAGTTGTCCGAATGCATAGGCCACCAGATAAATCGTCACGCTCGACTGAATCGCCTGCGCCGAGGTTTGAAAAAAACGCGCCATCGTCGGTAGTGCGGGGACATAGATATCAATTGCCAGCTGGCCCGCAGAGGCAAGCATGCAAATGAAAAATATCAGGAAACGAGGATTGTTCGCAGTTTTGTTCATGAAAAAGGTGGTGCCAGACGTGTGAAGAGTGCGTATTTTGACGACTTATCCAAGTCTCTGCTGGCGAAGGCCCAAAACATGGAAAACTACGCTTGTTTGCGTTTTGCCAAGATCGAGGTTACGCCTCAAAAATCAGGGTTGTGTTTTTAGGGCAAACAGGAAAAAACGCAGCCTTTCCCCCTCGGTATCAGAACTACGAATACCTAAAATCTAGCTGAACGACTTGCATATAGTCTTATATGAGACTATATTTCACTCTGCTTCTACTCGCGCTCAAACAGAAAAAATCATTATGACAATTCTTGTGCCTGACTCGTTACCTGGCCCATGCAACAATACATCCGTGCGCAAAGCCGCCCGACATTTAACGAGGTTTTATGATTCTTGTTTAGCCAAAGTGGGACTTCGCGGGACTCAGTACTCGATATTGAATTTACTGGGCCAACATGGGCCTACTACCATGTCCACCTTAGCCGAGAAACTCACAATGGACCGAGCTACCATGGGCCATAACTTGCGCCCGCTGGAACGCGACGGACTTATTACAATTTCAGTGGGCCTAGTGGATCGCCGCGAGCGGGAAATTGCGCTGTCCGACTTGGGGCGTCTCCGCGAGGCTGAGGGTAAAAGGCAGTGGCTCAAAGCGCAAAAGCACTTTGAGAGAGAATTCGGTGCAGAGGATGCGCTCGCTATGCGACGAGTAATGCAGCGTATTGCGAATATGGAATTTTCGGCATTTGACTAAATAACCCATATCAGGATGGCTTGTTGCGCGCGTGTATGGATTGATTGTTGCAAAATTTTTTTAGCTCTAAATATGGGCATATAAGACTATATACATGGATGCTAATCCGAATATGTGATCCCCTCCTGAATCAATGGCGGTCTGCCGGCGGCAAGTTATGGCGATGTCACGGTGAAACAAATCGGCTTGAACGGAAAACACTCGCCTCATCCAATGAAGATATCAACGAAAGAAAGGCCTCGCTTATGTACTCATCAATCCGACGCATTGCGGTTGCTCTCGTCAGCGTGCTTATTGCCCTGGTCACTACACCTTCTTGGGCTAGCACAATTTTGTACAAATATATGAGTGTCGATGGCATCAGTATCTTTTATCGAGAAGCTGGAGATAAAACTAAACCGACGATTCTTTTACTTCACGGATTTCCTTCTTCATCGCATGAATTTCGAGAGTTGATCCCCCAATTGGCAGACCAATTCCATGTGATCGCGCCAGACTATCCTGGAATGGGTTACAGCGAAGCTCCCACGGCGGAAAAGTTTGCACCAACATTTGACGGTCTTGCCAATATCACCGAGCAGCTGCTGGAAGAGCTTGGAGAGAGCCACATGATCGTCTACATGACAGACTTCGGTGGACCGGTCGGAATGCGCATAGCTGTAAAGCATCCAAATTGGATTGCCGGCATGATTTTCCAAAATGCAGTCATCTCCCTTGCCGGCCTTGATCCTGCGCGGCTAAAGCGTGACGAGGCGATTTCGGGCGCCGCTAATGCGCAGAAGCGCGCTCTTGCAGAAAGCCACGTTTCAATGGAGACGGCCTTGTTGCTGTATCAGCATGGCGCGCGTAACCCCGCAGGATTAAATCCGGACGCATGGACCAATGACGCTGCGGCATTGGCAAACCCGGCTAGCAAGCGAATCATGACCGATTTGCAGTTCGACATACCGTCAAATATCGCCTCATTCCCCGCGTGGCAAGAATACTTGCGAGTTCATCAGCCGAAGACACTCGTAGTCTGGGGGAAGAACGATCCTATCTTCTCACCTGATGGCGCCGAAGCTATAAAGAAAGAAATCCCATCAGCTGAAGTTCACTACTACGACACGGGTCACTTTGCATTGGAAGAAGAGCATGTCGATATCGCACGGCAAATTAAGCGATTTTTTGGTCATGGATAAAACTACTCGGCACATAAGTTCGATGGCGTGAATTGAAGCGCCTTCCTTGACGCCACCCGCTGCGCGCATACCAGTAATTTTGAAACTATCTAAAAGGTTCGTCATGAAATTGATAGATTGAAAAAAATATTTGATATTGATCAATACGTTTGATCGACGCTCGCGAGCACCCGATGTCGAACACCTCTCCTCGTGATGTCGTGCTATCGACAAAGCGGATATTCCCCCTAAAATAGGAAACTCTAAACATGAATCACCTTATGAAAAAAATAATCGCTGCCACTGTAATGGCATTTCTCGTCGCCGGCCCGGCCATGGCGACCGAAGATGATGCCGCATCAGATATCCAGGCAGTTCGCGCGCTATTCCTTCGGCAGGCGGCAGGGGCAACTGCCAATGACATCCATGAAATGGAGGCGGTTTTCGCTGTTACGCCTGCTGGGCAGCCTGATCCCGTGTCCTTTGTCGCACGCGCCTACCGCTACTGGGGCCGCGAGGCGGTCCTCGCACATTTTCGTAGAATATTTGCCGGTACTTGGCGATTCGAACCTGATGAAGCGGCGATCCAAGTGACCATGCTAGGCAAAGATGTCGCACAGATATATGCCCCCACACGTGTCACTGTGGGTCCTCCCGGGCAGCCGGCGACGACCTCACAGTTTCACATGACAGAGTTCGCAATTCGCACCTCTGATGGTTGGCGTATCGCCACCATTGTTGCCGTACCTGCGCAATAATCTGAAAATAAATGTCGATTATCAGGATTGATGCTTTGTGAATCGTCCACTGTCTGAGCAGACTTGCGAACCGGCCCAAGGCTTAATATGCGCGTCGGATTGGATATCCAATAGCAAGTTTGCAAAACCCGTCGGACCTTCTCTTCAAGTCGTTCTTGGAAATCAACTCCCATCTGCTCCAGCACTTGGGACCTGAAAATCACGGAATGAGTTGCCGCAGCGAGAGTAGGTACAGAGAGGTTCCTGGCTCTGAGCCAAGTCAAACGTAGAGGGCGACATTGAAGTCAGGAATACCTGTCTCCCGATCGATGAGCGCAGGGAGCCTTTCATCGAAAGCAAATACAAGATTGCGAGCCTCAAGCGATTGGGAGGCTGACACTTATTTATTTTCTTTGAAGTTAGTAGATAAGTTTTTATTAAATCAAACTACAACTTCTGAGTAAGCAAGAAAAAACCCACTCCTCATATAGAGAAGTGGGCCTGATGTTCTAAACCGAAAAGTCAGGTGTTAGAACGGAATATCGTCATCCATATCCGAGAAGTTCGGCGCCGGACGTGAAGCCGGTGCTTGTTGGCGAGCAGGAGCTGCCGGGGCGCTGGTGTTCTGGCGGGCCGGTGGCGCGCTGCTGTAGCCGCCGCCGTCGTCCATCGGGGCGCTGCCACCTTGGCCTTGACGGCTGCCGAGCATTTGCATGGTGTCGGCGATGATTTCGGTGGTGTAGCGTTCAGCGCCATCCTTGTCTTGCCATTTGCGTGTCTGCAGGCGGCCTTCGACGTAGATTTGCGAGCCCTTTTTCAGGTACTGGCCGGCGATTTCTGCTAGTTTGCGATAGAAGGTGATCCGATGCCATTCGGTCAATTCTTTCTTTTCGCCGCTGTTCTTGTCTTTCCAGCTTTCCGTCGTTGCCACGGCAATGTTGGTGACTGCTTCGCCGTTCGGCATGTAGCGCGTTTCAGGGTCGCGGCCGAGATTGCCGACGATGATGACTTTATTGACCGATGCCATGTAATTCTCTCCTAAATACCAATATCTTGAAAATGCGTTGAAAACTGCGCCTGATGCATGGCGCCCGCAGGCGCTTGTTGTCTTATGTTGCCTGGTGGAACATGCTGCGCGGTGTGAGCTACGCTGCTGCGGCCGTGGTTGATGTCTGGCCGCGACGCGGTAAATTTTTCATGCTGGATGCGATTATAAGCCAGCACAGGGTTGCTGCCGCTCCTAAAATGAAAACCGATGGTGCGCCGACATGCTGTTTAAGAAGTCCTCCTACGGCGCCGCCGCAGAACAAACCCAATGCCTGCATGGTGTTGTAGACGCCCAGTGCAGCGCCCTTGGCGGCCGGCGGCGCAATGCGCGACACCAGCGACGGCTGGCTGGCTTCCAGCACATTGAAGGCAATGAAGAATCCCAGCAGCAACACCACCAGCCATTGCCAGCGAATGATTTCCAGCGAAAAAGTCAGCAGCAGGCCAAGTTGCACGATCAACAACAGGGCGACGGCGGCCACCAAGACTTGCTTCATCTTGCCCTGCTTCTCGCCGACGAATACCGGCGGCAGCATCAGCGCAAAAGACGCCAGGACCACCGGCAGATAGATCTTCCAGTGCGACTCGACCGGCAAGCCGGCGTATTTGACCAGCGCCGCTGGCATCACCACAAACATCGCCATTTGCGTCATGTGCAGCGCAAACACGCCGTAATTGAGGCGCATCAATTCGCCGTTGCGCAGTATCTCCGACCACGCCACGCGCTTGGCCTTGACCAGCGGCGCTGACGGCACCAGCCACACCACCACGGCAATCGCCGCCAGCGACAAGGCGCCGGTCAGGCCGAAAATGCCGCCCATGCCGACCCATTCATACAGCAAAGGCGAAACGATCAGCGACAGGGCGAACGTCAAGCCGATCGAACCGCCGACCAGCGCCATGGCCTTGGTGCGATGCTCTTCACGGGTGGAATCGGCGATGAAGGCGGTGACAGCGGCCGAGATGGCGCCTGCGCCCTGGATCGCGCGGCCGACGATGACCCAGTAGATGTTATCCGCGCCGGCCGCGATAAACGATCCCAGCGCAAACAGCAGCAAGCCGATGACGATGATCTTCTTGCGACCGTACTTGTCGGAAGCGACGCCGAACGGGATTTGTCCGAACGACTGCGCCAGGCCGTAGATACCCATGGCGAGCCCGACCAGGGTGGCGTTATCGCCGCCGGGCAAGGTCTTGGCGTGCACCGCAAACACCGGCAGGATCAGGAACAGACCCAGCATGCGCAAGGCAAAGATCGACGCCAGCGAGGCACTCGCCTTGACTTCGGCGCGGCTCATGCCGCTGCTGATTTCGCTATCGTTGGAAGTAGACAAACTATTCATGTTGAGTATGACCAGAAGACATGTTCGAGCCTGACGGACAGATACTGCTCGTCGCAGCCCGGGGCTGCATGGTGACAGGAATCGCAACCCAGTATAGTAGCAGGGATTAGATGCCCCGTAACCCGCGCTGGGCCTGATCGCAACGCTGCTGCTTTGCTCGCGGCGGATGGCGCGACCGGCCTATGGCCGCCAATTCGCTGAGGTACAATCGACAACTGGCCATTCCCGCTCCTCAAACGCCTTTATGCCCGACAAACAAGATATTTCGACTGCAACATCGTCTGATGGTGCAGCGCCAGTCGCTTCGCCGCAACCTGCCACGGAACTGTTTGAATCGGCTCTTGCCGCGCATCGGGCAGGCCTGCTGACCGAAGCCGAGGCCGCTTATCGCCAAATTCTATCGGTCGATGCTACGCATGCCGATGCCAATCACCTGCTGGGAATCATTGCCCTGCATAGAGGCGATTTGGCGGAAGCCGAAACACTGATTCGCAAGGCGCTTGCGTGCCAAGAAGACGCAACTTTCGTCGGCAACCTGGGCAGCGTGCTATTTGAAAGCGGGCGGCCGGCCGAGGCGGAATCTGCATTCCTGCGGGCACTGGAACTGGCTCCGAATTTCATAGAAGCACACAACAACCTGGGTAATCTGTACAACGGGGCAGGCAGATTTTCCGAAGCAGAAGACAGCCTGCGCCGCGCGCTGGCACTCAACCCCGATTACGTCGACTCTCTCTTCAATCTCGGTAACCTTTTTTACGCGACCGCAAGACTGGCGGAGGGGGAAGCCGCTTTTCGCCGCGTGGTGGCATTGCGGCCCGATTTCGCAAAAGCGCACAACAATCTGGGCAATCTGCTCCTCCTGGCCGGCAGGTTTGCCGAAGCAGAAGTCAGCTTGCGCCTCGCATTAACGCTGCAGCCGGATTTCGTGGAGGCACTCAGCAACCTGGGTATCGTGCTGCAGGAAAGCGGACAGTTTGCCGAAGCGGAACTATGCTTGCGCCGTGCACTGGAATGCAATCCCGATTATGCCAAGGCACTCTATAACCTGGGCAACCTGCTGCACCTGACCGGGCGCCCTGCCGAAGCGGAACTCGCCTTTCGCGCCGTGCCGGAGCACAGCCCCGATTTTTCAAACGCGTACAACAACCTGGGCAACATGCTCAACGAAGCCAGAAGATTTACCGAATCGGAAATCGTCTTGCGGCGTGCGCTTGAGTCGAACCCGCATTTGGCGGAAGCGCATTACAACCTGGGCAACCTGCTCTTCGAAACCAAACGGATCGCCGAGGCGGAAGCCGCTTACTGCCGCACGCTCGAACTGAAGCCGGATTTCGTGAAGGCACATGGCAATCTCGGCAAAATATTCCACGAAAGCAAGCGGCTTGATGCAGCAGAAGCGGCCTGCCGCCGTGCATTGGCGCTGAATCCTGATTACGCAGAAGCCGCTTACGGTTTGAGCCTGTTGCTGCTCAACCGCGGCCACTATGCGGAAGCATGGCCCTATCATGAATTACGCTACTCCCCAAGCCGGGCAACCCACAATATTGCTCTCCCCAGCCTGCCTTTCCCCCAATGGCAAGGAGAGTCGCTGACCGGAAAATCGTTGCTGCTTTGGTCGGAACAGGGATTGGGGGATCAGATCCAGTTTTCCCGGTATGCCTCCATGCTCAAGCAACGCGGCGTCTCCCGCCTTACCCTGGTTTGCGCGCCGGCGCTCAAGTCCGTCTTGGAAACCATCGAAGGCGTAGACGCCGTACTTGCTGAAACCGAGCCCATGCCGCTGCACGATTACTGGTCGCTGTTGATGAGCGTACCGCTGCATGTCGGCACCACGATTGAAACGATTCCGAATCGATTGCCGTACCTGCATGCCAACCCCGAACGTGTAAACGCATGGCGGCTGCGGTTGCCTTCGCAGAATCTGAAAGTCGGCCTGGTCTGGTCCGGCAATCCGCGCGTCGCCGACTTCACCGCCAATGCCATCGACCAGCGGCGTTCGATGCATGTGCGGCAGTTCATGCCGTTGCTGCAACTGCCCGGGATCACGTTCGTCAGCTTGCAAAAAGGCGATGCGGCACATGCCCAGCTGGCAGAATTTCCGGCGGAATTGCGTCCTCTCGACATGATGGCCGAAGCCCGCGATTTCGGCGACACGGCTGCCATCATCCAGAACCTGGATCTGGTGATCAGCGTCGACACCTCGGTCGCGCATCTGGCCGGCGCCCTCAACAAGCCGGTCTGGGTGCTGTCACGGTTCGACAATTGCTGGCGATGGCTGGAAGAGCGGGAAGATTCGCCATGGTATCCCGGTGTCGTGCGCTTGTTCCGGCAACCGTCCCCCGGCGATTGGGCAACGCCGATCGCCAATGTCCGCGATAACTTGCTGCTGCGCCTGCAGCAGAAATAGGCTGTCACGCTGCCCGGCACCGTCATTCACCAGGCATGACGGGCCGAGCAAACTCCAAAATCCCGACCCTGATATAGTAGTAGGTTGATCCGTTTGAGATGGCGCGTGCAGCGTCGGCCTGATTTCGCCGCCGACGGCGGCAGCAAGCCCTTCAGACGTGAAAATTGCAATTCCAACAAGCCAACACGGCCTTAAACTTACGCTGAAAGCTGTAGATGGATAAAAATCGTGACGAGATCCGCATTCGTGGTGCGCGTACGCATAATCTCAAGAACATCAATCTGGATTTACCGCGCAACAAGCTGATCGTGATTACCGGCCTGTCCGGCTCCGGCAAATCGTCGCTGGCATTCGACACGCTGTATGCGGAAGGCCAGCGGCGTTACGTCGAATCGCTGTCGTCGTATGCCCGGCAATTCCTGCAACTGATGGAAAAACCGGATGTCGACCTGATCGAAGGCTTGTCGCCGGCAATCTCGATCGAACAGAAGGCCACGTCGCACAATCCGCGTTCCACCGTCGGCACTGTGACCGAGATCCACGACTACCTGCGCCTGTTGTACGCGCGGGTCGGCACGCCATACTGCCCGGACCATCCGGAAAATCCGCTCGCGGCGCAGTCGGTATCGCAAATGGTGGATGCCGTGCTGGCAATGCCGGATGAAACCAAGCTGATGATCCTGGCGCCGGTGGTGGCCAATCGCAAGGGCGAGCATGTCGATCTGTTTGAACAGATGCAGGCGCACGGCTTTGTGCGTTTCCGCATCCAGAGCGGCACCGGCACGGCCAAGATTTATGAAGTCGACGATCTGCCGAAACTGAAGAAGACCGAGAAGCACACCATCGATGTCGTCATCGATCGCTTGAAGGTCAAGGACGACAGCAAGCAGCGCTTGGCCGAGAGTTTTGAAACTGCGCTGCGTCTGGCTGAAGGCCGCGCAATTGCGCTGGAAATGGATAGCGGCGTTGAGCACGTGTATTCCAACAAGTTCGCCTGCCCGACCTGCGGTTATTCGCTGCAGGAACTGGAGCCGCGCCTGTTCTCGTTCAACAACCCGATGGGCGCCTGCCCGGAATGCGACGGCCTCGGCCATATCGAATTTTTCGATCCGAAGCGGATTGTCGCCTTCCCTAACCTGTCGCTGGCGAGCGGCGCTGTCAAAGGCTGGGATCGACGCAATCAGTTCTATTTCCAGATGCTGACCAACATCGCGGCGCACTACAATTTCGACATCGACATGCCGTTCGAGAAGCTGCCGGAAAAAGCCCAGCACGCGGTGTTGTACGGCTCCGGCAAGGAAACCATTCCGTTCAGCTATATCAACGAGCGCGGCCGCACCGTGGTCAAGGAACACACCTTCGAAGGCGTGGTCAACAACTTGCAGCGGCGCTATCGCGAAACCGATTCGATGGCGGTCAAGGAAGAACTGGCCAAGTTCATCAACGAGAAAGAATGCCCGTCCTGCCACGGCGCGCGGCTGCGCGTTGAGGCGCGCTTCGTCAAGGTCGGCAGCGGCAAGCAGGAAAGAGCCATCTACGAAGTTGCAGCGACACCGCTGCGCGAAACCTTGTCCTTCTTTGAAAAGCTGAAGCTGACCGGCGCCAAGAAAGAAATCGCCGATCGCATCATCAAGGAAATCGTCTCGCGCCTGACTTTCCTCAACAATGTCGGCCTCGATTACCTGTCGCTGGAACGCAGCGCCGATACCTTGTCCGGCGGCGAAGCGCAACGGATCCGCCTGGCTTCGCAAATCGGTTCCGGCCTGACCGGCGTCATGTATGTGCTGGACGAACCGTCGATCGGCTTGCATCAACGCGACAACGACCGCCTGATCGAAACCCTGCGCCACCTGCGCGACATCGGCAACAGCGTGCTGGTGGTTGAGCACGATGAAGATGCGATCCGTACTGCCGACTATATCGTCGACATGGGCCTCGGCGCCGGTGTCCACGGCGGCGACGTGATCGCCGAAGGTACGCTGGAGCAGATCCTCAAGAACAAGAAATCGCTGACCGCAAAATACCTGAACGGCACCCTGAAAATCGCCGTACCGGAAAAGCGCACGCCAGCTGATCCGGATCGCCAGTTCATCATCACCGGCGCCACAGGCAACAACCTGAAGAACGTTACGATGAACCTGCCGGTCGGCTTGCTGACTTGCGTCACCGGCGTCTCCGGTTCGGGTAAATCGACGCTGGTCAACGACACGCTGTACCACGCCGCCGCACGCCATTTGTACGGCTCGCAGGCGGAGCCGGCAGCGCATGAATCAATCGGCGGCCTGGAGCATTTCGACAAGGTGATTTCCGTCGACCAGGCGCCAATCGGCCGCACGCCGCGTTCCAATCCGGCCACCTACACCGGCTTGTTCACACCGATCCGCGACTTGTTCTCGACCGTGCCGATGGCCAAGGAGCGTGGCTACAATGCCGGCCGCTTCTCGTTCAACGTCAAGGGCGGTCGCTGCGAAGCTTGCCAGGGCGATGGCGTGATCAAGGTCGAAATGCATTTCCTACCGGACGTCTATGTGCCTTGCGATGTCTGCCACGGCAAGCGCTACAACCGCGAGACATTGGAAGTCCATTACAAGGGCAAGAGCATCACCGAAGTGCTGGGGATGACGGTTGAAGAGGCGTACGAATTCTTCAAGCCGGTGCCAGTGATCGCGCGCAAGCTACACACGCTGCTCGATGTCGGCCTCGGTTATATCCGCCTCGGTCAAAGCGCCACCACGCTGTCCGGCGGTGAAGCACAGCGCGTCAAACTGTCGCTCGAACTGTCGAAGCGCGATACCGGCCGCACCTTGTATATCCTGGATGAACCGACTACAGGCTTGCACTTCCACGACATCGATCTACTATTAAAGGTGATCCACCGCCTGCGCAACCAGGGCAATACCGTGGTCATCATCGAGCACAACCTGGATGTCATCAAGACGGCCGACTGGCTAATCGACCTCGGTCCGGAGGGCGGCGCTGGCGGCGGCCGCATCATCGCCACCGGCACGCCGGAACAGGTAGCGGCAAACCCGGCCAGCGTCACCGGCAAGTATCTGGGACCATTGCTGGAAAAACCAAAGAAAAAATAAACAGGCACTCCCCGGCCACCACACCACCACGGCCGGGGCATGCGATAAAGTACGATCGCGAGATAACGATGTCCACCAATACCACCCCGGCGCTGTCTGCAGCGCAGATTGACGCTTTCGAAAAAGACGGCTATTTGATTTTGCCGCGCATGGTTTCCGCAGCCGATTGCGAACTGATGGCGGCCACCACCAATGCGCACCTGGCGCAAGCCGTGGCGCCGCTGGAATATGAATCGGAAGTTGGCTATGCCGGCGCGCCGAAATCGCTCGATAGCGTCGGCGGCCGCACTGCGCGCCGCCTGCGCGACGCTTACCACCGGCACGATACGTATCGCGCCTGGGCCACCAATCCGCAACTGGTAGCGATGCTGGAGCTGCTGCTGGGTGAGCGCGTCTGCCTGACTTTGTCGCACCACAATTGTGTGATGACCAAGCATCCGCATTTTGGCACCGCGACCGGCTGGCACCGCGATATCCGCTACTGGTCGTTCCCGCGCAACGAATTGATTTCGGTCTGGCTGGCGCTCGACAACGAAAACGAAAACAACGGCGGCCTGCGTTTCATTCCCGGCTCGCATCGTTTCGATATCAAGCCGGAGCAAATGGATCAGCTGGATTTCCTGCGCCCTGAAGTCGCCGAGAATCAGGCTTTGTTCGCACAAGGAAAAGCAGTCACGTTGCAACAGGGCGACGTGGTGTTTTTCCACAGCGGGCTATTCCATGCGGCCGGCAGGAACAATACTGAAGTGGTCAAGGAATCAGTAGTGTTTGCCTACCACGGAGAAAGCAATCCGCCGTTACCAGGCAGCCGTTCCGCCGCCTCCGAAAACATCCTGCTTAGCCATTGAAGCCGCGCTCTCGCATCGACGCGCCATGCTGCGCATAGCCGTCGTCGGCGGCGGCACGGCGGGTGCTGCCAGCGCATTGTTCCTGGCGCGCGCCGGTCACGCTGTGACGCTGTTCGAGCGCGTGCCGCAACCGGATGCGGTCGGCGCCGGCATCCTGCTGCAACCGACCGGGATGCATGTGTTAGCTGCGCTCGGCTTGCTCGATCCGATCCTGGAACACGGCGCCCGCAGCGATCGCCTGTTCGGCACCACGGCTTCCGGCCGCACCGTGCTGGATGTTCGTTACCGCCATCACGACCCTGAATCCTTCGGCCTTGGCCTGCATCGCGGGGCCTTGTTTTCGGTGCTGTGGCGTGCGCTGCAAACGGCGGGAATACAGGTCCACAGCGGCATGGAAATTCGCCGCATCGAACAGCACGGTGGAAAAACGCTACTGTTTGCGCAAGATCCGCTCTCGCATGAAACCGATACAGCAGTCGGTGAATTCGACTGCGCCGTCATCGCCGACGGCACCCGTTCGCAATTGCGGGCAGCGCTACCGATTCCGCAAAAAGTCACGGCCTATCCGTGGGGCGCGTTATGGGCTCTGCTGCCCGATGACGGTTCGCTGCAAGGCGGCTTGCGCCAATGGTTCCGCCATGCGCAACAAATGCTCGGATTGATGCCGACCGGATTTGCCTATCAACAAATGAACAGCCCAGTGCTCAGCCTGTTCTGGAGCCTGCGCGCAGATCGCTTGCAGCAATGGCGAGATCAGGGGCTTGAAGCCTGGAAGAAAACGGTGTTGGAGCTGGCGCCAATCGAACCGGTGCTGCAGCATATTCAGCAACCGGAACAATTGACGTTTGCGCGCTATGCCGATGTGCAGATGCGCCACTGGCACGATGGCCGCGTGGTCTGCATCGGCGATTGTGCGCATGCCACCAGTCCGCAACTGGGACAAGGCGCCAACCTGGCGCTGGTCGATGCAATGACGCTGGCGCAATGCCTCGCCGATGAAACCAAGGTGGAGCAGGCGCTGGCCTTGTATTCGACGCGGCGGCGCGCCCATTTGCGCTATTACCAGGGCGCCAGCAAATTGCTGACGCCATTTTTCCAATCCGATTCGCGCATCGCCAGCACCTTGCGCGACATTGCCCTCGGCCCGCTGTGCCGCATGCCGATTGCACGCCAGCAAATGGCGATGACGCTCAGCGGCGGCAAAACCGGCTGGCTCTTCGGCAGCTTGCAGCAGCCCAAGCGCACGTCAGTTCAGCAAGCGGTACTGGAAACAGAGTAAAAGCAGGGCAAGCCCGGAGCGGAACGCTCTCGAACTCAAGCTTTATGCAAACGTCGGTTGCGCACCAGCGTTTCCGACTTGCGCTTTTGCAGCCAGATGAAGATGCCGGTAATCGTGAACAGCAGCGGCAGCAAGCCCAGGAATGCCACCAGTATCTTGCCCGGCAAACCCAGCAATTGACCGGTATGCAAGCCATACTGAACGCCGATGAAGGCATCGCCGGCCGAACCCTTGAGCGGATCCAGCGCGTGCAGCACATGGCCATCTCCGGCATCGAGGAACATCCGCACACTACCACCGTCCTGCAAGTCATTCGGCTTGCGCATGCGGACCTGGTAGATGCCGTGCTTGTCGTCGCGCGCGATGCGCGCCGGCGTGGCTTGCGGCATGCTGGCCTGTGCCAGCGTCAACGCCTGTTGCCAGTCGATGCGCGTGTCACCTGAACTGGTGGAAGATTTGGGTGGCGGCGTCAATGGCGAAATGCTCGACACAATCGGCCGCGCCACATCAGGCAAATTCATCACGGCGCCGGTGAAAGCAGTAATCACCAGCAGCACACCCGCCACCAGGCCAACCGAACGGTGCAAGTCATACATCAAGCGAAACCCGCCGGCGCCGCGCTTGACCGACAGCGCCTTGCGCCAGCCGTTGCGATGTTTGGGCCAGGCCAGTGCAAAGCCGATCAGCAGCGTCGCCAGCCACAGCAGCCCAAGGCTGCCGGAAATGATCGCGCCGGTCTTGTCCAGCAGCAGGTAGCGATGCAGGCGGAACAGGAAAGGCATCAGGTTTTGCGGCGCCACGCTGAGCGCCTTCGAATTGCGCTCGCCGACCACGGCGGCGCTGAACGGATCGATATAGACCGTATCGGCAGCCAGCGCATCTTCCGCTTTCTTTGGACGCAACCGCGCTTGCAGCGGCGCATTGGAATCGGCTTCGATGCCAAAGAAAGCCAGACGCGCATGCGGGTAGTCATGTTCGATCACGCCGACCAGTTTGTCGATCGGCAAACGCTCGCCGCTTCCAGCCACGTGATAGAACTGTGGATTCAACCAGGCGTCGATTTCATCATTGAAGGCAAGCGCGCTGCCGGTCAGGCCAGCCATGACGATAAACAGGGAGAGCAACAAACCGCTGTAGCGGTGCAGCTTGACCAACCAATGACGTATTGCTTTATTCACAATCCCACACCCAGCCGACAAAAGATGTGTATTGTAATTCTCGATTGAATGAGAATGGGTATTATTTCCAACAATTTACAAACAGCAGGGCTGGCGCTGTGGCCACGTTGCTACACCTGCAACAAACGCCCCTCTGCCCTGGAAATGGCTTCCGCCGCACCGCGCAAGACCACCACATCCCCTACCTGCAGCACCGTCTCCGGCGTCGTATCGATGCCGCTACGGCCACGCCGCACGGCGGTAACCTCGGCGCCGATTTCCGGCAAACCCAACCCGGCCAGCGTCTTGCCGATGGCCTTGGCGCCTTCCGGCAAAGCCACGGTATGCAGACGTACCTGCAGATGATCGGCAGCATCCGGCGCATCGTCGACGCCGTGGAAGAACCCGCGCAGCGCCGCATAACGCTCGTCGCGCGACGCCTGTACCCGGTGCACCACGCGCCGCAGCGGCACGCCCAGCATGACTAGCGCATGCGAAGCCAGCATCAGGCTGCCTTCCATCGCTTCCGGCACCACTTCGGTGGCGCCGGCGGCGCGCAGCTTGTCGAGATCAGTATCGTCGTAGCTGCGCACGATCACCGGCAAGGTAGGCGCCAGCTCGCTGACATGATGCAAGACTTTCAGGGCCGAGGGCGTACTGGCATAGGTAATCACCAGTGCGGCCGCACGGTGTACACCTGCCGCCACCAGGCTCTCGCGGCGCGAAGCATCGCCATACGACACATGCGCGCCGGCGGCGCGTGCCTCGCTCACCCGATCCGGATCGAGATCAAGCGCGTGGTAGCCGATGCCTTCTTCTTCCAGCAGCTTGGCCAGGCTCTGGCCGCTGCGGCCAAAGCCGGCGATGATCACGTGCTTCTTGGTCGCCATGGTACGCGTCGCAATCTGCGTCAGCGCCAGCGATTGCATCATCCACTCATTGGCCGACAGCTTCATCACGATTGCGTCGGACTTGGCCAGGATGAACGGCGCCGCCAGCATCGACAGCACCATCGAAGCCAGGATCAGCTGCACCAGCAAGGGATCGACCAACTGCAGGCCGCCGGCCTGGTTCAACAGCACGAAACCGAATTCACCGGCTTGCGCCAGCGCCAGCCCGGTGCGCAGCGCCACGCCGGTAGAAGAACGGAACAGCTTGGCCAAAGCGGCGATCAGCACGAACTTGAGGAACACCGGACCGATCAGCAACAACAGCACCAGCCACCAGTGTTCGATCACCAGCCGCAGGTTGAGCAGCATGCCGATGGTGATGAAGAACAAACCCAGCAGCACATCGCGGAACGACTTGATGTCTTCTTCGACCTGATGCTTGTATTCCGTCTCCGAAATCAGCATGCCGGCAATGAACGCGCCCAGCGCCAGCGACAACCCGGCGCGCTCGGTGATCCAGGCGGAAGCCAGCGTGATCAGCAGCAGGTTCAGCATGAACAATTCCTGCGAACGGCGCCGCACCACGATCTGGAACCAGCGGCGCATCAGCTTCTGGCCGAAAAACAGTAGCAGGACCAGCACCAGTATCGCCTTGCCGCTGGCCCAGGCGAGTGTCGCCAGCAGGTTGCCGCTATGCTCGGCGAGCGCCGGCACCACGATCAGCAAGGGCACCAGCGCCAGATCCTGGAACAGCAGGATGCCGATGATGCGACGGCCGTGCTCGGTTTCCAGTTCCAGCCGTTCAGTGAGCAATTTGGAAACGATGGCCGTCGACGACATGGTGAGCGCACCGCCCAGCGCAAACGCCGCCTGCCAGCTGATGTTGATCACCTGCGGCAGGACCAGCGCCAGCACCCAGCCGAACAGCATGGTGGCGGCGATCGTCAGCAGCACCTGCGCCATCCCCAAACCGAACACGATGTGCCGCATCGCCGTCAGTTTGGGCAGCGAAAACTCCAGGCCAATCGAGAACATCAGGAACACCACGCCGAATTCGGCCAGCGCGTGGGTGGTGGCATTGTCTTCGGCAAACCCGAGCGCGTGCGGGCCGATCAATATCCCCACCACCAGATAACCGAGCATCGGCGGTAAATGAAAGCTGCGAAAGGCTACAACGCCCAGTACGGCGGAGCCCAGCAGCAGGATGGTCAGTTCAAGTCCGGAAAGCATCATTGATCAATTGGTATGGGATTAATGTTTTGTTGCTGCAACGCTAACAGCGTACATTGAAGACAGATTAATTGTTTCTGATCGCCACTGGCAAGTTTTTTGCTTTAGGAATTCGTTTATACTTTCGGGATGAGTCTAACCGATACCAAAATTTTGCCAAAAACCTTGCCCAAGACGTTCGATGCCGGCCGTGCGCTGGAGCTTGCCCGCAGCACCCTGCAAATCGAAGCGGATGCCATCATTGCATTGAAGAACCGGATTTCCGACGACGCCAGCGATCCCTTCGCCCAAGCCGTATCCCTGCTGCTCACCTGCAGCGGCCGGGTAGTGGTCTCGGGCATCGGCAAGTCAGGACATATTGCCCGCAAGTTCGCCGCCACGCTCGCCTCCACCGGCACGCCGGCGCTGTTCATCCATCCGGCTGAAGCCGCACATGGCGATCTCGGCATGGTGACCGAAGACGATGCCTTCATTGCGATTTCAAATTCCGGTGAGACCGCCGAACTGATGGCGATTGTGCCGATCATCAAACGCATGGGCGCCAGCCTGATCGCGATGACCGGCAACGATACGTCGGCACTGGCGCAACTGGCTACCGTTCATCTCAACGTTGGCGTGGCGCAGGAAGCCTGCCCATTGAACCTGGCGCCAACCGCCAGCACCACCGCCACGCTGGCGATGGGCGACGCACTGGCGGTAGCGCTGCTGGACGCGCGCGGCTTCCGTGAAGAAGATTTTGCCCGCTCCCATCCGGGCGGCGCACTCGGCCGCAGGCTGTTGACCCACGTACGCGATGTCATGCGCAGCGGCGAAGCGATTCCAGCGGTGACGGCGGATGTACCGCTGTCGAACGCGTTGCTGGAAATCACCCGCAAGGGAATCGCCATGACCGCCGTGGTCGACGACAAATTCCACGTCATCGGCGTGTTTACCGATGGCGACTTGCGCCGCTTGATCGAACAGGTCCAGGATTTCACCAAATTGACGATCGCCGATGTGATGCATGCCAATCCGCGCACGATCAGCGCCGATCAACTGGCGGTCGACGCGGTGCACATGATGGAGCAATTCCGCATCAATCAGCTGCTGGTGACGGACACCGACGGCACGCTGGTCGGCGCATTGCATATCCACGACCTGACCCGCGCCAAGGTTATCTGATGGCAGCCGGCATTCCGTACAACAACGTGTCAGTTAATCCGGCCCTGCCCGAGGCGGAACTGATGGCACGCGCCGCGCGCGTGCGCCTGATGATTTTCGACGTCGACGGCATCCTGACCGACGGCGGCTTGCTGTACGGCGCCGACGGCGAGCAACTGAAGCGTTTCAACGTGCTGGACGGCCACGGCATCAAGCAGTTGCAGCAAAGCGGTGTCGCCACCGCAATCATCAGCGCGCGCAAATCGGCAATCGTCAGCCGCCGCGCTGCCGATCTTGGCATCGCCCATGTCCAGCAAGGCGTGCATGACAAACACTCGGCATTCATCCAATTGCTGACGCAACTGCAGCTCGACGCCGATGCCTGCGGCTTCATCGGCGACGATGTGATCGACCTGCCGATCCTGTCGCAGGTCGGCTTTGCAGTGAGCGTGCCCAACGGCCATCGCGAAGTCAGGGCGCGCGTCCACTACGTCACTCAAACCGCCGGTGGCCAAGGCGCAGCGCGTGAAGTGTGCGATCTCATCATGCAGGCGCAAGACACCTATGAAGCGGCGCTGGCGGCTTATCTGCGCCCCACTCCACAAGGCTCGGCCCCGGCATGAAAAATCTCCGCTCCACTTACCGCTTCCGCTTCATGCTGCTGCTGGTTCTGTTCGTGATACTGGCGCTGGGCAGTTTCTGGCTGGTGCAGGTGATGCACAGGGATACCGATGAACTGCTGCCCAAGCCAACGCGCGTGGAGCCGGATTATTACGTGGAGACGTTCAACTACGTGCAGATGTCTCCCACCGGGCAGCCGCGCTACAACATCTCCGGCGACCTGCTGACGCACAATCCGGTCGACGATTCATTCGACATCCAGAAACCAATCGTGCACAGCCTGGATAAGGAAAAGCCGCCGATGAACCTGCGCGCCGACCGCGGCAAGGTTGAAGACGACAACAGCAAGGTTCACCTGTATGGCGATGTCAACGCCGATCGCCCGAAGACGGCGATGGCCGACAATTTCCACTTGAAATCGGAATACCTGTTGTTGCTGCCGGACGACGATGTCATGCAAACCGATCTGCCGGCAGAAATCACGCTGGGGCAATCGAAACTGAACGGCACCGGCATGTATTTTAATAATTCCACGCGCGTGCTGAAAATGTTCAGCAAGGTGCACGGCGTCTTTCCGCCAAAGCCGCATTAAGCGCAAGCCACACAATTTATGTATGCGGTTCCATCCTTTACCCAGGATTTTTCATGAAACGACTATTTTTGCTTTCTCTGTTGCTGCTTAGCGCCGTGGGCATTGCCCATGCGGAAAAAGCCGACTCCGACAAACCGACGCTGATCGACTCCGACCAGCTCACGTATGACGATGTCAAGCAGGTCAACGTCGCCACCGGCAACGTGGTGCTGACGCGCGGCACGCTGCTGATGAAGGCTGACCGCGTCGTGGTGACCACCGATCCGGCCGGCTACCAGTACGCCGTCTTGTACGCTGATCCAGGCAAGCTCGCCACGTTCAAGCAAAAACGCGACGGTGGCCCGGACCTGTGGATCGACGGCCATGCCGAACGCATCGAATACGATGGCAAGACTGAAGTCACCAAGCTGTTTTCGAAAGCGCAGATGCGCCGCCTGCAGGGCGACAAGCCGACCGATGAAGTCAACGGCGAATTCATCTCCTACGACAGCCGCACCGAATTCTATTCGGTCAACAATACCGTCAATGGCAATAGCCAACCGGGCGCCGGCCGCATCCGCGCGGTGATCCAGCCACGTCCGAAGGTTGCCCAATGAGCGCCACGCCCGGGACACCTGGGACCCCTAGCAACCTGATCGTTAAAGGTCTGCAGAAGAGCTACGGTGCGCGTCAGGTCGTGCATGACGTTTCACTCAACGTCCAGTGCGGCGAAGTGGTCGGTTTGCTGGGGCCGAACGGCGCCGGCAAAACCACGTCGTTCTACATGATCGTCGGCCTGGTGCCATCGGATGGCGGCGAGATCGATCTCGACGGCGTCGACATTTCGCGCCTGCCGATCCATCGCCGCGCCGTGCTTGGTTTGTCCTACCTGCCGCAGGAAGCATCGGTGTTCCGCAAGCTGACGGTGGAAGACAATATCCGCGCTGTGCTGGAGCTGCAGCAGCCTAACGGCAAGCCGCTCACCAAGGCAGAAATCGACGAACAGTTGCAGAAGCTGTTGCATGAATTGCAGATTGAAAAACTGCGCGAGAGCCAGGCGCTATCGCTCTCCGGCGGTGAACGCCGGCGTGTTGAGATCGCCCGGGCGCTGGCGACCAATCCCCGCTTCGTGCTGCTGGATGAACCATTCGCCGGGATCGATCCGATCGCCGTCATCGAAATCCAGCGCATCGTACGCTTCCTGAAAGAGCGCGGCATCGGCGTACTGATCACCGACCACAATGTGCGTGAAACGCTGGGCATTTGCGACCGCGCCTATATCATCAACCAGGGCAGCGTATTGGCCAGCGGCAGTCCGGACGACATCATTGCCGACGAATCGGTACGACGCGTATATCTGGGCGAGCATTTCCGCATGTAGACACGCCGGTTGCAGCGTAATCGTGCCGCGCTAAGGCATAGCTTGAATTCTGCTTGTTATTTTCTGAATAAATTATCCGTTGTCCAATGCGCCGTGGACAGATTGACGTGCTGTGCTGTTGCAGCCGTCAAGTTCAGTCCCGCAGTTAAGAATAGAAGTGAATTGTCCGCACGAGAGCCATGAAACAATCACTCCAGCTACGCACCTCGCAGCATCTTGCGCTGACGCCTCAATTGCAGCAGTCGATCCGGCTATTGCAATTGTCCACGCTCGAACTGCATCAGGAGCTGGAACAAATACTCTCCGACAATCCACTGCTGGAACGGGTCGACGACCCGCTCGACAACTCCGTGCGTCTACTCGCCGACGGCGCCATCAGCGGCTCGACCTCGACCATGGATGCGCCGGTCGGCGACAGTGAAGTGAGCAGCTCACCGACTGAAGTCGAAGCCAGTTTCGATACCCCTGCGGCCAGCGACAACGCGCCCGAAAGCAGCGAGGGCGAATGGAGTTTCGACGATGTCGCCCGTAACGCCAAAACCCCGGACGATGAAGACGCAAGGCCACAGCTAGAAGCGCACGAATCGACTTTGCGCGAGCACCTGCAACAGCAGATGCGTGAAACCGTCCACGATCTGCGCGATCGGGCGCTGGTCGAACTGGTGATCGATGCGCTGGACGACAACGGCTACCTGGAAGAGTCGCTGGAGGAAATCCATGAGCGCCTGCCGGCCGAGCTGGAGATTGACGTCGAGGAACTATCGACGGCGCTGAGCATGGTGCAAAGCTTCGATCCGGCCGGCGTCGGCGCACGCAATGCGTCCGAATGCCTGACCTTGCAAATCAATCGCTTTGTCAAAGTGCCATTTGTCACGCGTCGCCTGGCATTGGCGATTGTGCAAGATCACCTGATGCTTTTTGCGCAACGCGATTTCAATAAGATTAAGAAAGCGCTTGAATGTGATGACGAGGACCTGCGCGAAGCGCAGACCGTCATCAAGCAATGCAATCCTCACCCCGGCGCGCCGTTCGCCGCCAACACCTCCGACTACGTAGTGCCGGACGTCATCGTCAGGCGCTCAAAGCAAGGCTGGCAGGTCATGTTGAACAATGACGTCATGCCTAGACTGCGCGTAAATGCTCTATATGCCAACATTTTGCGGCAAAGCAAAGGGGAAGGCGCACTGACTTCTCAGCTGCAGGAAGCCAAGTGGCTGATCAAGAATATGCGGCAGCGTTTCGACACTATCCTGCGAGTGGCGCAGGCAATTGTCGAGCGCCAGCGGAACTTCTTTTCACACGGCGCGGTCGCAATGAGGCCGCTTGTGTTGCGTGAAATAGCTGATACACTGGGTCTACACGAGAGCACTATTTCTCGTGTAACCACTCAGAAATACATGCTCACTCCCCACGGGATGTTTGAACTGAAGTATTTCTTCGGCAGCCATGTTGCTACTGAGGCAGGTGGAGAGGCTTCCTCAACAGCGATACGGGCACTCATTAAACAACTGATAGGAGCAGAAGATTCAAAAAATCCTTTCTCTGACAGCAAGATTGCCGACATGCTTGCGGAACAAGGTATGGTGGTCGCCCGCCGCACCGTCGCAAAATATCGCGAAGCACTAAAGATTCCGTCTGTTAATTTACGCAAGGCCTTGTAGTTTTTTGTGGTTTGATTGTAGAGCTTACCCTTGCTGTGTTCAGACAAAGCGGGTTTTACCGATTCTTGCCAGAGCAGTCCGCTCTTGATTGCTCGCCTAAAGATTCAACGCAACCTGTTCAGAACCGCCAGCAATATTCTTCATAGGAGCGCTGTATGAACTTCACCATCAGTGGGCATCACCTCGAATTAACCCCTGCCATTCGCGAATACGTACAAAGCAAGCTGGAACGTATCAAACGTCACTTCGACCAGGTCATCGATATCAGCGTGATTCTGACCGTCGACAAAATCACTGAAAAAGAAAAGCGCCAAAAAGCGGAAATCAATCTGCGCGTAAAAGGAAAGGACCTGCATGCTGAAAGCATCGCTCACGACCTGTATGCCGCCATTGATGCACTGATCGACAAGCTCGATCGCCAGGTGATCAAATACAAGGACAAGATGCAGGATCATCAGCATGATTCCATCAAGCATGTCCCGGAAGACCTACCCGCCGCGACCTGAACCGGCCGTCAATCGAACTCCGGCGTACGAGCTCAGTAGCTCGCGCCAATGAATGAACAAGGGCGCAGTCAATGCGCCCTTAGTTATTTTTACGGGCGACACTGCAGCCCGAATTACTTGCCTGCCGATGATCGCGCCGCCGTGCGGCACGGCCCCGCAAAAGCAGCGATTATTTCAACGCACCGAATACCTTGCCGATGATCGCGCTGCCGGCGCCGACCGGATCCTGGCGAATCGCTTTCTCTTCTTCACCGATGATGGTGTACAAGCCATCCAGCGCGCGCTGGGTCACATAACCTTCCACCGTGCTTTGCTGGGCCGGCACCATGCCGGTCTTGCCGACTTGTCCCATGATCGCGTTATATTGCGCCGACAGGCCGTTACGATCGGTCACGCCTTTGACGATAGGCAGGAATTTCTGGCCCAATTCGGCCGAGGTTTTCTGCTTGAAAAAATCGGTCACGGAAGTATCGCCGCCTGTCAGGATGTTTTTTGCATCCGTCACCGACATCGATTTGACCGCATTCATCAACAGCGGCTTGGCCAGCGGCACAGCCGATTCTGCAGCGTGATTCATCGACACCACCAGATCATCCAGCTGCTGGCCCTTGCCAGTCATTTTCAGTATTGGCTGCGCCTTCTCAAGTATACCCGGCAAGCCGATTTTCACTTTGTCGTTATTCAGGAAGCCGTTTGTCACGCCCAGCTTGGAGACGGCAACGTCCGCTCCTTTTTGCAACGCGGCTTTCAGGCCGCTGCTGGCGTCCTGGTTGCTCAGGTCGCTCAACGATAGAGCCAGCGCGGCAGTTGCCGACAAGGCCAGAGTCAATGTCACTGCTGTTTGGTATACGCGACGCATAATTGATCCTTGATAAAGTTAAGTAGATAACAACCAAGTCTAACCCAAGCTGCTGCGATGATGCGTTTGGCTTCAGTGCAACCTTTACAGATGCCCTTCGTCCACCAGAAACAGGCGCCTATGTTCACGTATCGCATAGCGATCGGTCATGCCGGCGATGTAGTCGGCAACCTGGCGCGCCTGTTGCTGCGGACTGTGCTGGCCATCGGCCGGCAATTGATAGTCCGGCGGCAGTAATGCGGGTTCATCGGTAAAACATTCATACAATTCCACCACGATGCGGCGCGCCTTGCTGGTCATCCGATTGACCAGATAGTGCCGATACAGGTTTTCGCGCAAGAAGCGCTTGAGAACGGCAGCCTGCTGCGCCATGCCGTCGGAAAATGCGATCAGCGGCGGCGCATTGCGCACATCGTCCAGCGTCTGCACCTTCGCGTCCTGGATTCGCTCCTGCGATGTCTGGATCAGGTCGGTGATCAACGCATTGATCATGCGCCGCACCGTTTCATTGATCGCACGCCGCCCCGTCAATCCAGGAAAAATCCGCTCTACTTCGCGGCTGTGCAACGCGTAGAAATCGATCTGGTTCATCTGCTCCAGTGTCAATAAACCCGAGCGCAAGCCGTCGTCGACATCATGATTGTTGTAAGCGATCTCATCGGCCAGGTTGGCCACTTGCGCTTCCAGCGCCGGCTGCTTGCGGTCGATGAAACGCTGACCTATATCGCCGAGCTTGCGGGCATTCGCCAGCGAGCAATGCTTGAGGATGCCCTCGCGGGTTTCAAACATCAGATTCAAGCCGTCAAACGCGCCGTAGCGCTGTTCCAGCTGATCCACCACGCGCAGGCTTTGCAGGTTGTGCTCGAAGCCGCCATGCGGCTCCATGCAGGCATTCAGCGCATCCTGGCCGGCATGGCCAAACGGCGTGTGACCGAGATCGTGGGCCAGCGAAATCGCTTCCACCAGGTCTTCATTCAGTTGCAGGTTACGCGCAATCGAGCGCGCAATCTGGGCTACTTCAATACTGTGGGTCAGGCGCGTGCGGAACAGGTCGCCTTCATGATTGACGAACACCTGGGTCTTGTACTCCAACCGGCGGAAAGCGGTGGAATGGACGATGCGATCGCGGTCGCGCTGGAACTCGGTGCGGGCGCTGGGAGGCGCTTCGTCAAACAAGCGTCCTCGCGACTGCGCAGAATGTGCGGCATACGTGGCGAGAGACGCTTCCGGGTTCATCGCGGCATGTCTCCCGAAGCCAGTTGCTGGATGGTCGCCAGCAGCGCATCCTGCGGCGCAGCGCTGATCAGAGAGCCGCCCAGGGGTTTCATCAGGATGAACCTGATCTGCCCGTCTTCGTTCTTCTTATCGACCTGCATCAACTCCAGCCAGCGCTGCACGCCAAGATTCGGCGCCTCGGTCGGCAAACCGGCGGCGCGCACCAGCGCGCACAGGCGTTCCTTGTCGACTGCAGTGATGTGGCCCAGACGATGCGACAGATCGGCGGCCATGACCATGCCGCAACCGACCGCTTCGCCATGCAGCCACTTGCCGTAACCCAGGCCGGACTCGATCGCGTGGCCAAAGGTATGGCCGAAATTCAGGATCGCGCGCAAACCGCCTTCGCGCTCATCCTGCCGCACCACGTCGGCTTTCAGTTCGCATGAGCGACGGATCGCATACGCCAGAGCTGCGTTATCACGCGCCATCAATTTATCGATATTGTCTTCAATCCATTTGAAGAATGCGGCGTCGATTACCGCGCCATATTTGATGACCTCGGCCAGGCCGGCCGACAATTCGCGATCCGGCAGCGTATGCAGCGTCAGCGTGTCGGCGATCACCGCCTGCGGCTGATAAAACGCGCCGATCATGTTCTTGCCGAGCGGATGATTGATGCCGGTCTTGCCGCCCACCGACGAATCGACTTGCGCCAGCAGCGTGGTGGGAATTTGCACAAACGGAATGCCGCGCATGTAAGCGGAAGCGGCAAACCCGGTGAGATCACCGATCACGCCGCCGCCAAGAGCAATCAGCGTGGTCTTGCGGTCGCATTTGGCAGCCAGGAGGCGATCGAATATCTGCATCAGGCTGGCCCAGTTCTTTTCTTCCTCACCATCCGGCAGGATGATCTCGAGCACGCTCTTGCCGGCTTCCTGCAAGGTCTGCGTCACGCGCTGCAGGTACAGCGGCGCCACGGTGGTATTGGTCACCACGGCGACCTGCCGTCCACTGATCAGGCGCGCGATACGCTCGCGATCGCCCAGCAGCGACGAGCCGATCTCGATCGGATAGCTACGCTCTCCCAACTCTACCTGCAGGCTGATGGTTGGGACTTGGTTCGAAGAAGAAACCGGTTGATTCATAGGAAAATTCGGTGAATTAGTAGTGGTACCGCTCGCCTGCCTGCCGATAAATTGCGCAGTATCTGCTTCAGCGTCAGGATCGTCAGGCAGCAGGTCAAGCTGGCTCAGGATGCTATGCACCAGGAATTGTACGTTAGGTCGCCCGGTGTCGATGACAATATCGGCCACCTCGCGATAAAACGGCTCTCTTTGTCGAGACAGTTCTTCCAGGCGTCGGCGTGGGTCCGCGGTTTGCAGCAATGGCCGGCTTTTGTCGCGGCTGGTGCGTTGGAGAATGTTATGGACGCTGGCCCGCAGGTAAATGACGGTGCCGCGGGATTTCAGATATGCGCGATTTTCCGGCTTCAGGATGGCGCCGCCACCGGTAGCCAGCACGATCCCGCGCCGTGCGCTCAGATCGCGTATCACTTCCGCTTCGCGCTGCCGGAAGCTCTCTTCGCCTTCAATTTCAAAGATCAACGGAATCGAGACGCCAGTACGCGCCTCGATTTCGTGATCGGAATCAATGAATAACTTGTTGAGTTTCTTTGCCAGGGCACGGCCAACCGTAGTCTTGCCCGCACCCATCAGGCCGACCAGAAAGATATTGCCTTTCATGTGCAACGCACCATTTCACCACTCAACCTTTTGCTCAAATGCGGACACCGGCGCAGAACCGGCGTCCCTGTGCAGTTAGTGGCCTGTAACAACCTATTAGTGCGCAGCAACCCGGTCAACAACGACTTTCGGTGTCAGGAAAATCAATAATTCAGTTCGCTTGTTAGTAACTGCCGATTGTTTGAAAAGATAACCCAGAACCGGAATATCTCCAAGCAGTGGCACTTTATTAACATCATTTGAAATTGTCTGGGTGTAAATACCGCCGATCACCACCGTACCGCCATTTTCAACCTGGACCTGGGTCTGGACGTGTTTCGTGTTGATCGCCACACCGCCAGGAACGGTGGCGCCAACGCTATCATTGGTCACATCAACGGTAAGGATAACATTACCATCTGGAGTGATTTGCGGGGTTACCTCCAATTTCAGATTGGCTTTCTTGAACTCAACCGATGTCGCACCACTACTGGTTGCACTTTGGTAAGGAATTTCAGTACCTTGTTCAATCAGGGCTTTCTGTTGGTCAGCGGTCACAACACGTGGGCTGGAGATGATCTTGCCTTGTCCATCCGCCTCCAGGGCCGACAATTCGAGGCTGATGAACTTGGAGGCCGCGGCATTAAACAGGCTCAAAGCCACGGACCCCGCAGTTCCGGAACTAGGTGCTGCAGGCAAATTGACCGAATTCCCGGTCACGCCTGGTGCCAAATTGCTGCCTGTCGTGCTGGTGGTCGTAGCCTGCTGTCCACCGGCTGCAACATTCGTGCTGCTGAAACCAAAGCCAAGCTTGGCGCCAAGATTGCGGCTGAAGCCATCGTTCGCTTCTACCATGCGTGCTTCGATCAATACTTGCCGTGAAGCGATATCGACCTTCGAAACCAGGTTGCGGATGTTTTGCAAGATAGTCGGCGTATCAGTCACGAACAATTGATTGGTACGCGGATCGATCACGGCACTGCCGCGCGATGACAAAATACTGTTCTTCTTGCCGCTACCACTACCGCCGCCGCTACCTGCATCATCAATCCCGAATACCTTCTTGAAGGCTTCAGCTTTTTGATAGTTCAGCTGGAAAGACTCGGTGCGCAATGGTTCCAGTTCAGCAATTTGCGAACGTTGTTCAAGCTCCAGCTTCTCTTTGGTCAGCAACTCGTCTTTCGGCGCGATCCAGATGACCGAACCGTTCTTGCGCATGTCGAGGCCCTTGGCCTGCATCACGATATCCAGAGCTTGATCCCAAGGTACGTCTTTCAGGCGCAAAGTCAGGTTGCCGCCAACGGTATCGCTGGTGATGATATTGAGACCGGTAAAGTCGGCAATCACCTGCAGCACGGAGCGCACTTCGACGTTCTGGAAATTCAGCGACAGCTTGTCGCCGCGATAGCCTTGCGTGCCTTGCGCCAGCTTGTTCGGATCTTCCTTGAGCGGCTTGACCACGATCACCAGTTGGCTGTCGGTCTGGTAAGCGCTTTGCTCCCACAGGCCCTTCGGTTCAATGATCATGCGCACGTTGTCGCCTTGGGTGACCGTAGTAATGGTCTTCACCGGGGTGCCGAAATCGCCGACATCCAGCTTGCGACGCAGGACATCCGGCAAGGCGGTTTTCAGGAAATCAACCACCACCGTCTGACCTTGCTGATGCACGTCGACGCCGACCTGGGTATTCGGCAGATCGATCACGACACGACCCTCGCCTGCTGTTCCACGGCGGAAATCGATGTCGCGCAATGCCGGTTTGCCGTTCAACAATGGCGCTGGCGCCGGTGCTGCGGCCGCAGTTGCTGTCGTCGCTGCCGGACTTGCAGGAACTCCTGCCGCATTGAGCGGAGCCGCCAAACCGCCTGAGCCGTCGATGGTCACCACCAGGGTATTGCCATCCAGCGCTGTCGCATAAGACAGCGACCGCTTCAGGTTGAACACCAGGCGCGAGCGGTCATCCGCTTGTGCCAGGACCACATTGCGGACATCGCCCAGGCTGATGTCTTGCGAGGTCTTGCCGGTGGCATTGTCGATACCGATAAAATCCAGTGCGATGCGAGCCGGACTAATGATCGAAAAACCGGTTGGTGCGGCAGTCAACGGCCGCTTGAAATTGACGCGAACGATAACGTTGGCGCCTTGTTGATTAGCGTTGATCGAGGTGATGGCGTTATTGTCCGCCGCCAGCGCCGCAGTCCCGGTCCCTACCAGGCACAGCAACGCGCACAGCATCAACGCTTTCTGTCGAATCACGCTCAGCCGGCCTACGCTCAGGTTAACGAATTTTTTTCCTGCTGCAATCATTTTGTGCTCTCCTGCAACGCTAACTTGGCATCGCGCTCGACCCATTCGCCGGACGCATCTTGTACGATTTCTTTCAAAGTTACTTCGGATTCGTTGATGGCTGTCACCATGCCGAAATTCTGTCCGATGTAATTCCCCACTTTGGCCTGGAACACAGTCCTGTCGACTTGCAGCAAGACATAGCTCAAGCCGACTTTCTGCAATGTGCCCACCATCTTGATCGTATCCAGCGGATAGTTTTCGAGTGTTTCGCGGCGCCGATCCAGATTCGGCTTCAGGCCGGTTGAATTACCCTGCAACTTGGCCAGCGCCACCAGCAGCTTGCTGGGATTGTAGGGATCGATACTGGTCGCCCCGGCATACACGAAAGGCACGAATTTCTTCGGCTCGGTCAGCTTCGGGATACCGACGCGGGCATGGCTCTTGGTGTCGGCCATCCACTCCTTGACGTCCTGTACGCCGCTGTCGCCGCAACCTGACAAAGTTGAGATGGTTGCGACAAAAAATGTCACCTGGGTCAAACGCCCAATGCGAAAAAACGTCATTTTTGACCTTTCTGCTTAGCTGAATCGGCGACCTTGCGCTGTGCCGCCACTTCGTCCTTATCCAGATAACGGAAAGTCTTGGCAATCGCATCCAGGCTCAACGAGCCATCTTTGCCGGCTACCAAATTCATGTTGTTCAGGGTCACGATGCGCGGCAGATTGGCGATGTCGCTGGCAAACGAGCCGACGTCGTGATAACTGCCATTCACCTTGATATTGATCGGCAGTTCCGCGTAGTAGTCCTTCACCACCACTTGGCCAGGCTTGAACAGTTCAAACTGCAAACCCCGTCCCAAACCGGCCTGGTTAATATCGGACAACAGCGCATCCATCTCCGCCTTGCTCGGCAGTTGCTTCTCCAGCGTGACCACGTATTCGGCGACCTGCAGCTTCTGCTTGCGCAGGGCATCGAGATTGATGGCTTGCTGGATTTTTGACTTGTACTGCTCTTTCAGCTGGACTTCCTTCTGCTCGCCGGCATTCAGTTCATCCTGCTGGTCGCTCCAGTAAAAAAACCAGCCGACCACCAACACCAGCAAAAACACAGCGACGCCGCTCAACACGCGCGGAACGATCGGCCATTGGCCGGGATGGCGGCCATTCAGCCCGCGGAACTGCGCCCCTAACGAAGCGCCCAAATTATTCAAATCCATGATTGCGCGTCTCTCATTTGGTGGTTGCAGGTGGCGCGGCTGCAGCTACGGCTGCGGTGCCAGCTTTTTTCGGTATCTCCCCCGCATCCTTCGCATCCTTGTCGGAAGGACGCTTGATGCCGACGTTGACGGTGAACGCGAACACATGCTTGCTGTCGCGACCGGTACCACCAATGTTGGCTGCCCGAATTTCAATCAGGTCCGGACGCTCCAGCCAGGCCGAGTTGTTGCCCAGGTTGCGCAGCAGCTCGGAAACCCGCTCATTCGATTGTGCATAACCGTTCAAGGCAACCCGTTGTCCTTCCTGCTTGAAGGAACTCAGGTAGACGCCTTCCGGCACCTGCTTGACCAGTTCATCCATCAGGTACACCGGCTGGTTACGATCGCTTTGCAGGTCCTCGACGGCCTGTTGCCGCGCCTTCAATGCATCGATTTCCTGCCGCAGTGTCGCCACTTCCTTGATTTCACCATCGAGACGCGTGTTTTCCGCAGTGATGAAACTGTTCCGCTCATTCTGTTTCGAGATGCTGTTGGCAAAAAATGCCCCCACCAGCAATACCGTTATCAAACCGATAATCGCGGACAGCACCAGCATGGCGAAGTAAGCGTTCTTGCGCTGCTTACGCTTGGCTTCGCGATGCGGTAAAAGATTAATTTTGATCATCAGCCGAACCTCCGCATGGCCAGGCCGCAAGCAACCAGATAGGACGGCGCATCAAGGCGCAATTGTTTTTCCCGCACATTCGGGCCGAGCTGCATGCCGGTAAAAGGGCTGACTACCGATGTCGAAATCTTGGCCCGGCCGGCAACCACTTCCACCAGACCGGGGATGGTTGCGCAACCGCCAGCCAGGAACAACTGGTCCAGACGGGTATAAGGCGTCGAGGTAAAGAAGAACTGGATTGCCCGGGTGACTTCCAGCGCGGCGCTCTCCAGGAACGGATTCAACACTTCCTGCTGATAACCTTCAGGCAGGTCGCCGGTGCGCTTCTTCAGATCCGCTTCTTCGTAGGACAAGCCATAGGCGCGCACGATATCCTGCGTCAACTGGTTGCCGCCGAAAGGCTGCTCGCGTTCATAAATCAGTTGCCCATCCAGCAACGCCGAGACGTGAGTCGTCTGGGTCCCGATCTGGAACAGGCCGACGATCTGTCCTTGTCCGGCCTTCGGCAACTGGCCGATGATGCGGTTGATTGCTGCGCGCGCCGCGTAGGATTCGATATCCATGACAGTCGGCTTGAGGCCTGCGGCCTCTATCACCGCAACCCGATCCTCGACCTTTTCCTTACGCGTCGCTGCCAGCAGTACTTCGACATCGTCAGGCGAATGTTGCGCCGGACCGATAACGTCGAAATCGAGGCTGACCTCATCCAAGGCAAACGGAATGTACTGGCTGGCTTCGGATTCGACCTGCATCTCCAGCTCTTCTTCCAGCATGCCGCTCGCAAGAATGATCTTTTTGGTAATCACCGACGCAGGCGGCATGCCCAGAGCCACCAGCTTGGTGCTCGAGCCGCTTTTTTTCCAAAGCCGCCGGACCACTTCCGTGACCTGCTCGATGTTTTCAATATTGCCATCCACCACCGCGCCGCGCGGCAGCGGTTCAGAGGCGTAACGATCAAGGCGTAGTTGATCCTTGCCGGACTCGGACAGCTCCACCAGCCGCACGCCCGATGTACTTATATCAATGCCCACCAGGGGTGGGTTCTTTTTACCGATCAGCGATCCAAGATCGAATGCCAAGAGCATTTCTCCCTGTATGTATTATTTGGGGAACATTCTGCCTACAAGGCGGTCGCATATACAGAGTACCGTCTCGAAGTTAGGAAAAACCTGTAAAACAGGGCTTACAGCAATGTTAAATTTGGTAACGTGAAATCGTAGCAATAAGAGGACGGTACTGTAAAGAAATTTTCCTGTGGGCAATTGCCTATATATTATGTAATGTTGCGCCACATGCACTCCATCCATGCTAATTTGATTTCCAGCGACAATTTTTGTCTGCATTTCGCAACGAAATTGCGCTACCAACAAGACCGCATGATGCAGAGCAAGTTTTGAGCCAACTGCTGTGCCGCTATAATGCGTGGCATTCCTACTTCGAAAACGCCTCGCATGACGCCTACCGATTCAGCTAGCGACACCCCGATTGCCCCTATACCTCACCGTCGCATGCCGCTGCTGTTGCGATTGCTGCTTGGTTTCTTTGGCATTGTTGCCGGCCTGGTCGTTATCGGAGCACTAACTTTTCTGCTGATGCTGGCGATGGCCTATCCGAATTTGCCGGAACTGGACTCACTCACCGATTACAAGCCGAAGATCCCGCTGCGCATTTTCTCCGCTGATGGTGTCCTGATCGGCGAGTTCGGCGAAGAGCGGCGCAGCCTGGTGCATATCAACGAAATCCCCGACGTCATGAAGAAAGCCGTGCTGGCGATCGAAGATGACCGCTTTTATCAGCACGGCGGAGTCGATTACCAGGGCATCCTGCGCGCCACCTTCTCCAACCTGACCGGCGGCGGCGGCGGCGCCAGCACGATCACGCAACAGGTCGCCCGCAATTTTTTCCTGACCAGTAACGAACCGACCTTCTTCCAGAAGGCATCGCGCAAATTTCTCTATGAGATTCCGCTGGCCTGGAAGATCGAGCGCAACCTGACCAAAGACCAGATCCTTGAGGTCTACATGAACCAGATTTATCTGGGACAGCGCGCCTACGGCTTTGCCTCGGCCGCACAGATTTATTTCGGCAAGAAACTGCAGGACATCACGATCGCCGAGGCGGCGATGCTGGCCGGCCTGCCAAAGGCGCCGTCGGCCAACAATCCAATCGTCAATCCGAAGCGTGCAACAGTGCGCCAGCAATACATCCTGCTGCGCATGCTGCAGCTCGGCTACATCACCCAGGCGCAATACGAACAAGCCAAGAACGAGCCTCTGCATACCAAGAGCGGCGCCAGCGAATTCGGCATCCACGCGGAGTTCGTCTCGGAAATGGCGCGCCAGCTGGTGTACGACCAATTTAAGGAAAACACGTACACGCGCGGCCTGAATGTATTCACCACCATCACCAAAGCCGACCAGGATGCCGCTTATATTGCCGTGCGACGCGGTGTCATGGATTACGAAAAACGACGCGGCTACCGTGGCCCCGAAGGCTACATGGACATCCCTGACAGCGGCAAGGAAGCCGCTGAAGACGCGATCGAAGTAGAGCTGGCCGATCATCCAGACAGCGATGAAATCGTCGCCGCAGTGGTGCTGGAAGCCACACCCAAGCTGGTGCGTGCGGTGCTGTCCTCGGGCCAGGAAATCAGCATCAGCGGCGCCGGCCTGAGCATCGCCACCAACCTGTTGAGCGACAAGGCGCCGCCACAGCGCAAGGTCAAGCGCGGCGCCATCATCCGCGTCATGCTGGAAGGGAAAAACTGGACCATCACGCAGATGCCCGCGGTGGAATCGGCGTTTATCGCCGCCGACACCAAGGACGGCGCCATCCGCGCGCTGATCGGCGGCTTCGATTTCAACCGCAATAAATTCAACCACGTCACCCAGGCGTGGCGTCAGCCGGGTTCGTCATTCAAGCCGTTCATCTATTCGGCATCGCTGGAAAAAGGCCTGTCGCCGGCCACCATCATCAATGACGCGCCGCTCACCTATGGCGGCGGCCAAACCGGCGGCCAGATCTGGCAGCCGAAGAACTATGGCAACAAGTACGAAGGCCCGATGAGCATGCGGCGGGCATTGACGAAGTCAAAGAATGTCGTGTCGGTACGCATTCTTGACAAGATCGGTGCCAAATACGGTCAGGAGTATGTGACGCGTTTCGGCTTCGATGCTGACAAAAATCCGCCATACCTGACGTTAGCCCTAGGCGCCGGCGCTGTCACGCCGCTGCAGATGGTCGGCGGCTATGCCGTATTCGCCAACGGCGGCTACAAGGTCAGCCCCTACATCATCAGCAAGATCACCGATGCCAACGGCAACGTGCTGTCGCAGGTACATCCTGAAGTTGCCGGCGATGAAGCCAATCGGGTGATCGATCCGCGCAATGCCTACCTGATGGACAGCATGATGCGTGACGTGGTGCGCTACGGCACGGCAGTCAAGGCTATGTCACTCAACCGCACCGACCTGGCCGGCAAGACCGGCACCACCAACGATTCGCTGGATGCATGGTTCGCCGGCTATCAACCGTCGCTGGTAGCAGTCGGCTGGATGGGCTATGACCAGCCGAAGAGCCTGGGTGACAAGGAAACCGGCGGCGGCCTGGCGCTGCCGATCTGGATCAGTTTCATGCAACAGGCGCTGAAAGGCGTGCCAAACGAAGACCGCGTGGTGCCGGATGGCTTGATCCACTCAGGCGGCGAATATTATTACGCGGAATACCCGCCGGGAGTCGCCACCCAGAACCTGGGCGGCGGCACGACGGAGCCGACAGAGGAAGAAAAAGCCAAGGACGAGGTCAAGAACGAATTGTTCTGACCTAGGGTGGGCACATCGTGCCCACGCGTGAATTCACTCCACTTACTTGCCAATTGCGTGCGACCTGAATTTGTCCACGCTCCGGCTATCGAGGTTACGCGTGGACACCGAGGTGTCCACCTTACTGCTTGGAATACAGATCGAGCAAGCGCTGCGTATAGATCTCGATATTCTCCGGATAACTGACATCGAGAGTGCGTAACAACTTCTTTGCACTCTGACGATAATCATCCAACTGCGCGTCATGCGTGGCAAATGCTTTCAACACCGCCTGGCCGCCGGCGAACGAATCGAACTCAGGATAATAGTAGCCGTAGTCGCGAATGAATTCCGAGTTGTGGATCAGCGGATAGCCGCCGTACAAGGCTTCGTAGTACAGATAATTCTGGCCGTTTTCCCAATGATGCGAAATGATGCAGTCGCCATAGTTGGCCATGAATTCATACACCGCAAAACGACCTTCAAACGACGCCAGCCCGTGATTCACGACATCCAGCGAACGCGCGAACTGAGTAAACTTAAGGTGCTCTTTCAGGTGCAAGGTGTTGCACACACGCAGCGAGTCCAGGAACCCAGGTTGCGCACGATACGCCTCCTCGCATGCCAGCATCGGCAGCAATGAAGTCTTGACCATGCAGACGTTCGGTTCGAAACTGCACACCCGCCAACGCGGCTTGCCCGGCTGATAGCCGAAGCTGAGATGGCTCGGTAAGGTGTCGATGCCTTTTTGAAAAAACAGCGGCGTCCACAAATGCGGCACGATGTGCACCGGCGCCCGCGCGGTCAAGCCGAAATAATCCTTGCAGCTGCGCAGGTACTCCGGCAAGGTCCACACTGCATCGTAGGGCTTGTTGCTGCACAGGCCGCCATGCGGCTTGTTGAACATCGCACGCTCGATATCGATCACGTAATCGTTGCCGACTCGCATCCAGGCATAACGCCCGCCGCGCTCGCGGAATTGGCGCACCCAGTCTTCATTCAGTTGCGCGCTCATTTCGACCACGACATCAAGCGTTTGCATCGCCTGGTCAAGGCCTATCATGTCGATCCCAAGATCGCCCAGCATCATGGCGTCGTTGACCTGGTCGACATCGCCGTCCAGCACCAGGACTGCGCGCTCGACTGCCGGTGACTGATTGAACAGTTGCACCAGGAAGGCGCAGTTCTGGAAGATGCCGTTTTCCCAGATCGATTGCGGCCCGGAGCGCACATGCAGAGTTACGCCCACGCGTAATTTTTTTTGTGGCAGCGAGGCGCTCATGGCTGGCCCTCCACCAGGTTCTGAAGTCTTTTCACAAATGCGTCCACGTTATTCGAATTTGCCGGATCAAGCCTGCTCAAGTAGGCCGCCCCGGTTTTTTTATAGTCATCCCAGAATTCGGGTTCCTGTTGCCAGGCATCGAGCAACGCCTGACCACCGGCGCTGGCTTCGAAATCCGGGTAATAGATGCCGATGCCGTCGGCCTTCAGATAATCTGAATTATGAATCAGCGGATAGCCGCCATAGAGGGCATCGTAGTACAGGTAGTTGAGGCCGCACTCCCATTGATGCGACACCACCGCATCCATCTTTTGCTGCGCCATGCAATCGACAAACGACACGCGTGGTTCGTAGGTCGCTTTGTGTTGCTTGGTCAAATCGAGGTTGATCGCAAAGCGGTTGAAAGTCAGATGTTCTTTCATATGCACCGTATTCATCACCATCATCATGCTGATCGAACGTTGATCCAGGCGGAATGCCTGCTCGCACACCAGCATCGGGATGAAACAGCTTTTGACGACTGAAATGTTGGGCTCGAAAATCGCCGTGCGCCAGCCTGGCCGGTCTGCGCCACGGCTCGGCTTGTAGCCGAACGGATGGCCACCTTGCTCCACAGCGTCGATCTTCTTTTGCAAAAACAACGGCGACCAGATGTGCGGCACCGCGTGCACGGGAACGCGCGACACAGTACGCAGCAAAGGCCCGCTGGCTTTCATGTGATGCGGCAAGGTCCATATCTCATGCCACGGCGTACCGTTGAAAATCTGCCCGCTCGCGCCGCCGAACATCGGCGCTTCGGCGTTGTCGGCATAGGTATGGCCGACAAATAATGTGACGATCTTGGCGCCCAGCGCACGCACATGGCGCAACCATTCCAGCGGCAACTGCGCGCCCATTTCGATCACCACATCGATTTCGAAAGTCACGTCCTGCGGCTTGACCAGCGGCACGTCGAGAAGATCCAGTCCCATCTCTGTCGGCATCTGATCCAGATTGCCGCCGTTCAGCAAAAACACCTTTCCGACTTGCGGACTGTGTTGTAGCAGCATCACCAGGAATGCCAGGTTCTGGTTGATGCCGTTCGACCATATCTGCGCGCCGTTGACGGCAAAGACGGAAATTCCTACATTGATTTTTTTCATGGGCTAGCAAAAATTAGAAATCATCGGGTCATGCAATCGGCTGCTGCAACAACGCCTTCAGCAAACGTTCATACTCGGCGGTGACCTCAGGACACGTCGGCAGATAACGGCCCAGCACTTGCCGTTGGCGCGTCAGGTAATCCTGCCAACTGTCGTCATGCGCTGTCAGCACCTCGATCAATTTGCGACTGCCTTCACGCACGTTGTTGCCCTCGTAGTAGTAACCAAGATCGCTACACATGTATGCGTTATGCACCAGAGGATAACCCTGCCAGCAGACATCGAAATAAAAATAATTCAGCGCATTCTCGATCTGGTGGGAAATCACCACATCGGTCATCTCGCTGAGAAACTGCGGCGTATCGTGGCGCCCCAGGAAAACCGCCTTGTGCTGGCGCACGATATCGAGCTGGTTCATCACCGCAATGAACTCCTTGCTCTCGCGCGCCAGTCGTTCGGCATTGGTCACCTGCAATAGCGCAATATCCTGCGGCCGCTGCCGATAGGCTTCTTCCGCAATAAAAACCGGATACATGCAGAATTTCACGATGTCGTTATTCGGCTCCATCACGGTCAAGCGTTTTGGCTCTGATCGCGGGCGGTATTCGCCGTGATGCGTGAAACCCTGGCTACGCTGATTAACGAAGATCGGATCCCACACGAACGGCACCACTTGGGCCGGCCGGCGGCGCAAGGTCTCGAAATAGGACTGGCTGTTGGTGGCCACTTGCGGCACCATCCAGATCGCATCGTAGCGCTGATTGACGAACAGGTTATATCCCCACATGGGCCGATTGAATAATACCGATTGCATCACGTGCACATACTCGAAGCCGCAGCAATAGGAAATCAGACGGCATCCGCGCTCTTTCAGATAGGCGGTCTGCTCGGCATCGATCTGGCCGCCGAGTTCAATCAGCACATCCAGGTTGTCCTTGGCTTGCGCGAACGCCACGGTTGGCCAGCGCGCCTGGTCCCACGGCAGCGCCCGGGTGATCGCAACCGCCGTGGTATTCACCAGATGCACCGAGGCCACGCTCGGACATTGCTTCAAAGTTTCAGCCAGATAGACAGCATTCTGCTTGATGCCATTGTTCCACAGGGATTCGTTCTCCTGGTGCAGGCCGATGGTGACGCCGATGCGCAAGGTGCGGGGTAAAGGATTCATATCTTGATTCATATCTTGATTCAAATATTGATTGAGTAATTGGCCTGGAGCGCGTTGCCTAACGCGCAGGTACAGTCATTTTTGTCTGCTCGGTCCAGTTGTACTGCACATAGCGTCGGATAATCAGACACCCTGGAGGAGAATCCACCAGCGAGACCGAGCCGCCCGGCTCTGTCGGCGAAACGTAGACCGTAAATGTCGGCAGCAGCGCTGTGCCGTTGTAGCCCTTCAGTTCGGTATCGGCAATGCTCTTGCATGAATACGGCGCAATCGAAATCCGTTCAGCCGACACCGAACAGGCGCCGCCGTCTTGCGGCACCGCGGTGATGGATACCGCCGCTGAAGCCCCGGCATATTCGATTCCGGTGAGCGAAAAAAATGGTCCGCGATCCGGATGCGCGTGATCCCAATCGACCAGCACGTCATGCGAACGCGTGCCATTGATCGCCAACGCGGATAGACGGGTAATCGCCGGCTGGCATTGCTTGACGCCGATGCTGCGCGCAGCTTCCGCCAGCAGGTTTTTCGGGCCGCCGGCAGCCGCCTTGTTAGCCGGCAGGTCGGCACGCATTTGCGCGTACGATGCCGGCGCCATCAACTGCAAAAGAACGATGCATGCGAGCATCCACCGGGACCATCGACGTGTGCCCGATGCCGGCAATGCGGTGGTTTCCATCAACTCGATTGTCTTGCCAAAATGTAGTGCACGCGTCATCAACTAGGTCCGTTTGAAATGTGAAATCCCGATCAGCGCCGAAACGGCAGGCGGGACGGGCTGTTCGACGGCCGGATCTGCAGGCGCCGGGGTCGTCGGCACGGTGGCCGGGTCTGCCGCAGGAGAAGGCCCCGGCGGCATCGGCGGAACCGCTGGCTCGATAGCTGGTTCAGTTGCGGGCTCGGCTGCCGGCATGGCGGCAGCGGGCGCCGGCTCAGTCACCGAGGCCGGCGCATCGGCGGGCGGGGTTGGAGCTTGAGTTGTCCCGACAGCCGGAGCTTCCTGCATCGGCGCGACTGCTGGCTCGCTGCCAGGCGTCATCGGCGCCGGCACTGTCGACGGTGCCGGTGATGTCGACGACTCGATGGCCGGCGCTTCAGTTGACGTAGCGGCAGGCACAACTGAGGCGGGATCGGCAGTCACGGCGGCGGGTTCTGCAACAGGCGTTGCGGGAGACGCTGGCGCATTGCCAGGTTCGACGGTGGGTGTTGCCGGCGCCGCGGCTGAACTGTCTGGCGCCGCTGTCGGATTTACCGGCGTTGCTGCCGACTCCGGCACTGGCACTGCTGCGGCCGGCGCCGGTGCAACTGCGGGCGCAACTGCGGGCGCTACCGGCGCAGCCTTGGCAGCAGTGGTAGCCTGCTCCTGCTTCATCAACGCCACAACCGCCTTTTCGCATTCATCTTCGCTATCGCAGGCAGTCACGAAGGTTTTTCCTTCCCACCAGCCGCGCATGACATAAACGCCGTTGTCGGCCCGGACGCCTTTACCGTTGTTAAACATGTCCTGGTACTGCGGATGTGCCGGCGGAAATGTCATGATGCCGTATCCCAGCTGCCGGCCCCGATGCCACTCGCCGGTATAGGTCGATCCGTCGGCATAGCTTGCCTTGCCTTCGCCTTCCGGCAGGGAATCGATGAACATGCCATCGAAGCGATTGCCAGGCTCTTCGACCCCGGTGGTATGACCGCGCACCTTGCCCTGCTCCATTGTGCCGGTCAGTTCGGCGACCTGCTTGTTGTTGCTGAGCCAGCGGACTGTCCCAGGGCCCTGCGCCAGACCGTTCTCGCAGCCGCCGCTCCAACGCGCAGAAATGCCATTGGCAATCGGCTCCGGGCTCCAGATCTTGCAGCCGTTGCTGGTATCTGCCGCCCAGTGCTGCGGCGCTTCAGCCGCCGCGGCGGTGACGACATTCGACAAGCCGCTGGTGTTGGCGGCACTAGCGGCAGCATTGGCCCCGTTGATTGCATTTGCGGTATTGGCCACGTTAGGACTGGGCGCCGCTGCGGCCGCTAGCGAAAACCCGACGGCGGCGATGGCGGCGGCTATTCCCGTCATGGAGACGATGCGCGCCGATACACGCAACTTCGCGGCGCCAGGAGATGGCTCGGCAACGGCGTTGCCACCGCCTGCAGAATTGCCGCACCAAGCGATTGGTTCTTCCGAATCCCTGATCATTATCGTATTCATTGTTGTCGATCGATAGTTGAGAAGCGTTGAACAACTCTCCTTGATGCGGCCCTTGCGAACCGTGTAATCAAGTCCATTATGAAGCCGAAATGCGCGAGCGTATCAAAACAACATCTTACTTTCGTATCTTACGACACATTGGGCATCCGATAAATCACTTGCGGGGTCCCACTACAAAGAAAAAATTACAGGGTTACCGGCACTCCGCCCTGGGAACTGATCATTGTCGACAGCGCAGCAAAGAATTCCGAGCCATCGCGGGTGTTTACCCAAATGTTACCCTTCTGCTTGTAATGAAAACCGCCTGATTTTGCGGCGATCCACAATTCCTGCATCGGCGCCTGGCTGTTGACGATAATCTTGCTGCCATTATCGATAAACTCGATCTCCAGTACATTCCCGCTACGGCTGCACTCCACATCCAGGTCGCTCTGCTCGGCGGCGCTCTCCAGCGCGGTTTCAATCTTGCTCAGGGCAGCTTCGGCCGCGGCCAGGAATTCTGATTCTGTCATGCTACACTCCAATCCGTTTCGTTAAACTGTGATTCTAATCCGTGAAACCAACTTTTGATTTTCCGCGTGCCGCAATGATTGCCGCTACGCTTACTTTGTCGGCATTACTGGCGGCTTGCGGCCAAAAGGGGCCGCTGTTCATGCCTGTTCCGCTGCCTCCGCCCGCTGCCAAAACGACAACACCGGTGGTCAAACCGAACGCGTCCGAAGAGAAATCCAAAGAATCTGAGCAGCCAACCACGTTTACTGTGCCGGCCGTTCCTGAAATCCCGTCAGAAACCCTGGATACACCGGCAGCCAAATAGCTGCCTGCTCCACGTCACATTTTTCGTACAGGGAAGACGCAGCGCCCGCAGAACGCCGCTTCCCTGAACTTCGTGCGGGCCTGAATCTTTGTAACCAGCATATTGGCTTAATTGGACAGACAGGAGGACCATGCGCCGGCTCATCATCTCTGCGATCTCGTCCTGCTGCCTGATCCAGGTCGCTCATGCCAATCATCCACTGGTGACCGACGATACCGGCACCCAGGGCAGCGGCAATCAGCAGGTCGAACTGAACACGGACTGGCTGCGCCAGGACGATATCCACAGCCATGTAGTCAATTTCACCTACAGCTACGGCTTGCTGAGGAATCTCGATATCTATGTCAATCCGCCACTGACGGTATCCAGTCCGTCGGGTATCAACGATATCGCGCTAGGGCTCAAATGGACCTTTCTGGAAGAGGATAATTTCAGCCTGGGCTTGAAACCGGAACTCACCTTCCCCAGCGGTGACCCCAATCAGGGTTTGGGACATGGCAGCAGCAGTATGTCGTTGACGCTTATCGGCAGCTATCAAATCGACTCCTGGGCTTTCAGCGGAAATCTGGCTGCCTACTACAATCGCTACCGCCTGCTAAGCGACCAGCAAGCCAACCGCACCATGCTCTGGCGCGCCTCGGTGGCGGCGCTCTACGCGATCAATCCGAAATGGAGCCTGGCGTTCGACACAGGCATTGTCAGCAACACCGAGCGCGCCAGCGATACAAGCGGCGATCGCCACGCCAGCAGCAATCCCGGCTATATCCTGAGCGGGGTGATCTATTCACCGAATCCTAATCTCGATCTGGATGCCGGCATCAAATTCGGTTTGGGCTGCGGCGCATGCGCGGCGCAAACCCAGCGTCAGGTCGGGGTTGGCGTGACCTGGCGCTTCTGAAGCGCAGCGCGTTGTCCGGCGCGATTACGTAGCGCGAAGTACACGCGCACGAGCAACAGCGCGGCAACGATAGCGCCAAACAGGATTGGCTTTTCGAAGTTATGTTTGCCGGCCCGCATCCACCAGAAATGCAGTATCCCCAGCATGGAAATCACGTAAAGACTGCGATGCAACCATTGCCAGCGCTTGCCGCCAAGCCGCCGGATCATGCCGTTGGTGCTGGTCAGCGCCAACGGCAGCAACATCACGAAAGCGATGAAACCAACCGTGATGAACGGCCGCTTGACGACATCCTTGAGCATCTCGCTGAGATCGAAGAAATGATCGAACCAAAGGAAGGTTGTGAAATGCAGGCAGGCATAAAAGAAAGCATACAAACCCAGCATGCGACGCAACTTGACCAGCCAGTTCCAGTTGGTGAAGCGGCGTAACGGCGTCACCGCCAAGGTGATGCACAGAAAATACAGGGTCCAGTCACCGCTGCTGCGCGTAATGAATTCGATTGGATTGGCGCCCAGCTGATCGGTAAACGCGTACACCAGCAATCGCAGCGCCGGCAGCAGCGCCAGCCCAAACAGGACTGCCTTGAGAATCTTGAATTGTCGTGGCGTTGGATTAAGCATGCTGGATGGTCCGCTGATCTCAGAAGTATTTTTTCAAGTCCATGCCGGCGTATAGCGGAGCGACATCGCTGTAACCGTTGAACATCAATGTCTTGCGCTTTTTGGTAAAGAAACCGTCTTCGCCGATGCGGCGTTCGGTCGCTTGCGACCAGCGCGGATGATCGACATCCGGATTGACGTTGGAATAAAAGCCGTACTCACGCGCAGCCGCAATATTCCAAGCTGTCCTCGGCTGGTCTTTGACGAAACGGATCTTGACGATCGACTTGGCGGATTTGAATCCGTACTTCCACGGCAGCACCATGCGCACCGGCGCACCGTTCTGGTTCGGCAATACCTGGCCGTACATGCCGAACGTCAGCAAGGCCAGCGGATGCATCGCCTCATCCATCCGCAAACCCTCAACATACGGCCATTCCAGCACCGGGCTGCGCAACCCCGGCATCTGGCGATTATCGGCGAGCGTCGTGAATTCGACGTACTTGGCGTTGGCGGTCGGCTCCATTTTCTTGATCAACGCCGACAGCGAGTAGCCGATCCATGGAATCACCATCGACCAGCCTTCTACGCAACGCAGCCGATAGATGCGCTCTTCGAGCGGCGCCAGTTTCAGCAAGCTGTCGATATCCAGCGTCATCGGTTTCTTGACTTCGCCCTCAATCGAGATCGTCCAGGGCCGGGTTTTGAGGCTGCCGGCACTTTCTGCCGGATCGGCTTTGTCGGTGCCGAATTCGTAGAAGTTGTTGTAGGTGGTGGCATCCTTGTACGGCGTTGCCTTGTCCATCACAACGTAGGCGGGATTGGCCTTGGCCGCCAATTTTTGCGCCCCGCTTGCCTGCGCCCAGGCATCGCCGCTCGACAGTTCCAGCAATGAGCCGGCGCCAACCGCGCCTACCGCAACCTGCTTGATAAAGCTGCGACGCGACTCAAATATTTCTCGTGGGGTAATTTCGGAGGCGAACGGAAGATCGATTCCGTTGGGGCGTCGGTAGAGCGGCATGAAAAACTCCTGTGAGGATTGATGTGGCGGCAGATCTTAGTCAAGCCAGCCGACAATTCCTTACAAGAGTACAAACAAAATCCGCTTATCCGGCGAGATCGATATGATCGTGCAACTCTGCCAGTCGGGAAATCACTTTGGCCTGTTTGGGAAGATTCGGCTCGACCTGTTCCGGCTGCAATGCAAACACCAGCATACCAGCAGCCACGCCAGCCTGCACGCCAGGCACACTATCTTCGACCACTGCACAGCGGGATGGTTCGACACCCATCTTGCTGGCGGCATGCAGGAACAGGTCCGGCGCCGGTTTCCAGGAGCCGACCTCATAGGCGCTATAAATGCGGCCCTCGAAATACGGCAGCAGGCCGGTAATGCCGAGCGACAGTTTAATCTGCGTCAACGGACCGTTCGACGCCAGGCAGAACGGCACCCGCAGCGACTGCACCAGCTCCAGCGCACCTTCGATCGGCTGCAGGCGCTGATGCAAGGTATGCGCGATGCGTTCGCGCAAGACCTTGGTGAAATCGGCCGGCAACGGCTGGCCGCGCATGGCTTCCAGTTCGACCACACAGTCGGCCATCCGGCCACCCTTGAAACGGCTCAAGGCTTCGTCAAACGACAACTGCGTTCCCAGTTCTGCAAGATACTCAACCATCACATCGGTAGCGACGGTCTCACTATCGACCAAGGTCCCGTCGCAATCGAAAATCACCAGGTCGACTGGCGTCAGGTTTTCCGGCTTTTCCTTCGTCATCAGTTTACAACTCTCCATATGAATGCAGGCCCGACAGGAACATGTTCACGCCGAGGAAGGCGAACGTCGTCACCAGCAAACCAATCAGTGCCCACCATGCGGCAACCTGGCCGCGCAAACCCTTCATCAAGCGCATGTGCAGCCACGCAGCATAGTTGAGCCAGACGATCAACGCCCAGGTTTCCTTCGGATCCCATGACCAGTAGCCGCCCCATGCTTCCGCCGCCCACAAGGCGCCGAGGATGGTGGCAATGGTGAAGAAGGTGAAGCCGACGGCAATCGCCTTGTACATGACGTCGTCCAGCACTTCCAGCGCCGGCAGGCGGTCAACCAGGTAGCCATGCGATTTCAACAGGTACGCCACCGCCACCATCGCCGACAATGCAAACGTGCCGTAGCCGATGAAATTGGCCGGCACGTGGATCTTCATCCACCAGCTCTGCAACGCCGGCACCAGCGGCTGGATTTCAGCGGCGTCGCGCGACACCATGTACCACAGCAGGAAACCGACCGCGGCCGAGATCACCAGCAGGACAAAGGCGCCCAGTTGGCGGGTGCGGTAGTGCTGTTCGTAGTACAAATAGAACAAGGCGGTGATCAGGCTGAACAGCACGAACACTTCATACAGGTTGGAAATCGGGATGTGGCCGATGTCGGCGCCGATCAGATACGATTCATACCAGCGCACCAGCATGCCGGTGAAGCCCATCACCACCGCGGCCCAGCACAGCTTGGAGCCGATCGAGGAACCGAAGTCGGAACGCGTGATCAGGCCGCCCCAGAAAAACATGGTCGACAGAAAGAACAGCGTGCTCATCCACAGGATCGCCGACTGGCTGGAGAGCATGTATTTGAGGATGAATTTCTGGTTGGCCATATCGAGCACGCCACCGTACATCGCAATCGCCGACAGCGACAACACCGCCAGCAACGCCATCAGCCAGCGCACCGATTTCCAGTGCCAGCCGAGCCAGGCGAAAGTCGGTGCAGCCAGCACCAGCACCGCCTTCTCGTAGTAATCCATGTGGCTGCCGTAACGGTTCAACGCGAACAGCGAGGCCGCCACCAGCGCGATGGCGAACAGCCAGTCGATTACCGACAAGCGCTTGATAAAGCTAGCGGGCGGGGCATACGTTTGCGTCAGTTCCATCTTTATCTCCATTGCATTGCAGGCAAACCCAGGCAACTCTGCCGCCATCCCTGCGTCGGCAAGGGCGGCGACCGATGCGGGTTCACATCAAGCTTCCGACTGCTTTAATTGTGTTTTCAACACTTCAAATTCTTTTTCAAAATCCAGCGTCTTGCGCTGCGAACTCATTGCCATCATCGCATGCGTCTGGCCACTGCCGTCCTGGCTCGGACGAATCCAGACCCACAAGCGGCGCTCACGCACGTACAGCATCGAGAACACGCCCAGCACCAGCAGCAGGCAGCCCAGATACACCACTTTCTTGCCCGGCGAACGGGTTACCTGGAATACCGATGCCTTGATTTCATCAAAGCCCGTCATCTGCAGATACACAGGCGCATTATAGAAGCTTGCATCCGACAGCGCATTGGTGCTCAGTTGCAGGAAGCGCGCATGCTTTTCATCCGCCTGCATATCCTTCAAACCATCTTTCTCGCGCGCGACCTGCCACAAATCCCACATGCTGCCGTTCAATATCTTCATGAAAATATCTGCGGCCTTTTCCTGCTCCTGCGGCGGCACTTGCTCCAGGAATTTGGAAATGGCCATGTAGCCGGCTTGCTTGCCGTCGCCGGCAAACAGCGACAAACCGCGCAGTGCGGATTGTTCCAGCTGAACGCGCAAGGCGGCAATGCCTTCACGGCTTTCCGGAATCGCGCGCTGGGCATAGCGATGCGCAGCCGCCGCACGCATTTCCGGATTCTCCAACGCCGCCCGCAAACGCATCCATTCGCCGACCGTATCGTCATCGTCCGCAGGAATGCGCAGATATCGGAACGGCTCGTCCGGCGTATCGCGCACACCCGCCAGGAACACATAAGCATCGTCCACCTTGATGGATTGCATGTAATTGCTGAACTCGCGTGCCTGTCCGGTCTTGTCGCGCAATTTGTACTGCACGCTAGGGCCAACGTTTTTCAGATCCTTCTTGTTCGCGCTTTTCGCCGCGTTGCCCAAGTGGTTGCTCAAATCGTCGCTGAGACGCTGGTTGAGGCTCTTCTTGGTCACGGCACGCAAATCGTCACCCGATTGCGCCATATTCTCCACGTTAAACGGCCGGAAACCAGACCATTCAATCGTATAGTCGGTATTACCGTTATTGACTAACGGCGTGGTGCCGTTGACTTCGCCGCTCAGCGGGAAACTGGCCTCACTGGCGCCGGCCATCGGGTACGCCATCAGTTTGAGCTTGCTGCCGCCATCCTCGAAGCTGGATTGATAAACGGCAATTCCCTTGTATATCAAGGGCTGGTTGACCTTGATGGTCGCCGGGAAAGTATGGCCGTCGGCGTTATCGCGGATCACGACTTCGCTGGCGAACAGCTTCGGCATGCCGGTGCTGTAGAAATCGACAATGAATTTTTTCAGCTGGATCGTGAATGGCAGATCCTGGATCATCACGCCATCCTTTTGCGGAATGATGGCGGTGCTGCTGGCCGAACCTTCCGGAATCAGCGTATTGCCGCGGAAGGTCGGATTGCCAAGGCCGAGGCGATGTTCTTCCGGGATGTCAGCAATGATGCCGTTGCCGTTGAATGGCGTCTTGCCATAAATCCATTGCTGCGCGCGGATCGGCAGGTCGGAGTCCAGCAGGCCACCCAGGCAGATGATAACGATCGCACTGTGAGCAAAGATATAACCCCATTTGTTGGCGGCGCCTTGCTTGGCGCTGATCAAGGTCGCGTTGTCCTTGGCAACCAGTTTGGTCTTGTAGCCCTTGGCGGCGATCCGCGCCTGCAGCTGCTGCGCCAGCAAAGCCGGAGCAACTGCCGATGTCCATTCCGACTTATGGTGGAAATTGCGCAGTGATTGCTCGCGGACATTCTCGCGCCAGCTGCGCATGTCCTTCAGCATTTTCGGTGCGTTGCGGGCGATGCACAGCGAAGTTGAAATCACCAGGAAAGTCATGATCAGCAGGAACCACCATGACGAATACACCGCGTACAAACCCAGCTTGCCGAAAACTTCAAACCAGAACGGACCGAACTGGTTGACGTAGTTGGGCATCGGCTCATTCTGCTTGAGCACGGTGCCGATCACCGATGCGATGGCGATAATCGTCAGCAAGCTGATGGCAAAGCGCATCGATGACAACAGTTCAACCGCATCGGCCAGCCAGCGACGGCTGGTCTTGAGCTGAATTCCTGCGGTGCTGATCTCGTTATTACTTGTACTCATGGCAAATCAATCTTTTTCAAAGGAAAAAGGGGTGGCCTAGGCCACCCCTTTTTTTGCTATTTCTTCTTATTTTATTTGAGGCCCGCGATGTAATCGGCAACTGCCTTGATTTCATCGTCCGACATGCGTTTGGAAATGGTTGCCATCATCGGGCCATTCTTGCGAGCACCGCTGCGGAAATTGGTCAGTTCGGTCACAGTATAGTCTTGATGCTGGCCGCCAATCCGCGGGAACTGGTTCGGGATGCCTGCACCGTTCGGGCTGTGGCAGCCGGCACAGGCCGGAACGCTCTTTTCGGCAATACCGGCACGATAGATTTTCTTGCCCAGTCCCAGCGTATCCTTGTCTTTTGCGGCACCCGGCTTGGCCGGCTGCGCATCCAGATAGGCGGCGATATTTTTCATTTCATCGTCGGTCAGCAGCTTGGCCAGCGGCGACATGATCGGATTATTGCGATCCGCACCTTGGAAATTGGTCAATTGCTTGTGGATATAAGCAGCGTGCTGGCCACCCAGTTTCGGGTTCGACGTGATGGTCGAAGCGCCGGCGGCGCCGTGGCAGGAGATACACGCTGTGATATTGCGAGCGGCGTCACCGTTTGTATACAGTGCTTCGCCCTTGGCTGGATCGGCTTTGGCAGGAGCGGCTTTTAGTTCATCCGCTGCATAAGCAACGGAGGAAAGGGCCAGTACTGCGACGAGGAGAGACTTCACTACTGGAAAAAACGCACGGTTCATTCACACACCCTGAGTGACTTGTTTTTAAAATTCTGCCCGAACGGCGACGATACTGTGATCGATCCCACCTGTTACAGCCGATTACCTAGTCTCCTATGACCCTCAGTCGCATACTTTGCATAGTCAACCTCAGCACCAGTACATAACCCCTTATTGTACAATAGCTTTCCGGCATTTTTGCCTCCCCTTACCGCATTTTCTGCTCACTCCATGTCCCTACTTTGGCAAGCCCGCTTCTTCACCACGGTCAATCATCTTCGTGACTTGCCAACTTTGCAAGTCCCCGAGATCGCATTCGCCGGCCGCTCCAACGCCGGTAAATCGACCGCCATCAACCTGCTGTGCAACCAGAAAAAATTGGCGTTTGCGTCGAAAACCCCTGGCCGCACGCAGCACATTAACTATTTTTCAATCGGCGGCGCGCATGTCGCCCAGCACCGTAAAGACGAAACCAAGATCGACGAAATCCGCGCCTTGCTGGTCGACTTGCCCGGTTACGGCTACGCCGAAGTCTCCGGCACGGCGAAATTGCACTGGCAACAACTATTGGGCGATTATGTCAGGCGTCGCCAGCAACTCGCCGCGCTGGTGCTGATCGTCGATTCGCGCCGCCCATTTACCGAACTCGACGTGCAAATGGTCGAATGGTTTGCGCCGACTGGCAAGCCGATTCATTGCATTTTAAGCAAATCGGATAAGCTCAATCGCAACGACGCCACCAACGCATTGCGCCAGGCCCGTACTTTCCTGGCCAGCTACGTCGATGAAAACAATCAGCAACTGCCGTTTACCGTGCAATTATTTTCAGCGTTGAATCGTAGCGGGCTGGAAGAAGCGAATGACCGCATCCTGGAACTGGCCGGACTGACAGGCAAGGACGATCAGGATATCGATACGGATACGGATGCGACTGGCGATCGGGAAGAGTAGGCGATGGTCCCCGGCAATAGACCGGGATGTAGAATGAAATACAAGCAGAGAACGAAGCTCGAAACGCATCTACTCTGCAAGAAGCATCGGAAATAAAAAAGCCCTGGAGAAAGGGGAATATCTCCAGGGCACAATGCCTTATCACCAAAAGCGATACGGCCCCGCTCAGGGAGGGAAGCGGGAGGCGAATGATGCACCTATTGCTAGGAGAAGGTTCGCCGGAAAAAGTTCACGAATTTTTTACTTTTCGGCGAAAATATTAGTCGAGAATCGATTCAGGTACTCGGACGCACTGCCTGCCACGATGTCGCGGGCGGATCCGGCAACCGGCTTCTGCCAGGTCGAATTAAAACCTGGCAAGTTCGTCGGCCTGCAGAACGCGCGAGCCTTGATCCGGTCCAACACTCCACTCACCCGATATGTCAGAAACCGTCATGCCACTCTCTCAGAAAACTGCTCAATTTCCAGCCATCCGCATGCGCCGCATGCGCAAGGACGCTTTTTCACGCGCAATGATGCGGGAAAATACCATCACCAGCGCCGACCTGATCTATCCGGTATTTATTCTGGACGGCAAGAATCAACGTGAAAAAGTCAGTTCGATGCCTGGCGTTGAACGCCTGTCGATCGACTTGCTGCTGCATGTCGCCGAAGAGTGCGTGGCCTTGGGCATTCCAGTCATTGCGCTGTTTCCGGTCATCAACCCATCCCTGAAAACTCCCGACGGTATCGAAGCGACCAATCCGCAGGGATTGGTTCCGCGCGCGGTGCGCGAACTGAAGCAGCGCTTTCCGGAACTGGGCATCCTGACCGACGTCGCGCTGGATCCGTACACCAGCCACGGCCAGGACGGCGTGCTGAATGCCGACGGTTATGTGCTCAATGATGAAACCTGTGCGATCCTGGTCAAGCAAGCGCTGGTCCAGGCTGAAGCAGGCGTCGATATCGTCGCGCCATCCGACATGATGGATGGCCGCATCGGCGCAATTCGCAGCGCTCTCGAATCGCATCACCATATCTACACGCGCATCATGGCGTACTCGGCCAAATACGCATCGGCGTTCTACGGCCCGTTCCGCGACGCCGTCGGCTCTTCGGCAACGCTGGGCAAAAGCAACAAGAACACCTACCAAATGGATCCGGCCAACAGCAATGAAGCCTTGCATGAAGTCGCGCTCGACCTGGCCGAAGGCGCCGACATGGTGATGGTCAAGCCGGGCATGCCGTATCTCGATATCGTGCGTCGCGTGAAAGACGAATTCAAGGTGCCGACCTTTGCCTATCAGGTCAGCGGCGAATACGCGATGATCAAGGCGGCGGCGCAAAACGGCTGGCTCGATCACGACAAGACCATGATGGAAGCGATGCTGGCGTTCAAGCGCGCCGGCGCCGATGGCGTGCTGACCTACTTCGCGCTGGACATTGCCCGGCATCTGAAAAAGGGTTAAACCGGCAGCGGCGCGCAATGACACACCGTCCTTGCGCGCCGCAGTTTTAGAACCAAGTTGATTGACGTCTGCAATCGGCATCGTGCCGCTGCAAGACGCGTTTGCTACACACTCTCTGCGCAGCCCACAGCGGGCTGCATCATCTTCTGGCAGGCGGCTCGACACTCGTGCTCCGGCCCATATTCAAACGCTTATCGACAATGCATGGACATCTTTCTCATCAGTGAAAACCAGGTTAGCCAACACAGTGACATCCCCGATGCCGTTCCGCTGAAAGGATTTCTCTGGATCGACGCCACGCATGAAGAAGTGGCGGCAGATCCGGAAGCCTGGCGCAATGCCATCACCCAGGCAACCGGCACTCAAATCTACGATCCGCACATGACGGATGCCCTCAATCCCAACCATCCGTCGTATTTCGACTCGACCCAGGATTACGGGATGGTGGTATTTCGCAAGCTGATGCTGAATGGCAGCGGAAACGGGAACTGCAATGTATCGGATACCGCCGTTCAGTCTGCCAGCACGAAAGGCGATGCGCCAACCGCCGATGCAACGGACACCGATGCCGGCAAGCGCCGCATCCCGGCCGCGCTGAGCAAACTGGCCACGCAGCCAGTGACATTCCTGATCATGGACCATGCGCTGATCACCGTGCATGAACGTTACAGCCGCACCATCGATGCGGCACGCACGCGTCTGCTCGATCATTGCAACAAGCCTGAAAAATCACCGCACCCGGCGCGCCTGCCAACCTCGCCGGAAGACCTGCTGCTGCGCCTGATCAACGCCATGGTCGATCAGTACCTGGATTTGCGCTAGCCGTTGACGACGCAGCTGGACCGCTGGCAGCGCGCCCTGCTTGATCCGCGCCGGCCATTCAAGGACTGGATGGCGCTGTTGGATGCACGGATCGAATTACGCAAACTGGAAAACCTGTGCGAAGAACAGCATGATGCGATGCAAGAGCTGCGCGACTACTTCGTCGACCTCAACGACGGCGTCGAAATCAGCCGCGCCAGCGACTTGCTGCTGGTGCGCATCAACGACGTGATGGAGCACATCACGCGCGTACTGAATCACGCGCGCCGGCTGGAGTCATCGATTGAATCTGCGGTGCAAATCCACTTCTCGGCAGTGGCCCACCGCACCAATGAAATCATGCGCACGCTGACCGTCATCACCGCATTGTTCATGCCGCTGACCTTGATCACCGGGATCTTCGGCATGAACTTCGAAGTCATGCCCTTGCTCAAGAACGCGCTCGGCTTCTGGCTGACGATGGGCAGCATGGCACTGGTGATCGTCGTCATGCTGGTGTTCTTCCAGCGCCGCCGCTACCTGGAAAGCCAGGCGCTGGACCGGCGTTGAACAACCGGCTGTAACTACTGCGCGCATAAACAAAAAGCCTCGCCATTTTTCCTGGCGAGGCTTTTTCATTTCAGTACTCCGTAGACGTCACGGACAAACAATCAGTCACGATTAGGTTGCGGCGTCAGCCGCAAATAAGGACGGATCGCTTTGTAACCTTTCGGGAATTTCTGCTTGAGAACCTCAGGGTCCTGCAGCGACGGAACGATGACGACATCTTCACCATCTTTCCAGTTGCCTGGAGTCGCTACCGAATAATTATCGGTCAGTTGCAGCGAGTCGATGACACGCAGGATTTCATCGAAGTTGCGGCCGGTGCTGGCCGGATACGTGATGATCAGGCGCACTTTCTTGGCTGGATCGATGACGAACAGCGAACGCACGGTGGCAGTTGCACTGGCATTCGGATGGATCAGGTCATACAGTTCGGATACCTTGCGGTCGGCATCGGCAATGATTGGAAACCCAACCACGGTGTTTTGTGTTTCGTTGATGTCCTTGATCCACTCTTGATGCTTGTCGGCAGGATCGACGGAGAGCGCGATCACCTTGACGCCGCGCTGCTCGAATTGCGATTTCAATTTGGAAGTCAAACCGAGTTCGGTAGTGCAGACCGGCGTGAAGTCGGCTGGATGCGAAAACAACACCACCCATGAATCGCCGGCCCAATCGTAAAACTTGATTTTCCCGAGTGAAGAATCTTGCTCGAAATCGGGGGCAACGTCGCCAAGGCGTAAAGTCATTTCAGTCTCCTTTAGATTGCACAGGTTTGCTAGAACTAAAACTATAGCGGTGCGACGATGATAGTCTAACGAACTTTATCGACTATCTACATAACCTGCAGTTAGAAGCCGGACCTCGACTACGCTGCAGATTGGAGGCACCGAACACATGATTCTACTCCTTCGGGGCAGCATGGGTTACCGGCCCCAACGCCCATCATTTTTTCACATCCAGAACCGCCAGTGATTGCAGGAATTTATCGGCGTTCTGATAGCCGATCACCCGACCGTGAGGCACTTCTTTTCCCTGGCCGTCAAAGAATATGATGCCCGGCGGCCCGAACAGATTGAAACGCTTGAGCATCGCCTTGTCGTCGGCATTGTTGGCGGTGACGTCAATCTGCAGCAATACCATATCGCCAAAACGCGCTTGTACCCGTGGATCGGTAAACGTGAATTTTTCCATCTCTTTGCATGACACGCACCAGTCAGCGTAGAAATCCAGCAATGCTGTTTTGCCGTTGGTCTGCGCCAATGCGGCATCCAGTTCGGCAACCGATTTGACGCGGATGAACTGGGTATGGGCGCTTTCCTGCGTGCTGCCAAGGTGCGCCAGCGGCGCCAGCACATCGCGGCCGCCGGTCATGCCGCCGACCAGTTGCAGCACGCCGCAGACCATGAATACCACACCAAAGGCTTTGGCGAGCCAGCCTGAGGACGACTTGTCCCATAGTAGATAGGCACCGTAGCCAATTCCCAAGGCAGCCCAAGACAGCATCTGCGCTATGGCTGGAATGACCGGCGATATCATCCATATTGCCGTCGCCAGCATCAATACACCGAAGAAACGTTTAATTGACTCCATCCAGGCACCAGCCCGCGGCAATATCGAGCCTGCAGAGACACCTATTAATAACAAAGGTACACCCATGCCAATCGCCATCACAAATAACGTACTCCCTCCAAGTACAATATCTCGTGTCTGGCTTATATACACTAATGCCCCCGCCAACGGCGGCGCGACACATGGGCCGACGATCAACGCCGACAGCGCACCCATGACAAATACTCCGATCAACTTCCCCGCGGCTTGCTGCCCAGAAGCCTGCGAAAATTTCGTTTGCATTGCTGCCGGTAGCTGCAATTCGTAAAAGCCAAACATCGATAGCGACATCAAAACCATCAGCAGGGAAAATATCGACAACACCCAAGGATTCTGCAGCGCTGCAGCCAAACTGTGACCAGCCAAACCAGCTGCCACGCCCAATGCTGCATAGACCAATGCCATGCCAAGCACGTAAGTGGCCGAAAGCAAAAGTCCTCGCCGACGACTTACCTGGCTCCCCTCTCCTAGGATGATAGTGGATAAAATCGGCATCATTGGATAAGAGCAAGGCGCCAGAGATAGGCCCAGGCCTAACAAAAAGAACCAAGGTAAGATCACCAGCAATTTGCCACTTTTCAACGACGAAGTAATACGACCATCTTCAGAATCCGTGGTTACGGATTCTGTGTTGTGTACTTGCGCTGGAATCGAATTGGCTGGCTGTTTAACGTCGACAGAAGATTGCGGTGTATCGGCCGCGACACTGCCGCCACTACCTATCCCCATCGCACTCAACAGGCCGCCACCGCTGCCGCCGGTCGTCGACAAGCTGATGCGCGAGTCCATTGGCGGGTAGCACAAACCCTTGTCGGCGCAACCCTGGCCGGTGGAAATGAGCGTAAAGCTGCCATTCGCCTCAACCGGCAAGCGAATCGTGATGCTATGGTGATAGGTCTCTACATTCTTGTTGAATGTCTGATCGAATTTGACGGTCCCGGCCGGGATCTGCGGCTCGCCCAAGGTCGCGCCTTCGGCTTTGAAATGGAAGCGTTCGCGATACATGTAGTAGCCGTCCGCGATCGCATAGCTGACTTCGGCGGTTTTGGCATCCACCATCCGTGCGGAAAATTTGAAGGCGACTTCGGGCGCCAGGTAATCGTCATCGTCAGCGTGTGCGACTCCGAACGTCAATATCATGACCAGCAAAATCGGCAATTGCTTGAGCAGCTTAAACATTCACATCCTTTTGAGTTTCAGCGGTAATCCAGTTCAAATAGGCCGGCAAGCCGGCCACAATCGGTATCGCAATGATTTCCGGCAGCGCGTAAGGGTGGAGCGCCTTGATCGCGGCCTCCAGCTCGGCATAACGGCTTGAGGTAGTCTTGATCAACAATGTGACCTCACTGGCCTGTTCCACCACGCCTTCCCAGCGATATACCGACTGCACGGCAGGCAAGATATTGACACAAGCCGCCAATTTGCGTTCGACCAGGTGCCGTGCGATGGTTTCCGCTTCGGCTAATCCAGGCAAGTTGGTGAGTATAAGCAACGCTTCCGACATAGTCGACTTTGCTCCCAGATTCCTTACAATAATCGGCGCTACTGCACGGCCAGAAGCAGATCCGCGAGACGTACAGGCAACAAAAAAGCCAGGCAAGGCCTGGCTTTTCATTGTAACGCAGCAGTGCTGGTTAAGCTTAGTCCGCTGTTGGAACGTCAGCAGCGTCGCTGACTTCAGGACGGTCAACCAGCTCAACATACGCCATAGGTGCGTTATCGCCAACGCGGAAACCCATTTTCAGGATGCGCAGGTAGCCGCCGTTACGGGTAGCGTAGCGTGGGCCCAGTTCAGCGAACAGTTTCAGGACCATTTCACGGTCGCGCAGGCGAGCAAATGCCAGGCGCTTGTTTGCCAGGGTGTCGGTCTTGCCCAGTGTCAGGATCGGTTCGATCACGCGGCGCAGTTCTTTTGCCTTTGGCAATGTGGTCTTGATTGCTTCGTGACGCAGCAGCGAAACAGTCATGTTGCGCAGCATGGCCAGACGGTGGGAAGAAGTACGATTTAATTTACGGAGGCCGTGACGGTGACGCATGGTAATTCCTTTCAGTTTTGAGTTTACATCCAGCTCTTCGATCGACTTTGGCAGTGCCTGGTCGCGGGCCGGTTGAAATTAGTACAACAATAGAAACAACGAGAGCAAAACAAGCTCAGGGGCGTGATTCTATCTCACCCCCGAGCTAACAACAAATATTACTTTTCCAGGCCGGCAGGCGGCCAGTTTTCCAGCTTCATGCCCAGTGTCAAACCACGGGATGCCAGAACTTCCTTGATTTCGTTCAAGGACTTGCGGCCCAGGTTTGGCGTCTTCAGCAGTTCATTTTCGCTACGCTGGATCAGATCGCCAATGTAGTAAATGTTTTCTGCTTTCAGGCAGTTCGCCGAACGTACTGTCAGTTCCAGATCATCGACTGGACGCAACAGGATAGGATCGACTTGCGGTGCGCGGGATGGTGCTTCAGCAGCAGCTTCAGTGCCTTCCAGTGCAGCGAACACGTTCAACTGGTCAACCAGCACACGTGCCGATTGGCGAATCGCTTCTTCCGGAGTGATCACGCCATTGGTTTCAATGTTGATGACCAGCTTGTCCAGGTCGGTACGCTGTTCCACACGCGCCGATTCAACAGCGTAGGAAACGCGGCGCACTGGCGAGAACGATGCGTCCAGGATGATGCGGCCGATGGTCTTGTTGGCATCTTCAGTCAGACGACGCACGTTGCCTGGCACATAGCCACGGCCTTTTTCAACCTTGATCTGCATATCCAACGCGCCGCCGGCGGTCAGGTGGGCAATCACGTGCTCTGGGTTCACCAGTTCTACGTCATGCGGCAGATCGATGTCGGAAGCCAACACAGCGCCTTCGCCATCTTTTTTCAATGTCAGTGTCACTTCGTCGCGGTTATGCAACTTGAACACAACGCCCTTCAGGTTCAACAAGATGTCGACGACGTCTTCCTGCACACCGTCGAGTGACGAGTATTCATGTACCACACCGGCGATGGTCACTTCAGTCGGCGCGTAGCCAACCATCGATGACAGCAGGACGCGGCGCAATGCGTTGCCCAGCGTGTGGCCGTAGCCACGTTCAAACGGTTCCATCACGACTTTAGCGTGGCCGGCACCCAGTGCTTCTACTTCGATAATACGTGGCTTCAACAAGCTGTTTTGCATGAAATGTCCTTTTCAATACCCTCGGCTCGTTACACCGATAAGGCTGATGGCATTAAGGGTGCCGCCAATAATCACGAGGATTATTAGAGGCACCCTGATGAAACGGCTCCGCCTGAATCCAGGCAGAGCCGAAAAACTAAAATTAACGCGAATACAGTTCGACGATCAGCGATTCGTTGACGTCGTTAGCGATTTCGTTGCGGTCTGGCAGGGACTTGAAAGTACCTTCCATCTTCTTCGCATCAACCGAAACCCACGATGGCATGCCGCCTTGTTCGGCCAGTTGCAGCGCTTCGATGATACGCACTTGCTTCTTGGCTTTTTCACGAACAGCGATCACGTCGCCAGTCTTCACTTGGTACGAAGCGATGTTCACAACATTACCGTTGACGGTGAATGCCTTGTGCGAAACCAGCTGACGGCTCTCAGCGCGGGTCGAACCGAAGCCCATGCGATAGATGACGTTGTCCAGACGCGCTTCCAGCAAACGCAGCAGTGTTTCGCCGGTGTTGCCCTTGCGACGGTCTGCTTCAGCGAAATAACGACGGAACTGACGTTCCAGAATGCCGTACATACGCTTAACTTTTTGCTTTTCGCGCAATTGGTTACCGTAGTCGGAGGTACGTGCACCAGATGTGCGGCCATGTTGACCTGGCTTGGAATCCAGTTTGCACTTGGAGTCCAGCGAGCGGCGTGCGCTCTTCAGGAACAGGTCCGTACCTTCACGGCGGGAAAGTTTTGCTTTAGGTCCGATATAACGTGCCACGATGCTTCCTTTTAAAAATATGACGCCGGGGCATTACTGCCTTTTGCGGTCGACAACCGACCTGGCGCTAGTCTGATTTACCTTCAATCAGACAGTGGGCTTAAGAACAAAACCCGCCAAGGTCATTGGCGGGCTACTTGCATACGCTATTGCCAGGCAATAGCGAAATCTTTACAGATTAGATACGACGACGCTTTGGAGGGCGGCAACCGTTATGCGGTACTGGAGTAACGTCTTGAATCTGGGTGATCTTGATACCCAGGTTGTTCAACGCACGAACAGCGGATTCACGACCAGGACCTGGGCCCTTGATACGCACTTCCAGGTTCTTTACGCCACATTCCACAGCCACTTTACCAGCGGCTTCGGCTGCAACCTGCGCTGCGAATGGAGTCGATTTCCGGGAGCCCTTAAAGCCAGCGCCGCCAGATGTCGCCCACGACAACGCATTACCTTGACGATCGGTAATCGTGATGATGGTGTTGTTGAAAGACGCGTGGATGTGCGCGATGCCTTCAGCAACGTTCTTTTTAACTTTTTTACGCACACGTGCTGCTGCGGCGTTATTTGGGGACTTTGCCATAATAATTTCCTTGAATCCGACTAATTCTAGTAATTGCAGGACAGAGTTGACGAGCCACAGAAGCGTGGCAAATTACCCTGTCCTCAACGACTAATAATTATTTCTTCAGCGATTGAGCGGCTTTGCGCGGGCCCTTACGGGTACGTGCATTGGTGCGAGTACGTTGACCACGGCAAGGCAGACCCTTGCGATGACGCATACCACGGTAGCAACCCAGATCCATCAAACGTTTGATGTTCATCGACAGTTCACGACGCAGGTCACCTTCGACGACGAATTTTGCAATTTCGTCGCGCAGCTTTTCCAGCTCGTTATCGTCGAGATCTTTGATCTTCTTCGTAGTCAAAATACCCGTGCTGTCGCAAATTTCTTTTGCGCGTGGGCGGCCAACACCGTAGATGGCTGTCAAGCCGATAACGGTGTGCTGATGGTTGGGGATGTTTACCCCTGCAATACGTGCCATTCGTTATTCCTCGATCAATAACGTTAATTAACCTTGGCGCTGTTTATGGCGCGGTTCTGTACAAATGACGCGGACAACGCCTTTGCGCTTAATGATCTTACAGTTGCGGCAGATCCGCTTGACTGATGCGAGCACTTTCATTTTTGCCCTCTTTCGTTCTAGGTTCTAATTGCTGTTACTTGGTACGGAACACAATCCGTGCCCGGCTTAAATCATAAGGTGTCAATTCTACCGTCACCTTATCTCCTGGGAGGATGCGAATATAGTTCATGCGCATCTTGCCAGAAATATGACCGAGGACGATATGTCCGTTTTCCAACTTGACTCTAAATGTTGCATTGGGGAGATTCTCAAGAATCTCGCCTTGCATCTGGATAACGTCGTCTTTTGCCATTCGGTCTACTGGTTCCTCTGGTCGTTCATTTCAACTTAACGCGTCGAAACGCCGCCCTTGAAATTTGCTTTACGAAGCAGCGAATCATATTGCTGCGACATCACGTAATTCTGTACCTGCGCCATGAAATCCATGGTGACTACAACGATAATCAACAGCGATGTACCACCAAAGTAAAACGGCACCTTCCAGCGAGCGATCAAGAATTCCGGAACCAGACAGACTACAGTGATATAGACCGCGCCGACCAAAGTCAAACGCATCAGGATCTTGTCGATATAACGTGCAGTTTGTTCACCTGGACGAATCCCTGGTACAAACGCGCCGCTCTTCTTCAGGTTGTCAGCAGTTTCCTTGCTGTTAAACACCAACGCTGTGTAGAAGAAGCAGAAGAACACAATTGCAATCGCATACAGCAAAGCATGAATCGGCTCGCCTGGCGCCAATGAAGCCGCCATATCCTTGAGGAAGTTCACTACCGGATTGGTTGAATCACCCGAAGTAAACCAACTCGTGATTGTCGCAGGAAACAAGATGATTGACGAAGCGAAGATTGGAGGAATTACCCCAGCCATATTCAGCTTCAGCGGCAAATGACTGCTTTGACCGCCATAAATCTTGTTACCTACTTGACGCTTGGCATAATTCACCAGAATCTTGCGCTGACCACGTTCGATAAACACCACCAGGTAGGTTACCGCCGCAGCAATCACGCAAATCAGGATTGCCGAAGGAGCACTCATCGAACCAGTACTGACTTGTCCGAACAAACCACCGATCGCATTTGGCAAACCAGCTGCAATACCTGCAAAGATGATGATCGAGATGCCATTACCGAGACCACGCTCTGTAATTTGCTCACCCAACCACATCAAAAACATCGTTCCGGTCACCAGCGTAACAACTGTCGTGAAACGGAAAGCCAAGCCGGCATCCAACACCAGGCCAGGTTGTGATTCCAGTGCAACAGCGATACCCAGAGCCTGAAAGGTAGCCAACAACAGCGTACCGTAACGGGTGTACTGCGTAATCTTGCGACGACCGGACTCGCCTTCTTTCTTCAATGCTTCCAGCTGAGGCGACACAATCGACATCAATTGCATCACGATCGAAGCTGAAATGTACGGCATGATCCCCAGCGCAAACACGGTGAACCGTGACAGCGCACCACCAGAGAACATGTTGAACATGCCCAGGATACCGCCCTGGTGCTGCTTGAACAATTGCGCCAATTGCGATGGGTCAATTCCAGGTACTGGAATATGCGCACCAATACGATATACAACCAATGCAGCAAGCAAGAACCACAGACGGCCCCATGGGAAGCCGCTCGCAGCACTCTTTGCAAGTTGGGGAGAAGTCGCCACTTATTGCTCCATTGCTACGAGTTAGAACGACAAATCAAGCAACCGATCCACCGGCCGCTTCAATCGCAGCTTTTGCACCTTTGGTAGCGATCAAGCCTTTGAGCGTTACTTTCTTGGTGACTTCGCCCGACAGGATTACGCGTACCACACGTGCCAGCTCACCGATTACGCCAGCTTGCTTCAGAACCAGGATATCCACTTCAGTTACAGGCAGGTTTTCCAGGTCCGACAAACGAACTTCAGCCTTGTACGGCGTTGCCATCGACTTGAAGCCGCGCTTTGGCAAACGACGTTGCAAAGGCATTTGACCGCCTTCGAAGCCGACTTTGTGGAAACCGCCCGAACGCGATTTTTGACCCTTGTGACCGCGGCCGGATGTCTTACCCAGGCCCGAGCCGATACCACGACCAACGCGACGCTTGTAGTGCTTGGCGCCATCTGCAGGTTGAATAGTATTCAATTCCATAATTTGCTCCGTTCGCAAGCGTTAGCTTACGAAACCACTTTCACAAGATATGACACTTTATTGATCATGCCGCGCACTGCTGGCGTGTCTTGCAATTCGGAAACCGAATTGACCCGACGCAGACCCAAGCCGCGAACTGTCGCGCGATGTGTTTCGCGCGTGCCGATCAAACCCTTGACCAATTGTACTTTTACAGTCTTTGTCATGTTGATCACCTTAGCCCAGAATTTCTTCAACGGACTTGCCACGCTTAGCGGCGATTTCCGATGGAGTGTTCATTTTCGACAAGCCGTTCAACGTAGCACGAACCATGTTGTACGGATTGGTCGAACCAGTGGATTTCGCCACAACGTTCGTCACACCCAGTACTTCAAAAATTGCGCGCATTGGACCGCCTGCAATAACACCAGTACCGTCTTTAGCTGGCAGCATCAAAACCGATGACGCGCCGTGCTTGCCGGAGATAGCGTGTTGCAGAGTACCGTTCTTGAGCGTTACCTTGATCATCTTGCGACGGGCTTCTTCCATAGCCTTCTGCACAGCAACTGGCACTTCTTTCGATTTGCCCTTGCCCATGCCGATACGGCCATCGCCATCACCAACAACAGCCAATGCTGCGAAACCCATGATACGACCACCCTTGACCACTTTGGTCACACGGTTGACCGCGATCATTTTTTCGCGCATGCCATCATCCGGCTTATCGCTTTGCATTTTCGATTGCATTTTTGCCATGACGATTCTTCCTTAGAACTTCAGACCAGCTTCACGGGCGGCATCTGCCAGCACCTTGACGCGGCCGTGGTAACGGAAACCGGAGCGATCAAACGCAACTTCGGTAACTCCTGCTTTCAGTGCCTTCTCGGCAACGCGCTTGCCAACCAAAGATGCAGCTGCTGTATTGCCGCCTGCACCGGACTTGCCGGCCAGTTCCGCACGTACTTCAGCTTCCACTGTGGAGGCCGAAGCCAGCACTTTAGCGTCAGGGCCGATGATGCTAGCGTAAATGTGCAAGTTGGTACGATGCACTGCCAGGCGGTTCACCTTTAACTCTGCGATCTTGGCACGCGTTTGGCGTGAACGGCGCAGACGTGATTGTTTCTTATCCATCGTCAACCCCTATTACTTCTTCTTGGTTTCTTTAAGGATTACCACTTCGTCCGAGTAACGAACGCCCTTGCCCTTATAAGGCTCAGGTTCGCGGTAAGCACGAACTTCTGCAGCAACCTGACCAACACGTTGCTTGTCGATACCCTTGATCAGGATTTCGGTTTGCGTCGGTGTTGCCACGGTAACGCCTTCCGGCATTTGGTGTACAACAGGATGCGAGAAACCGAGCGACAGGTTCAACTTGTCACCTTGTGCTTGAGCACGAAAACCAACGCCAACCAGGTTCAACTTCTTTTCGAAGCCCTTGGTTACGCCATTGACCATGTTGTTGACCAGAGCACGCAGGGTGCCTGACATCGCATTGGCTTCACGGCTGTCGTCAGCGGCAGCGAAATTCAGCGTGCCGTTGTTGTTTTCGATTTTCACCAGGCCATTCAAGGACTGGGAAAGCGAGCCCAATGGGCCCTTAACTGTGATCTGCGCTGCTGTAATGGTCGCTTCCGCGCCAGTTGGCAGTGCAATCGGCATTTTACCTACACGAGACATATTGCACTCCTTAGGCGACGTAGCAAATAACTTCGCCACCGACACCGGTTGCGCGCGCTTTGCGGTCCGTCATGACACCAGCAGGCGTCGAAATAATTGCCACACCTAAGCCGTTCATCACGTTAGGGATGTCATCTTTGCCCTTGTAGATCCGCAGCCCTGGACGGGATACGCGATCAAGACGTTCGATAACAGGACGGCCGGCGTAATACTTCAAACCGATTTTGAGTTCCGCTTTGCCGCCTTCTTCTGCGACAGCGAAATCTTCAATGTAACCCTCGTCCTTGAGGACGTTGGCAATCGCAATCTTGACCTTCGACGATGGCATTGCCACGGTTGTCTTGTGAACTACTTGCGCATTGCGGATACGGGTCAGCATATCGGCGATAGGATCGCTCATACTCATTGCATATTCTCCTATTACCAGCTTGCTTTAGTCATACCCGGAATCTCGCCACGCATGGCGATTTCACGGAGCTTAATACGGCCCAGACCGAACTTGCGGAAAGTGCCACGTGGACGACCAGTCAGGGAGCAACGATTACGTTGACGGGTCGGAGCCGAGTTACGTGGCAACGCTTGCAATTTCAAGCGAGCTTCGTAGCGCTCTTCTTCCGACTTCGATTGGTCATCAATGATTGCCTTTAACTCGGCACGCTTGCCTGCATACTTCTTTACCAGGTCAGCGCGCTTTTGTTCACGGTTAATCAGTGCCAGTTTTGCCATGGCAACCTCAGTTTCTGAACGGAAATTTAAATGCGGCGAGAAGCGATTTTGCTTCGTCGTCGGTCTTAGCAGTTGTCGTGATGCTGATATTCATACCACGCAACGCGTCAATCTTGTCGTACTCAATTTCGGGGAAAATGATCTGCTCTTTCACACCGATATTGTAGTTACCACGACCGTCAAACGCACGACCGGACACACCACGGAAGTCACGAACGCGCGGCAGCGCGACAGTGATCAGGCGATCCAGAAACTCGTACATCTGAGCGCCACGCAGTGTAACCATGCAACCAATCGGATAGCCTTCACGGATCTTGAAACCCGCAATAGCCTTACGCGCCTTGGTCACTACTGGTTTTTGACCTGCAATCTTGGTCAAGTCGCCAACAGCGTGCTCGATGATTTTCTTGTCCGCAATCGCTTCCGACAGACCCATGTTCAGGGTGATCTTCAGGATGCGCGGCACTTCCATTACTGACTTGTAAGCGTATTTCGCTGTCAAGTCGGTAACGACCTTTTCTTTATAGAATTCTTGGAGACGGGCCATGATCTCTTAAACCTTAACAACTTCGCCACTGGACTTGAAAACGCGGACTTTCTTGCCGTCCACATCTTTAAAGCCAACGCGATCTGCCTTGCCAGTTGCAGCGTTGAACAACGCAACATTTGACACGTGAATTGGCATCAACTTGTCAATGATGCCACCAGTTACGCCAGTCATCGGATTTGGCTTAGTCGCTTTTTTAGCAACATTGACACCCTCAACGATGACGTGCTCGGCATCAACGCGTTGCTTAACAACACCGCGCTTGCCCTTATCTTTACCAGTCAGGACGATTACTTCGTCGCTTTTCCGAATCTTATCCATCTCGACTCCTTACAGCACTTCAGGCGCGAGCGACACAATCTTCATGAAGCGCTCTGTGCGCAATTCACGAGTGACTGGTCCAAAAATACGCGTACCAATTGGCTCAAGCTTCGCGTTCAGCAGCACTGCTGCATTGCCATCGAACTTGACCAACGAACCATCTTGACGACGAACACCTTTAGCGGTCCGCACGACAACGGCGTTATAGATCTCGCCCTTTTTGACGCGACCACGTGGCGCTGCCACTTTGACGGTAACCTTGATCACATCACCAATGCTGGCATAGCGACGCTTGGAACCACCCAGAACTTTGATACACATAACTTCGCGTGCACCAGTGTTGTCGGCTACTTCGAGCCGGCTTTCCGTTTGAATCATAATATTTTCTTTCCCAACTTAACTCGCTGCCGCACGATGCGGATTTACGGTCAGTCTTGGTCCTGTCAGAGCAACTCTGCTGAGCGCACTGCTTAGGTGGACGACTTCCAAAACTTCTTGCTAGATACTGCAGGGTGTTTATTTCGCTCTCATTGGAAGCCAACAGGAGCGAAGCCAAGCATTATTACATCAAAATGCTTGGCTCGCAACAATTACTTACAGGACTTGTGCCACTTGTACCACACGTGTCACGCTCCAAGCTTTAGTCTTGGAGATTGGACGTCCTTCTTGGATCTCGACAACGTCGCCTTCCTTGGCCTGGTTGGTTTCGTCATGTGCATGGTACTTGTTAGTACGCACGATGATTTTGCCATACAGAGGATGCTTGACGTGGCGTTCGATCAGGACGGTAACAGTCTTGTCCATTTTATCGGACACAACTTTACCAACCAGCGTGCGCTTGAGCGCTTGTTTCACTTGATCGTTCATTACAGGGCGCCCTTCGAATTGATGACGGTCTTGACCCGTGCTATATCGCGACGAACTTTCTTCAATTGCGACGTATTGCTCAATTGCTGAGTAGCGATTTGCATGCGAAGGCTAAATTGCGCCTTCAACAACTCGTTCAGCTCTTTCGTCAAGGCCGCTTGATCTTTGTCGCGGAGTTCAGATGCTTTCATGTTTCACTCCAATTATTGGCCGACTTGACGCACGACGAACGTGGTCAAGAGTGGCAGTTTAGCTGCAGCCAAACGGAATGCCTCACGCGCCAGAGCTTCGTCGACGCCATCCATCTCGTACAGCATTTTACCTGGCTGAATTTCAGCCACGTAATACTCGGGATTACCCTTACCGTTACCCATACGGACTTCAGCAGGCTTTTGCGAAATTGGCTTATCCGGGAAAATACGAATCCAGATACGACCACCCCGTTTGATATGACGGGTCATTGCGCGACGAGCTGCTTCGATCTGACGCGCGGTGATACGACCGCGGCCAACCGCTTTCAGGCCAAATTCGCCAAACGACACGGCGGTACCGCGCGAATGCGAAATGCCCTTGTTGCGGCCTTTTTGCTCTTTACGATATTTTCTGCGTGCTGGTTGCAGCATGATTATTCTCCTGCTTTCTCAGCCGGTGCAGCAACAGCAGCAACACCTTCAGCAGCACCATCCGGCTTCTTGGCACGGGCCGGACGCGCAGCTGGCGCACCTGGACCTGCCGTTGTAGTTTTAGCACGTGGACGACCGGCTGGCTTGCCATCATCGCGACGTGGACCACGGCGTTTCTTGTCATCGTCGTTAGGTACGTCGATTACCGGCGCTTCGCCGTTAGCCAAACGATCACCCTTGTAAACCCAGACTTTGATGCCGATAATGCCGTATGTGGTTTCAGCTTCGCCGAAACCGTAGTCGATGTCAGCGCGCAGTGTGTGAAGTGGTACACGACCTTCGCGGTACCATTCGGTACGTGCGATTTCGATACCATTCAGACGACCGGACGACATGATCTTGATCCCTTGCGCGCCCAGACGCATTGCGTTCTGCATCGCACGTTTCATCGCGCGGCGGAACATAATACGTTTTTCGAGCTGTTGCGCGATCGAGTCAGCGATCAGTTGTGCGTCGATTTCAGGTTTACGAATTTCTTCGATATTAACGTGAACCGGCACACCCATCAGCTTGGTCAGCGACGACTTCAGTACTTCGATGTCTTCGCCTTTTTTACCAATAACAACACCAGGACGCGAGCTGTAAATCGTGATGCGTGCGTTCTTTGCAGGACGCTCGATAACAACGCGGCCGACCGATGCGTTCTTCAGTTTCTTCTTGAGAAAAGCACGAACTTTCAGATCTTCGCTAAGCATTTGGGCAAAATTGCTATTGCCTGCATACCAGCGGGATCCCCAGTTACGTGTAACCGCAAGGCGAAAACCGGTTGGATGAATCTTCTGTCCCATCGTGACTCCTTAGTTTCCGACAGTCACGTAAATGTGACAGGATTGCTTCGAGATACGATCGCCACGGCCTTTTGCACGCGCTGTGAAGCGCTTGAGGACCGAACCTTTTTCCACGTAAATCGTCGTGACCTTCAGCTCGTCGATGTCAGCACCGTCATTGTGTTCGGCATTCGCAATTGCGGATTCCAGAACACGCTTGATGATAGCTGCACCTTTCTTAGGGCTGAAAGTCAGGATGTTAAGCGCGTGATCAATTTTTTTGCCGCGAATCAGGTCGGCGACCAGACGGCCCTTTTGGGCCGACAGGCGCACGCCGCGGAGGGTAGCTTTAGTTTCCATCATCGGACCTTATTTCTTAGCCTTCTTATCAGCAGCATGACCCTTGAACGTACGGGTCAGCGCGAATTCGCCGAGCTTGTGACCAACCATGTTCTCGGACACATATACCGGGACGTGTTGCTTGCCGTTATGAACAGCAATCGTCAGACCGATAAAATCCGGCATGATGGTCGAGCGACGGGACCAAGTCTTGATTGGCTTTTTGTCTTTGACTGCTTGCGCAGTTTCGACTTTTTTCACCAGGTGGGCGTCGCAGAACGGCCCTTTTTTCAATGAACGTGTCATGTTTTATCCCTTATTTCTTGCCGCGGCGCGAGACGATCATGGAAGTAGTACGCTTGTTGCTGCGTGTCTTCTTACCCTTAGTCTGTTGACCCCATGGCGAAACTGGATGACGACCAGCTGCGGTCTTGCCTTCACCACCACCGTGAGGATGGTCAACCGGGTTCATGACCACACCGCGAACGGTAGGACGAACACCACGCCAACGCATCGCACCCGCTTTACCGATCTTGCGCAGGCTGTGTTCGGCATTGCCGACTTCACCTACGGTAGCGCGGCATTCGATATGCACGCGGCGAACTTCACCGGAGCGCAAACGAATTTGAGCGTAAGTACCTTCACGAGCCATCAACACAACGCCGGCGCCGGCAGTACGGGCCATTTGGGCACCCTTACCTGGCAGCATTTCGACGCAATGCAGAATCGTACCAACCGGAATGTTGCGGATTGGCAGGCAGTTACCGGATTTGATCGGCGCTTCCGAGCCGCTCATTACCTGGTCGCCTACAGCCATGCCTTTAGTGGCGATGATGTAGTGACGTTCGCCGTCGGCGTAGCACAACAGAGCGATATTCGCCGTGCGGTTTGGATCGTATTCGATACGTTCCACTTTCGCTGGAATACCATCTTTGGTGCGCTTGAAGTCGATCAGACGGTAATGTTGCTTATGACCACCGCCGATGTGGCGAGTAGTGATATGACCGTTGTTGTTACGACCAGCTGTTTTCGACTTCTTCTCAACCAGGGCAGCAAATGGACGGCCTTTGTACAGGTCGGGATTAACGACCTTGACCATGCCACGGCGGCCCGGCGAGGTTGGTTTAACTTTAACGAGTGCCATTATTTAGCCTCCTCGGTGAAGTTGATCTCTTGACCCGGCTTCAAGCATACGAATGCGCGGCGGGTATGGTTGCGGCGACCCATGGTCTTGCCGCTACGCTTTTGCTTACCCTGGCGATTGGCAACTTGTACCGATTCAACCTGAACTTTGAAGAGCAGCTCGACAGCAGCCTTGACTTCCAGCTTGGTAGCGTCTGGTGCGATACGGAAAACGACTTGCTCGTTCTTCTCCGCAACCAACGTTGCCTTCTCGGAAATCACCGGCGCCAGCAACACTTTCATCAAGCGTTCTTCGCTATGTTTAATTGCGTTCATGCCAGCATCTCCTCAATCTTCGCCAAAGCCTGCTTGGTGATCAGGATCTTCTTGTAGAACACAAGCGATACTGGATCAGCGTGACGTGGCTCACATACCAGGAAACCTGGCAGGTTACGCGACGCCAACAACAGGTTTTCTTCCAGATTGTCGGTAATGACCAACACGGAATCCAGACCCATGGTCTTCAGCTTTTGTGACAGCAACTTGGTCTTTGGCGCTTCGACCGAGAAATTCTCGACGACCGACAAACGACCTTCGCGTGCCAACTGCGACAGAATCGAGCAGAGACCTGCGCGATACATCTTCTTGTTTACTTTGTGCGAGAAGTTCTCATCAGGCGAGTTCGGGAAAATCCGACCACCGCCGCGCCACAGAGGCGAGGACGACATACCAGCACGAGCGCGGCCAGTACCCTTTTGGCGCCATGGCTTTTTAGTCGTGTGATGAACTTCTTCACGGTCTTTTTGCTTACGGTTACCGCTGCGAGCGTTAGCCTGGTAAGCAACTACGACCTGGTGAATCAGGGCTTCGTTGTAGTCGCGGCCGAAAATGGTATCCGGAGCAGCAACGTTCGAAGCAGCTTGACCTTGGTCATTCAGGAGCTTGAGTTCCATGAATTAGGCTCCCTTCTTAGCTTTGATTTTGATCGCAGGGCTGACCACAACTTGGCCGTTCTTCGCGCCTGGAACCGCACCCTTGACCAGCAACAGTTGGCGCTCAGCGTCAACACGTGCGATTTCGAGGTTTTGCGTGGTTACAGTAACGTCACCCATGTGACCGGTCATGCGCTTACCAGGGAAAACACGACCTGGATCCTGCGCCATACCGATGGAACCTGGAACATTATGCGAACGGGAGTTACCGTGGCTGGCACGACCGGATGCAAAGTTGTGACGCTTGATAGTACCGGCGTAACCTTTACCGATCGAGACACCTTGAACGTCAACCTTTTGACCGACTTCGAACAGGCTAGCGGCGATAACTTCACCGGCCTTCAGTTCGGAAGCCTTGGCTGAATCAATGCGGAATTCTCTGAGGATGGTACCAGCCTCAACGCCAGCTTTGGCGTAGTGACCAGCGGCGGCTTTAGTCACGCGTGAAGCGCGACGCGAACCGAATGCAACTTGAACAGCGGTATAACCGTCTGTTTCAGGCGTTTTGATTTGGGTCACGCGGTTGTTCGACACGTCCAACACGGTTACTGGGATTGAATCCCCATCTTCCGTGAAGATGCGCATCATACCAACCTTGCGACCAACAAGGCCTAAGCTCATTGTTTTTCTCCATTCCCGCCTACGATTGGGCGGGGCTGATGTTTGTACAACTAAAATAAGCACGACTGCAAAGACGAAATCCGTCGGCAATCGCACCGAAGCCGATCAGTATAACCGCGTAAATTTTTATTTGCAAGACCATCTTTGTCGTGGTATGTCAAACATCCGGCGGTTAAGGCTGATTTACAACACCTATAAAAACTTGGGGACAGAGTAAATCGCCACGTTTCGTGACTCTTAAACTCTGTCCCGCATCGATATTTCTTTGGTGTTGCTTATTGCAAATTATTGCAAATTTATTACTGCAGCTTGATTTCCACGTCCACGCCAGCTGGCAGGTCCAGCTTCATCAACGCATCGACAGTCTTGTCGGTTGGGTCAACGATGTCCATCAGGCGTTGGTGCGTACGGATTTCGAACTGATCGCGCGATGTCTTGTTGACGTGCGGCGAACGCAATACGTCGAAACGCTGGATACGTGTTGGCAGTGGTACTGGACCCTTGACAACGGCGCCGGTGCGCTTGGCTGTATCAACGATTTCCTGAGCCGATTGGTCGATCAGTTTGTAGTCGAACGCCTTCAGGCGGATGCGGATTTTTTGGTTAGGAGCTGACATGATTTTCCTTAAAAGAACGAACCGTGGATGACAGCCACCCACGGTATATTGTTACATTGACAAACCGCCGAAGCGGCTTGCCTATTGCACTACAAACTTGCTATTACGCGTCAGGCAGGATCTTAGCAACAACGCCTGCACCAACAGTACGGCCACCTTCGCGGATCGCGAAACGCAGACCTTCTTCCATCGCGATCGGGTTGATCAACATCACGGTGATCGACACGTTATCGCCTGGCATAACCATTTCTTTGTCCTTCGGCAACTCGATCGAACCAGTCACGTCCGTTGTACGGAAGTAGAACTGTGGACGATAGTTGTTGAAGAACGGAGTATGACGGCCGCCTTCGTCTTTCGACAGAACATAGATCTCGCCTGTGAAATGCTTGTGTGGCTTGATCGAGTTCGGCTTAGCCAACACTTGGCCCCGCTCTACGTCTTCACGCTTGGTACCGCGCAACAGAACGCCAACGTTGTCGCCAGCTTGACCTTGGTCCAGCAGCTTGCGGAACATTTCAACGCCAGTACATGTTGTATCTTGTGTATCACGGATACCAACGATTTGCAGCGCTTCGCCAACCTTGACGATACCGCGCTCAACACGACCGGTCACAACAGTACCGCGACCCGAGATCGAGAACACGTCTTCCACTGGCAACAGGAATGCGCCGTCAACAGCACGTTCTGGTGTTGGGATGTAAGTGTCCAGCGCTTCAGCCAGAGCCATGATTGCTTGCTCGCCCAATGGGCCAGTGTCGCCTTCCAGAGCCAGCTTCGCCGAACCCTTGATGATTGGCAGGTCGTCGCCTGGGAATTCGTACTTGGTCAACAGCTCGCGCACTTCCATTTCGACCAGCTCGAGCAACTCTTCGTCGTCGACCATGTCGGCTTTGTTCAGGAACACGATGATGTATGGCACGCCAACTTGACGCGACAACAGGATGTGCTCACGAGTCTGTGGCATTGGGCCGTCAGCTGCGGAGCAAACCAGGATCGCGCCGTCCATCTGTGCAGCACCAGTGATCATGTTTTTAACATAGTCAGCGTGGCCTGGGCAGTCAACGTGAGCGTAGTGACGGTTTGCAGTTTCGTATTCAACGTGCGCTGTGTTGATCGTGATGCCGCGCGCTTTTTCTTCTGGCGCTGCGTCAATCTGATCGTACGCTTTGGCTTCGCCGCCAAACTTCTTCGACAATACTGTCGCGATCGCTGCTGTCAGCGTGGTCTTGCCGTGGTCGACGTGGCCGATAGTGCCGACGTTGACGTGCGGCTTGGTCCGCTCGAATTTACCTTTTGCCATTTTATTCTTCCTTCAAAAAGAACGATGTCGTTAAACAATGAGTGAAACATTTCAACCCTTGTCCGCTCGTGGCGGACAAGGGTTACTTGCCTATTACTTAGCCTTGGACGTTACGATTGCATCGATAACGTTCTTAGGCGCTTCAGCGTAGTGCTTGAATTCCATCGAGTAAGTTGCACGGCCTTGAGTAGCCGAACGCAACGAAGTCGAGTAACCAAACATTTCCGACAGAGGCACTTCGGCCTTGATGATCTTGCCGCCACCGCCGGCGATTTCATCCATGCCTTGTACCATGCCGCGACGCGACGACAGATCGCCCATCACGGTACCAGCGTAGTCTTCCGGAGTTTCGACTTCAACAGCCATCATTGGCTCCAGAATAACCGGGCTGGCTTTACGGCAGCCGTCCTTGAACGCCATCGAAGCGGCCATGCGGAACGCATTTTCGTTCGAGTCAACGTCATGGTACGAACCGAAGAACAGGGTTACCTTGACGTCTACCACTGGGTAGCCGGCCAGGACACCGGTGTTCAATGTTTCACGGACACCCTTTTCAACTGCAGGGATGTATTCGCGTGGAACGGTACCGCCCTTGATCGCGTCAACGAATTCAAAGCCCTTGCCTGGTTCTTGCGGTTCGATCTTCAGAACCACGTGACCGTATTGACCACGACCACCCGATTGCTTGACGAACTTGCCTTCGATTTCTTCGCAAGTCTTGCGGATGGTTTCGCGGTACGCAACTTGTGGCTTACCAACGGTCGCTTCAACGTTGAATTCACGCTTCATACGATCGACGATAATGTCCAGATGCAACTCACCCATACCGGCGATGATGGTCTGGCCCGATTCTTCGTCAGTGCGGACACGGAACGAAGGATCTTCTTGTGCCAGGCGATTCAGCGCCAAGCCCATCTTTTCCTGGTCAGCCTTGGTCTTCGGCTCAACTGCCTGCGAAATCACTGGCTCAGGGAACACCATGCGCTCCAGGATGATGAAGGCATTGGTATCGCACAATGTGTCACCGGTAGTCGTATCTTTCATACCGATCAGCGCAGCGATGTCACCAGCCAGAATTTCCTTGATTTCTTCGCGCTGGTTGGCGTGCATCTGCACGATACGGCCGATACGCTCTTTCTTGCCCTTGATCGAATTCAACACGGTGTCGCCCGAGTTCAAAGTACCCGAGTAGCAACGCATGAAGCAGATCTGACCAACGAACGGGTCGGTTGCGATCTTGAACGCCAAGCCGGAGAACTTTTCAGTGTCTTCTGCTTTACGCGAGATTGGCGCATCATCTTCGTCCAGGCCTGGTACCGGCGGCACGTCCAGCGGCGACGGCAGGTAGTCGACCACGCCGTCCAGCATGGCTTGTACGCCCTTGTTCTTGAACGCAGTACCGCACATCATTGGCACGATTTCGCTGGCCAGGGTACGTTGACGGATAGCAGCCTTGATTTCGGCTTCAGTCAGGTCGCCTTCTTCCAGGTACTTGTTCATCAGCTCTTCCGATGCTTCGGCAGCAGCTTCGACCATGTTTTCGCGCCACTTGGTTGCATCAGCAGCCAGGTCAGCAGGAATATCACGGTAGTCGAAAGTCATGCCCTGGGTATCGTCGTGCCAGTAGATCGCCTTCATCTTGACCAGGTCGATCACGCCTTCGAACTTGTCTTCAGCGCCGATAGGTACTTGCATTGGCACAGGGTTAGCCTTCAGGCGAGCGCGCATCTGCTCGAAAACCTTGAAGAAGTTCGCGCCGGTACGGTCCATCTTGTTGACGAACGCCAGACGTGGAACCTTGTACTTGTTAGCTTGACGCCATACTGTTTCCGACTGTGGCTGCACGCCGCCGACTGCACAGTAAACCATGCAGGCGCCGTCCAGAACACGCATCGAGCGCTCAACTTCAATCGTGAAGTCAACGTGGCCCGGTGTGTCGATGATGTTGATGTGGTGAGGCTGGAAGTTACCCGCCATGCCCTTCCAGAAACAGGTGGTCGCAGCGGAAGTGATCGTGATACCACGCTCTTGTTCCTGCTCCATCCAGTCCATGGTGGCCGCGCCATCATGCACTTCACCGATTTTGTGATTCACACCGGTATAAAACAGAACGCGTTCTGTAGTCGTGGTTTTACCTGCATCGATGTGAGCGGAGATACCGATATTGCGATAGCGCTCAATGGGGGTCTTGCGAGCCATGATTTAATCCTAAGTCTTTTAATGCACGAAACCGAGCGCCATTTTTGATAAAAATATGCGCTCGGCTCGAACAAATTTCAGATGCGGACAGCAGCTCAATTCAAGGAGCCGGCTGCCCAGTCTATTAGAAGCGGAAGTGCGAGAACGCCTTGTTCGCTTCTGCCATACGGTGAACTTCGTCACGCTTTTTCATTGCGCCGCCGCGGCCTTCTGCGGCTTCCAGCAATTCGCCACCCAGACGTTGCGGCATCGATTTTTCGCTGCGCTTGTTAGCTGCTTCACGCAACCAACGCATCGACAAGGCCATACGACGGACAGGACGAACTTCAACTGGCACCTGGTAGTTTGCACCACCAACGCGACGCGACTTAACTTCAACCAATGGTTTGGCGTTGCTGATAGCAAGGGCAAACACTTCCAGCGGATCTTTGCCGGATTTGGCTTGAATGTGCTCGAAGGCACCGTAAATGATGTTTTCTGCGACCGATTTCTTACCGGACAACATCAGGACGTTGACGAACTTCGCAACATCAACATTACCGAATTTTGGATCCGGCAGAATCTCCCGCTTGGGAACTTCACGACGACGTGGCATTTCGATTCCTTTCAATCTTCAGTTGAGCGACAGATCTTTTGTATCTGCACGCTCGCGGACAGCCATCATAGCCACCCACTTACTCGGCCCATTGGGGACCGACACTATTCGTTCGGCTTGCGCCTAGCGAAAACTATTATTTCTTTGCAGCCTTAGCACGCTTTGCACCGTACTTCGAACGTGCTTGCTTACGATCCTTGACGCCCTGGGTATCCAGTGCACCGCGAACCATGTGGTAACGCACACCTGGCAAGTCTTTTACACGGCCGCCGCGCAACAGCACGACACTATGTTCTTGCAGGTTATGGCCTTCACCGCCGATGTACGAAATGACTTCGAAACCGTTGGTCAGGCGAACTTTGGCAACTTTACGCAGAGCCGAGTTTGGCTTCTTTGGAGTTGTCGTATAAACGCGGGTGCAAACGCCGCGTTTTTGCGGGCTGTTTTCCAGCGCTGGTGATTTGCTCTTTACGACCGCAGAAACGCGCGGCTGGCGAATCAATTGATTGATGGTTGGCATCGTTATATATCCAACAAAATTACGACGTTAATAACAACAATCCCGAAATCGGTTGTCCGGGATTGGACAGATACTTGCACAAGGAATCATGCGAACCGCACGAAACTTGCGCACAATTCGATTCAGCAGAAGAGGAGGAACGCGCTATAGAAAGCGGAAGCAGACCAAAGAACGTTCGGCCCATAGAGCCTACAATCGAGAACCCGCGAGTATATCCCTATGATGCCTGGCAGTCAACCGCAGTCTGGGATGCATGTCGGTAAACGCAACACCGCCATAAGCGGCTCGGGCAAGGCTGCGGCTGGCTCCAGCAAATAATACGTATCGATATTGCAATGCTTTTGTTTATCTGGCAGATGGCTGGCATCGCACCATGGCTTTGCGGGATAATGTGGCTTGACCATTTTTCTCAACCATGATGCCAGCCCTGCTTCGCCGCAATAACCTGTTCGTACTGGTCACCTACCTGGCGCTTTCCCTGGTCCCATTCGTACCGCTGCTGTTCGGACAATCGATCGAACACCCCCTTCGCATCATCCTGATGGAAGCCGCTATCTGGCTGGTCATCTGGTCGATCTTCAAGCGGCCGGCCTGGTTTCACTGGTTGCTGATCCCGGCGTTTATCGCATTGCCGACTGAAATCTACCTGCGCAAATTCTACGGCCAGGGGATTTCCACGCACCACCTGGGGATCATTGCTGAGACCAGCCCCAGGGAAGCCATGGAATTTCTTGGCGACAAGGTTTGGTGGTTGGCGGCGATCCTTGCTTTCGTCGTGCTGTGGTGGGCGCTCAGCTGGCTGGCCGCAAGCCGCACCCGCGACCTGGACCTTGAAGGCCCTTCACGCTGGTTTGGCTGGTTAGTGCTCACTGCCGGCTTATGCGTCTGGCTATATGGCCAGGAGATAGGCATTCAACCCGCTTCGACGAGTGTTGCAAGCAGCAAGACGGCCTCCCCTCCCGCCACTAGCGGCACTCATCTCGGCAAGTTGCCCAACTGGGCGGCAACGCCATTCCAGCCGGACCCGATCGGTCGCACCTGGCCATTCGGCCTGGCGGTACGCGGCTACGATTTCTGGAAAGAACGGGAATACCTGGACGATCTGGAGCACAAGAACAGCCAGTTTCATTTCGGCGCCCATCAAGCCAGCCATCAAAACACGCCGCAAATTGTGGTCATGGTGATCGGCGAATCGTCGCGCTACGATCGCTGGAGCTTGAATGGCTATCAGCGCGACACCAATCCTTTGCTGAAAAAAGAGACAAATCTCGTCAGTTTCTCGGATGTCATCACTTCTGTCTCGGCCACCCGCCTGTCCGTGCCCGTCATCGTTTCTCGCAAACCGGCAACTGAAAGCCTGAAAGCCGGCTTTGCCGAAAAGTCTTTCGTCACCGCCTACAAAGAGGCCGGCTTCAAGACATATTGGATATCCAACCAGATGTCGTATGGCAAATTCGACACCCCGGTGTCGGTATTTGCCAACGAAGCCGATGTGGTCCAGTTCCTGAACCTGGGCGGATTTACCGATACATCGAATTTCGATTCAATCCTGTTGCCGCAATTACAAAAGGCGATGCTGGACCCGGCGCAGAAAAAACTGATCGTCCTGCACACGCTGGGCAACCACTGGAATTACAGTCATCGCTATCCACAGGATTACGACAAATGGCAGCCATCGCTGTTCGGCATCGAAAACCCGGCCTACACCAATCTTGCCAACAAGCCGGCGCTCAACAACAGCTATGACAACTCGGTACTGTATGTCGACTGGTTCCTGTCGCAGGTGATCGGCGCCCTCAAGGAATCCAAGCAACTGAGCGCCATGATGTATTTCTCCGATCACGGCCAGACGCTGTATGACGGCAGCTGCAAGATTGCCTTCCACGGACACAATACCCAGTTCGAATTCCATATTCCTGCGCTGATGTGGTATTCGGATTTGTACAAGCAAGCCTATCCCGACAAGGTCGATCAATTGCTGCGCCACAAACGCGCCCGCATGACCACTGAGAACGTCTTCCATTCGCTGCTCGACCTGTCCGATATCCGCTACCCGGACGAGCGGCTGGAATGGAGTTTCCTGAGCGACAAACTGCGCCCGCACAAGCGTTATGTCGACAGCTACGGCTGGACTGATTACGACAACTCGACCTTCAAGGGCGACTGCCGGGAAGTCATCGACAACGGCAAGCCCCTGCGCCAGCAACGCGATTAACACAGCTTGACGGGCTCGGCGCCATCCTCATGTTTAAGCGCTGAAAACGCCGGGCCGCTGGCGACATCACACATTTTGCCAGGCTGGTTCGCTGGACTGCCCAGAAATACAGTGCGGCGAGCACGTCGCCGGCACTGAACCGAAGCAACACTTCCCTTTGAATAGACGAAAAAAAACGGCAGCGGATATTCATCCGCTGCCGTTTTGCTGACTAATCCTTTTAAAGGATTAAGCTTCGTCGCCTTGCTGTGCGTTCAATTCCTCAGCTGCGCGTGCTTCTGCAGCTGCCAGGCGTGCTGCCTGTTCGGATTGCAACAGTGCTGTGCGCTCTTCCGCTTCCCAGCTGTCTTTTTCCTTGCGTGCACGATGGAACGCGAGACCGGTGCCGGCTGGGATCAGACGACCAACGATAACGTTTTCCTTCAGGCCGCGCAGCGTGTCTTTCTTGCCCATGATTGCAGCTTCGGTCAACACGCGGGTGGTTTCCTGGAACGATGCGGCCGAGATGAACGAATCGGTCGACAGCGATGCCTTGGTAATACCCAGCAATACGTTTTCGTAGGTTGCAGGAATCTTGCCCGCTGCAATCACGCGATCGTTTTCGTCCAGCAGTTCCGAACGCTCGACCTGCTCACCAGTGATGTAAGACGCATCGCCGGCATCAACGATTTGAACGCGACGCAACATCTGGCGTACGATCACTTCGATGTGCTTGTCATTGATCTTCACGCCTTGCAAGCGGTACACGTCTTGAACTTCGTCGACGATGTAACGTGCCAGCGCTTCGATACCCAACAGGCGCAGGATGTCTTGCGGATCGGCTGGGCCGTCGACAATCATTTCACCCTTGTTCACGACCTGGCCGTCATGTACCAGCACTTGCTTGTCCTTGGTAATCAGGAACTCGTGCTTGTTGCCGTCCATGTCTGTGATTTCCAGACGTTGCTTGCCCTTGGTTTCCTTACCGAACGCCACAGTACCTGTGACTTCAGCCAGCATACCTGCATCCTTCGGCGAACGTGCTTCGAACAGCTCGGCAACGCGTGGCAGACCCCCGGTAATATCGCGCGTCTTTTGCGATTCAGTCGGGATACGTGCCAACACTTCACCAACGTGCACTTGCTGACCGTCTTTCACGGTAATCAGCGCGCCCACCTGGAAGCCGATCGTCACTGCGTGTTCAGTACCGGCGATCTTGACTTCTTCGCCTTGTTCGTTCAGCAGCTTAACTTGCGGACGAACAGTCTTGGTGACCGAACCACGACGCTTCGCATCGATAACCACCAGAGTCGACAGACCGGTAACTTCATCGATCTGACGGGCAACGGTCGAACCTTCTTCGACGTTCTCGAAGCGGACGGTACCGGTGTACTCGGTAATGATCGGACGGGTCAACGGATCCCATGTTGCCAATGCGGTACCGGCCTTGATGGTCAAGCCATCCTTGACGATCAGTGTCGCACCGTACGGTACTTTATGACGCTCGCGCTCACGGCCGTGGTCGTCGGTGATCAGGACTTCGCCGGAACGGGAAATCACGATCAGTTCGCCCTTGCCGTTAGTCACGTAACGCATGGTCGCTGTGAAGCGGACCGTACCGTTGGACTTGGCTTCAACACTGGATGCCACTGCCGAACGCGACGCCGCACCACCGATGTGGAACGTACGCATGGTCAGCTGGGTACCTGGCTCACCGATCGACTGCGCAGCAACCACACCGACAGCTTCACCGTTGTTGACCAGCGTGCCGCGGCCCAGGTCGCGACCGTAACATTGCGCGCACAGGCCGTAGCGTGTGTCGCATGTCAGCGGTGTGCGGACCTTGACTTCATCGATGCCGAGGCGTTCGATTTCTTCGACTGCATCTTCGTCCAGCAGCGTGCCGGCTTCGTACAGAGTGCCCTGGGTTTCCGGATTGACGATATCGTTGGCAGCAACACGGCCGAGGATACGGTCGCGCAGCGCTTCAATAACTTCACCGCCTTCAACCATCGCCTTCATCGAAGCGCCGTTGGAGGTGCCGCAATCATCTTCGATCACGACCAGATCCTGGGTCACATCAACCAGACGACGTGTCAGGTAACCCGAGTTCGCTGTCTTCAACGCGGTATCGGCCAGACCTTTACGTGCACCGTGGGTCGAAATGAAGTACTGCAAAACGTTCAGACCTTCGCGGAAGTTCGCGGTGATCGGCGTTTCGATAATCGAACCATCCGGTTTCGCCATCAGGCCACGCATACCGGCCAGCTGACGGATCTGTGCTGCGGAACCACGCGCACCGGAGTCGGCCATCATGTAAATCGCGTTGAACGATTCCTGAGTGCCCTTGGTGCCGTCGCGGCGGACCACATCTTCCACCTTCAGCTGTTCCATCATGGCCTTGCCGACGTCGTCGCCGGCCTTGCCCCAGATATCCACAACCTTGTTGTAACGTTCGCCAGCAGTCACCAGACCGGACGAGTACTGCTGTTCGATCTGCTTCACTTCTTGTTCTGCAGTCGCGATGATGGTTGCCTTTTGTGGCGGTACCAGCATGTCGTCCACGCAGATCGAGATACCGGCACGGGTCGCCAAACGGAAACCGGACTGCATCAATTGGTCAGCGAACACCACCGTAGCGCGCAGGCCGCACTTACGGAATGCCGTGTTGATCAGCTTCGAGATTTCCTTCTTCTTCAACGCGCGGTTCAGCACGGTGAATGGCAAGCCCTTAGGCAGGATTTCCGACAGGATCGCGCGGCCAACAGTCGTTTCGTAACGCTTGATGGTCTTGACGAATTCGCCGGTCGCCGGATCCTTCGGATACTCGGTGATACGGACGGTAACGCGGGTCGTCAGCTCGACTTCCTTGTTGTCGTAAGCACGGATGGCTTCCGACACGTCAGGGAACATCATGCCTTCGCCCTTGCCGTTGATTTGCTCACGGGTGGCGTAGTACAGACCCAACACGATATCCTGCGACGGCACGATCGACGGTTCGCCGTTCGATGGGAACAGGATGTTGTTGGAAGCCAGCATCAAGGTGCGTGCTTCCATCTGTGCTTCGATCGACAGTGGAACGTGGACCGCCATTTGGTCGCCGTCAAAGTCGGCGTTGAATGCGGCGCAGACCAGCGGGTGCAATTGGATTGCCTTGCCTTCGATCAGGACCGGCTCAAACGCCTGGATACCCAGACGGTGCAATGTAGGCGCACGGTTCAACATGACCGGATGTTCACGGATCACGTCTTCCAGGATGTCCCACACCACGGAAGTCTGATTTTCAACTTCCTTCTTGGCTGCCTTGATCGTGCTGGCGATGCCCATCACTTCCAGCTTGTGGAAAATGAATGGCTTGAACAGTTCCAACGCCATCAGTTTCGGCAAGCCGCACTGATGCAGTTTCAGTTGTGGCCCCACCACGATAACCGAACGGCCGGAATAGTCGACGCGCTTACCCAGCAAGTTCTGACGGAAACGGCCGCCCTTACCCTTGATCATTTCTGCCAGGGATTTCAGCGGACGCTTGTTGGCGCCAGTCATTGCCTTACCGCGACGGCCGTTGTCCAGCAACGAGTCAACCGCTTCCTGCAACATCCGCTTTTCGTTGCGGGTGATGATTTCCGGAGCGCGCAATTCCATCAGGCGCTTCAGACGGTTGTTACGGTTGATGACGCGGCGATACAGGTCGTTCAAATCGGAAGTAGCGAAACGGCCGCCATCCAGCGGTACCAGCGGACGCAACTCAGGCGGCAGCACTGGCAACACTTCCATGATCATCCAGTCAGGCTTGATGCCCGAACGTTGGAACGCTTCCAGCACTTTCAAGCGCTTGGCGTATTTCTTGATCTTGGCTTCGGACTTCGACTCTTTCAATTCCTGACGCAGAGTTTCCGCATCGCGGTCGATATCGATCGCGCGCAGCAACTCACGGATGCCTTCGGCGCCCATGAATGCGGTGAAGTCGTCGCCGTATTCTTCGTACTTGGCGGCGTAGTCGTCTTCCGACATGATCTGGCAACGCTTCAGCGGCGTCATGCCTGGATCGGTGATGACGTAGGCTTCAAAATACAATACGCGTTCGATATCCCGCAGGGTCATGTCAAGGACCATGCCCAGACGCGACGGCAGCGATTTCAGGAACCAGATATGCGCGGTCGGCGATGCCAGCTCAATGTGGCCCATGCGCTCGCGACGCACTTTTGCCAGCGTGACTTCAACGCCGCACTTTTCGCAGATAACGCCGCGGTGCTTCAGACGCTTGTACTTACCGCACAGGCATTCGTAGTCTTTGATCGGGCCAAAAATCTTGGCGCAGAACAGACCATCGCGCTCTGGCTTGAAGGTACGATAGTTGATGGTTTCTGGCTTTTTAACTTCGCCATAAGACCACGAACGAATTTTTTCGGGCGACGCCAGACCAATTTTGATCGAGTCGAACTGTTCACTTTGCTGAACTTGCTTGAATAAATCGAGCAGTGCTTTCATGTATCACTCCAGGTGATTAATTCGATTGCGGGACAGAGTTTAAGAGCCACCGCAGCGTGGCGAATTACTCTGTCCCCAACATTATGTAATCTTTTTGATGCTCAAATACAGCTGCCAAGAGTATCGCTACCTTACCTCTGTACTGCTGTAGTCCGGTCTGACTCGATCTCACGGTCTAGTCAGTTGGGGACAGAGTAATTCGTCGCCCTTCGGCGCCTCTTAAACTCTGTCCCACAATTGTGGACGGTTGATCTTGCCCGCTTATTCGCGGTCAAGATCCATGTCAATACCCAGCGAGCGGATTTCTTTCAACAAAACGTTGAAGGATTCCGGCATGCCTGCATCGATTACATGGTCACCCTTGACCAGGTTTTCATACACTTTGGTACGACCGTTCACGTCATCCGACTTCACTGTCAGCATTTCTTGCAGCACGTACGACGCACCGTAAGCTTCCAATGCCCAAACTTCCATCTCACCGAAGCGCTGGCCACCGAACTGCGCCTTACCACCCAATGGCTGCTGGGTAACCAGCGAGTAAGGACCAGTCGAACGTGCATGCATCTTGTCATCGACCAGATGGTGCAGTTTCAGGTAGTGCATGTAGCCGACTGTGACACTGCGCTCGAAAGCTTCACCGGTACGACCGTCATACATGGTGACCTGATTCTTCGATGGCGTCATGCCCAGTTGCTTGGCGATGGCGTCCGGATAAGCCAGGTCCAGCATGCGGCGAATTTCATCTTCGTGCGCACCGTCGAACACTGGCGTTGCGAATGGCACACCGGCCTTCAGGTTGCTGGCCAGATGCAGGATCTCGTCGTCCGACAGGCTATCCAGGTCTTCCGATTTACCGGATTCGTTGTAAATAGTCGTCAGGAATTTACGCAATTCTGCAATCTTGGTTTGCGCCTTCAGCATTTCGCCGATACGCAGGCCCAGACCCTTGGCTGCCCAGCCCAAGTGAACTTCCAGAACCTGACCGATGTTCATCCGTGAAGGAACGCCCAGCGGGTTCAATACGATGTCTGCCGGCGTACCGTCAGCCATGTGCGGCATGTCTTCGATCGGCAGGATGCGCGAAACCACACCCTTGTTACCGTGACGACCAGCCATCTTGTCGCCAGGTTGCAGGCGGCGCTTGACGGCCAGGTAAACCTTGACCATCTTTTGTACGCCAGGCTGCAGCTCATCGCCTTGGGTCAGCTTCTTGCGCTTTTCTTCAAATGCCAGGTCGAACTGGTGACGCTTCTCGGCGATCGATTCCTTGATCGCTTCCAGTGCCACGGCAGCATCGTCGTCCGCAGGACGGATGTCGAACCAGTGGTACTTGTCCAGGTCTGCCAGGTATTCCTTGGTCAGCTTGCTGCCCTTGGCCAGTTTCTTCGGACCGCCGTTGACAACCTTGCCGATCAACATGCGTTCCAGACGTTCGAAAGCATCGCCTTCAACGATACGCAACTGGTCGTTCAGATCCAGGCGATAGCGTTGCAGTTCGTCGTCGATAATCTGTTGTGCACGTTTGTCGCGTTGGATGCCTTCGCGGGTAAACACTTGCACGTCGATCACCGTACCGACCATGCCCGAAGGCACGCGCAACGATGTATCTTTTACGTCCGAAGCCTTTTCGCCGAAAATCGCGCGCAGCAGCTTTTCTTCTGGCGTCAGTTGGGTTTCGCCCTTAGGAGTCACCTTACCGACCAGCGTATCGCCGGCTTCGACTTCAGCACCGATGTAGACGATGCCGGATTCATCCAGACGCGCCAACTGGTTTTCGGCCAGGTTGGAGATGTCGCGGGTGATTTCTTCAGCGCCCAGCTTGGTGTCGCGTGCAACAACCGACAACTCTTCGATATGGATCGAGGTGTAGCGGTCGTCAGCAACGACTTTTTCGGAGATCAGAATCGAATCTTCGAAGTTGTAGCCATTCCATGGCATAAACGCCACCAGCATGTTCTGACCCAGAGCCAGCTCACCCAGATCGGTCGAGGCGCCATCGGCGATCACGTCGTGTTTGGCGACGCGGTCACCAACTTGCACGATTGGCCGTTGGTTGATGTTGGTGTTCTGGTTCGAACGTGTGTACTTGATCAGGTTGTAGATATCAACACCGACTTCGCCTGCAGTCGCTTCTTCGTCATTCACGCGAATAACGACGCGGCCTGCATCGACGTAATCAACGATACCGCCACGCAGTGCCTGCACGGTGGTGCCCGAGTCAACTGCCACGGTGCGTTCGATACCAGTACCGACCAATGCCTTTTCTGGACGCAAGCAAGGAACTGCCTGACGTTGCATGTTGGCACCCATCAATGCGCGGTTCGCGTCATCGTGTTCGAGGAACGGGATCAGCGATGCTGCAACCGAAACCACCTGGCCTGGCGCAACGTCCATGTACTGAACGCGCTCTGGCGATACCAGAATGGTTTCGCCGGCTTCACGTGCAGAAACCAGTTCATCGGACAGCTTCAGGGACTTGTCGATGGTCGCATTCGCCTGAGCGATGATGTAGCGGCCTTCTTCAATCGCCGACAGATAATCGATCTGGTCGGTAACCTTGCTGTCTTCAACCTTGCGGTATGGTGTTTCCAGGAAGCCGTATTCATTCAAGCGAGCATACAAAGCCAGCGAGTTGATCAGACCAATGTTCGGGCCTTCCGGTGTTTCGATCGGGCAAACGCGGCCGTAGTGGGTCGGATGCACGTCGCGGACTTCAAAGCCGGCGCGCTCACGGGTCAAACCGCCCGGTCCAAGTGCCGATACGCGGCGCTTGTGGGTGATTTCCGACAGCGGGTTAGTTTGGTCCATAAACTGCGACAACTGCGACGAACCGAAGAATTCACGGATAGCAGCCGAAATCGGCTTGGAATTGATCAGGTCATGCGGCATCAGGTTGTCCGCTTCGGCTTGACCGAGGCGTTCCTTGACTGCACGCTCAACCCGTACCAGACCGGCACGGAATTGGTTCTCAGCCAGTTCGCCGACGCAACGTACGCGACGGTTACCCAAGTGATCGATATCGTCGACTTCGCCGCGGCCATTGCGCAACTCAACCAGGATCTTGATCACAGCCAGCACGTCTTCGTTCGACAGCGTCATGGCGCCAGTCAGTTCATCACGGCCGATACGGCGGTTGAACTTCATGCGGCCGACAGCCGACAGATCGTAACGATCAGCGTTGTAGAACAGACCGTTGAACAACGCTTCAACCGAATCTTCGGTTGGCGGTTCGCCTGGACGCATCATGCGATAGATCGCGACGCGGGCAGCCATCTGATCGTTGGTGTCATCGCTGCGCAGAGTTTGCGAGATGTAGCTACCTTGGTCCAGATCGTTGGTGTACAGGGTCTGGATGTCGCTGACGTCAGCTTCACGCAGCTTGGCCAGCAATTCTTCAGTCAACTCGTCGTTGGCGTTGGCAACTACTTCGCCAGTGTCGCCGTCAACGATGTTGCGCGCCAGGACGCGGCCCAGCAGGTAGTCTTCCGGTACCGAAATGTGCTTGATGCCGGCAGCTTCGATGTCACGCACGTGCTTGGAATTGATACGCTTGTCTTTAGCGACCAGGACCTTGCCCGATTTGTCGGTGATGTCGAAACGCGCAACTTCGCCACGCAGGCGTTCGGAGACGAATTCCATTTCCGCGCCTTCGTTACGCAACGCGAAGTTGTCGAATACGAAGAAGTTGGCCAGGATCTGCTCGACCGACATGCCGATCGCTTTCAGCAGGATCGTGACAGGCATCTTGCGACGACGGTCGACGCGGAAGAACAGGATGTCTTTCGGGTCGAATTCGAAGTCGAGCCATGAACCACGGTAAGGAATGATACGTGCCGAGAACAGCAACTTGCCGGACGAGTGCGTCTTGCCGCGGTCATGTTCAAAGAACACGCCCGGGGAACGATGCAGCTGCGATACGATCACACGCTCAGTGCCATTGATAACGAACGAGCCGGTCGTGGTCATGAGCGGCAATTCGCCCATGTACACTTCCTGCTCTTTCATTTCCTTGACCACTGGCTTGGTCGGCGATTCCTTGTCCAGGATCACCAGGCGCACCTTGGCGCGCAATGGCGACGCGAACGTCAGACCACGCTGTTGGCATTCCTTGACGTCGAACGGCGGATCGCCGAGGACATAAGACAAGAATTCGAGACGCGCGAAACCATTGTGCGAAACGATAGGGAAAATAGATGTGAAAGCCGACTGCAGGCCCTCATTCTTACGTTGAGACGGTACTTTGTCTTGTTGCAGGAAGCCAAGATACGACTCGAGCTGGGTCGCCAGCAGGAACGGAACGTGGTGAACGTTAGCGCGTTTCGCAAAAGATTTACGAATACGCTTCTTCTCAGTAAATGAGTAGTGCATTGAACACTCCGTGAGTGACAGGAAGGATAGAGAATTCAGGATTCGCTGGATATTTCAGTCAAACTAGACAAAACTACCGATCTGGCTAAACTGTCGTAACCAACAATTCCTCAAGTCTCAGCCCTTCGAGCTTGATGGCAACGGACGCTTAATAAAACAACAAGCGCTAAACAAAATCGAAAACGACAAAGGAGCCAAAGCCGAACTCTCCTTTTCGAGAGTTCTGCACTTTGACTCCAGCGCAATAAATGCGCTCAAAAAAGCTGAAATTACTTGATTTCAGCTTCTGCGCCGGCTTCAACCAATTTCTTGGCTGCAGCATCAGCGTCGGCTTTCGAAACGCCTTCTTTAACTGCCTTCGGTGCGCCGTCAACCAGGTCTTTAGCTTCTTTCAAGCCCAGGCCGGTGATTTCGCGAACTGCCTTAATTACGCCAACCTTGTTTGCGCCGACGCCCTTCAGGACAACGGTGAACTCGGTTTGCTCTTCAGCTGCAGCAGCACCGCCGCCAGCAGCGCCGCCGCCAGCAACTGCAACAGCTGCTGCGGAAACGCCAAACTTCTCTTCGAATGCCTTAACCAGGTCATTCAATTCCATAACAGTCAGACCATCGATCTGGGTCAGGAATGCATCTTTATCAAAAGCCATGTGAAACTCCTAATTTTTTTACAATGAATACATCAGATTGGTACTAACGCTAAAAAAAGCGCCTGAAGCTTGCTGATTAAGCGGCTTCGGCTTCTTTTTTCGCTGCCAAAGCAGCCAGACCACGCGCAAATCCAGCGATCGGCATCTGCATCATGCCCACAACTTGGGCCAGCAGAACTTCGCGACTTGGAATGTTTGCCAACGCTTGTACACCCGCCTTATCCAGCGGCTTACCAGCGAAGTTACCTGCCTTGACGACCAGTTTGTCGTTGGTTTTTGCAAAGTCATTGATGACTTTTGCAGCAGCAACGGCGTCCTCGGAGATCGAATAGATCAACGGGCCGGTCATGTCTTTGGCGAGGTCGGCAAACGCGGTACCTTCAACGGCGCGACGTGCCAGTGTATTTTTCAATACACGCAAGTACACACCCTGGGTACGCGCATTAGCGCGCAGTTGGGTCAAGTGACCAACCTGGATGCCACGATATTCGGCCACGACGATAGTCTGTGCAGCTGCTACTTTTGCAGAGACTTCGGCGACTACGGCCTTTTTGTCATTCAGATTGAGACTCAAGATCAACCTCCAAAAATGATGCTTGGTAACGACATAACCGCAAGTGGTTACTTACCTCACATCGGTTCGAACACGGCGTCCGAAGTTAGGAGTTCAGTACTGACGCATCATAAAAACAAAGCGACACACAGCGTTGAGACTACAAAACTTGTTCGGGTACACCATCTGCGTTGGGTGCCAAACGATTGCTCGCCTGGTGTTTAACTTTGTGCACTACCTGCTGCACGCCGCCCAACGGTCTTTGATTGCCTGGACCCACATCAAAATTGCCGATACAGGTCCAGCCCAAAGATTCGCCTGATGGCTATGCGACTCGCGCACCGCCTTCAGGACTTGATTCAATACAGCTCAGCCAGCCGATTAAGCTGCCAGTGTCGATTGATCGACACGAACGCCGGCACCCATTGTCGAGGACAAGGAGATCTTGCGCAGGTATACACCCTTGCTGGTTGCTGGCTTGGCTTTGCTCAATGCATCGATCAGTGCCAACAAGTTGGACTTCAGTTCTGCATCGCTAAACGATTTACGGCCGATTGTTGCGTGGATGATACCGGCTTTGTCGGTACGGTATTGCACTTGACCGGCTTTCGCGTTCTTGACAGCGGTAGCGACGTCAGGAGTAACAGTACCAACCTTCGGATTTGGCATCAGGCCACGTGGTCCCAGGATCTGGCCCAGGGTACCAACGATACGCATGGTGTCAGGCGAAGCGATCACGATGTCGAAAGGCATGTTGCCGGCTTTGATTTGCTCAGCCAGGTCTTCCATACCAACGACGTCGGCGCCAGCAGCTTTAGCTTGTTCGGCTTTTTCGCCGGAAGCAAATACTGCAACGCGAACGGTCTTGCCGGTGCCAGCTGGCAGCACGACGGAACCGCGAACCACTTGGTCCGACTTCTTTGCATCAACGCCCAATTGGACGGATACATCGATCGATTCGTTGAATTTTGCAGTTGCGCATTCCTTGATCAACGCTACTGCGTTGTCGAATGGATATGCCTTGGTGCGATCGACTTTTGCCTTGATCGCTTTTGCGCGCTTAGTTAACTTAGCCATTACAGACCCTCCACCGTGATGCCCATCGAACGAGCAGAACCGGCGATAGTACGTACGCCAGCTTCCAGATCAGCACCAGTCAAATCGGGCTTTTTCAAGGTTGCGATTTCTTCTGCTTGCTTACGGGTGATCGAACCAACCTTAGTGGTATGCGGCGTAGCCGAACCCTTGGTGATGCCAGCAGCCTTCTTGATCAGGATCGTTGCTGGAGGAGTCTTCATCACGAAAGTGAAGGACTTGTCAGCGAACGCTGTGATCACGACTGGAATTGGCAGACCTGGCTCAACACCTTGGGTCTGGGCATTAAATGCCTTACAGAATTCCATGATGTTCAGACCGCGCTGACCCAATGCTGGACCGATTGGTGGGGATGGGTTTGCTTTACCAGCTGGCACTTGCAGCTTGATAAAACCAATGATTTTCTTTGCCATGATGGCTCCTAAGTGTGTGAGTATTAGCGCCTTTTTGATCAATCCGGCATGCCGGACAGCGATCTAGTAGGGCTCCTCTTACTGCTTCGGATTCCATGAGGTTTAATCCATGACGCTCCGAACGGCGCTTGTTTGAATCTGTGTTGCCGCTACGCGGGCAAATGCTGCTTAGACTTTTTCGACCTTGTCGAACTCCAGTTCGACTGGGGTAGCGCGACCGAAAATAGTAACGGTGACACGCACGCGCGACTTTTCGTAATTGACTTCTTCGACGTTGCCGTTGAAATCGGTGAAAGCGCCTTCCTTGATACGCACCAGCTCGCCAACTTCGTATAGCACCTTTGGCCGCGGCTTTTCGATACCGTCTTGCATCTGCTGCATGATCTTGTCGACTTCATGCTGCGGGATCGGTGTAGGCTTGTTCGACTTGCCGCCGATAAAGCCGGTCACCTTATTGGTGTTCTTTACCAAATGCCATGTTTCGTCGGTCATTTCCATCTCGACCAGGACGTAGCCTGGGAAGAAACGACGTTCGGTAACGGCTTTCTGGCCATTCCTGACTTCGATTACTTCTTCAGTCGGCACCAGGATCTGGCCGAACTGTTCTTGCATTCCTGCGCGATCAATGCGCTCGGTAAGCGCGCGTTGCACGCTCTTTTCCATACCGGAATAAGCATGCACCACATACCAGCGCTTTTTGCCCACTGGCGCCGAAGGCGTCACAGCAGGCGGCGTTGCTTGCGCATCGTTTTGTGTGCTATCGCTCATTATTGTTTCCAACCCAATATCACGTCGTACAACAAGACCTCGAGGAGCTTATCGATGCCCCAGAGGAAAATCGCCATCACCAGCACAAATGCGAAAACGATGGCAGTGATCTGCATCGCTTCCTTGCGGGTAGGCCAAACAACTTTTTTCGTTTCGCGCACAGCTTCCTTGGCGAAACCAAGGAATTCACGACCTTGGGTCGAAGTCCATGCCAGGGCGACAGCCACCACCAAACCGGCAACCAATGCGCTAGCGCGCACCAGACCAGACTGGCCCGACAAAAAATAAAAGCCGACAACGCCGGCAACGACAGCCAAAACTGCCAGTATTACTTTGAGCTTATTGCCGGATTCGCCGACAGTTTGCACAGGGTGGTTAGACATACGCGGCTTACTTTCAGTGACTTTCTGTACCCTACACCCGAATCGGTGGCAGGGGCGGAGGGCATCGAACCCCCAACCTCCGGTTTTGGAGACCGGCGCTCTGCCAATTGAGCTACACCCCTACGCTTAAAACACTTTATCTGAATGGCTTGGCCAGCTAACTTACGCTTACCTTTCAGACATTAACGCCGCGAGGCGGGAATTTCCCGGGTCGCGGCGATTACTACTTTTTTCTATTACGCGTCAGGCAGGATCTTAGCAACAACGCCTGCACCAACAGTACGGCCACCTTCGCGGATCGCGAAACGCAGACCTTCTTCCATCGCGATCGGGTTGATCAACATCACGGTGATCGACACGTTATCGCCTGGCATAACCATTTCTTTGTCCTTCGGCAACTCGATCGAACCAGTCACGTCCGTTGTACGGAAGTAGAACTGTGGACGATAGTTGTTGAAGAACGGAGTATGACGGCCGCCTTCGTCTTTCGACAGAACATAGATCTCGCCTGTGAAATGCTTGTGTGGCTTGATCGAGTTCGGCTTAGCCAACACTTGGCCCCGCTCTACGTCTTCACGCTTGGTACCGCGCAACAGAACGCCAACGTTGTCGCCAGCTTGACCTTGGTCCAGCAGCTTGCGGAACATTTCAACGCCAGTACATGTTGTATCTTGTGTATCACGGATACCAACGATTTGCAGCGCTTCGCCAACCTTGACGATACCGCGCTCAACACGACCGGTCACAACAGTACCGCGACCCGAGATCGAGAACACGTCTTCCACTGGCAACAGGAATGCGCCGTCAACAGCACGTTCTGGTGTTGGGATGTAAGTGTCCAGCGCTTCAGCCAGAGCCATGATTGCTTGCTCGCCCAATGGGCCAGTGTCGCCTTCCAGAGCCAGCTTCGCCGAACCCTTGATGATTGGCAGGTCGTCGCCTGGGAATTCGTACTTGGTCAACAGCTCGCGCACTTCCATTTCGACCAGCTCGAGCAACTCTTCGTCGTCGACCATGTCGGCTTTGTTCAGGAACACGATGATGTATGGCACGCCAACTTGACGCGACAACAGGATGTGCTCACGAGTCTGTGGCATTGGGCCGTCAGCTGCGGAGCAAACCAGGATCGCGCCGTCCATCTGTGCAGCACCAGTGATCATGTTTTTAACATAGTCAGCGTGGCCTGGGCAGTCAACGTGAGCGTAGTGACGGTTTGCAGTTTCGTATTCAACGTGCGCTGTGTTGATCGTGATGCCGCGCGCTTTTTCTTCTGGCGCTGCGTCAATCTGATCGTACGCTTTGGCTTCGCCGCCAAACTTCTTCGACAATACTGTCGCGATCGCTGCTGTCAGCGTGGTCTTGCCGTGGTCGACGTGGCCGATAGTGCCGACGTTGACGTGCGGCTTGGTCCGCTCAAACTTGCCTTTTGCCATCTTAGACTCCTAAAGATTTGATGAGAATGTCCAGGCACACGCCCGACCGCATTACGAATTAAAAACTGAAATTCAGTTTTTGCAGCACCCCATTGCGGGCACCGAAAACAACTTTGATCTGGTGCCCTTGACGTGGATCGAACACGTGGCCTCTCCCTTACCAAGGGAGTGCTCTACCACTGAGCTACAAGGGCTATGCTGTACGCGCGCTCTTATTGGCAAAGCCAACCAACAACACGCCCAACTTTATAATTTACTGCCGCCTGACAATCTACTGGAGCGGGTGAAGGGAATCGAACCCTCGTCATAAGCTTGGAAGGCTTCAGCTCTACCATTGAGCTACACCCGCGAGATCATTTCAATTCGATCAGTTCACTTCTACCGCCGCAATATTCTGCTACAGCTACTACTTGTTACTTCTTCCCAAAATGGTGGAGAGGGCTGGATTCGAACCAGCGTACTCGTAAGAGGGCAGATTTACAGTCTGCTGCCATTAACCACTCGGCCACCTCTCCGCAGGGAACCCCAGATTATAGTAAAGCACCTCTGAAGTGTCAACCGCCGAAAATGATTTCCTCAAAATAATTTGAAGTTTTTTCAATTTGACGCAAATGGTCGACACTGAGCCTGGCCGAAATCGGGAAATATGCTTCACCGGCCAAGGCGCAAGATAATATCAGAAACGCGTCTCGCGTGCAGCTCTTAAAAATCCATCGAGGATTGGCGTGCAATCAAGCAACTGTGGGCCACCAGCGCGGTGAAACTCCGGATGCCACTGCAAACCCATGACAAATGCTGCCTTACGGTAACGAATTGCCTCGACGATATTGTCGGTGCCGGAAATTGCCTCGACCGTCAGATCGCGCCCCAGGTCCTTCACGGCCTGATGGTGGATCGAGTTGACCACCCATTCGGTCTGGCCGTTCTCACCGGTATTGAACAAAGCCGCCAGCGAGGAGCCGGCCGGGAACTGAATCGCATGGTGCAGGCGGTCGTATTCGTCGTTGACGTGGGTGATTGAGGTTGGCACATCGGTGGCGATGTCCTGATACAGGGTGCCGCCGAAAGCAACATTGATCAATTGACAACCGCGGCAAATGCCCAGCACCGGCTTGCCGGCTTCGATAAATTCATGCAGCAGTTCCAGCTCATACATGTCGCGCACCCGGTCGCCGCCCCATTCCGGCCGGGTCGCGGCTTCCGCGTAGCTTTGCGGCGAAACGTCGGCGCCGCCTTGCAGGACCAGGCCATCCAGGTGCTTGGCGTAATCGCGCAGGCGAATTGAGCTGGGATGGACCAGGCCGTTGGTATTTACCGTAGGAATCATGAACACCAGCACATTGCGCGACATCACCCATTGTGCGATCGATTCCTCCAGGTATTGCAGCGTGCGCCCGCGCAAACCCTTGGCGCCTTCTTCCGGATGGAAGATACGGGCCGAGATGCCGATCTTCAGGGTGCGCTGCATCATGCGCCGGCCGGCCTTGTCGGACAGGGCGCGGAAACGCGCGGCGATCAGCTTCCAGGTTTGCGGCCAGGGAGCGCCATCGCTGTTCTGGTTGGAAAACGTCGGTTGGGTAGCCGCCCCTGCTGGCTTGGCTTCCGGTTTGGCCTCGACTTTGGGCTCCGGCTGGGGGGCGGATTTAACTTCGGGCTTAATTTCCGGTTGGACTTCCGGTTGGGCTGCTGCTATCGGTTCAGTGGCAGCCGGCTCTGGCGCCGCCGGGCTGGTGTCGGTATCCGCTACCGGATGCTTGGGGTCGCTTGGCTGTGAGTCGGGCATATTGTCAGAAATTGTCAGAAATAAAAAAATTAAGGGAAGTGCTGCTAGCATGTCCACTGAAAGCAAAAGCCGCGCACTGACAACTGACGCCGGTAACATTTGCTTGCCAAAGTATAGGCTTGCTCATTGTAATTGAGCGTTGTTTTCAATATCAGTTCATCTTAAGCCGTCATTTGCCGCCATTTTTGCCGTTCTTCCCGTCACCCACATCGTTCGTCATGACCAAACCACCGCAAATCCTCATCCTGTACGCACATCCGACGCCGCATCATTCGCGCGCCAACCGACGGCTGGCGGAAGCCGCCGCCAAGGTACCGAATGTACAGGTGCGTGACCTGTATGAGCTGTATCCCGACTTTCACATCCCGGTGCGGCGCGAGCAGGCGCTGGTGGAACAGGCCGACCTGATCGTATTCCAGCATCCGGTGCAGTGGTACAGCATGCCGGCGCTGCTCAAACAGTGGGTCGACTCGGTGCTGACGCCTGGCTGGGCTTACGGTCCCGGCGGCACCGCCTTGCACGGCAAGGATTTCTGGCTGGTCGCCACCACCGGCGGCTCGGACCGCTCCTACCAGGCTGACGGCCACAACCTGCTGCCGTTCGCCGCCTTCCTGCCGCCGTACCAGCAGACCGCGCAGTTGTGCGGCATGCGCTGGTTGCCGCCGCATATGCTGTTTGGCGCGCATCAGGTCAGCCAGAAGACCCTGGCGACGCACATCGAGACCTATCGCAAGCACCTGGCGACTTACCCGAACTGGCCGGAGTTGTTGAGCGCCGACGCTGCTGCGTCGGCACCAAGCGCTAGCCCAGACAAATTCGCAGATCAACCCGGTTAGAGCCATGGAACAAAATCTTTTATTCAATGCGTTGATTTATCTGGCGGCTGCGGTGGCTGCGGTGCCGATCGCCAAGCGATTCGGACTGGGCGCAGTGCTCGGCTATTTGCTGGCCGGCATGGCGATCGGACCTTGGGGGCTGCGGCTGATCGACAATGTCGAAGACATCCTGCATTTTTCAGAATTCGGCGTGGTGCTGCTGCTGTTCCTGATCGGCCTGGAACTCGATCCCAAACGCTTGTGGTCGCTGCGGCGGCAGATTTTCGGCTGGGGCACGGCCCAGGTGGCGACCGTCTCGCTGGCGCTGTTCGGCGCTGCCGTGGCGTTTGGAGTCGACTGGAAGACCGCCTTGATCGCCGCGCTCGGCATGTCGCTGTCGTCCACCGCGATTGCGCTGGCGACCATCAATGAACGCAAGCTGAACAGCACCACTGCCGGTTCGGCAGGCTTTGCCATTCTGCTCTTCCAGGATATCGCGGCGATTCCCATGATTGCGCTGGTGCCGGTGCTCGGGGTCGCCGTCGGCCATAGCAGCAATCACGGCTGGCTCGGCGCCGCCAAGGTGGTGGCGGTGGTTGCCACGCTGATCGTTGGCGGCCGCTATCTGGTGCGGCCGCTGATGCGCGTGATTGCGCGCACCGGATTGCGCGAAATCTTCACTGCCTTTGCGCTGCTGCTGGTGATTGCGATCGGCTTGCTGATGGAATCGGTCGGCATGTCGATGGCCTTGGGCAGCTTCCTGGCCGGCGTGCTGCTGGCCGATTCCGAGTACCGGCATGCGCTGGAAACCGATCTGGAGCCGTTCAAGGGCCTGCTACTGGGATTGTTCTTCATCGCGGTCGGCATGTCGGTCGATTTCGGCCTGCTGCTGACCAAGCCCTGGCTGGTCCTGGGTCTGGTGGCCGGTTTCCTGGCGATCAAGTTTTTGGTGCTATATCTGCTCAGCAAGGTGTTCAAGATTGCGCGTTCGCAGCAATTCCTGTTCGCCGCGCTGCTGTCGCAAGGCGGCGAATTTGCCTTTGTGGTGTTCGGCGCGGCGGCCACCGCCCGCGTGTTTTCTGAAGAAACGTCATCGATCCTGGTGGTGGTGGTGGCGCTGTCGATGGTGACCACGCCGCTGCTGCTGGTGCTGTACGACAAAGTCATCGCGCCGTATTTCCTGGCGTCGCAGAAGCGCCCTGATGACGAGATTGAAGAGAACGAGAACCCGGTCATCATTGCCGGCTTCGGCCGCTTCGGCCAGATCATCGGGCGCCTGCTGCACGCCAACAAGATCGGCCTCACCGTGCTCGATCACGACCCCGACCAGATCGAGCTGTTGCGCAAATTCGGCTTCAAGGTGTTTTACGGCGACGCCACGCGCATGGATTTGATGCGGGCCGCCGGCATCGCCAAGGCCCGCCTGCTGGTGGTGGCGCTGGATGATATCGAGGGCAGCCTGAAGCTGGTGGCGGCAGTGCGCAGGATTGCTCCTGACCTGCCGATCATCGCGCGGGCGCGCAACGTCACGCATTACTTTGACCTGATGGACCTGGGCGTTACCGTGATTGAGCGCGAGACCTTCGAGTCGGCCTTGCAGCTTGGACGCGAGGCGTTGCGTGTCATGGGCTTCGGCGCCTACCGGGCGCGCCAGGCGGCGATGAAGTTCCGTACGCACAACCTGCAAACCCTGCACGACATGTATCCGCATCAGAAGGACCAGCAAAAAATCGTCTCGATTGCCAAGAAGGCGCGCGAAGAGCTGGAAGAAATGTTTGCGCACGACCGCATCTTGCGCGAGGATGCGCCGGCCAACGGCTGGGACGACGAAGTGCTGCCGCAGGATCCACTGATTAAATAAAGACAAGGAACAAGCATGATCACGATTTACCACAACCCGCGCTGCTCGAAATCACGCGAAGCATTGGCGCTTGCCGAGCATTTCAGCAGTGAGCACAAGCTCCAGCTGGATGTCGTCGACTACCAGAAGACACCGCTGACGCTGGCGCAGCTAAAGGAGTTGCATCGTCAATTGGGCGGCCCGGTGAGCGCGATGCTGCGCGACAACGAAGCCGAATATGCGGCGCTGGGCCTGGCGCAAGCCGACGATGCGGCGTTGCTGGCAGCACTTGCCGCACATCCGAAGCTGTTGCAACGGCCAGTGGTGGTTTATCGTGGGCAGGCAGTGATTGGGCGGCCGCCGCAGTTGGTTAGCGAGTTGTTCGACAAATGATGGCGTAGGTGGGCATGTTTTTTTGCCCACCTTTTGCGGTGACGCGCGTCGTCAGTGTTTGGGGTTACGCGTGGGCATGAATGCCCACCCTACAATATTTTGACCAGCAGGAACAATACGGTCGACAGCAGCACCGTTGAGGCGAACGGCAGGGAGAACTTCTTGCCGAACAGCGTGAAGCGCAGATCGCCGGGAAGACGGCCAAGTCCGAGTTTTTCCAGCCACGGCAAGGCGCTGGAAAAAACGATAACGGCGATAAAAATCACCAGCATCCAGCGGATCATCGGCGGCTCTCAGCGAATGGCTTCATAGCCGGTGGCTGCGGTCATGCCTGGAAAACCGCTCCGGCAATTCAGCGCCGATGCCGACCACCAGCACCTTGAACAACTCGCCCATTTCGGCCGGCGACACCAGCTTTTGCATGGCATTGGCTTGCGGCAGGTACTTCAACGCGTTTTCCGGCGGCGTGCGCAGCAGCAGCTGGCCGATGCCGGCTTCCAGCAGGAAGGCGGCCTGGCTGGTGTAGCCCAGCAAGTCCAGCCCATTGTCCAGCGCCGCCACCGCCATCGCGGTGAAATCGACGTGGGCGGTGACATCCTGCAAACCCGGCAGGTAAAACGGATCGGGATGGGCATGGTGCCGGTAATGGCACATCAAGGTGCCTTGATCGCGCTGCTGCAGATAATATTCGGCGGCCGGGAAGCCATAGTCGAGGAAAATCGCCACCCCGCCCTGCCCGGCTTTCAGCATCGCCGCCAGCGAATGCATGAAACCGATGGCCACCGGATGCACTTCGGTCAGGTGGCCGACCGTGAGCGATTCAGCATCGGGAATTTGCGCGATCAAGGCCGGATCGGCGGCACGATCAATATAGACAAACTGACCATCCTCACCTGCGGTCGCGGGTTCGGTCAGGCCGACTCCCCGCTGCAGCCAGCCGTCGTCGCCACGCACCACCAGCTCAACCGGCATCGCATCCAGCACTTCATTGCCGAGCACCACACCGGAAAACGCTTCAGGCAGGCGATCCAGCCATTGTACTTGCGGGAAATCGCGTAATTTTTGTTGCTGGCGCGCACGCAGCTCGGCCGACAGCTCGACAATGTAATAGGCCTGCGGCGTGCGTGCCGGCTGGGCGCCAGTGGCTAGTTCGGTGAGAATATCGTAGGCCAGTTGGCCGCTGCCGGCGCCGAATTCGAGGATCTGCGGCTGCAGCGCGGGCGTCGAATCGAGCAATTCTGTTGCCAAATGCGCCAAAGTTGCGCCAAAAAGCGGCGTAATTTCGGGCGCGGTTGTAAAATCACCGTCTTTGCCCAATTTTTCCGCACCGCCGCTGTAATAACCGAGATCCGGCGCGTACAGCAGCAGTTCCATATAACGTGCGAATGAAATCCAGCCATCTTGCCGGCGGATTTCAGTGGCGATCAGATTGTGTAGCAGGCGCGACGCGCGCTGCGCTTCGATAGAAGCTTCAGGTAATTGCAGTTGCATGGCGCTATTGTAGGAGATAACGCCGCCGTGCAAGCAATCGATGATAATGAAACATGACTTAAAAAAGATGGCGACCTGCGCCGCTGCGTCGCTGCACCGCCAAACTGGAAGTCTCGCGCCTTGCAGCGATTACCAATTAATTGATTAACAAGTATGCGTACTACATACAACCCAGTCACCCCTGCCGATGCAGTTGCCCTTGTCACCGACGCCGCCGGCGTGGTCGGCGCTGCCATTGCGCTCGCGCTGGCGCGGCAGGGCTGGCGGCTGGCGCTGCATTATCAGGGCAAGAGTGAGCCGGCGGCCTTGTCGGCTCTATTGCGGGAATGCCAGGCGGCAGGGGCGCAAGCCGTCGCGATTCGCTGCGCACTGACCGACGAAGCGGAGATAGGCACGCTGCTGCCGCGCATCGCAGCCGCGCTCGGCAACGTGACTTGCATCGTCAACAACGCCAGTCATATCGAAAGCGACAGCCCCGCGACCTTCTCCGCGGCTGGCCTGGCGCGTCACATGCAGGACAATCTCGCCGCGCCGGTATTGCTGGCGCAGGCGCTGCATGCCGCCATGTGCAAGATCGACGGTGCGCAGGGCGTGGTCATCAACCTGCTTGATCAAAAACTGTTCAATCCGCAGCCGGATTTTTTATCGTACACGCTGTCGAAGGCGGCGCTGCATAGCGCCACCACCCTGCTGGCCCAGGCTTTTGCGCCGCAGCTGCGGGTCGTCGGAATTGCACCGGCGCTGGTCGCCGCCGGCACGCCAGCAACCGGCCTGGCGTTGCAGCCGACGGATCCGGCAACACTGGAAGACATCGCGGCGACGGTTTGTTTTGTCGCGGCCTCCTCCGCCATTACCGGCAGCACGCTGCTGGTCGATGGCGGCCAGAATTTGTATCCTTACCCGCGTGACAAGGCGACCACCCATGGTCAACCCGGTCGCCTTTCCCATCCTCACTGAAAAAACCATGCTCTCCGCACTCATCCATCCCGACCTTAGCGATTGCCGTCGCCTGTTCCTGCGCGACTACGAAGTGCAGATCAATATCGGCGTCTACGAATCTGAAAAACAAGGCCCGCAACGTGCGCTGATCAATGTCGATCTGTTTGTGCCGCTGGCCCTGTCGACTCCCACCAAAGACCATATGGATGACGTGCTGGATTACAATTTCATGCGCAATACCGTGGCAAAGCGCATGGCGCAAGGCCATATCCATCTGCAGGAAACCCTGTGCGACGACCTCGCCACAGCGCTGCTGGCGCATCCGCGGGTGCGCGCGGTGCGGGTCTCATCGGAAAAACCGGATGCCTATCCCGATTGCCATTCGGTTGGCGTCGAAGTGTTTCGGATCAAGCCGAAAGCCTGAACCGACAACTATTGAATGAAGAATCGCCATGAATGACTTATTGATGCAGGAAGTAGCCATGCAAGACCAATTACTGGCGTCACCGCCAGCGGCCGATGCCGAGACTGACACTGTCGCAGCTTTCGCCAGCCACAAGCAGATGGAAAAGATCGCCCACGAAAACAACAAGCTGCACAAGCGGCTGTGCCGCCAGGTCGGCCAGGCGATCGGCGATTTCAACATGATCGAGGATGGCGACAAGGTGATGGTGTGCCTGTCGGGCGGCAAGGACAGTTATGCGCTGCTGGATATCCTGATGACGCTGCGCGAGCGGGCGCCGATCAAGTTCGAGATTGTCGCGGTCAACCTGGACCAGAAGCAGCCGAATTTCCCTGACCACATCCTGCCGGCCTACCTGGAAAAGCTCGGCGTCGCCTACCATATCGAGAATGAGGACACCTACAGCATCGTCAAGCGCCTGATCCCGGAAGGCAAGACCACCTGCTCTCTGTGTTCACGGCTGCGGCGCGGCATCCTGTACCGGGTCGCCACGGAACTGGGCGCTACCAAGGTCGCGCTCGGCCATCATCGCGATGACATCATGGAAACCTTTTTCCTGAACATGTTCTTCGGCGGCAAACTGAAGAGCATGCCGGCCAAGCTGCAGTCAGACGACGGCAAGCAGATCGTGATCCGGCCGCTGGCTTACGTCAAGGAAGCCGACCTGATCCGTTACGCCGAGGTCAAGCAGTTCCCGATCATTCCTTGCGACCTGTGCGGCAGCCAGGAAAACCTGCAACGCAAACAGATCAAGGGCATGTTGCGCGACTGGGAAAAGAAATTCCCGGGGCGCGTGGAAAACATCTTCTCTTCACTGTCGACAGTCGCGCCGTCGCACCTGATGGACCGCAACCTGTTCGGCTTTACCGGCTTGAAGGCAACCGGGATTGCCGATCCGAACGGCGATATCGCGTTTGACGACGAACCTTGCTCGACGCCGACCAGTATGACCGTGCCGGGCATCATTCCATTACGGCCGATGGAGTAACGACAATCTCCGAGGGGCGCGAATGCACTTTTTGCGTCCCTCCCAATCGGCGCCTGGCCGGCCGTCATTTCTCCATCCTTCCGCCTTCCCGAATATAATCAAAATACAGGCAGCCAAGCCATTACGGGCACCACCCCAATACGCCATATCCGCAATCGTTGTAGTTAGTGTCACAAGTTCTATGTAGGTTTGTCGGTACTTAACCAGGAGAGGTTCAAATGGCAGCTTCCTACGTACTCAAGAAGTCAGTGGATGGACAGTTCTACTTCCTGTTGCAGGCAACCAATGGCGAAGTCGTGTTGAACAGTGAAATGTATGTTGCCAAGGCATCCGCCGAGAATGGCATCGCCTCGGTCCAGAACAATTGCACACAGGACGACCGCTACAGCCGCAACCAGGCCTCCAACGGCAAGTTCTATTTCAACCTGAAAGCCGCCAACCACCAGGTCATCGGCAGCAGCCAGATGTACACCACCACCAGCGCCCGCGATGCCGGCATCGACGCCGTCAAGAGAAACGGCCCCAGCACCAATATCAAGGACGAGGCCTGAGCGCCCCGCAGGAAAAATCACCACGCCGGCAGCCCTTGTCAGGCTGCCGCACCACTCCCGCGCAAACCCGCGCAACCCACGCCGCAAGCCGGCGCGCCGGATTATTTGCAAGTATTTGTAATCCCTGTATTCATTCCACACGGCAAATCGTTTAATACCCAGGATCTTTTTTCTTGGGGAGGTAAATTTAATGAATCGTCGTCATTTTCATCGTTATTTTGTACTGACTGCAGTGGCCGCAGCCACTGTTTCGCTTGCAGGTTGCGTGGTTGAACCGCCGCAGCACACGCGGGTCGAATACCGCGAGGTCAAGGTGCCAACACCGGTAGTGCAAGCGCCGCCGGCGCCGCTGGTCGAGGTGGTGCCGCCAGCCCCTTATCCTGATTCCTACTGGATTCCAGGCCACTGGAAGTGGGAAAACAACCGTTACGTCTGGAACAACGGCCATTGGGAGCAGTCGCGCCAGAACATGGTTTTCCAGCACGCCTACTGGGCTAACGAAGGTGGCCAGTGGGTATTCCACCCAGGCCGCTGGGTGCCGCTCAATAACAGCTACGGCGGCGCGCCAATCGTCATCAACGTGGCACCGCCACCACCACGGGTGGAAATCATTACTCCGGCGCCAAGCCCGAACCATGTCTGGATCGGCGGTTTCTGGCGTTGGAACAATGGCCGCCATGAGTGGGTCAACGGTCATTGGGAAGCGCGTCGCGACGGCTTCTTCTGGGCGCCTGGCCATTGGGTCCGCAGCGGCAACACCTGGACCTTCTCCGGCGGTTTCTGGCAACACTATTAATCTCGCCTCTCAGCTTGTCAACTTACCGCCGGCAGCACGCCGGCGCGTTCTGCGATATGGTGATGCAGCGGTGTCAGGGCGTAAATTCGCCCTGCGCTGCGCATGATAAAATTTCGCACCTTTTCTTTCAAATTCGACCATGAACATTGTCATTCTCGCTGCCGGCATGGGCAAGCGCATGCAGTCGGCGCTGCCAAAAGTGTTGCACCCGTTGGCCGGCAAGCCGTTGCTGTCGCACGTCATTGACGTTGCCCGCAGCTTGTCGCCGACCACGCTGTGCGTGATCTACGGCCATGGCGGCGACGCTGTGCCAAGCTCGCTGGCGGCCTCCGACCTGGTGTTTGCCAAGCAGGAGCCGCAACTCGGCACCGGCCACGCGGTGGCGCAAGCGGCCGCGCATCTGGATGACAGGGTACCGACCCTGGTGCTATACGGCGATGTGCCGCTGATCGCCAGCAGCACCTTGCGCCGGCTGATCGACAGCGCCGGCGCCGACAGGTTGGCGGTCCTTACCGTTGACATGCCGGACCCAACCGGCTACGGCCGCATCGTCCGCGAAAACGGCCAGATCGTCAGCATCGTCGAACAAAAGGATGCCAACGCCGAGCAACGTGCGATCACCGAATGCAACACCGGCATCATGGTGGCGCCGACCGTGCAGCTGAAGAAATGGCTGGCCGGTCTGTCCAACAACAATGCGCAGGGCGAATATTATTTGACCGACATCGTCGCCAGCGCCGTCGCCGACGGCACGCCGGTGGTATCGGCGCAACCGGACGCCGTGGCGGAAACGCTGGGCGTCAACAGCAAGGTGCAACTGGCTGAACTGGAGCGCATCCATCAGCGCAGCATCGCCGAACGCCTGCTGGAGCAGGGCGTGACCCTGCTCGATCCGGCGCGTATCGATGTCCGTGGCACATTGCAGTGCGGGCGCGATGTCAGCATCGATGTCGGCTGCGTGTTCGAAGGCGAAGTCAGCATTGAAGACGGCGCCGTGATCGGCGCCAATTGCGTGATCAAGAATGCGCGCATCGGCAGCAACGCCAGCATCAAACCGTTCTGCCATATCGAAGGCGCCACGGTCGGCGCTGCTTCGCAGATCGGCCCGTATGCACGGCTGCGGCCGGGCGCTGAGCTAGGCGAAGATGTCCACATCGGCAATTTCGTTGAAGTGAAGAATAGCCAGATCGACGCCCACAGCAAGGCCAATCACCTGGCTTACATCGGCGATGCGACGATCGGATCGCGCGTGAATATCGGCGCCGGCACCATCACCTGCAATTACGATGGCGTCAATAAATCCCGCACGGTGATCGAGGACGATGCCTTCATCGGCAGCGACAGCCAACTGGTGGCGCCGGTGCGGGTCGGCAAAGGCGCAACCCTGGGCGCCGGCACGACGCTGACCAAGGATGCGCCGGCAGGCAAGCTGACAGTCTCGCGGGCGAGGCAGATCACGGTGGATGGTTGGGAACGGCCGGTCAAGATCAAAAAATAAGATCAAAGCAGTAGCGAAGTGAATCCACGAAAAATGGATTCCCGCGTTCGCGGCAATGACGGGCGCCGAGGCAGGAACGTAGGGTGGGCAGATTTCTGCCCACGCCGAATTCGCTCACCACATGCCTCATGTTCCGCGTGGGCACGCGTGCCCACCCTACCAGCCTGGTGCGCCAGCGCATGATAGGCGGCCATGTCCACCACCTGCACCACCAGCAAAAAAATGGATTCCGGCGCTCGCCGTAATGAGGGGCGCCGAGCCAGGAACGTAGGGTGGGCAGATTTCTGCCCACGCCGAATTCGCTCACAGCATGCCTTATGTTCCGCGTGGGCACACGTGCCCACCCTACCAGCCATCCTTTGTTCCGTCACACAGCAATGCGGGTCTCGAATTTACTTCGGTAGATCGAAAAATAAGTCCGCACATTGCGCACGTTCTTCTGCGCAGCAAACAACTGGTGCGCCAGCGCATGATAGGCGGCCATGTCCGCCACCTGCACCACCAGCACAAAATCCGGCCCCGGCGATACCCGATAGCATTGCAGCAGCTGCGGCGCATTTGCCACCAACTCCTCGAATTCCTGCAAACGCTCTTCGGCCTGGTTGTCGAGCGTGACTTCGACAATCGCGGTCAGGCCGGCGCCGACCTTGTCGGGCGCTACGATCGCCACCTGGCGCACAATCACGCCGGCGTCAGTCAAACGCTTGACGCGCCGCAGGCAAGTCGGGGCCGAGGCATGCACCTGCTGCGCCAGTTCATGGTTGGTTTGCGAGGCATCGGCCTGCAAGGCATTCAAAATGCGGCGATCCAGTTCGTCGAGAACAATATCCATGGTGCAATACGCAATATATGAATTAAATAGGATAATAAATGAAATAATATTTCACACGATTTATATCATGAAATATTAAGTCAAATCCAAATCAATTTAGACATCATATTTCACAAGTGCTAGCCTAAGATACGCCCATACACCCAACAAATGAGGAAAAGCCATGTGTGGTATCGTCGCTGCGGTTGCAAAAATCAATGTCACTCCGATCCTGCTGGAAGGCCTGAAACGGCTTGAGTACCGCGGCTACGACTCCTGCGGCGTGGCCCTGCATGTCGACGGCAAACTGCAGCGTTCGCGCAGCACCTCGCGCGTGGCCGATCTGGAAGCGCAAGTCGAAAAAGCGCACTTGTCCGGCTTCACCGGCATCGCCCACACCCGTTGGGCCACCCACGGCGCGCCAGCCACCCACAACGCCCACCCGCATTTTTCGCGCGACCGCATCGCGCTGGTCCACAACGGCATCATCGAGAACCACGATGAATTGCGCGCCGAGTTGCAAGCCGCCGGTTACCAGTTCGAAAGCCAGACCGACACCGAAGTGATCGCCCACCTGGTCGACCATATGTACAACGGCGACCTGTTCGCCACCGTGCAGCAAGCCGTCAAACGCCTGACCGGCGCTTATGCGATTGCCGTGTTCTGTGTCGATGAGCCGCATCGCGTAGTTGCTGCGCGCCAGGGTTCGCCACTGATCGTCGGTGTCGGCGATGGCCAGAATTTCGTCGCCTCGGACGCGATGGCGCTGGCCGGCACGACCGACCAGATCATTTATCTGGAAGAAGGCGATGTGGTCGACCTGCAGTTGCAGCGCGTCTGGATCGTCGACGCCAACGGCAAATCGGTAGAGCGCGAAGTCAAGACCGTGCATGCCTACACCAGCGCAGTTGAATTGGGCCCGTACCAGCACTACATGCAAAAAGAAATTTTCGAGCAACCGCGCGCGATTGCCGATACCCTCGAAGGCGTCACCGGCATCATGCCGGAACTGTTCGGCGACGGCGCCTTCAATGTCTTCAAGAAAATCGACTCGGTCCTGATCCTGGCTTGCGGCACCAGCTATTACGCCGGCCTGACCGCCAAATACTGGATCGAAGCAATTGCCAAGATCCCGGTCAACGTCGAAATCGCCAGTGAATACCGCTACCGCGAGAGCGTTCCAAACCCGAACTCACTGGTCGTCACCATCTCGCAAAGCGGTGAAACCGCCGACACGCTGGCCGCGCTCAAGCACGCCCGCTCGCTCGGCATGCTGCACACGCTGACCATCTGCAACGTCGCCACCAGCGCCATGGTGCGCGAATGCGCGCTGGCCTATATCACCCGCGCTGGCGTCGAAGTCGGCGTCGCCTCGACCAAAGCCTTCACCACCCAACTGGCCGCGCTGTTCCTGCTGACGCTAGCGCTGGCGCAAAGCAAAGGCCGCCTCAGCGATGAAGAAGAAGCCGCCCACCTGAAAGCCATGCGCCACCTGCCCGCCGCGCTGCAAAGCGTGCTGGCGCTGGAACCGCACATCGTGGCCTGGGCCGAAGCCTTCGCGCGCAAGGAAAACGCCTTGTTCCTGGGCCGAGGCATCCACTACCCGATCGCACTGGAAGGCGCGCTGAAGCTCAAGGAAATCACCTACATCCACGCCGAAGCCTACGCCGCCGGCGAACTCAAGCACGGCCCGCTGGCGCTGGTGACCGAAGAAATGCCGGTAGTAACCGTGGCGCCGAACGATGCGCTGATCGAAAAACTGAAATCAAACATGCAAGAAGTCCGCGCCCGCGGCGGCCAGTTGTACGTATTTGCCGACGCCGACTCGCACATCAAATCGAGCGACGGCGTGCACGTGATCCGTCTGCCGGAAAACTACGGCTTGTTGTCGCCGATTTTGCACGTGGTACCGTTGCAGTTGCTGGCGTATCACACGGCGCTGGCGCGGGGAACGGATGTTGATAAGCCGCGGAATTTGGCTAAGTCGGTTACTGTTGAATAGCGGTGTTGTGGGTATCTGACTACTGATCACAAACATTAAAGTCTGTCGGGACAGCATCCATCGAAATTGAAAGGCGACTCAATTACTGAGTTCTGTGCTGGAACATATGCGCGAACGGTCAACGGGGTGCGTTATCTGCTAGGGGCAGCAGTCGGCTATAAGCGCTCTGTCGTGACCGACGGCTTTCCGATGCGCTACCTGTGCTCCATATCCTGCACTGTAGATGCGGACTGTCAAATTGACGCATTTCTCGACACCACCCAAAAAAAAGGAGTCACGCATGACGTCCCCGACCAGCCTTGCCTATCCCACGCCCTTCGAACTCGGCAATGGCAACCAGACCTCCACCTGGGCCGAATGCATCGCCTTCTACGAGCGGCTGGCCGAGCAATTCCCGGGTGTGCTGCGATGGTGGCAGATCGGCAGGTCCGACACCGGCCTGCCGATACACGCTGGCCTGGTCACGGCCGACGGCGTGTTCGACCGCGACACCTTGCGCGAGCAAGGGCGACCGGTGTTCTTCAACAACAACGGCATCCATCCCGGCGAGCCCGAAGGCATCGATGCCTGCATGGCGCTGGTGCGCGACTTCTGCCTTGAGCCCGAGCGGCTGGCGGCGCTTGGCGATACGGTGTTCCTTTTCATCCCGGTCTACAACGTCGACGGCTGCGTGAACCGCCAGTCCAGCTCGCGGGCGAATCAGCTCGGCCCCGAGGCGTTCGGCTTTCGGGGCAATGGCCGGCACCTCGACCTGAACCGCGACTTCATCAAGTGCGACAGCCTGGCCGCCCAGGTGTTCAACCGCTTCTTCACCGCCTGGGATCCGGATGTAATGGTCGACACCCATACCTCCAACGGTGCCGACTACGCCTACACCATGACCCTGATTCCGACCCAGCCCGACAAGCTGGGCGGCGGCCTGGGTGACTTCCTGCGCGAGCGTATGCTGCCGGCGATCTACGCTGACATGCAGAGGCGCGGCTGGCCGACCTGTCCCTACGTCAACCTGCTGGCCGAGACACCAGACGACGGCATCGAAGATTTTCTCGATCTGCCGCGCTTCTCCACCGGCTACGCCGCGCTGCACCACACCATCGGCTTCATGCCCGAGACCCACATGCTCAAGCCCTTCGCCGACCGCGTGGCCGCGATGCGCACGCTGGTCGAGGTGGTGCTGGACTTCAGCGTGACGCAGGCAAGGCGCATTCAGCAACTGCGGCGCGATTCGCGGGCCGATGCCGCACGCCGCACACAGTGGCCGCTGCGCTGGCGCAACGACCACGAGCGGCCGGCGCGCCTGCGTTTCAAGGGTTACGCGGCAGTGCGCACGCCGAGCCGGCTGGGCGACTATCAACGGCTTGCCTACGACCGCAACCAGCCGTGGGAAAAGGAAATCGTCCACTTCGACCGCTGTGTCGAGGAACAGGTGGTGACGGCGCCGAAAGCCTACCTGGTGCCCCAGGCCTGGCGCGAGGTGATCGAGCGGCTGGAATGGAACGGCGTCACGCTGCAGCGCCTGGACGCCGACCGACTGTTCGATGCGGCCCGAGTGTACCGGGTGCTGGAGGTCGGCACGCGCACAACCGCCTACGAAGGCCACATGTTCCATGATCGGGTGCTGCTGAGCACGCACTCCGAGGCCATCCAGGCACGCGCGGGTGACATGCTGCTACCTCTCGACCAACCCCAGGCCCGCTACGCGGTCGAGACCCTGGAGCCCGAAGCGCACGACAGCTTCTTCCGCTGGGGTTTTTTCAACAGCGTGCTGGAGAGGAAGCAGGCCTCCATCTCAGCCTATGTCTTCGAGGACACGGCATTGCAGATGCTGGCCGACGAGCCAGCGCTGCGACAGGCATTCGACGAATGGAAGGTCGCGCATCCGGAGCAGCTGTCCGATCCGCAAGCGGTGCTCTGGTTTCTGTTCACCCACGGCCGCCGCCATGCCGAGCCGGAATGGCGGCGCTATCCGGTGGCCGCGTTGATTTAGTCAAAACCTCCTACGCACACGACTACCGTTGCTGATAGCGCAGGCGAAGTTAATGCTTCGGGTCCAGTCCGCTTTTAATCACTTCGTCGCGCGCCTCGGACGAGGCTAGGTAACGGATCAGTGCACGAGCAGCATCCGGATGTTTGGCGCCGACCGGTATCCCGGCCGAGAAGATGGTGACACTTTGGACCTGTTCCGGAATCTTCGCGACAAAGTCGACGCCTTGCACGGGCAGAATTTCGCTTACCTGCTGGAAGCCCAACTCGTATTCGCCGCTGGCCACCAACGACCCGACGGGGGTTTTCTGGATCATGCGTGCTTTTGGTTTGACTTGTTCTTCAATACCCAACTTCTTGAACAACTCTCGCTCGATATAGACGCCACTTGCGCTGTCGGAATAGGCGATCGATTTAGCGTTGAGCATGGCGGATTTCAAGCCCTCCACCGTGCTAATGTCTGGCTTCGCAGCGCCGGCCTTGACCGCCATGCCGATGCGGGAATCGGCCAGGTCGACGCGACTGTCGGGGTCGACTTTGCCCTGCTTGATCAGGTCGCTCAGTGCATAACCGACCATGATCACGACATCGGCCGGTTCGCCACGTTCGAGGCGGTTGGGAATCGCCTCCGGCGCCTTGCCCATTGAGGGGCCGAAGGCGGTAGACAAGGTGTTGCCGGTAGCCGCCTCGAATTTAGGCGCCAATGCTTTGTAGGCGCCGGTGAAGCCACCCGAAATCATCACGTTAATCTCTTCAGCCTGAGTCGCGCCGGACAACAGGGCTAGGCTGACTGCGCCGAGAGCGAACAGTCGGTAAATTATTTGTTTGGCACGCACTTTTTTATCTCCTGGCTTTTATGCAACTGCGCTGCAATTAGGGTGTAGTCGACCAATTATCACGAACCTTATTGATAAAGTAAAATGCATAAATCTTTACTTTTAATGTGTTAAAGGTATCAATAAAAATGTATCAATTGCGTTTTGATTTAAGCGACCTGCAAGCCATGGTTGCGGTTGTGGAACAGGGCGGTTTCCGGGCGGCGGCGTTGGCGCTGAACATCTCGCAGCCGGCGTTGTCGCGCCGCATCGGCAAGCTGGAAGACGCACTCAACGTCAAACTGTTTGAACGCACTACCCGCCGTGTGGCGCTAACTCTGGTAGGGCGTGAATTTTTTGCCAAGGCAGTTGAGATCCTCAATGGCGTAGAAACGTCTTTGCACAGCATTAGCGACATTTCCCATACGCATTTTGGGCAGATAACGGTGGCCTGCGTACCTTCGATAGCACACAATTTTCTAGCGCCGATCCTGCAACGCTTCAATGCGCAATTTCCTATGATTCGGATCCGCATCGTGGACGAGGGTGCGCATGAAGTACTGAACAACGTTGCTCGCGGAGATTCCGATTTCGGCATCAATTTTCTCGGCGCACGGGAACAGGGCGTCGACTTCGAACCGATCATGGAAGAGAGTTTTGTGTTGGCCTGCCTATCCGACCACCCGTTGGCGCGCCGGCGTGCTGTCAATTGGCAGGATATCGGTAAGTATCCCTACATGACGGTAGCCAAATCGAGCGGTAACCGGATGATGCTGGATATGGCGATGGCACCGTCGGAAAAGCAGCCCGCTTCGTTCATTGAAGTGCGCCATGTTTCAACGTTGCTTGAGATGGTGAAGGCCGGGCTCGGCATTGCCGTGGTGCCGCAACTCGCGATGCCGTCGGATCGCTCAAGCGTACTGCGCGCCATCCCGCTCAAGGAGCCAGCTATCACGCGTACATTAGGCATTATTCGCCGGTCCGGCCGCGTGTTCTCGCCAGGTGCGCAGAACCTCTATGAAATGTTGAAAGCGGCGTCAGCATTGTCAACTTAAAACTGAATCGCCGCCAATTTTCCCCGCATTCATCGTCTATTCAAATTACAGCTGTTTGCCGTACCCCGTAAGCTGCGCGGGGAAAGTACCGGCAACGGTGTGATGTAAAACAACGCTTTTTTTGCGGCGTGCCGTTGTAACCAATTTCCTTCGAAGGCTCCTAATAACGGCGAAAGTTGCCGGTTTCCGCATTGCGTTAAAACCAGTGGATTTAACTGAGTATTCTCATCAAACCAGACTGTGATTCTCCTATCCGGACGCCCTCAAGTAGCAAATGACGCGGAGGCCAGCAGCGAATCTATGCGGCCGAGAGTCGGGGTCACGAGAGTCGGTGTCAGTTCTTGCAGTGACACATTTTTCTCTAGGGCTTGAGTAATATGTCATTGCAAGACCTGACACCGTCATCCGGAGAAACATGCCTCACCTCGTGCTCGACAAATACGTTGCAAGGCGGTTTTTACAAAAGTGAATGCCGTTCGCGAAGTTCATGAATGAGGTCAACGAAAGCGCGCAGTCCAGCAGGCAGCTGCCTGCCAGGAGGATAGTAAAGCGCCAGACCACGATAGCTGGGCGTCCAATCCTGCAACACGCGCACCAATCGTTCTGACGCCAGATCGTCACGCACATACCACTCGGCCAGATAGGCTAGGCCGGTACCGGCCAAGGCGGCTTCGCGCATAAGACCCGGATCATCGAGCGTAAGCGGCCCGGTTACCTCGATATTCAACGGTTCGCCATGATGGGAGAACTCCCAGCGCGACGGCGCACCGCTGGGAAACCGGGCCCGGACACAGGGGTGACCGGCAAGATCGGCGGGCGAAGCCGGGATTGGAAACCGAGAAAAGTGCGCAGGCGATCCCACCACAGCCATCTGGAAATCACCGCCGATCGGTATGCGGACCATGTCTTGCGGCACCATGTCGCTAAGGCGAATCCCGGCATCAAACCCTTCGGCCACGATATCGACCATCCGCCCCTCGGTCACGATCTCCACCTTCATATCGGGGTAGCGGCTCAGGTACGCCAGTACGATCGGCGCAAACACCATGCGGACAGCGCCCAGCGAAGCATTGATGCGAAGTGTGCCAATGGGTGATAGGCGGTGAAGGGTGGTTTCCTCCATGGCGCCGCGAATCTCAGACAAGGCCGGCGTGATTCGGGCAACGAAGTGTTCGCCAGCCTCGGTCAGCGAGACACTGCGCGTGGTCCGATGAAACAGGCGAACACCGAGCCGCGTCTCCAGTCCCGCGACAGCGTTGCTCAGCGCCGTCGTCGAGATACCTAGTTCATTCGCTGCACGCCGAAAGCTGCGGCATCGGGCGACAGCGAGTGCGGCCTCTAGGCCGACTAAACCGGATTTCTGCATTATCCTGATTTTCGAAATAAAACATCAATTTTTATCTATCTTATCAGATCAATTAAGCAAACGTACACTGCATGCATGGCTTCGGATAGTCCGGGCAAACTTAGGAGCGATCATGCAAACCATCCATCAGATCTATATCGGCGGTGCCTTCGTCATGCCGCACGGCACTGAGACAGTTGAAATCATTAACCCGACAACCGAAACGGTTCTCGCGCGCGCCACCCTTGCCGATGCCGACGATACGCGGCGCGCTATCGCAGCGGCCAAGAAGGCGCTCCCGGCGTTTGCGCAAACAACAGTCGTCGATCGCATTAACATGCTGAAGCGGCTGCATGCTGCCGTCCTGGCATGCAGCGATGCGCTGCGCGATGCAACGATTGAAGAATATGGCGCGCCTGTTTCACGGGCTACATGGATCTCCCACTTCGCGGCACAATCGTTTCTTGACGCCGCATCGACGCTCGAAGCCTATGACTTCACACGCATCATGGGCACCTCAACTGTAGTGATGGAACCTATTGGTATTGCTGCCCTCATCACTCCGTGGAATAGCACTGCTGGTTCGATCTGCAGCAAATTGGCGATGGCCATCGCTGCCGGTTGCACGACCGTGATCAAACCGAGCGAACTAAGCCCGATACAGAACAGGATCGTGACGGAAGCGATCCATGCGGCAGGGTTGCCGGCGGGCGTCGTCAATATCGTCGCCGGACGCGGCGACCTCGTGGGTGCAGAATTGAGCACGCACCCGGATGTTGCCAAGATTTCTTTCACCGGCTCTACGGCGGTGGGCAAGATCATCCAGCGTGCAGCGACCGAATCCATGAAGCGTGTCCACTTGGCCTTGGGCGGAAAATCCCCGACCATCCTCCTGGACGATGCAGACTTGACGAATGCCGTTCCTCTCGCGCTCAATGCGGCGTTCATGAATAACGGGCAAGCATGCATCTCGGGGAGCCGCTTGCTGGTGCCTAAGTCGCGCTTGGCGGAAGTCATCGAGGCAGTGAAAGGGGCGGTGGCACAGATGAAGGTGGGTGACCCGGCCGACCCAACTACCGTCATTGGCCCATTGGCTAATCACAATCAGTACCAACGCATACAGAACTACATCAGACTCGGCCTCGCCGAGGGCGCTACACTCATCACGGGTGGCTTGGGGCATCCCGCGGGGCTGGAGCAGGGCTATTTCGTCAAGCCGACGGTATTTGCCGATGTGAGCAACAAGATGACTATCGCAAAGGAGGAAATCTTCGGCCCCGTTCTGTCCATCCTGACATATAGTGGCGACGATGAAGCGATCGACATGGCTAACGATACGGCATTCGGTCTGTACGCCTACGTGATGTCGTCGGACCTGGCGCGGGCTAAGGCCGTGGCGGTGAGGCTGCAGGCCGGGCGAGTGATGATCAACACGCTACAGCACGATCCTTTGGCGCCGTTCGGTGGTTTTAAACAGTCGGGGGTCGGCCGCGAGTACGGCGTGCTTGGTCTGGAATCGTATTTGGAGCCAAAGACGCTCATTGGGGTGTAGCGTGTCACTAATTGCATGGCATCCTATGAGTATCAATCAGGAAACATCCGCAGCCATTGACTGTGCTGACAGCCAGATTCACCACCTCACACGTGTTCCCGAAATGCTGCTTTTGGTACTCTGGACGGCAAGGTGACTAGTGACTACTTAGAGCGTGTTGCCGACGGTCAGCGTCAAAATTCTTTGCGTTTCTAATGGCCAGTTCCTGGTGTACTGCGGCCCGTCGCGACCTGAGCATCAAATTCTGGTGGCAGCATTGATGCGAATACGCAATCTGTTCAAAATGCAGCTGTTCGTGTGAACGGGATAGCTGGACATGATGTCTCCTTGACGGGGAGCGCCGCCGGATTGGTGGCGCAACAGCCAAAGAGTAGAAGCGGCTGCGCTGCATGGCAATTACATCGAATGTAATCGCCGTGCAGCGCCAGCTCAGTTGAAACAGTATGGATCCGATCTGCACGCGCCTCGTTGAAACGGACCTGGCATCCGGGGACGCTTCACCCGTCTCTATCGTAAGTTTCGGGGCCAATCGAATGAAACGTGTCGGACGTAAATTCGAGCGCGAGAGGAATCGCGGCAGCGGCGGGAGATGGCCGTTTTGAGCCGATCGCGACAGACAGATTTCGCAGCCCTATAACGGACCGCTTAACGGACCGATAACGGACCGTTTCCCAACAACGGCCTTTGGCCCTTGCTGTTTATTTGGTCAAGCTAACGCTTGCGGGCCAGATTATGGCTTGCGCGACGATCACATGCTCGCCATTGAAAGTGGTCGCAGGGGAACCGTAGAGCACGTAGCCCATTTGCAAAGCGTCGCTTACACGATGGCAGAATGTGGCGTCGTCGGGTCCCGTCAGTACCCTGTAAATGGGAAGCCCTCCAGGCGGTAAATTCATATTTCGGTATCCTCAGATGTTTAATGAATCGGATTATTCGGGTCGCCTGGCTGGGAGTTATTCAGCAAACACCCGCAGCTACTTTCAAATTGTCGTTGTTTGGCGGGCGCCGGAGTTGTCCGCAATTTTGGCCAGGAACGCTATTGCCGCATGTTCTAGCTGTGAAATACCAGGCTCCTCAACCGGGAAGTGGCCGCACTTCTCAAGTAAAACTAATGTCTTGTCACCCTTGATACGGTCAAAAAAGGGGCGGCTAGATTCTATGCTGCTCCAACGATCTGCCGCCGGGTGCGCTAGCAGCACTGGACAAATATCGAAATTTTCCGGTTCCATCGCCGGCCTGACGGAGAAAATAGATTGCATGAAGCTCACGGGAACCCGCACCCCGCCACCGAACGGATCTTCGGCAACTAGCTGGGACAGCTCCGAATCGTTGGACATTGCTCCCATTTTTGTGAACCACTTGATAGGGAGCTTGAGATTACCTGCTAACTTCGCAAACAATGGCATCAAAGGCATCATTCCATGTAATACCAGGCTGTTCTTGGCTAACTGCTCTTTAGCGAGTCGCAATCGGGGGTCAATTAATGTGGTTGCAATGATCCCTGCGATCAATTCAGAGCCCAACTGTGCCGCGCTTAAATAGGCAAGATAGCCGCCAAGGCTACCGCCACACAGAACAATGCGACGTCCATTTCGCTTGTATTCGCTGGCAACAAGATCGCTCAGCATTCGAATCCATACGTCATATCTGACCATCGATGAGTCATTTTTGCTCAAGCCGTAGCCGGGAAGATCAGGCGCAACCACTTCGTAACCTGCCTTGCGGAGCAGAAGCCCGACTGGCGCAAAGAGCCGCCCGTAGCCACCACCGCCATGCACGACGATGATCGTGAGTGGCGCTTCGCGACATGGGTAGCGGTCTATGTGAATTGACGCACCATGCCATTCAAACCACTCCTCATCCGGCGCATTTTCGGAGGTGACGTGCGCACGGAGAGGAAAGAATCTTTGGTATTTTTTCCAGTAGGTTTCTGTTTGATATTTTTTAAGCAAAATAAAAAGCCTTATGGCGTTCTGACTTCGATCTCAGCGGGCATCGATTCCCTTGGTACTGAAATATTGTGCGGCTTCTTCATCCGCCACTCCGCATATTCGTGAATTCCGCATGCCCTGTCCAGCCCCCTGAAAATTCCGCCGTTTCAGAACACCGCGTTGACTTCCGAGTATGGCGTTGCGTCCGTCATCATTGGCGCGATGGCGTTGTCTCGCAGGAATCCTCGAACCAGTTGCTCGGTGTGCGCCCACAGCGTTTGCGGCAACCACGAACCGACGCTGACACGGCGCACGCCGAACTCTGCCAAGACATCTAGCGGCGGCAGATCGGGCCAGACGATCACGTTCAACAGCAGGCCGCTATCGCGCGCGATGGCACTCATTTCCGAGGTATTGACCAAACCCAGCACAAACAGGCCATCGGCCCCTGCGGCGCGGTATCCCTGTGCTCGTGCCAGCACCTCTGTCGCCCTTTGTTCCTGCGGTACCAGGCCGCGCGCATAGACGTCGGTTCGGACATTGATATACAGCGGAACACCGCAGCGCTCACCAGCGGCCCGTGCCGCCTCCACTTTACGGCATAGCAAATGCGGCGATCCGACGCCATCCTCGATGTTGATGCCTACAGCACCTGCGTCGATGAGCCGCGTCACCGTCTCGGCCACCGTGGCCGGATCATCCGCGTAACCACCCTCGATATCGACACTGAGCGGTACCGAAATCACTCGGGCAATGGATGCGGCACGGGCGACATACTCCTCAACGGGTAACGCGTTGCCGTCACGGTAACCCAGTGACCACGCCACGCCGGCGCTGGTAGTGGCAATCGCGGCGGCGCCAAGGCTCTCGATCAAACGCGCGCTGCCGGCGTCCCAGGCATTTGGCAAGAGTAAAGGCGTGGCTTGGTGGTGAAGTTCGCGAAATGCGGCTGCAGAATAAGAAGTTTGCATGAATGCCCCCAAAGGCACAATTGTAACCATGCGTATTTTTATTGATAATAGCTAAAAATAACTGACATTAATTCCTGGAAAACAGTAATGAGCGAGCCGTCACTTCATCTGGTGCACACCTTTGTTACCGTGGTTGAGCACAACAGCTTTGCCCGCGCCGCTGAAGCGCTGGCAATGACGCCATCATCCGCCAGTCGATTGGTGAAGGCGCTAGAGCAGCATCTGGGCGCCACGCTGCTGAATCGAACCACGCGCGCGATGTCTCTGACCGACGCCGGCCAGCGCTATTTTGCCGAATGCAGTAATGCGCTGGCGCAAGTCAGGGGAGCCTACGAGATGGTGCGCGATGAGCAGGACCTGCCGCGCGGTACGCTGGTAGTCAGCGCGCCAGTTGCCTTTGGCCACAGCCATGTGGTGCCCCACCTGGCCGGTTTTCTGGAGGCTTGTCCCCACGTGCAGTTGGATTTGCGCCTCAGCGACGGCTATGTTGACCTGGTCGCCGAAGGCGTCATGCTGGCCCTGCGTATCGGCCGCCTGAAGGACTCATCGCTGATCGCGCATAAGCTGCTGGATAACCGTCGCATCCTGGTGGCGGCGCCGGCATATCTCGATTGCCACGGAACACCGACAGCGTTGGAGGACCTGTACCAGCATCAATGCCTGGTGTCGAGCGCCAGCCAGGACGGCAAGCTTTGGCGCCTGTTTTGTGAAGGAGAGGAGCGCACGCTGGAACCGCGCGGCCGCATCAAGGGGGATAACGCCGACGCGATCCGGCGACTGTGCATCGACGGCCTGGGAATCGCCTTCCACTCCGTCGTGACCATGGCGGCGGCAATTCATGCTGGCGATCTGATTCAAATACTGCCGCAATGGACTGGCCGCGAAACCGGGGTCTACTGCGTGCGGCCTCAGCGCCGCATGGGACTCGCAGCCAAGACCTTTATTGAATTTTTGGCAGCGCGCTGGCGTGATGCCGACGCCACACCCAGCCGTCACCAGTAAATCTAGCGCGTATTTCAGAACAAGATGAGCGCGCTGAGTCTTTCACTTCCCCCTAAGCAGACGGTTCAGATCGGCTGTTGATTTGCGCCGAAAACTGATAATCATCTAGCCACGTATAGACCGCAATCCTACTCAATATAGTGACTAGGATTGTGGTCCATACGTGGGATGATTAAGCATTATTCGACGCCGGCATCTGCGCGCGGAACATGGGACACTGCACCGTTTGCGCAATCAATACTCCCAGCAAGCTAATGCCGCCGCCGACGAGGTGATAGGCATGCATGGTTTCACCGAGCCAGAGAATTGCAAAAAATGCGGTCATGATCGGCAGCAGGTTAATGAAGATGCTGCAACGATTCGGCCCCAGCAGCTTGACTCCTTCGATCCAGAAGAACGACAGAATGATGGACGAGCCTATTCCTGCGTAAGCTATCAAGGGTAAGGTTTTTGCGTCCAGCACTGCAGCCCCGGCCGGCAGCGTGAGAAACATTGGCAGCATGAAAACCAGAGCAGCGCAGCACTGAACATATATCGATTGCCAGGCCGGAACGTTGATGCGCCAATGGCGCAACAGTACGCCATACAGCGAGAACGACAAGGCCGCCAGCAGCATCAGCGCATCGCCGACATGTACGCCTTCGCGCAGCACTGCCGTGACATCGCCATGACCGACCACGTATAGCAGACCGCCGAACGAGAGCACGCCGCCGACCGTCATGCCTACGGTAACCGCTTCACCCAGGACGATCGTACTGAGGATGGCGGTAAGCAGCGGGATCAAGGCTGTCACGATCGCCATATTGGTCGCCGTGGTGCTTTCGGCGGCGCGATAAGACAGGCTTTGGAACAGCACCATGGACATCAGGCCGCCCAGCGCGAGTTTCCAGACATGCTGGCGGATGACGGCGCGGTTTCTCCATATTGAACGCAGCATGAAAGGGCTCATGAGCAGAAGCACCAACACCAGCCTGTAAAAAGTAATGGCGGTAGGCGATATGGCGGAGGCCGCCAATTTGGAAACGATGACGTTTCCGGCCCACAGTACGATAGCAAGAAAGGGGTAGAAATAAGGGGACATGTGGCATCAATCTTCGGGTTCGAATAGCAAAGATGTTGGCAGATCACATGCCGCGTGTCGCGCGCTCAAAGGACTTTGGCCATTCTGAAACCGACACCGCAATAAAGTCGCAGCCGACCATCGATCCGCCGCGTCGCCCTCCCGCGACAACTTCTTGACCGTTGCGAATTCGGATGCCTACAATCGTCGCAACATGGATACCCGCCTCACATTCCCGCCTGATCAATTGCCGACACAGCCGCGCGCCGTTTCGATACTGGCTATTGATCGGCCTGCCGGCCACGTATTTCCCGCCCATACGCATAGACGGGGACAGCTGGTGCACGCGATTTCCGGGGTGCTGGTGGTGCGCGCCGCGCAAGGTAGCTGGGTGGTGCCAACCGATCGCGCCGTATGGCTACCGTCGAAGGCGGAACATGAAGTCAGCGCCGCCAGCAATGTAAAAATCCGTGCCGTCTATGTCGAGCCGGATGCACGCCCAGCACTGCCCCAGTCATGCCGGGTGGTTGCCGTTTCCACGCTATTACGCGAACTGATCATCCGCGGCGCCAGCATGCTTCCTGGCGCCCTTGCCGCCGCTCATGAACAACGGATCCTGGACTTGATCCTGGACGAGATCGAAGTCGCGCCGGCTCTGCCGCTGCACGTCCCGATTCCACGCCATGCCGGCCTGTCTGCACTATGCACGAGCTTGCTCGAGCAGCCCTCGATGGAAGCGACAATCGCCGACCATGCACGCCGCCTGGGGATGAATGAGCGCACTTTTACGCGCCTGTTCAAGCGCGAAACCGGCATGACATTTGGCGTCTGGTTACGCCATGCGCGCCTGCTGCTCAGTTTGCCCGCGCTCGCGCGCGGCGCATCGATTCTGAGCGTCGCGCTGGATCACGGCTATGACAGCCCGAGTGCATTCGCCGCCGCGTTTCGCCGCACATTCGGCCTGCCGCCGAGTACTTATCAGGCGCAGCGGGGCGTAGCCGAATAGGTTTGCGCAGCCGACTTTTGAGCGAAACTTGGGATGATATTAACGGCGCGGAGCTTGCTGACTGCGAGGGCCTGCGGCAGCACGTGCTGTACCAGTTGTTGCGCATGGGGAGGCAGCGCGTCCAGCTGAACCGAGCTACCCGAACAGGACTTGCCTGCAGTTTGTGGACTAGGCTGACCCGATGTACTGCGGGTCGCCCCTGCATGCACTGGAACCAGATTGTGGGCACAATGCAATAGCACCCTATACTGGTCATTTTCAACGCAAAGGAAACGAGATGAACCGCAGCATCCTGGACGAGGCACACATCCACTCAGCGATACGAGCAAAGATAGCCAATGACAATGCCGACATCATTGTTGAAGTCAAAGCTGCCATTGCCTCCAATCCGGTCGTCGTCGTGGGCATGGCTCAAAATCCCTTCCCCAAAAAAGCGCGCGCGGCCCTTGCAGCGGCCAAGGTCCCATACACCTATCTGGAATACGGTAGTTATTTTTCAGAGTGGCGTCGCCGTACCGCGCTCAAGATGTGGAGCGGCTGGTCGACCTTCCCGATGATATTTGTCAAAGGAGTGTTGGTCGGTGGGGCCAATGATTTGCAACTGCTGATTGCAAACGGCGAGTTATCCAGGATGCTTCAAGCCGATTCTTGAAATATCACCATGATGCAAGCGGATGCAATTCGCCGCATCACGACGAATTGCATCCTATTCAAACGTTACGGCGCATTACAGTCCATCAATTCACCACGTGCGATCCGAGGCCGGAGAAGGTGTCCACAGGAAAACTGTCCCATTGCACTGATGGATCGAAAGCGGCGGTTGCGTCGGGATCTCCGGCGGTGATGCTTGGCTTGCGGCGCAGGGTCTGGTTTAGCGAGCTGACGCCACTGCCGATCCACTCGACTCCAGGATCCACGCCGAGTTGACCAAACCTGTCAATGACCACGCCCGACTTCTCCAGCGTCAGGGCATCGTCGCCATTGAAGTTGGTGACGCCGCTGATGATAGTGCCGGCCGGCTTGAAGTCCGCCGTAGCGCCGGAGTGCGCCAGCACCAGCACGCTGCCGGGCGACAAGGAACCGCTAAGCGCCAGGGTGCTGGTCGGCGTGCTCGCACCGTTGGAGTACAGCTTGACGCTGTACAGGCTCAGGTCTACCGCTGCAGCAGTTGGGTTGTAGATTTCGAGCGCCTTGTTGTTGGCAGTACCTTCGACGTACTCGCTGAAGAACAGCTCTCGTGCTCCGGGCGGCGTCACCACCGCCACCGTGCCGACATTGACGCTGCCGGTTTGGGTTGCGATCTGGCCGGCGGAGTTGGTCAGCGTGACCACCACGTTGAAGGTGCCCGCGGCCGTGTAGAGATGCGTCACCGTGCCGGTGCCCAGTACTGTCGTCGCGGCGCTGCCATCCCCCCAATCGACTGCGAGAGAAGTCTGCGTGGTTGTGCCACCAGGTAAGGCCGTCGAAATGTTCACGCTGTAGGTCTCGCCGACCTTTGTGCTGGCGGGGATCGGCGCGGTGACGATCGGTTGCGTCACGGCTGCATCGGCCGCCAGGGTCAGGCCGACCAGCACCGGATCATGATCCGAGGCCCGGAATGGCGTGGGCGCATAGCGGTCGTCGGTCGTGAAGTCGGTGTTGTAGTCCAGCGCGGTTGGCTCGTCGGCATTAATGTGCCAGACGGTCACGCCGCTGACCTGCGATTTCAGCGAGGTCGAGGCATAGGCGTGATCCAGCGCACCGGTTTCACCGCCGAAGACGTAGGTGTAGCGATCATTGGCGGCCATGCGCTTGAGCAGACTCTCGTGACCGGCAGCTTCCAGCACCTTGGTTGGGTCTTCCTGCAAGTAACTATTGAAATCTCCCATCATCAGCACGTCGGACTCGCCCATGAGCTTGAGCTTGTCGACAAAACTGTTCAGCGCATTCGCCTGCTTGGTGCGCGCCACGTTGAAGCAGCCCTGCCCCAGATCGACGTCGCCCTTGGTGGGGCAGCTACCCTTGCTCTTCAGATGGTTGACCACAAACCAGAAACCACCATTGTTACCGACTACGCTGAAGCGCTGCGCCAGCGGTGGCCGCCCGCTTGCTGCGGTGTAGTCAGTCAGATCCGTGCCGGTCGGAAGAACCACGTTGCCGATACGATTGACCTTCGCCGGCTTGTACAGGATATCCACCTTGATCGCATCCGTGCCGAACACGCCGCTGTTGACGGCAGCGTAGGTATTCGCGCCAACCTTGGCATTGAGGGCCGCCAGCAGATCGTTGGTTGCCACATCGGTGTTCTGGATTTCCATCAATCCCACCACGTCTGCATCCAGACCCGCGATGGCCGCGACAATCTTGGCCTGTTGCCGCTGAAACTCAATCCGATTGTTTGCGCCGCGGCAGTTTGCCGCCGATGCAGGACCATTTCCAAGCGAGCAACCCTGGCCGGTCAGGCCCGACGAGGTTTCGCCATTCTGGAAAGTGGTGAAGTAGTTGAGTACGTTGAGGCTGGCCACTTTGATCGAGCCGTCGACAAGCGGTGCGGTTGCCTGGCGCGGATTGGTCTGCGTGAACACAGGAGCCACCGTTGGGTGGATACGATAGGCCCCGAAGTTGTGACTCAGGATGCCGGTGATTTTTTGCGTCGTATCGCCGACCCGCCGGGTGCCATCGGTGCCAGCTGCGCTCAGATAAGGAATGGGTGCCGGATTCTGGCGTGAAGAGCCATCGTCCAGCACGATGCGCGACAGCATGTTCTGCGCATGGGTCGCCGTCGCATTGCCATTGGTGGGATTGAACTGCCGTCCGTTCAAGGCCAGCACCATTTGGCCATAGCGACCCAATTCGAACGACTCCGTCACGGCCAGCGGCTGCGAAATCTCAACCAGCATGCCTTCATAGCGCTCCAGCGTGGATGCGTCAGCCACCGGAAGCTTGATCTGTTTCGGGGCGATCGCAATCCCAGAACCACAGATGCTGATGGACAGGGGGGTTGCGGTGGTACCGGCAATCTGCGTGAGGCTGTCGGGTGCGGCTGCGGCGCCCGCGGTCTGGCCGTACTCGTTGACCACACCAGAGACCTGAACAAAATCGCCGACGGTTACGCGGGTGGCGTTACCGGGTGCATAGATAAAAACCCCTTCCGAGGTCAGCGGGTCGGTGTCGGGCGTGAGTTGCTGCACGAAAAAACCATTCAGCTTCACTGTCGTCGTGCCGATATTCTGAAAATCTCCCACAACCACGCCACGAACGGTCACGGCTTGCGCCGCCAAAGGACTCGTGTCGCCGGTGCCTTGGACGGATGAAATGGCTGTCAGCGGCGCATCGGCTGGGACAGCGGCTGCACATGTGGGCGGCGTCACCACAACCGGCGGTGTTTCGGGAGTGTCTGCTATTTCGGGACCCGTTGGCGTTGCGGGGGCACCTGGCGTTCCGAGATGGGAATTGGTAGGTTCATCTCCCCCTCCACAAGCGGCGAGAGACAGGCTTAAAAGGCTGCCTGCAAGTAGCTGCATCCATTGTTTTTTGTTCATGAAAACTCCTGCTAGAAGGAAGCGGTCGTGTTGATCCTGAAGGACGCTGGGGTAATCGTATTTATGCTGCGAATTGGCGCGGTCAGTCGGCAAATTCGTCAGCGCATCAAGCATTTGCCGTTTGCGTGGAATTTCAAAACGCAGTGGTCAGTAATACCTAGGTTCGCAGCGACTTGTGATCGCCTAACGCGGCGATAGCGTGAATTCGCAGATCGCTATATTTTTTATAACCATCGGTAGAGTAACGAGGAATTATTTCGGCGGTATTACAAATGATGGCGATGGCGATCCGCAAATCAAATAGCCGTGTTTTTACCCATCAACATCTGACATCGCGCAAAGCAACAGGAACGTGCAGAGGAAATCAGCGTTATCGCATTGAAACAATTTCCCGATTACCTTGTCATGCCCTGCAGTCGCGGGTTCTGAAATCGGAGCTACCAGCCACCCTGCAAACGGAAGCCATACCTTGCCGACGCGCGCGGCGGAAAGAACTGACTTGAAACAATTGCGCTATCGCGTTTGCCTGGGGCTGGCAGGCCTGTACACGTTGTGGATGTTAGGCCAGGTAAGTGCGAATGAATTTCACGGCGCAGTAGAGGTGGCTTTAGGTTTTGCGCAGTCAGCGCCAGGAGTGAACTTCAGCGTTGCTGCCGATTCCGATGGCGCGATTCCGGGCGCTGGCACACGATGGTCAGCGATACCCGGCGTCTTCCAAGCAGCACCTTGCCGCCCGATTTCGGCTTTGCATCGAGGGCAGCCGGATTCATCTTTCCATATTCGACTGTTGTATCGCCAAGTTGTATCTGACAATTGCTGGCGTACGTTTGCGTTGCCAAGCCCAGCCACATGGCACATGGCAGCAGTAGTTTTTGGATATTCGAGACATGGCGGGAATGCATTGGGTTCTCCTGAAATGCCGCGCACACAACCCATCGCCGCAACGGCAGCGATGTCTCGGTGGATATCCGATAAGCAGCTCTGTGGGCTCGCCGGTAACTGCCCGCATGCGGGTCTGCCGCCTTGCCGGACATCGGTTTTCTTTGCATAATGACAGCCGAGCTATTCGGTTCGCTTGATCACCATCAGGCGTCATGCACGATCATCCCACCACGAGGCTACGCCCATGGAAGATATTCAAGAACGCATTGCAACCAGCTTCAATTCACAAGGCCTGATGGCGACTCTCGGCGCGCGCCTGGTCTCAGCCGCAGACGGCGAGGTGCAGATAGAAATGCCATTCTCGACGCAGCTTTCGCAACAGCACGGTTATGTGCACGCCGGCGCAATAACCAGCATTGTGGACAGCGCATGCGGCTACGCGGCATTGACCAGGGCGCCGCTGGATTGCGATGTGGTCTCAGCCGAGTTCAAGATCAACTTTGTGCGACCGGCAATCGGCGAACGTTTCCTGGCAATCGGAAAGGTGCAAACGTCGGGTAAGCTACTCGCGGTCTGCACGGGGGAAGTGCGCGCCTTGTCGGCAGGTGCCTGGAAAGTGGTTGCCATCATGCAGGCGACGATCGTCAATGTGCGCGGCTGACGCTGCGCAAAATATTCGGAGAAAATCATGCAAGCTCTATTTCATCTGGCTTACCACGTGCGCGATCTGGAACAGGCGCGGCAATTCTATGGCGCGATCCTGGGATGCAAGGAAGGACGCAGTACCGATACATGGGTAGATTTCGATTTCTTCGGCCATCAAATCTCCCTGCATTTAGGTGAGCCATTCGTCACCAGCTTTAGGTGAGCCATTCGTCACCAGCAACACCGGAAAAGTCGGTGACCATATGGTGCCTATGCCGCATCTGGGCGTGATTTTGGCAATGCCGGACTGGCAGCGATTGGCCGCACATTTGACGGAGCAGAAAATTCAATTTGTGCTTGCGCCCAGCATTCGTTTTCCCGGAGAGCCAGGCGAGCAAGCCACGATGTTTTTCCTTGATCCATCCGGCAACCCAATCGAAATCAAGGGTTTCGCTACGTTGGATGGTGTCTATGCAAAATGAATGGAGCAGCCGCTCCGTTCAATGCCGCCAACGGCCAGGATTCCGACACTCGCCTGAATCCGCGCCTGGCAGGTGATTGCCATAACCCACAGATCAGCGCGCGCGAATGGCAATACCGAGCATGCGCGATGCGCATTTATCCGGGTGCCGCGCTCAGCTCGATCCAGAATGTGCTGCCGATCCCGGCGTTGCTTTCGATGCCGATCTCTCCTCCCATTGCCTCGACCAGACGCTTGCTGACCGCCAGGCCGATGCCGGTTCCCTCCACTGCCTTGGACTCTTGCCCCAGGCGGTTGAAGGGCTGGAACAATTGGGCAATTTTTTCTGGCGGCAAACCTTCACCGCTATCCCGCACGCTGATACGTACGCGCTGTACCTGAATCGCAGTACAGCTCACCTCTACCGAGCCATTTGTGCGGTTGTATTTGATCGCATTGGAAAGCAGGTTGATCAGAATCTGCTTCACTGCGGTTCGGTCTGCCATGACAAAGCAGGAGTTATCGAAATCTGGAAAGCGCATCCGAATGCCGTTTTTTTCTGCCTGAGGTTCTATCATGCTGCGGCAATCCTGCAGGACTTCCGGCAGTAATACCGGCGCCATCGACAATGACAATTTGCCGGATTCGATGGTCGCCAGATCGAGAATTTCGTTGATCAGGTCCAGCAGATACCAGCCGGCCCGGATGATCTTGCTGATATTGACTAATTGGATAGGCGTTGGCTGCGGCGCGCCCGATTCAAGCAACTGCGCGAAACCGAGGATGGCGCTGAGCGGGGTGCGTAACTCATGGCTCATCCTGGACAGAAACTCCGATTTGGCGAGATTGGCCTTTTCCGCCGCAGCCTTTGCGCTTTCGAGCTGCACCGTGGTCAGTTCGAGTTGCTGGGCCAGCGCTTGCGCATCAATGCTTGCAATGACAAGCTGCTGGTTGGCCTGCTGCAGCACGACCATATGCGTATCGGAGCTGGCTTGCGTGGTCTCCAACGCGTGCATCAGGCGCTCGCGGACGATGACTGCCTCTTCACGCAAATGCACGGCGTCTTCACGAACAGTCAGCGCTTTTTCACGACTTAACAGGGCCGCAGCGGCATCGCGCAGTTCAAGTAATTGGTCAGTGGGTACGCCGGCAACGTTTGACTGACTTGCGTCATTGGTATCAGAAGCGTCGACATTGTCATATTTTTTCATTTTCGCTTCCGTAACCATTCATTACCGCTACTAGGTCACTGTAGGGCGACCTGACAATATGCCAGCGTAGTCGGACAAGGTTTCGCCAATCACGATGCCGTCATCCGTAATGTCGAACAATCGAATGTTCTTGCTGTGCTGGCTGCCGCGCACTTTTATGATGGACATGACGCGCTTGAATTGGCCGACGATTTCGATATAGCGCTGCACAATAATTGCGTCGGCCAGGAATGCGCTGCCAAACGGGCTAAAGCGCAAATCCGTGTAGCGGTCTTCCAGCTCGGAGGTCATCAATACGGTCACGCCCATGCCGGTGAGCTGGGCAATCATCCGATACAAAGAGCCGCGAAAATCTTCGCTGAACTCGGGCGCCAGCGCCAGTTCAAATCCCGACAGGGAATCGATGACGACGCGCTTGGCCTGCATGCGATTGATCATTTCGATCAGATCATGCAGGGTTTCATCTATCGACAAATCCAGCGAGCGCGTGTTAATCACCCCAACCTGGCCGGCGGCAACCAAGCCCTGCAGCTTATGGTTGAGCAGTTGGCTGGGACTCTTTTCAAACGCCGCAATTACACCAGGCTCGCCGCGGCGTACGCCCTCTTCCAGGAACTCCGTCGCCAGCACGGTTTTTCCTGAGCCGGAGGGGCCGACCAGCAGCAGGGAATATCCTACCGGCAGACCGCCGCCCAGCATGTCATCCAAACCGGGGATTCCCATCGCCAGCCGTTGCACGCCGTTGGCGCCCTTGATGTTGGAGGAAACTACGCCACCCTGCTGGACAATCGCGCGCTGGAATATCTGGATGCCGGAATCGGTAATCCGGAAGGTATGCAAACCCGAGGCTTGCGCTTGACCACGCATCTTGACCACCTGGATCTTGCGCACCATCGAATTGCGCTGCATGTTTTGCGATAACCACAGGATGCCGTCGGCCACCGTGAATACCGCACTTGATTCCGATTCCGGCACCAGATACTCGCCGATCAAAAATGTGGTCGCCTGCCAGCTGGTCATTTGCATGCCCAATTGCTGCACAAAGCGCTGCAAGTCACTCTCGCCGGGTTCTTTGCGCATCGCAGTGCGCATGACGGAGCGGAACGAATCGACGAATACAAAACTGGGGGCGTAGTCCTTGACCTCTTTGTCGATGCGCGCAAGAACGCGATCAAAGTCACCTTCCAGCAGGTCTGAAGACAAATTGACGTAGCGAATCGACTGATTGATTTTATCGATGTCAAAAAATGGAAACTGCTGCTGATAACGCAGCATTTTCAGGGCCGGCTCACCCAGCACGGTGAAAAACAGCGCCTTCTTGTCCTGCCCCGCCAACGCAAACATCAATTGATGCGCGAGGGTTGTCTTGCCGCTTCCCGGGGTACCCGCGATCAGGTTGAACGAGAACTCCGGCAGGCCTCCGCCAAGCAGGTTGTCCAGACCGGGAACGCCAGTCTGGAGGCGGCGGATACTTACCTTTTTGCTCATTTTTTCAACTCCTTGGCGGCTTTGGTAGAAGCACTATCGCCCCAGGCCGAATATAAAATATTTTCCGTCAGCTGGTCGCCAATCAGCGATGCCAGAATGTCGGTGAAAGTGGTCAGTAACGCGCTATTGGCGGCACGGGCTTGTGCAGGTTCTTGTGCTTCAAATGCGGCTTTCAGGGCCGCGAACTGTTGCTGCTGCTCCTGCGACTGCTGCGTCACGATGCAAGAGGCGAGCCACGGAAAGGTAGATTGAGTAAGGAATACGCTGCGCGCGTAAAGAGAATTGAAGCCGCCTTCACCGACGATGGCAATGATTTTGGTCGTCATCAACTCCCATTGAACAATCGCGGCATCAGAAAATTTTTCGGTGTGCCTGGAAATGATGCTTTCTATCAGCTGCTGCCGTGGTGAATCGGTGTTTGCCATAAAGGTAGTACCAAATATCGATGGTAAAAAGCCGTTGGCGAAATACAGCGGGCATTTTCTTTAAAAATCCAGTATAGGCACTTTCTGTTATTGCAACCAGAAGGATCCTTACTTTGGCGGGAATGGCCAGGAAACGCGTTTTTTATTCGATTCCGCAGCAACCAGGATTGCGGTCGCTTCTACGGTAGCGTTGTCGCCGGCAGATCAAGGATGAGAAGTATGCTGGTTTTCACAGGGTAGCATTCTTTCGACCTTGTTTTTCCATATTTCGATGGTACAAGACCGGAAGCAGGGGTAGAGTAAGCCAAGGACACCTGATCCACATCAAAATCATCTTCCGGCAACCTTGCCCGGCACTGAATTCGATTTCCTGGCAATTTCAGCTTCCCCATGTCCTTATATTCTCGCTGCACATCCTGTTGGACGTGGCGAGCCCTCCGAAATCAGTACCTTGTCAGTATCGCGTCATACCCGGTTGAGCCATGCTGAAAGATCGCTGAACAAGCGACGAATGATTTTTTTGAGAGAACATCATGCTTGAAGCATCTGAAATTCTGAAGGGCCGCATCTTGATCGTCGACGATCAGGAAGACAACATCATGCTGCTGGAACAAATGCTGCAGAATGCCGGTTACCAAAACATCACCACGACGACAGATCCGAGTGCGGTCTGCGCCATGCATCAGGCGCACCGCTACGATTTAATTCTGCTCGATTTGCAAATGCCCGACATGGATGGATTCCAGGTCATGGACGGTTTGCAGAAAATCGAAACAACGGGATATTTGCCGGTGCTGGTCATCACCGCGCAACCGGCGCACAAACTGCGGGCGTTGCAAGCCGGCGCCAAAGATTTTGTCAGCAAGCCGTTCGACCTGGTTGAAGTACAAATGCGCATCCACAACATGCTGGAAGTGCGGCTGCTCCATCAAAAACTGGACAACTACAATAAAGTTCTTGAACAGACGGTCGAAGAACGCACGGCAGAATTACGCGCGAGTGAAGCCCGTTTCAGGAGTTTTACGGAACTGTCGACGGACTGGTACTGGGAACAGGATGAGTTCGGAAAATTCACCAAGGTGTCCGGTCCGGTGTTCGAAATGCTGGGGATCAAAGTAGGCGACATGTCCGGAGCGAGCAGCGACGCTGTAGCCGGCGGCTGGGATGCGATCGAGCACGCGCAGTTGAAGGCCAACATTGCAGGCCGGATTCCATTCCTCGATTTTCTCTACACCCGCAACAATCTCGATGGCACGCTGGAATATCTGCAGGTCAGTGGCGAGCCGATGTTCGATTCGGGTTGCCGCTTTATCGGCTATCGCGGCGTCGGCTTGAACGTGACGGAGCGCATGCGTGATGAGGCAGAAAAAATGCGGCTTCGCAACGGCATGAACGAAGCCGACAAGAATGTCGATTAGTGCCGACAGTATCTGAGTCGGATTTTTCGAAGTAAAAAAAGAAATGATCTCAACTGAAAATAGCCACAGAAAAATTACCAAGGCTATTGCGAGAACTGCACTTACAGATAAAGCAGTTCTACTGTCGCCAAACCATCCAATACGGTTGCGCTGCTGGTATCGAGATCATCGGTCGGATTGATGGTTGGTGTAATAATGAATTCGCCGTTCAGGAGGCTATAGGGTGCGGGATCGCAAGTGCCCAAGGCGGCAAATGAATATCTATAGCTGGTGCCCAGGTAGGCAGGCCCAGTTCCCTCTAATAGTCCCCACGTTCCACCCCAGACATCTGTCGTGTAGATTGGTTGTACAGGCGCGCCATCGCCGGTGACGGTCTGGCGTGGTTTGTAATTGCGTGACGGCGCAATCAAATCCGGGGCGGCCGACATACGCAATATTTTTTTGCGAATAACCGAGAATGTTGGGATGCGAAACGGCGCTTGGATTGATGCGCTTATGCGGTTCGAGCGCCAGGGGTAGTCGCCATCGAAGCAATGGATATCGGCTGCCGCATCCGTGTGACGCTACAGACCTTTTACAAACGATTCTTAACGCGAGACATCAAATCCCTGATCGCATCATCGTTCAGAAAAATCGCCTGGAGTGCCGCGCCCAGCTTTTCCAAAGTATGCCTGGCGCCTCGCGCAGAGAACATATCCGCATCAGAGTCATAGCCGATATGTTCGTCGGCTTGAGAGAATTCTTCCTGGACTGCCAGCTCGGCCAGCCTGGTCCAATCTATCCCGTTTCCGGTCCATCCCTCCGTTGCGCGCTCAGCAAAAATATGGGATTTAAACGCCATGCTGTGATCGAACATGACAAGCGCCCTGCAATGACCGTCGATCAGGATAAAGGGTGAAAATGTCGTGCTGTCCGTGAGTGGATAAACATGTTGGTTCCCATGCATCTCTGGCGGCATTTTTGCGCTGCACCCCTCGTCTGCTTCAGTATTGAAATCCATGATTTACATCTTTCTCGAAAGATGAAGCAAACGACAACCACCGCGCTACGGCGGAAAGTTTGGAGGGGAATTAGTCCATTGGTATTACGCGCTGAGCATCTGCGAGATCGGATATCTCGTCTGTTCGTTAGCGAACATAAAAAATCGCTGGATTGATGGTCAAAAAAACACCCGCATCATGCGCGATGATCGGCGCACGCCGTGCGGGCCGCGTGACCATCGATGAGGCGGGCTAGTTCCTTTCCCGGTGGAGCGTCCTAGGCCGCTTGTTTTTTTACCCAGGCAACGTAAGCATCCATCCAGCCTTGCAGGAATTTTTTGCTGCCTTCTCCGATATCGCCGGACGCGTCGAACAAGCCATCCTTCGCATGGATGAAAGCTTCTGGCTGATTGAGCGTCGGCACATCGAGATAAGCGAGGACGTTGCGCAAGTGTTGCTGCGCCATGGCGGTGCCGGCGGCGCCGACCGAGACGCCCAGCACTCCTGCAGGCTTTCCTGCCCAGGCATTCTGGCCGTAAGGGCGCGAAGCATGATCGATCGCATTCTTGAGTACGCCGGGGATCGAGCGATTATATTCAGCCGTCACAAACAACAGGCCTTGTGACGCATTAATGTCAGCTTTCAGGCGTTTGACGGATTCTGACGGATTGGCATCGTCGTCCTGATTGTAGTTGGGCAAATCGCCGATTTCAATTTGCTTGAACGAAAATTCTGCCGGCGCCAGCTTGACGATGGCGTTTGCCAACTTGCGATTGAATGACTCTTTGCGAAGGCTACCGACTACAACTGCAATTTGAAATTGACTCATGACGATCTCCATTGACGGGGAAAAAAATGCGGGAACGAACCAGTATTGACCTGCAACAGCTTACACCCAATGCGCAGATCGTTCTAAGGCCAAGGCATAGGCGTGACATCCAGGTAACCGCTGTCTGGGTCAGCCGGTCCGTCATGGTCTGGTCCTGCAGGATGCAGCCTGGCTCCCAACAGCAATCCCAGCTCGCGTTCGGTAGCGATGAAATCGGCCGCCGTCAGGGGTTGCGCCGTGTTTGGCCAATGCTCGCCAGCCCAACGACGCAACTCAATGTAGCGAGCCGTTAATTCATTGGCATACTCTTCGTTGATTTTTTTGTTCATGGTATTGATCCTTGATATCGACATATCCACGCCGCTTCTGTTTTGCCCAGCCATGCGCCGGCCTGAAAGATCAGCTATCAGCGCGGTCCCGGCTTGGAATTGTTGAACGTAGCCCACGGCAGTTACTGACTACTGTAGCGCTACGTTCAACATCACGTCAGTACGTTTCCGAACATAGAAATCCCCATGGCCCGTTAGCATCGGCGGCTTTTCTCAAGCCATTTGCATTTTCAGCAAACCTCCAAAAGTACGAACCACGGCGAAACGGGCCAATTCACCTCGACTATTGTTTCATACGAAGCATCGAGCGCATGCCACTCAAGAATTGCTCGTCGCTGCTGTTCCAGCGCGAGTTCGCCAAGTGCTCGCTGTCCGGTCCAGCCGGGAAGCGCAAACGGTCGGTCGAGTCGTTGGCGGCGGCGAAAATGCCGTCGGCGACCTGCTCGGCATTGGTAACGGCGCCGGGGTTCGCGAAAAGCTGCATCAGCTGTCCCGCATATTTCTGATACGCCGGCGGAATGAGGCCATCCATGCGCTCCATGCCATTTTCCGTGAAGTTGGTTCCCGGGCCATAGCCAGGTTCGACCAGCTTGACGCGCACGCCAAAGCTGTCGAGCTCAAAGAACAGCGCCTCGGTGAAACCCTCGATGGCGAACTTGCTGGCAGCGTAGGACGCGACCATAGGCATGCCGGCGAAACAGACGCTGGATGTCACATTGACGATGGTGCCCTCGCCCCGCTCCCGCATGTGCGGAATGATGGCCTGGGTCATGGCCATCACACCGAAGGTGTTGGTTTCGAACAGTTCCCTGGTCGTCGTCTCCGGTGTCACCTCAAAGGCCGACAGCAAGCCGATGCCGGCATTGTTGACCAGCACGTCAATCTTGCCGAAGGCTTCCATGCCTTGGCGAATGGCTCGCGCAATGCTCGCCTCGTCGGTCACATCCAGTTGAACCAGGCATAAACGCTCGGAAGGCTCGAAGAGGTCGGGATTTGGCTTGCGCATCGTCGCGATGACGTTCCAGCCTTGTTGCAAGAAGCGCTCGGCGGTTGCTTTGCCATAACCGGAAGAGCTGCCAGTAATGAGTACGGTTTTCATATCAATCTCCATTTGAACTGGGGCAAATGGTAGATACTTTATGCAAGACGAACAATAACGTATGATCTAAGAATTATGCGAGAACGTCTAAAAAATGATCCCTTGGCCGCAATTGTCGCGTTGCTACGGCCACGCACCGTCCTGTCGAAATACGTCAGCGGCTCAGGTAGCTGGGCGGTCCAATACCCGAACTACGGGCACCCTAGTTTCTGCTTGATGACCGCCGGCTCTTGCTGGCTCAGCATCGACAATGAAGAGCCATTCCTGATGGAGACTGGCGACTTCGTGCTGTTCCCGGCAACGCCCGGATTTCGGATGGGCAGTGACCTGCAAGCATTAGAGAATCCCGCAGTGCGTCTCGCCGAAGCCAGCGATTATGGCGAAGCGCGACATGGCGCACAGGAGATCGAAGCGGCGGTACGGATGCTGGGTGGCTACTTCCTGTTCGATCCCACCAACGCACCGCTTCTGGTAGGACTGTTGCCGGCCGTGGTTCACATCAAGGCGATGGATGCCAGCAGCGCCCGTTTGGGCTGGATTGCAAGTGCTATTGGTGAAGAAACTGCTGCCGACAAACCAGGTGGCGATGCCATATTGACGCGCCTGGTTGAGGTGATGTTGATTGAGGCGCTGCGTTGGCGACCCGCGCAGGACTCGACGCCGATTTCCGGGCTGCTGTCCGGTCTTGCAGACTCACGACTTTCTGCCGCCCTCAGGCACATTCACGATGACGTTGCGCGGCGCTGGACGATTGAAGACCTGGCGAGCAAGGTCGGCATGTCGCGCGCGGCCTTTGCTGCACGGTTCACACATGTGCTTGGTATGCCGCCGATGGAATATGTGTTGCGATGGCGAATGGCGTTGGCCAAGGACATGCTGTGGCATGACGGCCTTTCACTTGGTGAGGTTGCTCACGCCATCGGATATCAGTCGGCCAGCGCGTTCAGCGCTGCCTTCAGTCGTTTTGTGGGTGTGGCGCCAGGCTCGTTCGCACGAACCGGTCGCATCGATACTTCGAGTGGCGCCGAATAGGAAGCCAGGCCGACCCCGGGTGATGCAATAGCTCTGCATCACCCGTGGCTGATGACATCGGTCACCAAGCCTGCAGCTTACGCCAGGTCGAAACGGTCCAGGTTCATCACCTTGGTCCAGGCGGCGACAAAGTCAGCGATGAGTTTCTGCTTGCCACCGGCGCTGGCGTAGACCTCGGCATAGGCGCGCAGCACCGAGTTGGAGCCGAAGATCAGGTCGTTGCGGGTGCCGGTGTACTTTACCGCCCCGCTCTTGCGATCCCGGCCTTCGAACAGCTCGGCCTCGCCATCCACTGGCGTCCATGTCAAACCCATGTCCAACAGATTCACGAAGAAGTCGTTGCTGAGCACGCCCACTTCGCTGGTGAACACGCCGTGCTGGCTGCCGTCAGCGTTGGCGCCGAGCACACGCAGGCCGCCGACCAGCGCGGTCAGTTCCGGTGCTGTCAGGGTCAGCAACTGGGCCTTGTCGACCAGCAGGGCTTCGGTCGCTGCACCGATCTTGCCCTTCTTGTAGTTGCGGAAACCGTCAGCCAGCGGTTCGAGCACGGCAAAGGACTCGACATCGGTCTGCGCTTGCGTGGCATCGACACGGCCCGGCGCGAACGGAACTTCAACCGCGACGCCGGCAGCCTTGGCCGCTTGCTCGACACCGACGCTACCTGCCAGCACGATCACATCGGCCAGCGACGCCTTGCCCGAGGCCTTCTGGATCTCGGCCAGGACCGGCAGGGTTTTGACTGCACCCTGATTGACCGCCCAGTCCTTCTGCGGGGCCAGGGCCAGGCGTGCACCGTTGGCGCCGCCGCGCTTGTCGCCACCGCGGAAGGTGGAGGCAGAGGCCCAGGCCACCGAGACCAGCTCACTCACCGACAAGCCCGAGGCCGCGATCTTGGCCTTGAGGTCAGCGATGTCCGACGCCGTAGGTTGATGGCTGGCGGCTGGCAACGGGTCTTGCCAGATCAGATCAACGCTAGGGACTTCAGGGCCGAGGTAGCGTGCCTTCGGGCCCATGTCGCGATGGGTCAGCTTGTACCAGGCGCGCGCAAAAGCTTCGGCAAAGGCCTGTGGATCTTCATGGAAACGCTTGGAGATCTTGCCAAACTCCGGATCGAAACGCAAAGTCAGGTCGGTGGTCAGCATCGTCGGCTTGTGGAACTTGCCTTGAATATGCGCATCGGGAATGATGTCTTCAGCATTCTTGGCCACCCACTGTTTGGCGCCGGCCGGCGAATGGGTGAGTTCCCAATCGTACTTGAACAGGTTTTCGAAGAAGTTGTTGCTCCACAGTGCCGGGGTTTTGGTCCAGGTCACTTCGAGGCCGCTGGACACAGTGTCCTTGCCGTGGCCTGTGCCAAAGTTGCTGTTCCAGCCCAACCCTTGGGCTTCGATGCCAGCGCCTTCCGGCTCAGGGCCTTTGTGCGATTCGGGCGCGGCGCCGTGCGCCTTGCCGAAGGTGTGGCCGCCGGCGATCAAGGCGACGATCTCCTCGTCGTCCATCGCCATACGGCTGAAGGTGGCGCGGATGTCCTTGGCCGCGGCCATATAGTCGCCGCTGGCGTTCGGACCTTCCGGGTTCACGTAGATCAGGCCCATGTGGGTGGCCGCCAGGTTGTCGTCCAGCTCGCGGTCACCATGGAAACGCTTGTCAGTCCCCAGCCAGGTGGTCTCGGCGCCCCAGTTCACGTCCATGTCTGGTTCCCACACGTCTTCACGGCCGCCGGCAAAACCAAAGGTGCGGAAACCCATCGATTCCAGCGCCACGTTACCGGTCAGGATGAACAGGTCGGCCCAGGAAATCTGTTGGCCGTACTTCTGTTTGATCGGCCACAGCAGGCGGCGCGACTTGTCGATGTTGACGTTGTCGGGCCAGGAATTCAGGGGTGCAAAGCGCTGTTGGCCACGACCGCCACCGCCGCGACCGTCCTGGATGCGATAGGTGCCGGCCGAATGCCAGGCCATGCGGATGAATTGCGGACCATAGTGGCCGAAGTCAGCCGGCCACCAGTCCTGGCTGTCGGTCATGAGCCTGACCAGATCAGCCTTGAGCGCCTTGTAATCCAGTTTCTTGAATTCTTCGGCGTAATTGAATTTTTCTCCGAGCGGGTTGGACTTGTTGGAATGCTGGTTCAACAAATCAACTCGTAATTGATTGGGCCACCAATCCTTGTTGGTCGTGCCGCCGCCGGCAGCATGGTGAAAGGGACACTTGGCTTCATTCGACATGGGGATCTCCTTTGTCAGTTAAATGGCTGTACTTGCATCCCGGCCCAAGGGTTAGGGCAAAAATTTGCGCCTATGGGCCTGCTTTGCAAATGGCAGGCTGGGATGTTCATAATAACTAATAACTATCAACTTTAATATTCAATAAAATCTATCTATTAAATAGGTGTTACCAAAGGGTGTCTTTCTTCCATCCAACCGCTCGGGCTGCTGTCCTTTGGAACATCTACTATACGTGTACGGAAATAATGATGTTGTTGGCGGATACTTTTCTGGTGCATATTCCTGCGCGGTTGCTTCCTACGCCGCTCATCGTTGACCGGTACAACTACGTAGGGTGGGCGCCAGCGCCCCGTCTCGGCACTCGGGGAAATGTTCACGTTACCGCGGCGCAGCCCTGGCTCAACGGCATCTTTGAAAAATCCTTCGGCGATAGCTGATGGCCTACCGCTCTTTTACTACGTCGAGGAGAAAGCGCTCGATAGCCGTTACGAGTGCGAGTGGGGTTTCGTTCATCGGATAGTGTCCCGCATTTTCCAAGACTTCAACGGTGGCGAGCGGGTAGCGTTGAAGGTAAGTTTCTTCCATCAGCTTCAGATTGAACGTCGGATCATGCTTTCCGACGAGTACCTTGACCGGATGCTGCCCCAAAATTTCATCGTTAAAATCGGTATCGGACCATGCGCGCAAGTACCCTGCAAACGCCTTCTTCGACGAATGCGCAGCCGAATAGGCAGCTTTCCATTCAACCCAAGATGCGGGCAGGCGGTTGCCCGTGCTGCGAGCAATGATCGTCATACGGTGATGCTGCCGATCGGCAGCGCCATCAAACAATGCGCGCGCTTCCGCGTTGAGCACAATGCCGCCGCAAGGTACGGGCGCTACGGGAATCAGCGCACGCACGCGTTCCGGGGCACGTGCCGCGACCTTTTCGATCGCCATACCGCCCATTGAGTGACCGATCAGGCTGAACCTATGAAATCCGAGGGCGTCAGCCAGTGCCAGCGTATCGGCGGCGATCTCGTCGATCGTGTATTCGCCACCGACTTCCTTCATGCCGCCGTATCCACGATAGTCCATGAAGACGTAACTGAAGACGTCTTGCGACAGCCATGCCTCGATCGGCTCGAACGCGCGCGCGTCACCGAACCAGCCATGCAACACAAGGACGGGGTGCGGGCCATTACCGACCCGATGGAACGTATTGGGCATCTCAACTCCTGAACAATGGAATGGTTGCGCCGGCCAGTGCGACCGGCTTGTCTTCAACGCATTAAAGTGAGTTACATCTTAGAGACGAAGGATTCGGCCCGCTTTAAACATTGGGCCAAAATCTGTAGAATTCAGGCCATGCGCAATACACTGCTCGCTCCCTATGAGGATATTCCGCGCGACGTCGTGGTTACCGCGAACGACTATGCGGCGGGCCTGAAATTTCCATCTCACTCGCATCGGCGCGGACAATTCGCGTTCGCATCTCGTGGTGCAATCAGCCTCTCAACGCCAGAGAGCAACTGGCTCGTACCACCGTTGCGAGCATGCTGGGTGCCTGCGGGCGTCGTACACAAAATGACGATGAGCGGCGCCGTCACGATGGTCAATACATTCGTCTCGGATCAGGCAGCTCGCGCTATAGGACTGCCCACCCGGTGCGGCGTGTATGGCGTGTCACCACTACTGAGACAACTGCTCGATGAAGCAATCGATCTGCCGGCGCTGTACGACGATGACGGACGCGCCGGCAAGTTAATGGCACTGCTGGTCGCCGAGATTGCGGCCATGCCGCAGCTGTCACTGAATGCGCCGTTGCCGGCAGATCCACGTCTTGCAAGGGTATGTCGACGCATATTCGTGGCGCCGTCGATCACAATTGCTCTGGATGACGTCGCTACCGAAGCAGGGATGAGCCGGCGAACCTTCACCCGCTTGTTTAGAGCGCAGTCCGGCGTAAGTTTCGGAGAATGGCAACAGCAAGTCTGTCTACTAGCGGCGATCGAACGCCTGAGCCTGGGACAGTCGGTGACCCGGGTAGCGTTTGACCTGGGTTATGCGAGTCCTGGCGCATTCACGGTCGCATTTCGCCGTGTGCTGGGCGAAACACCGAGTCAATACGTGAAAGTCCATTCTCGCCGGGTAGAATGATAAACAAAGTTACCAATGCATGATTGTCAGAACATCACGCAAGTGGCAAGATAGGTTCACACCAGTCAATTCTTAGGTGGCGAAATGCACCACCCTTTGAAATATCCTGCCGCAAGCCGCAGGTGTCGACGGCGCTGAGAACTGCAAAAGTGAGCGCCGCAAGAGGCCGAGGATTCGGTCCGAACAATAGATTAGCAGCCATACCTTCGTTGTCCCGGGGATGAAATACATGTCGTACTAGCCAGGCTTGATCCTTGATCGCGCCGGCCGGTTATCCAGAATGGTATTTTTCTTCGGAGAGCGATGGTATGAGCGACGCCAGTCCAACACCGGTAAAGCGCCCCAGGCGCGGGCGCATTCTGCTTTTGATAGTGGTGCTGGCGCTGATCGTAGCGGCGCTCGTGCATCTGCTCTGGCCCAAGAAGCCGCCACGTGCCGCCGCGCCGCAAGTGGTCACCGTCGCCACCGCTGTGCTCGGCCCGATGCCGGAAGTCTTGAGCGAGCTGGGCACGGTGACTCCCACCGCAACTGTCACCGTACTGCCGCAACTGAGCGGCTACCTGACATCGGTCGGTTACCGGGAAGGCCAGGATGTGCAAAAGGGCCAGTTCCTGGCCCAGATCGATCCGCGCCAATACCAGATCAACAAACAGCAGGCCGAAGCGACACTCGCCAAGGACCGGGCTTCTCTCGCGCAGGCGCGCGCCGACCTGGCCCGCTATACCCAGCTGAACGAGCGCAAGTCGATTGCCGAACAAACCTATAGCGACCAGCAGTTCCTGGTGCAGCAGGATGAAGCGGCGGTAAAGGTCGACCTGGCCAGCATCGCGCAGTACGACCTCGATCTTACCTATTGCCATATCACCGCGCCGGTTGCCGGACGGGTCGGCCTGCGCCTGGTCGATCCGGGCAACTACGTTACCGCGTCGTCCTCGCCCGGCATCGTGGTCATCACGACGATGAAACCGACCACCGTGCAATTCACTGTGCCGCAAGATTCGCTCGCCAGCGTGTTGCGGCGTATGAACGGCGGGGCGAGCCTGCCGGTCACTGCCTACAGTAGCGACAACTCGAAGAAGATCGCCACCGGCACACTGTACGCGGTCAGCAATCAGATGGCGACGAGCACAGGCACCGTGACCTTGAGGGCAACTTTCGCCAACGACGACGAAGCACTGTTCCCGAGCGAGTTCGTCAACGTCAAGCTGCTGGTCGACACGCTGCAAAATGCGGTGCTGGTGCCCACACCCGCGGTGCAAACCGGCGCACCCGGCGATTATGTGTACCTTGTGAACGCCAACAATACCGTCTCCGTGCATAAGGTCACGCTAGGGCCGAGCGATGGCAAGAATACGGTGATTACGTCCGGACTCGCGGCAGGCAATATCGTGGTGACAGACGGCACCGACCGGTTGAGCGATGGCGCCAAGATCCAGGCGGCTGCGGCAAAGAATGCCGCGGGCGGCAAGACTCCATCGACATCCGCAGCTGGTGCAGCAAGCAGCTCCAGTGGCCAGCAAAAGAGTGCGCCCGGTGCGGCAGCGGCTTCTGCCAGCGCAGCTTCTTAGCAGCGGACGCGCGCGTCGATGAATATCTCCCGCCTGTTTATTCTTAGACCGGTAGCTACCTTGCTGCTGATGATTGCGCTCGTGCTGGTGGGCCTGGTCGCGGTGCGCGTGCTGCCGGTCTCGTCATTGCCGAGCGTAGACTATCCGACCATCCAGGTGCAGACCTTCTATCCGGGCGCCAGCCCGACGGTGATGGCCACCACGGTGACCGCACCGCTCGAAGTGCAATTGGGAGAAATCCCCGGCTTGCAACAGATGACCTCGTACAGTTCGGATGGCGCCTCGGTCATCACCTTGCAGTTCGACCTGTCGTTGAACCTTGACGTCGCCGAACAGAATGTCCAGCAAGCCATCAACGCCGCCAACAGCTTTCTGCCAAGCGGCCTGCCGGCGCCGCCGATCTATGCCAAGGTCAACCCTGCCGACCAGCCGATCCTGACACTCGCCGTCACTTCCACCTCGATGTCGCTGACGCAACTGGAGGACGTCGCCAACAACCGCCTCGGTACCAAAATTTCTGAAGTATCGGGCGTGGGCGTGGTCACCACCAGTGGCGGCAATGTGCCCGCCATCCGGGTCGAAGCCGATCCGCAGAAGTTGGCCGCCTATGGCATGAATATCGACGACCTGCGCACACTGCTCAGCTACGTCAACGTCAGCCAGCCGAAAGGCAACTTCGACGGCCCGGACCTCGACTACACGATCAACGGCAATGACCAGATCGTCGACCCGAAGGATTATCTGAACACGGTAGTGGCCTACCAGAACGGCGCGCCGGTGTTCATGCGCGACGTCGCCACGGTGAGCCAGGCGCCCCAGGATGTCGAGCGCGGCGCCTGGTATAACGGCACGCCGGCAATCGTACTCAACGTGCAGCGCCAGCCGGGCGCCAACGTGATCGCCACGGTGAACCAGATCATGAAGGAATTGCCGCAGCTTGAATCAACGCTGCCGGCGGGCATGAAGGTCACGGTCGTCTCGGACAGCACCGGCGTGATCCGCTCGTCGGTCTCCGACGCCGCACTCGAACTGCTGCTGGCTATCGCCCTGGTGGTGATGGTGATCTTTGTGTTCCTGCGCAATGTGCCGGCCACGATCATTCCAAGCATCTCGGTCCCGGTGTCGCTGATCGGCACGCTGGCCGTGATGTACCAGTTGAATTACTCGATCGACAATCTCTCGCTGATGGCGTTAATTATTGCGACCGGTTTCGTGGTTGACGATTCGATCGTGATGATCGAGAACATCGTGCGCTATCTCGAAGAGGGCAAGACTCCACTCGAAGCTGCGCTCGAAGGCGCCGGGCAGATCGGCTTCACGATTCTGTCGCTGACCATTTCACTGATCGCGGTGCTGATCCCGCTGCTGTTCATGGGCGGCGTGATCGGACGCCTGTTCAGCGAATTCGCGGTGACGCTGGCTGTCACCATTGTGCTGTCGGCCGTGGTGTCGCTGACCGTGGTGCCGATGCTCTGCGCACGCTTGCTCAAAGCCCAGGCCGAACGCCATCCGAGCCGCTTCGAGCGGTTCAGCGAAGGCCTGTTCGACAAAACGCTGGCCGCCTATGAACGCGGTTTGCTGTGGGTGCTGGATCATCAGATGCTCACCCTGATGGTAGCAGTCGGCACCGTGATACTCACCGGCGTCCTGTACGTGGTGATTCCCAAGGGCTTGTTTCCGGTGCAGGACGTCGGCGTGATCCAGGGCATCAGCGTGGCCGACAACTCGGTGTCCTACAAAACGATGGTGACACGCCAGCAGGCGCTCGCCGACGCGATCCTGAAAGACGCCGATGTCGTTTCACTCACCTCCTACGTCGGCATCGACGGCAGCAACTCCACCCTGAACAGAGGCCGCTTCCTGATCAACCTGCGCGACCACGACAAGCGCTCAGACACCGCGCAAGAGATTGCGCGACGGCTGCAGACGGAAGTCGCCAACGTCGCCGGCATCAAGCTCTACATGCAGCCGGAGCAGGATCTCACGCTCGATACGACGGTCTCGCCGAACCAGTACAGCTTCGTATTGCGCGGGCCGAGCCAGCAGGCATTTCAGAAATATGTGCCTGAACTGGTTGCACGCCTGAAGAAGATTCCATCGCTGGTCGATGTGCAAAGCGATATGAATACCGATGGCTTGAGCGTGAATGTCGAAGTCAACCGGCAACTGGCCGCGCGTTTCGGGATTACCCCGGCCACCATCGACAACGCCTTGTACGACGCGCTTGGCCAACGCATTGTTTCCACCATCTTCGAGCAATCGGATCAGTACCGGGTGATCCTCGTCGCCAAGCCGGCGTCCCTGCCCAATATCGAATCGATTGGCAACCTGTACTTGCCGAGCCAGACCGGCAGCAGTGGCCAGGTGCCGCTCTCCGCCATTGCCAAGATCCAGGTCACCAAGTCGCCGCTCGTGATCAGCCACCTGGCGCAGTTCCCTGCCGTCACCATCTCCTTCAACCTGGCGAAGGATGCGTCGTTGAGCACGGCGGTAGCGCAAGTTCACGAAGCCGAACAAGCAGTCAAGCTGCCGCCGTCGATCACCTCCTCGCTGCAGGGCGCCGCCCAGGCGTTCGAGGATTCCCTCTCCAGCGAGGTGTACTTGCTGATCGCCGCACTGGTGGCTGTGTATATCGTGCTGGGTGTGCTCTACGAGAGCTTCATTCATCCGGTGACGATCCTCTCCACGCTGCCTTCGGCGGGTATCGGCGCCCTGCTCGCCTTGATGATCGCCGGCAGCGATCTCGATGTAATTGGCATCATCGGCATCGTGCTGCTGATCGGTATCGTCAAGAAGAACGCCATCATGATGGTGGACTTCGCGCTCGATGCCGAGCGCAACCATGGCAAACCGGCACGCGAGGCGATCTTCCAGGCTTCGCTGCTGCGCTTCCGGCCGATCCTGATGACCACCTTCGCCGCCATGCTCGGCGCGCTACCAATGCTGGTCGGCACCGGCACCGGTTCGGAGCTGCGTCGCCCACTTGGCCTGGCGATCATTGGCGGCCTGGCATTGAGCCAGATACTGACCCTCTTCACCACGCCGGTCATCTATCTGTTTTTCGACCGCATGGCGGAGCGCGTGAGAAGCCGGCGCAACCGTAACAAGCCTGACACGCCACCAGATCCGGCGGAGAAAGTGCCGTGAACATCTCGGCGTTATTCATCAGACGCCCGGTCGCAACCACACTTCTGGCGATCGCCATCCTGATTTCCGGGACGCTCGCCTATTTCCGCCTCCCGGTTGCACCGCTCCCGAATATTGCTTTCCCGGTGATCGTGGTGCAGGCCGGCATGGCCGGCGCCAGCCCGAACATCATGGCGTCCACCGTGGCCGAACCACTTGAGCGTCGGCTCAGCACGATTGCAGGGGTGGAAGAGTTGACCTCGATCAGCTATGTCGGCTCGTCGATGATCGTGGTCGAGTTTGCGCTGAACCGCGACATCAACGGCGCCGCACGCGACGTCGAGGCGGCCATCCAGGCGGCGCGCGCCGACTTGCCAAGCACGCTGCGCAGCAATCCGAGCTATCGCCAGTACAACCCGGCGGATTCGCCCATCATGGTGCTCGCGCTGACCTCGGATACGCTCACCAAATCGCAACTTTACGATTCCGCGGATTCGGTGATCCAGCAGCAGCTCTCGCAAGTCAATGGCGTCGGCCAGATCACGCTGGGCGGCGGCGCGTTACCTTCAGTGCGGGTCGAGTTACAGCCGGGTAAACTGAACAGTTACGGCATCGGCCTGGAAGACGTGCGCGCGGCGATTGCCGCATCGAATGCGAATAGCGCGAAGGGCCACCTCGACCAGGGCGAGCAGCGTTACGTGGTGCTGTCCAACGACCAGCTTTCCAAAGCCGCGCCATACCGCGATCTTGTGGTCGCCTACCGTAGCGGCTCGCCAGTGCTGCTGCGCGATATCGCCGAGGTGAGGGATTCCAACGAAAATGTCCGCAACGCCGGACTCTACAACGGTAAATCGTCGGTGCTGGTGATCGTCTTTCCTATGCCCGGCAGTAATATCGTCAATACGGTGGCGCAGATCAAGAAAGTGCTGCCTTCGATCGAGGCGACGCTGCCGAGCAGCATCCATGTCGGCATCGCCATCGACCGCTCGGAATCGGTCCGCTCATCCGTCGCCGATACCGAGCGCACGCTGTTTATCGCCGTGCTGCTGGTGGTCGGCGTGGTGTTCATCTTCCTGCAATCGCCGCGCGCCACGCTGGTGCCTGCGGTCGCGCTGCCGCTTTCTATCGTCGGTACCTTCGGGCCGATGTACCTGCTTGGCTACAGCATCGATAACCTCTCGCTGATGGCGCTCACCATCGGCACCGGCTTCGTGGTGGACGATGCGGTGGTGGTGCTGGAAAATATTGTGCGCCACCTGGAACTCGGCTTGAGTCCGAAAGAAGCCGCCCTCAAGGGTAGTTCCGAAGTCGGCTTCACGGTAATCTCGATGAGCCTGTCGCTGATCGCAGTGTTCCTGCCGATTCTGCTGATGCCGGGCATCGTCGGCTTGCTGTTTCATGAGTTCGCGGTCGTGCTCTCGATCGCGATCCTGATTTCGCTGCTGATTTCACTCACGGTGACGCCGGCCATGTGCGCCTACGTATTAAGCCGCAACAATGCCGGGCATGCGCAAGCGCGTTGGACCGGCTGGGTCGAAGCGCAGTTCGATCGCTTCAAGAACGCCTACGCGCGTTCGCTCACGTCCGTGCTCGACCATTCGCTCTTGATCATCCTCTTGCTGATCGGCCTGCTGGTGGCGAATGTTTTCCTGTTCAAACTGGTGCCGACCACCTTCTTCCCGGAGCAAGATACCGGCATCCTGATCGGCCAGATCATCGCCGACCAGAGCATCTCGTTCCCGGCGATGGAAAAGAAACTCGCGCAGTTGCAGGAGATCGTGCAGAAAGATCCGGCGGTTGCGGCGGTGGCTGGCTTTACCGGTGGCCGCGCACTGAACAGCGCCAGCGTGTTCATCGAACTCAAGCCGCTGGCGCAACGTAAGCTGACGGCGACCGAAGTGGTCAATCGATTACGGCCGAAACTCAATCAGGTATCGGGCGCGCGGCTATTCCTGCAAGCGCAGCAGGATCTGCGGATCGGCGGCCGACAATCTGCCGCAGAGTACCAGTACACGCTGACGAGCGACGATTCCGCCGCGTTGTTTGCCTGGACGCCGAAACTCGTTACCGCGCTCAACAAGAACCGCGGTCAGCTGCTCGACGTCAACTCTGACCTGCAGCAAAATGGCCTGCAGACCTACATCACCATCAACCGCACCGCGGCGGCACGCTACGGTTTTGCGCCGAACCAGATCGATAACGTGTTGTACGACGCGTTCGGCCAACGGACCGTATCGACCATCTACAACCCGTTCAATCAGTACTTCGTAGTGATGGAGGTGGCGCCGCAGTATTGGCAATACCCGCAGACGCTCAACCAGATTTTCCTGAGCACGGCGGCGGGCAATCCTAGCGGCACCCAACAGACACAAATGCCTGGTGGTACCGTCACCGGCGTAACAGCCAAGAGCGCGATCAACGCCGTTTCTAACGCCAGCAGCGTCAACCCGCTGAACGCAAACGCGCAAGCCAATGCCACCACGAACAGTATTTCCAACAGCAAGGGTGGCAATTCCAGCGGCAGTGCCGACAGCACCTCGCAGGAGACAATGGTGCCATTGGCGGCGCTCACCAGCTACGTCACCAACCATACGTCGACCCAGGTCAACCATCAGAGCGGCCTGGTGGCCGCGACAGTTTCCTTCAATCTGCCAGCTGGCGGATCGCTCAGCACGGCGCAGGTGGCGATCGAAAATGCGTCACGTGAAATCGGCATGCCGGCCAGTATCCACGGTGCATTCGCAGGAGCGGCGCAGGCCTACGCGCAGTCGATGGGCACCATCCCGTTGCTGATCATCGCCGCGCTTGGCGTGGTCTATATTGTGCTCGGAGTACTCTACGAGAGTTCGATCCACCCGCTGACAATCTTGTCGACACTGCCGTCGGCCGGTATTGGCGCCACCCTGGCGCTGCTGATCTTTGGCACGCCATTCTCCGTCATCGCACTGATCGGCATCATCCTGTTGATCGGTATCGTGAAGAAAAACGGCATCATGATGGTGGACGTGGCGATCCAGTTGCAACGCAACGAAAAGATGCCGGCCAAGGAAGCGATTCATGCCGCCGCCGTTGTGCGCCTGCGGCCGATCATGATGACCACCTTCGCCGCTGTGCTCGGCGCAGTTCCTCTCGCGATCGGCATCGGCCAGGGAGCGTCGCTGCGCCAACCGCTCGGTATCACGGTCATGGGCGGCCTGATCCTGAGCCAGGTTTTTACGCTGTACACGACACCGGTGATCTACCTGTACCTGGATCGTTTGCGTTCCAAACTCGTCAGATGGTCCGCTACGTTGCCGTGGAATCGCCCAGCGCAAGCAACGAGGCAGCCGGAGCAATTGCAATGAACGGATACGAGGGCATGAAGATGAAAAACTCCCGCACACTCATCGCCGCCGCCGCGGCCCTGCTGCTCGGCGGCTGCGCGGTCGGTCCCGATTACCAACGGCCGCAGGTCAACATTCCCGCAAGTTTCCGCGAACTCCCCGGCTGGACCCAGGCCGAGCCGAACGCCGCCGGTCCTAAAGGTACATGGTGGATCGACTTCAACGACCCGCTGCTCAACCAGCTCGAGCCGCTGGTGGCGGTTTCCAACCAGACCGTGGCCCAGGATTATGCCAACTATCAAGAGGCCCTGGCCGAAGTAAAGGTTGCGCGCGCCGGCCTGTTTCCAACAGTTGGCGTGACCGGTTCGGCCACCCGGCAGCGCAGCGCCAGCGGCACAACCAGCCTCGGCAACGTCCAGCCAGTGAGCAACTCAGGTGCGCTTGAGGGCAATGTCAGTTGGGCGCCAGACCTGTGGGGCTCGGTGCGCCGCACGATTGAAGAGAACGCCGCCACCGCGCAGGCCAGTGAGGCGACGCTGGCGAATGCCACCCTATCGGAACAGATTGCGCTCGCCACCGCAGTGATCGAGCTGCGCACCAGCGACGCCAATATCGATCTGCAGCAGGAAACCGTCAAAGCGTTCCAGCACTATCTTGAGGTGGTGAGCAATCAGGACAAGTTCGGCACCATCGCGCCTTCCGATGTCGTGATCGCCCGCACCCAGCTCGAAACCGCGCAGGCGAACCTGATCGCACTCGGCATCGCACGCGCCCAATACGAACATGCGATTGCAGTTCTGGTCGGAAAAAACCCGGAAGATCTGCAGATTCCGCACAGCAGCGCGATGCCTAGCTTGCCGCTCATTCCAGTTGGCGTTCCTTCAACCCTGCTGCAGCGTCGGCCCGACATAGCCACGGCCGAACGCCAGATGGCGGCGCAGAATGCCAAGATCGGCGTCGCGGTCGCAGCATACTATCCGACGGTGTCGCTGTCGGCGTTGGTCGGCTTCACGCAGTCGCCGCTGGGTGGTTTGCTGCACGTGGCGAATTACGTCTGGTCGCTGGGCGGCAGCGCCACTGAAACGCTGTTCGACGGCGGCACGCGCAGCGGTGAAGTGGCGGCGGCCAAGGCGGCCTATCAAGCGACCGTCGCCAATTACCGCGGCACCGTATTGAGTGCATTCCAGAATGTTGAAAATGATTTGTCCGGCTTGCGCATCCTGGCCGAACAAGCCAATGCACTAGAGGCCGCCGTGCGCGATGCCACGCATGGCGCCGAGATTGCCTTCAACGAATACCAGGCCGGCACCGTGGACTACACAACGGTGGCAACTGCCCGGGCCACCCAGTTGAGCAATCAGCTCAGCGCGTTGAACGTGCAGCAGTCGCGGCTGTTGGATTCCGTTTCGCTCATCGGCGATCTTGGCGGCGGCTGGTCGGACAGCGCGTTACATGATCCGCGGCATCCGGCGGAGCCGGCGAGTACGGTGGTCAGTGACAGCAATCGCTAAGTTAAGCGCTAGCGCAATGCATCTTGACTGACTGCTGTAACTTCAATTTCTATTTTGAATCCAAAGTGCAGCGGGCCGGTCGGCACAATCGCGCGAGCCGGTCGCGCGCTTCCCGCCCATTGCGCGTAGATATCGTTGAAACGTGGCCAATTCGCGATATCGTCGAGATAGACGCGCACTTGCACCAGCTGCTCGACGCCGACACCGGCTGCCGCCAATGCATGCTTCACATTGGTGAGAACCTGTTCTGCCTGAACCTCGAAAGACGCGCCGATCAGCTTCTCTCCAGCAGCAGTGATCGGCAATTGACCGGACACGAAGACAAAGCCGTTGGCCACGGCCACATGGCTATAGTGACCGCCAGGCTTGGCGAGTAAGTGAGTTGCAGGGAAACTCGCTGAGGATTGTTCGATATCACCATCCATGAAAACGTCTCCATATAGTCAGTTCGCCGGTAGCGGCCAGAGCATGGTACTCGGGAAATTGCGCGCCCGTCGCGCAGGCATGATTTGGCAATATCCTGAGCTTCATTCCAATTGGAAATCGTGTGCGGACATCCTGTGCATCCGCCCCATCCGTTGTTTCTGATTGAACGGGTGAGAGAATGCCATGTTCCTGGTTCGCGCCACTCAGTATGTAGCCAGACAGCGGCCTGCCGTCGAGCGTACATGGCTGGCCGTAGCCAAAATCATGGGACTGTTTTGCGGTTCCGCGGTCGCGGCTCATCGCCATCCAGCCCGCATCCAGGATCGCCCAACCTTTATCCGCTTGATGCCCGATCACCGTGGTCAGCACGCTCAGGGCAATGTCGTCAAAGGCACATACGCCGACATTGTGCATCACCAAATCGAACAGGACGTAAACACCCGCCCGTACTTCCGTCACGCCATCCAGATTCTGTGCGGCGATTGCCGTCGGCGTCGAACCAACGCTGACACCTGCACATGGCAAGCCAATTTCTCGCAATCGTTGCGCCGCGCGCACGCAGCCGGCGCGCTCCTGTTCTGCCAGCTCCTGCAAGGCCTCACGCGCATTCAACTCGTAGCTGGAACCTGCGTGGGTCATGACGCCGCCAACCTTGATCTCGGCATCGCGCAGAATCTTGCCGACTTCCAGTAGCGCGTCTTCTTCAGGCGTAATGCCAGAACGATGGCCGTCTGTATCCACCTCAATCCAGATTTCGAAGTCGGCCTTGTGTTGGCGGCTAAATTCGACAACCGCAGCCGCTGCTGCCGGATTGTCCACCACCAGCTTCAGATCGCAGCCTTTTCTTTTGAGCGCCATCGCCCTGGGTAACTTTGACGGATCGACGCCAACTGCGTAAAGAATATCCACCACGCCGGCGGCAAAAAATTCTTCTGCCTCTTTGAGTGTCGATACCGTTATGCCGCGCGCTCCGGCGGCAATCTGCGCACGGACGACCTCGACGCATTTGGTGGTTTTAACGTGGGGACGAAATTTCACTCCGAGCTCGCGCATGTGCTCTTGCATCAGGGAGATGTTCTTTTCCATCTGAGGGATGTCAATCACTGCGGCAGGTGTGTCAAGTAAGTCTAGTGTCATGGGATTACCTTGCATGATTGCTGGCCGATGTACCGAATTGCGCTGCCCACGCGACGAGGCCATCGAGATTGGGAGATGCCATATCGGGAGGTGGCGCGCCCTCGACCAGCGCAAGCCCGACCCGATTGTGCCAATAGGTTTTCAAACCCGTTTTTGCAGTGCCAAACATGTCGTAGCTAGAACCGGCAACGAACGCAGCGTCTGCTGCGAGCACACCCAGCTTGTCCAAGGTCATGCGATAGGGCAGTGGATCCGGTTTATATACGCCGGCTTCTTCGGCCGTAATGATCGCATCCCACTTGACGGGAAATATCTGCGCCGCTTGCCTGCCTAGCCGTGTCGAACAATTCGTCACAACCGCAAGCTTGCAGTGTGCTTGAAGTTGCTCCAGTGCCTCCACCGCGCCGCTCCATGGCGCAAGCTGGAGCCAATTATTTTCCAGGGCACGTGGCGCAGATTTCGCAAGTCCGACGTTTGCCGCAGCTTCCTCGACCAGGGTCTCGTAAGCGACGTACTTCCCGCAGCCGTAGGTCAGGCGCAGATATTCGGCCCGCCAGGCGCGGCCGGCCTGTTCTGAACCGGCAGATTGATTCCATAGCGTCCACGAGTCCAGGAGTGCGGTGAGCAGATCGAAAAGTATCGCTTTGGGATATTGGGGATCAACAGTGGTCGAAGCTAGTTTCAAGGCAGCAGCCCTTTCCATAATCGAAATGAATCGTTGAATCCGATTATAGAGTTTGAAAAGGTGCCGTTACTTAAGATTACTTAATTCTAATATTTAATAAAATTAACTTATCAAGCACGCCATGGCGGCGTGGGCTTGAATCCGCTCTGGAGATATTCCATGAAGTGCCTGGTACGCGCCGGTAGACCTGTGCGGTTGTGCGTCAGTGCGATTACGTTGGCGTCTGGCGTTTTCCACGACGGGAAAAGCCTGATCAGCCGTCCGCTTTGCAGGTCGTCAGCGACATCCCATTCAGATCGCAGGATCACACCGCGGCCTTCGCAACCCCAACGCCGAATGACATCGCCGTCATTGCAACTCAGCTTCGACGAAACTCGGACACTGCGGCTGGTTTTACCTTTGCTGAAATTCCACAAGGAGACGTCTTCGTTATTTTCCGACAAGACGATACACGGCAGATGCGCCAGTTCGTCCGGGGTGGTTGGATTGCCAAAACGTTTGATGAACGACGGCGAAGCGCAGACGAATCTGGCGTTTGGCGCAATGGCAAACCCAACCAGATTGGATGCCTGCAGTTCGCCGATGTGAATGACGACATCGAAACGATCAACTGTTTCGGTCAGCGGGCGGTCGGAGAGTGTCAATGCAATCGTGACGTCGGGGTGCTGCCGCTGAAAGTCGGCAATGATCGGCGCCAGATAGCGGCGTCCAAATCCCAGCGGTGCGTTGACCCTCAAGGTGCCAACTAATCCGCCGCTACGTTCGTGCAAGTCGTCAAACAGCGCATCGAACTGCTGCAGCAGTTCGCCACCGCGCTGGCATAGGAGCTGCCCTTCCTCCGTAAAGAGAAGTTTGCGGGCGGTGCGATCCACCAGCCTCATGGATAATTTCTTTTCCAGGAGCTGCAAGCGCTGCGTCACCGCAGAGGGGGTCAAACCCAGTTTCCGCGAAGCGGCAGTGAGACTTCCACTGTCCCGAATGGTGAGAAGGAACCGGATATCAGTGGATTCTGTCATTGCAGATTTTTTAACTTCAAGAGTTAGTCAGTTTAAATCTCTTAAGCTGATCCGGCAACCGACGGACGACGGGCAAGCTGACACGGGTCAACTCAGGCGTGGATGGCAGCGCTGCCGGAAAAACAATAGTCAGTGAAGATATTGGTTTTCGTATCAAGCCATGGGCCGCCGCGCCGCAGACGCGCGCCACACGTTGCCAATAACACTACTTTTTACGCGCAGCTTTCGGCGCCGTCCCCAATTCAAGCACGCTGCTGATCAGGGGGCGATTCTTTCGCACGGCAAGTGCGCACATGTAATAGTCGATGGTCACCGGTGCGCCTTTAAGTTTGATGGCTTTCGTTCCCGGTATCGCCACGTATTCGATCTCGGATACAAAGCCAATCCCGAGGCCTTCCGCAATCGCATGCATGATGGCTTCCCGGCTGTTGAGCTCCATTACGCAATTGATCTCGATGCCCTGATTGCGGCAGGCGCTCTCCAGCAGATCGCGCGTCTTTGAACCCGGCTCCCGCATGATGAGCGCTTCATTCCGGATGCTCGTCAATGGCACGGATGATTTGTTGGCCCACGGGTGATCGTCTCTGACGACTGCGACAATGGGATAGGTGCGATACGGAACGACGTGCAAACGTTTGTCGGGATCGATGATCGCCAGAATTGCGACGTCGATCGTAAAATCATAGAGCCGGGCGAGTGTTTCCTTTTCCGAATTGATCGAGATCGCGAATTCGATGCCCGGATGCTTGCGCATTAATTCGTAGGTCAGGTTCATCACCACAGGCGGTGAAACGGCGCCAATACGCAGCAAGCCTGTTTTTTTGGAATGCAGGCTTTGCAACAGTTGGATCGCCTCATCCTCCTGGCCGAAAATGCCTTCCGTGATTTCATACAGGCGTCGCCCCGCGTCGGTTAGCTCAACGTGCCGACCGCGCCGGTAGAACAGCTCCACGGCGAACTTGTCTTCCAACGCCCTGACTTGCTCGCTGATGGTTGGCTGGCCGATTTTCAGGTAGCTTGCCGCGGCAGTAAAGCTGTGCGTCTTGGCCACGGCGTGGAACGAGCGTATCCATTTATGGTACTGGTACATACATATCCTTTAAGACGCATCTGTTCAGTCGCCAGCTACATGGCCTCGCCGCGATTCAACAATACGCAATTTGCAATTCACTTCTCGCAGCAATACACGCGGCCTCTTGTCACCATCTCGCCAAATCACGCATTCCCGGTCAATGAATAGCGCCGTGCTGTTATCGGTTGAAACGATAGAAGCACCATAATAATCGATTTGTTCTCCAACACATCCACGCCGACAATCGCTCCACTGAGAACCTACAGCCAATCAACAGGAGACATTCATGGCGCAACGATTCTATAACCCCGTCGCAACCCATTTTGGTCCCGGCAGCCTGCAAGAACTGCCCGGGATAATCAATGGCGCAAAGGTGGTGGTGGTGACGTTTCCCGAAGCGCGTTCATTGGGCCTTCTTAAAAAGCTGGAAGATTTGCTTGGCGATCGGCTGGCTTATGTGATTGACAACGTCCTTCCTAATCCGGACGTTTCACAGCTGACTGAAATGTATAACCGGTTCTGGCGTGACGAACACGCATGCGATACCGTTGTCGCCTTGGGAGGCGGAAGTGCGATCGATACCGCCAAGGCATTAATAGTAGGAACGGAAGGCGGCAATTTCGATGAATTGCTGGCCCTGCTTGCCGATGGCAAACCGTTCACGCCAAGCAGAGCAAAGACACTTATTGCGATCCCGACGACGGCCGGCACAGGAAGCGAAGTGACGCCGTGGGCAACCATTTGGGATTCGGAGAAACAAAAGAAATACTCATTGCACCTCGATTGCACCTGGCCCAAAGCCGCGATTGTAGACCCGGAGTTAATGCTCACCCTGCCCAAATCCATTACCATTTCCACCGGACTGGACGCGCTATCGCACGCGCTGGAGTCAATCTGGAACGTTAATGCGAATCCGATTTCTGACGCTTTCGCAATCGGCGCAATCCACGACATCATGGCCTGCCTGCCGCCGCTCGCAAAGGACCTCAACAATAAAACACTGCGCTCATCCATGGCGCTCGCCGCGATGAAGGCAGGGTTGGCATTCTCCAATACCAAAACCGCCCTTGCCCACTCCATTTCCTACGAGATGACCCTGCGCTACGGGCTGCCACACGGCATCGCCTGCTCGTTCACACTTCCCCTGGTTCTCGACATGGCCTGGGGCGAGCGCCCCGATCGAGACGCCGCTCTGCAGAGGGCGTTCAATACAGATCGCAAAACTGCAGTGAGCCGTTTGCGAGACTTTCTGCATCAGCTGGAAGTGGGGACCGAGTTTTCCGACTACGGCGTTTCAGGGCAGGAAGCGCAGGAGATGCTACAGCACGCCATGCAAGGCCCACGAGGAAAAAATTTCATCGGTACAAAAACTGCAGTTGCCTTGTCCTGAACTGGAGTGATGGATTGAAGATTCAATCAAGTCATCGATTGAAGGGAGAACTTGGAAGAAGCCCTGAAATTTTCACGAATCATTTTTTTATTCCCGTGGAGGAGCAAAACACCCGCAATATCCTGAAATATCAGTAAATCAAAAAAACAAAAAATTACCTTTTCCAACTAAGTGGGAATGAGGTTTCCGGGAAACAGCAAATCGGATACCTCTATAAAGGAGACATGCAATGAGTTACGTATATGCGGCGTCAGATCCGCTCGTAGCAACCAACACCAGCTTTCGCAGGGCGCAATGGAGAATGCTTCTTGCGGCGATGCTTTGCTATCTGTTTTTCTACACCGGCAGACAGACCTTTGGCTTCGCAATTCCTGGCATTCAAAAAGAATTTGGCTTATCCAAAGAGGCCTTGGGCTGGGTATCCAGCGCGATGCTATGGTCATATGCCATCGGGCAGGCAATCAACGGCAATCTCGCCGACAAGTTCGGCGGCCGCCGGATCATGAGTTTGGGCGCCATTCTTTCCTGCGCGGCCAATTGGATCGTGAGCTTTTCGAGTGGCTTCGGCAGTCTGATTTTTCCATGGGCGATTAACGGTTATTTCCAGGCATTGGGATGGGCGCCAGGCAGCCGCCTGCTGTCGAATTGGTGGGGCATTGGCGAGCGCGGTAAGGTATATGGATTTTATGTGTTCGCTGCGGGCTGCGCGTCAGTGCTTTCCTACGTCACCTCCATTGCCGTGCTCGATGTGTTGCATCTCGATTGGCGCTGGATATTCCGGATCCCGGTCCTGTTAATGCTTGGCGGCGGCGTGTTCTTCTATCTGGTTGCTCGCGAGCGGCCGGAAGACCTGGGCTTCCAGCCCTTGGATACCGGCGTTGCCAACCAGGGCGATCAAGCGCATGCGGTCCAGGACGAGCAACAGGAATCTTCATGGGCCCGCTACAAGGCCGTATTGACAAACTGGCGCCTGATTGTGGCGGCGCTTTCCCTCGGCTTTCAAAACGCCGCCCGATACGGTCTCATTGTCTGGGTTCCGGTCCATTTTTTCGGATCGAACTGGGCCAAGTCGCCGGACGCGCTTATTGACCCTAAATGGATCAGTGTCGCTCTGCCGGTGGGAATGGCAATCGGTGCGCTCAGTAACGGCTGGATATCGGATCGCTTGTTCGGCTCGAAGAGATATAAAGCCATCATGCTCTACATGGTCTTGGGTGCAATCACGACCATGTGGATGTTTACGATCCCCGGCAATTCAATGCTTGGCATCATGGCGCTCTTCCTCTGCGGCTTCTTTGTGTACGGACCGGCGTCGTCGTTCTGGGCCTTGTGTCCGGATCTTGTCGGCTCGCGCCGTGCCGGCACCGCGACAGGCATCATGAATTTCTCATCCTACCTGTTTGCAGGTCTTGGCGAACCGCTGATCGGCAGAATGCTGGATCACTCTGGCAATACTGCGCTGATATTTCCGATTGTCGCCGTCAGCTGCGTCATCAGCGCGTCTGTTGCGATGTTCATCAAGCGCTAACGTAACCGCCCGCATATTTCATGTGCGCGCATCGGACGCATCATGCACGAGCATGCTTCAGCAGATGCCGTCCGATTTTTTTCAAAACCGAAAGGCGAAATAATGTCCAGCACAAAAACCCTGCAGGTCAATGGCCGCAGCTACCCATGGATGACGCAGCCGGTTGTCGTGGTATGTGTCGATGGCTGCGAACAGGAATATATCAACCAGGCGATTCAAGCCGGCGTCACGCCGTTCCTGAAAAAAATGGTGGCGCAAGGAACCGTGTTGACCGGTGACTGCGTGGTTCCCAGCTTTACCAATCCAAACAATTTGTCGATCGTCACCGGCGCGCCGCCTTCCGTGCATGGCATCTGCGGCAACTACTTCCTGGACCGCGAAGCGAATCAGGAAGTCATGATGAATGATGCCAAATACCTGCGCGCCGGCACGATATTTGAAGCCTTCTCCAACGCCGGCGCCAAGGTCGCCGTAATCACGGCCAAGGACAAATTGCGCGGCTTGCTTGGCCACAAGATGCGTGGCGGCGTGTGCTTCTCGGCAGAGAAGGCCGATCAGGCCACGCTGGAACAAAACGGCGTAACGAATTTACTGGAGCTGGTCGGCATGCCGCTGCCGTCGGTGTATAGCGCCGAATTGTCAGAGTTCGTGTTTGCCGCCGGCGTCAAACTCTTGGAGACACAGCGTCCGGACATCATGTATCTCTCGACCACCGATTACATCCAGCATAAATTCGCCCCCGGCACGCCGGGCGCGAATGCCTTTTACGCGATGATGGATCACTATCTGACGCAACTCGACGCACTCGGCGCAGTGATCGGCCTGACCGCCGATCATGGCATGAACGCCAAGACCGACAGTGCCGGCACGCCCAACGTGATTTATCTGCAGGACGTGCTGGACGCCAAAGTGGGCAGCGATAAAACCCGAGTCATTTTGCCGATTACCGATCCTTACGTCGTGCACCACGGCGCATTGGGTTCCTACGCCACTGTGTACCTGAACGAGGGAACGGATCTGGCGAGCGTTTCACGGCAGATCCACGCAATCGCCGGAGTGGAGTTGGTGTTGACTCGCGCTGAGGCCGCTGCCCGCTTTGAGTTACCGGAAGATCGTATCGGCGATTTGGTGGTTGTCAGCGAACGCCTGACCGTGATCGGCACGTCCGCCAGCCGCCACGACCTGTCCGAATTGAAGCTGCCATTGCGTTCGCATGGCGGCATCTCGGAACAGCGCGTGCCGCTGATGTTCAATCGCAAACTCGGCGCGATCCCGTCTGACCATCGGCTGCGTAATTTTGATGTGTTTTACCTGGCGATGCATGCCGCGGCCTGATGCCTGCAAATGAGTTTTGAATAATCTGGAGATGAAATGTCAATGCTAAGCGAACTGAGCAAAATCAAAGATGGCGAACCGTTGCATCAAAAGATGCGGATTGCCGGCAAACTGGTCGGTAATGAACGCCTGATCGAAGTGTTAAACCCCTACAACGGCAAGTTGGTCGGGACGATCCCGAAAGCGACCGTCGGCGATATCCGCGACGCCTTTCGCATCGCGCAGCAGTTCAAGTCGAAGCTGACGCGCTTCGAACGTTCCAAGATCATGCTGCGAGCGGCGGAAATATTGCGCGCCAATACCGATGCCGTTTCCGATTTGATCACTGCCGAAGCCGGGCTGTGCAAGAAGGACTCGCTGTATGAAGTGGGCCGGGCCTGCGACGTCTTTGTCTTTGCCGCCAATCAGGCGCTGGTGGACGATGGCCAGGTGTTTTCCTGCGACCTGACGCCACATGGCAAGCAACGCAAAGTCTACACAATGAAAGAACCGTTGCTCGGCGCCATCTCGGCCATCACACCGTTCAATCATCCGTTGAATCAGGTGGCACACAAAGTGGCGCCGTCGATTGCGACGAATAACCGGATGGTGTTGAAGCCAACCGAGAAGACGCCATTCTCCGCGCTGTTGCTCGCCGATATTTTGTATGAAGCCGGATTGCCGCCGGAAATGTTTTCCGTCGTCACTGGCGATCCAAAAGAAATCGCCGATGAAATGCTGACCAATGCCGATGTCGATCTGGTCACCTTCACCGGTGGCGTGCCGATCGGAAAATACATCGCCGGCAAGGCAGTCTACAAGCGCCAAGTGCTGGAGCTGGGCGGCAACGATCCGATCATCGTGATGGAGGATGCCGATATCGAAGAGGCTGCGACATTGGCGGTGTCGGGCTCGTACAAGAATTCCGGCCAGCGCTGCACCGCGATCAAGCGCATGATCGTGCACCAGGCGGTGGCGGATGAATTTGTCGAGAAGCTTGTCGCCAAGACCCAGGCGATAAAATTTGGCGATCCGATGGACCCGCACAACGACATGGGAACAGTGATCGACGAACGTGCCGCGATAGAGTTCGAAGCCAAAGTGAAGGATGCCGAGCGTCACGGCGCCAGGCTGTTATACGGCAATATCCGCAAAGGCGCGTTGTACTCGCCGACAGTGCTGGACCATGTTCCCGCCGACTGCAAGCTGGTTGCCGAAGAAACCTTCGGGCCGGTATCACCGGTGATTCGCTGCACCGATATTGCCGACGCCATCCGGATTTCGAATTCGACGCCATATGGTTTGTCGTCATCGGTCTGCACCAACCGCATGGACTACATCACCCGTTTCGTTCGTGAACTGGAAGTAGGCAGCGTCAATGTGCGGGAGGTGCCGGGCTATCGCCTGGAGCTGACGCCGTTTGGCGGCATCAAGGACTCGGGTCTCGGTTACAAGGAAGGCGTGCTGGAAGCGATGAAAAGCTTCTCCAACACCAAGACGTATTCGCTACCCTGGAACTGACCCGACGTCGCCTGCATTGCTTGTACATTGGGTGTACAAGCGCTTGCCGCCCCGATTCGGGGCGGCGCCAGAACTACCACATCAAGTCGTCCGGGATCTGGAAGGCTGCGTAGGGATCGTCCGCATCGATTTCGGTGCTGGTCTTGTTGACCCGCACGACCAGCGACGCATCGCGTTCGGCGATCTTGTCAGCGATCACCCTTGGCACCAAATCCCTGCTGGCGCCCTGACAGATGATCACCAGGCGCCCGGCGATCAAATGGCCCTGCACCGCGGCCGATACATATAGCCGTTCGATCTTGTTGTCATAGGTGAAATTGTAGGCAATATCGCCGCCACCTGTGCTCTGGCGATTCTTTTGCACCATCTGTGCAATTTGCGCCATGATCGCCTTCTGGGCTGCGGCCGCATCGCGCTGGGCATTGAGTTCGCGCGCCCGCTCGGCATTCTTGCGCTGCGTTTCCAGCGCCGCCAGGCGCGATTCATCAACGCTGACCGTGCCGCTGCGGCGCTCAGCCTTCTTCTGCTTGTTCTTGTCCTGGTTGACCAGTTTGACTTTGGTCTTGTCGACCAGGCCCGCTTTTAAAAACTGTTCTTGCAAAGAAGCCATGTGCTATTCCATAAATTGGATCCATCGGCGCGGACAGAGGCGCCGGCCGGCGGAAAGACGCTAGCATAGCAAATATCGGCTCCGCTGCCAGCGACTGATGGCTTCAACCCGCCGCGCCCAATACGACTATCGCTCCCTGGGAGCAACACAGCTCTGGGGCGATTACCTCGCCCAGTTCGCTGCTTATATCGGCTGCGGCTGGTATTGCCGGTCGCTGACCTGTTCCATGAAATCAGCCGTCTTGCCTTCGAATTCCTCCTGGATGGCGACGTGGGTCATGGCCGTAGCTACCGATGCGCCATGCCAGTGTTTTTCTCCGGCGGCGATCCAGACGACATCGCCCGCATTGATTTCTTGTATCGGCCCTTCCCAAAGCTGGATCAGGCCGCGCCCGGCAGTCACGATCAGTGTCTGGCCCAACGGATGGGTATGCCATGCGGTCCGGGCGCCGGGTTCAAACGTCACGCTGACGCCAAGTGCACGCGCCGGAGCGTTCGCAGGGAACAACGGATCGACGCGCACGGTGCCGGTGAAATACTCCGCAGGGCCTTTGGCTGATGGCTGGCTGCCGCTTCGTGTGATGTTCATGTCTATATATCCTTTGCTTGATGGGTGTGGTTAGTCATGCGACGACTGCGGCTCGGTCGGGCGCTCAAGCAGTTCGTCAACTCATGGCCGAACTTTACAGAGCACAAAGGCATTTGATTAGACGGTACAATCGGCATGATCTTATGAGTTTGATTCATCAATTGTGCGGATGGCAAAAATGGCAAGAGAAAATTTCAACGATCTGATTGCCTTCATCGCCGTCGCCCGCGAAGGGAGCTTTACCCGAGCGGCAGCGCAGCTCGGCGTATCGCAATCGGCGTTGAGCCATACGATCCGTAGCCTGGAGACAAGATTGGGGCTACGGCTGCTGACGCGGACCACGCGCAGCGTGTCGCCGACTGAAGCCGGCGAACGCCTGCTATCGACCGTGGCGCCGCGCCTTGATGAGATCGACGCAGAACTAGCCGCCTTGAACGACCTGCGGGAAAAGCCGGCCGGCAACATCCGCATCTCGGCTGCCGACCATGCGGCCAACAGCGTGCTGTGGCCAAAATTGGCGACATTCCTGCCCGACTATCCAGACATCAAAGTCGAAATTACGACCAATTACGGCCTGATCGATATTGTTGCCGAGCGTTTCGACGCCGGCGTGCGCCTGGGCGACCAGGTGGCAAAGGACATGATCGCCGTGCGCATCGCGCCGGACTTGCGGATGGTGGTTGTCGGCTCCCCGGCCTACTTTTCGAGGTGCGCGCCGCCGCAGACACCGCATGAACTGGCGACGCATGATTGCATCAACCTGCGGCTGCCCACCTATGGCGGCCTTTATGCCTGGGAATTCAAGAAGGATGGTCATGAACTGAACGTGCGTGTCCAGGGCCAGTTGGTGTTCAATAACAGTCCGGCGATCCTGACAGCGGCGCTAGCCGGATTTGGCCTGGCCTATGTGCCCGAAGATATGGTGCAAGAACATGTGGCAGAAGGGCGTCTCAAGCGGGTGCTGGAGGATTGGAGCCCGGATTTTCCGGGGTACCACCTGTATTACCCGAGCCGCCGTCAGTCGATGCCTGCCTTCGCTTTGCTGGTCGATGCATTGCGCTATCGTCCATCATAACGAAGCGCGCATGATTGAGAATACGACGGCGACGCCGAAGTAGCTTACTCAAACTGAGTAGCCAGTTTTCCAGGTAACGGCACGTTCAGCCATTTTTTCACGATGGCGTTCAACTCATTGTTCTTCTTCGCTTGCGTCAGCGCGGCATTCACTTTCGCCATCAGCGCCGGCTCTTCCTTCAACAGACCGACGTAGCAGGCAGATTCCTGAATGATGTATTTCATTTGCGGCTTGTTGCTGACGGCCTTTTCGGCCAGCGCAACGGCGACGAAATCGCCGGTGCCGACCAGTTGCACTTGCCCGGCCAGATACGCGGCGATCATGCCGTTGTTGTCTTCATAGCGTTTGATCACGGCGCTGGGCGGCGCGGTTTCCGTCAACTGGCTGTCCTGGAATGTACCGCGGGCGACGCCGATGGTTTTTCCGGCCAGGTCTGCCGGGCCGGAGACCTTGATGGCGGCGGGACCGAAGACGCTGTTGTTGTAGGGTGAATACGGCTGCGAAAAGGCGATGACCTTTTCACGCTCGGCATTCTTGCCCAATGTCGAAATCGCCAGGTCGGCCTTGCGCGTTTGCAGATAGGCGATGCGGTTGGCGCTGGTGACCGGCACCAGCTCCAGTTTCAAGCCCATGTTCTTGGCGACCAACGCTGCGACATCGATATCGAGACCCTGCAACTTCATGTCCGCTGTGACGGAACCGAACGGCGCAAAATCCTGCGGCACCGCTATCCGCAGGATGCCGCGCTTCTGGATATCGGCCAGGGCATCGGCCTGGGCGGTTTGCACTGCCATGACGCAAAGAACGACGGAAAGCAGCAAGAGTTTTGCAAATCTCATCGAATCACCTGGAGGAAGATGGTTATGTGTGGACTATCTCGATGCTTTATACATCGGAATTAGCGAACATGTAATTTTTATGCAAAATATATGCCACGATGCACTGCAACCAAGCCACTTGGCCTGCCGTCTTCGATCGAAGTCCGACCGCCTATTTTTCCGACGCCAGCATCAAGAATGCTCGCCCAGTTCACGACTGCGGGTAGTCGCGGCCTGCACCGCGCGGGTGATTGCTGCGCAGAAGTCATCCTGCTGCAAACTATTCAAGCCGGCGAATGTTGTCCCGCCTTTTGAGGTAACCCGCTCACGCAACAGCGCCACCTCATCATCGGACTGCAATGCCAGCTGCGCGGCGCCGGCGACGGTTTCCAGCACCAGCAATTTGCTGTCGGCGGTGCTCAAGCCGACTTCCATCGCGGCTTGCTGCATCGCTTCCATAAAATAAAAAACAAAAGCCGGGCCGCTGCCGGAGACACCGGTGACCGCGTCCAATGACTGTTCCGCCTGCAGCCACAAGGTTTTGCCAACGGCGGCCATGACAGTGTCGGCATGCAGCCGTTGCTCGGCGCTCACACCGGGCATCGCAAACATGCCGGTCATGCCGCGTCCGATCAGCGCCGGCATGTTCGGCATGGCCCGCACCACGGCGGCATAGCCTTGCAGCCCGGCAGATAATTCTGCAGTGCGGATACCTGCGGCAATCGAAATGACCAATTGGTGCCGGAGCTGTGCGGCGATATCCTGCAACACCGGCGCTATCTGCTGCGGCTTGACTGCCAGGATCAGGATATCGCAGTGCGCCACTGCATCTGCCACATCGCGGTCAACCGACACGCCAAATTGCTGCGACAGTTGCTGCAGGGTCTGCGGATTGACATCGATGACGTTGATATTCCCGGCTGGCGTAAAACGATTGACCAGCCCCTTGATCAAGGCAGCCGCCATATTGCCGCCACCGATGAAGGTAATGTTGGGCTGCTGTGACATGCTCATCGCCTACTTCCTTTGTACAGAAATGGCGCGCGCCGCCGACATCACCAGGTTTGCATAGCGGCTTTCGTCGCTATCGGCGCCCCAGCGCGCCTTGGTGACGGCAACGTTGACAGCGCCGATACCGCGGCCACGGGCATCCTTGACAGCCGCCGCCGTAGAGACGTCGCCGAGGAAATACTCTTCCTTGATGTGGGCATAGCCTTGCGCACGAAAAGTCGCCAACCGCTGCTTGATTTTCTTCGGATCGACGATCGTGAACGGGGTATGTTGCCGCAATTCGGATGCGCCCAATACCGCATCGACTTCGTCATCGCCCATGGTCGACAGCAGCGCCAGCCCGGAAGCCGTGCAATATGCCGGGATGCGTGTGCCGGTGACCACGGTCGGATTCAGCACATGGCGGCTGACGATACGCTGGACGAAAACCACATCGGTGCCGTCGAGTATGGTCAGGTTGGTGGTTTCCTCGGTTTCCTGGCTTAGCTGCTGCAGATAGGGCGTCGCCCTGGTGACCAGTTCACTGGATGACAGATAGTGATAAGCAAAATCGAGCAACTTCGGCGACAGCTCATATTTGCGGCTTTCTTCATCCTTGTTCAGATAGCCCAGGACGGTCAGCGTGTACGTGAAGCGTTGCGCCGCACTCAGGTCGAAACCGGTGAGGGCGGCAATTTGCGACAGGGACAACTGCCGCTGCTGGCCATCGAAGGCCATCAGGACACGCATGCCCTTCTCTACCGAGTTCACATACAGCGGCGAATCTACGGCGCTGGCGCTGGCATTGGCAGCCTCAACGCCCGAACTGGCGGCCGTCTTTTCCGTTGTCGATTCCTTGCCGGTTTTTTTCTTGCGTGCTGCAACAGCTTTGCCTGCGTCTGCGCTCATGGGGTCACTGGCCGTCCGCTTGGCAGACCGGCTTTTTGGTTGAGGAAAGGATCTATTATCGCTGTTCATTGGTTTTTTGCGCTATCTGGCGTATCGCATCGTTGTTTGTCGTTCACGGCCGACGGTGGCTGGACACGGCGGTCCCATGCCAATTCGACCTCACGCGGCAACAAATGCTTTTTAATGCGTTCGCTCAATGTCAGCTCGAACGCGTCGATTTTCAGGAAATAGCGCGGCAGCTGGTAGCTGGCAAGCCTGGATTGCGCCCATTGCGCCAGATCGCTGAACCGGATCTCGCAGCCAGGCTTGGATTGCACGTACAGCATGATTTCCTGCTCGCCGATGGCGCTGTCGACGCCAACCGCTGCGGCTGCCGCCACCGCCGGATGGGTAACGAACACCCGCTCGATTTCCCATGCCGATACGTTTTCGCCACGCACCCGCATGCTATCGGTACGGCGACCGACAAAATACAAATCTCCATCCGCATCCATGCGCGCAGAATCGCCCGTATACAGTTTTCCGTTTCGCACTGCCGCTGCGCTGGCCTCGGGATTGTCCAGGTAATGCGGCAAGAAGGTACCGTCAATCGCACTCGACACCACGATCTGCCCGATATCGCCGACGGCCACCGGTTGGTCATGGTCATCCAGCAATTCAACCTTCAGCCATGGCAACGCACGGCCGATGGAGCCGGGCTTGCCGCTGGCATTGACGGTAGTGAAACTGGAGCCTTCTGTCATGCCATAGCATTCGCGCAAATCCAACTGCAAGCGCGCGATCACCGCATCCCAGGCCTTGACCGAGACGCCGGCGCCCCACGCCACGCGCAAGGTATGGCTGGCGGGTTGCTGCGGCAACTGCATCAATATGTCCAGGATTCCGCCCAGATAGTGCAGATGTGTAGCCTGCGACGTTTCTATCTGTTGCCAGAAGCGGCTCGCCGAAAAGCGCTCGACGATATGCAATTCGACTTGCTGCAGAAACGGCACCAGCATCATCTGCGCGCCGCCGATATGGCACAGTGGCTCCCAGACGAACATACGATCACCGGCGCCGGCGCCGGAAACGCTCAAGGTCGCCTCGCTGGCAATCCGCATCATCCGATGGGTAAAGACTACGCCCTTCGGCGCACCGGTAGTGCCGGAGGTATAGATCAGGCACAAGGTATCGTCGGCACTGACCGCTGCGGCGCGCGGCAGCCAGGCCTTGCTTGGCAAATCGCTCATGTCTTCCAGCCAGACCAGGCGCGACTGCAAATCCGGCAGGTCCGACAAGACCTCGGCAAACCCGCGTTGCGCGATGAACAAGTTCGGCTTGCAATGGCCAAGCAGATAGTCGATACCCGGCCCTTTCAGGCGCGTATTCACCGGCACCCACACCACGCCACTCAGCATCAGCGCGTAGATCAGGGCGATATGGTCCAGCCCATTTTCCAGCATCAAAGCGACACGATCGCCGCGGCAAATGCCTTTTGCGTCGAGCCAGGTTTGCATCGCACCGACACGATTGGCCATGTCGGCGAATGAAGTTTTGGCGCCGTTGAACTCAAGCAGCGTGCGCTGCTCCATTTTCATCAAGCCATCATGCAACAGCGGCACGACGTCGAGATTGTCGCGAGATGAACGAACAGGAAAATAATCGGAATAGTTGTGCATGTTAATTTCTTGGTCAATCTTGATTTATCTTGAGTGGGATGGCGACGACGCCGTATTTCATGTCGGTTCGCTGCGCTTGAACCATGTCGGAATCCACACCAGCAACGCAATCACCACCACCATGACCAGCGATACCGCCGCCAGCGTCGGATTGACTTGCAAGGTCATGTCGTCCCACATCTGTTTCGGCAAGGTGTTCTTCAGGCCGCCGCTGACGAAAATGGCAATCGTCAATTCATCGAACGAAATGATGAAAGCAATCTGCAACGCCGCCACGACGCTACCGATCATCATTGGCAACTGGATCGTGCGCAGCCGCGCAAACGCTGACGCACCGAGGATGCGGCCGGCATCGTCGAGACGCCAGTCGAAGCGCTTGAGCGCCGCCACCATCGTCACCACCACGTAGGGAATCGCCAATACGGTATGGCCGATCGCCAGCCCGAGGTTGGTGCCGACCAGCCCGAGACGCGCAAACAGATAGAACAAGCCAACTGCGATCACGATGCGCGGCACGATCAGCGGCGCCAGGAAAATCGCGAACATGGGCTTGGTCCAGGCCGCCGGCAAACGCGTCAACGACAGCGCCGCGCCGAGTCCCAGCGCGGTGGCGGCAACCGCAGTGACCACCGCCACACCGAACGAACGCAGCAATGCAGATTGCCAGACCGGGGAGAACATGAACGAGGAGAACCAGCGCAGGCTGAAGCCCTGCGGCGGGAAAGCCAGGAACGGCGAGTCGGTGAACGCAATCGGCAGCACTACCAGGATCGGCAGCGACAACAATGCGATCAGCAGCAAGGTATATATTTTCAGGCCTCGCACGCGCTTGCTGACCGGTCCCAGTACCGCGTGCGCGCGCCCCAATGCCCTGCCGACCACGATCAGGAAGCCGTTCATGCCAGGCAAATGCTTGTTGCGTACCGCTGGCCGCGATTCGCCGCTCAATGAGGACAAACCCACCAGTTTGTCGTACAAGATAAATACAGCGATGGCGCAGACCAGCAACACCGTCGACAAGGCGGCGGCAAACGGCAGGTTGAACAAATCATTGATCGCCGAAATTACCAGTTGCGCGATCATGGTTTCCTGCGGTGTGCCCAGCAGCGCCGGCAAGATGAAGAAGCCGAGGCTGGTAATGAATACCAGCAAGCCGGCAGCGGCCATGCCCGGCGCCGCCAGCGGCAGGAACACCGAGAAGAAGGCCACCGTGCGATTGGCGCCCAGCGTTTCCGCAGCCTGCAACAGCTGCGCGTTGACGCCACGCATGATCGGCAACATGTTCATCACCGCCAGTGGCAACATCGCGTGCACCATGCCGATCATCACCCCGTTCAGCGACGGCGCCAGGGCTTGCGGATCATTGACCAGGCCAAGCCCCATCGCGATCGATGCGAGCACGCCGGTTTTGGACAGCACCAGGATCCAGGCAAAAGTCTTGACCAGGTAGCTGGTCCAGAATGGAATCAACAACCAGATCATCCACTTGCCGCGCCGTCGATCGCTGATCTGGCTCAGAAAATAAGCAACCGGAAAGCCGAGCCCGACTGAGAACAACGCAGTCAGCAACGATATCTTGAAGGTGGTCCACAACACCTTGGCATAGACGATGTCACCGCCGATGCGCCGGAATTGCTCCAGGCCTAGCTGGCCATCGGCGTTGTAGGCGCCGGTTTGCAATATCTCATAGACCGGCACGCAAAAGAAACATAGCAGGAACGCGATAGACGGCAGCGCCGGCAGCATGGCCTTGATCAGCCTGCGGCTTGAGGAATTAAGCATGATGGCGGCTCCGGTCAGGCAGCAACGACGGTGGTCAGGACGGTGCTCAACTCGGGCTGCCAGTTGACGCCGACGATGTCGCCGACGGCCGGTGCTTCGCGACGGCCGCAGCGCAGCAGGAAAGGCTCAGTTTCACCGATGTCGATGAGTACGCGGATATCCGATCCGGCAAACACGACTTCGTTGACCCGGCCGCGCAGGTAGGCCGATTCGGCATTCGCCAGACGGGCGTTTTCCGGCCGCACCACCAAAGTTCTGCTGGCGGTTGTGCCGCTTTCCTGCGGCAGAACGGGCAGTGTGAAACGGCCGTTGCGCAAGGTATCGAGGCCGTTGACGCCTTGTTCCAGCGTACCCTTGAGCAGATTCGAGTAGCCGATGAATTGCGCCGAAAACACCGTCGCAGGATTGTCGTACATGGTTTGCGGTGTGCCGATCTGCTCTATCTTCGACTGGTTCATCAGGCAGATGCGATCGGACAGATTGAGCGCTTCCTCCTGGTCGTGGGTGACGTAAATGAAGGTGGCGCCCAAATCCTTGTGCAGGCGGCGAATTTCGGATTGCATGTGCTCGCGCAATTTCTTGTCCAACGCACCCAGCGGCTCGTCCAGCAAGATCACCGATGGCTTGTAAACGAAGCAGCGCGCCAGTGCGATGCGCTGTTGCTGGCCACCGGACAATTCACGCGGCAGGCGATGGGCGTAAGCGCCCATCTGCACCATTTCCAATGCGTCCTTGACTGCCGCGTCCATCGCCGCCCGGTTCTCTTTGCGCATGCGCAAGGGATAGGCAACGTTATCCCAAACCGTCATGTGTGGGAACAAGGCGTAGCTTTGAAACACCATGCCGATGCCCCGTTCGCCGGCTGCCTTGCGGGTAGCGTCTTTGCCGTCGATCAGCAGTTTGCCGTCGCTTGGTTCGACCAGCCCGGCGATGATTTGCAACAGCGTGGTCTTGCCGGATCCTGACGGCCCAAGCAAGGTCAGGAATTCTCCGTCCTGAACTTGCAGATCGGTGGGCGACAGCGCCGTGACGTCCTGATAGCGCTTGCTAAGTCCAATTGTTTCTAATCTCGCGACCATTTTCCTACCCGCTTACGAAAGTAACCATGCATTGAATCGATCCGACGCCAGATTGCGGTTCTTGTGCCACCACTGCGCGCTAGGGGCGCGCATGAGTTTCAGGTTGGCGGCATAAGTCGGCAAGATCGCGGCACGCTTGGCTGGAATGCTTTGATAGGCATTGAGATTGGTAGGGCCGTAGGCCAGCGTGTCGGTAAACGCTGCCTGGCGTGCGGCATCGGCGCAGAATTTCACGAACGCCCTGGCTTCTTCGGCGCGCGGCGTTCCTTTCGGCACACCCCAGCCTTCGATCGAATACAGGCCCTGATTCCAGGAGATGGCGACTGGCGCAGCGCCTTCGATGGCGGTTTGCGCGCGCGCATTCCAGGTCGAAATCATGTCGACCTCGCCGGACTGGATCAGCTGCATCGCTTGTGCACCGCTGGTCCACCACACTGCGACATGCGGCTTGATGCGATCGAGACTCTTGAATGCCCGATCCAGATCCAGCGGATAGAGTTTGTCGATGGAGACGCCATCGGCCATCAGAGCCTGTTCCAGCGTGTCGATAGCGTTGCGGCGCAATGAGCGGCGTCCAGGGAATTTCTCGACATTCCAGAAATCGGCCCAGCTGGCTGGCGGATTTTTTGCATACTTATCGGTGCGGTAGGCCAGTACAGTCGAATAGACATCGACGCCCATGAAGTTCGGCGCAACCGATTCCGCCAGCATGTTCGGGTAGTCGCTCGGCTTCAATCCCAGCGGTTCCAGCAAACCGGCTTCTTCCAGGATAGGAATATCCTGCGCCACGGTCAGGGTGGTGACATCCCACACAAAATTCTTGGTCTTCACCATTGCTGTCAACTGCGCCACCGGCTGCGCTTCGCGCGCCACATTGACGACACGGATGCCGGTCGCTTTTTCAAACGGATCGTAAAAAGCCTTTCGGTATGCTGCGGTGTAAGGGCCGCCAGGATCGGCGACCACGATCTGCTTGTTCTGGCCGAACACTGTGGCCGGGAACGCGCCGGCTACGGCCAGCCCTCCGGCAAGCTTCAGCACGCCACGGCGTGTGGTATCGAAACGGCTTTTCATACGACCTCCCTATGCAATAGAAATGTGGACCGAAATGTGAAAACGTTGATTGCGACTGCCTGTTGCGAAAATCTCAGTGTGCTTGGTGTGCTCAGTGCGTAATCTCACGCCCGCGCTTACGGAAAAACTCTTCCATCATGCGTGCCGGCTCGCCCGTGCTGTATGCCTCCACCTGGATCCGCCGACCGGCGCTGATGGCTTCGTGGAATCCGGCTTCGGACATTTCGCAGAAACGCTGTTTGTCCAGGCGCATTGCTACCGGCGGCTTGGCCGCCAGATCGCGCGCGATCTCCAGCGCTTTCGGCATGACCTGATCGGCGGCGACCAGATGATGGATCAGGCCGATCCGGTGGCATTCTTCGGCTTCCATCATGCGGCCGGTCAGCGTCAGTTCAATGGTGCGCGACAAACCCAGCATCTGCTTCATGATCCAGGGACCGGTGACGCTCGGGATGCCGGCATTGATTTCCGGCTGCCCCATGCGTGAGCCGGCGTGGCCGACACGGATATCACCCAGCAACGAAACCTGGAATGCAGAACCGGCGGCGGTGCCGTTGAGCGCCATGATCAAAGGCTTCGACAAGCCGCGCAGCACGGCATAGTAGTTTTCCCATTCGGTCATCCATTCGTTGACTCTTGCCGGATCGAAGCCGTGCGCCTCTTCCAGATCCTGGCCGGCACAGAATGCGCGGTCGCCGGCGCCGGTCATGACGATGGCGCCGATGGCCGAGTTGGCATTGAAATCGGTCAGCGCAGCGATGATCTCGTTACGCATTTCGGTATGCCAGGCGTTGAGTTTTTCCGGGCGATTCAAGGTGATCACGCCGACGTTTTCGTTTGTTTCCAAGATAATATGCTTTGCCATAATTATTCCTATGTAATAAGTAATATTTAATTGCGATACAAAGTATCAATGCAATATGCATGCCTGTCTATGCGCATAGCACAAGAGGCTTTTTGTATAGGGAAAAGCGCTGCATTCATGCGCCAGAAATGTGCACTGCACCATGTTGATATCCCGCCTTAGTGCAATGCGAGTCAACGGATCTGCCGAGATAGGATGTGCAAGACAATGGTTGCGAACAGGCAACTGCGTGCCTACAAGGTGCGCTTGTCAGCTATGCGGAAATAGGGGGAACGTGGAGTGGCCGCGATTGCGGCCAAGGACAGATACTTTGCCGCGCAGGGTTCCCCCAAACGCGGCGCTAAACGCAAAGAAGATGCGCCTATCTCATTTTTCGCTACGCGTGCCGTCACCCGATGCAGCCAGCATCAACAGCGCGCCAATAATCGAAATATTCTTCAGGAAGTGGTTGAGTTGATTCTGTATTGCGGCGGGGTCCGCCTCCCAGAATCGATGTGCGGTCAGGGTCGCTATCGCGGTGAACACGGCCACCACCAATGCCACCGGGCGGACACGCCAAGCGCTCATGATCGCCAGCCCTCCTCCGAGTTCAATCAGGATGGCGACCGGCACCGCAAGCGCAGCGAATGGCACGCCCATGCGCGCCATATTGCTTACTACGTCGGAAAAGCCGACGATCTTGAGTGCGCCCGAAATGACGAACAGCGAAGCGAGCAGGATGCGGCCGGTACGATATAGGGCGGGTGAAATTTGCATGATTATTCGTTTTTTAAATGAGCCGTGATGTAAATTGAGATTCGCTGCCAGGTCCGCACGCATAGTTCAATATTGTGGCGACGCGCCCAGCGCATCGCCACATTCCGTCCACTATGCAAACGATGTGGCACGCCCTGGTTTTAATGACCAGCGTTTGTACGGACCGGATCAAACTCCCGATCCGGGGCGCTTGCATCAGCGATCAATCCGGCCTTGACGACCGCGCGGGTTTTACGCGATTCAGCGGGATGCTGAGCCGCTTGGGTAGACGCGTCGTCGTCCGCACCGCCTTGATCGCCTTGCTGCGTCAGTTCACCAGTGACCTCTGCACGCGTCTTGCTCGATACAAAAGGCGTTTCTGGCGGATAACTCGCTTCGGCAAGAGCCGAGCCTGCGGCAGCAACAAGAGTCGCGGCAATAACTATTTTCAGGATGTTCATTTTGCGCTTTCAGTAAAAATATGAGCCGGGATGGCGACGGTGTCGGCAGTCTGTTCAACTTGTTTTCCAGCATGTCTTACCGTGTGATTCATACTATGCGTAACGACAATCAAGATAAATTAGCTAAAATGCGATCTTCCGTTCCATATATAGGACGATAAAGCCGGGATTTCTGATGAATAAATTAACCATGGACCTCAATGACCTGTATTTCTTTGTCCAGGTTGTCGACAGCGGCGGCTTCACCGCTGCGGCAGATGTCCTGGGTATACCGAAATCCAGGTTGAGCCGGCGTACAGCTGAACTGGAAAAGCTGCTCGGCGTCAGATTGCTGCACCGGACCTCGCGCCGGATCGCGCTTACCGATGTCGGCGTCGAGTTCTACCGGCATTGCGTTGCGATGATCGTCGAAGCCCATGCCGCCGAAGATGCGGTGCAACGCACCTTGGTCGAGCCGGTAGGCGTGATACGTTTCAGCGCTCCGGAAGGAATGGTTGATGTGATCCTGAGCGATCTGCTGCCGCGTTTCATGGCCATGCATCCCAAAGTCCAGGTGATGACGCAGATTACCAATCGCAACGTCGACCTGATCGAAGAGCGGATTGATGTCGCCCTGCGGATCAACTCGCTGGCGCTGGAGAATTCCAGCCTGGTGCAAACCAATTTGTGCCAGACCCTATGGGGGCTATATGCGAGTCCGTCTTTCATCGAGCGTGCCGGGCAGCCGCAATCCCCTGCCGACTTGACCTCTCTCGACGCGCTTGTCTTTGGCATCGACGAAGAAGCAGCGACGTGGCGCTTGCAGAACCAGGCCGGCGAACAGCTGGCCATCCCATTAAAGGCGCGCATGAGAAGCGACAACATCCGGCTGCTAAAAAAAGCGGCGTTGGCGCATATGGGAGTCATCGCCTTGCCGTGCCATGTGTGTTCGGAGGACCTGGCGCAAGGAAGCTTGCAACGCGTATTGCCGGATTGGCGCCCGCCGTCGGGACAGGTGCGCCTGGTATTCCCGACCCGACGCGGCCTGGTTCCGGCGGTGCGGGCGTACATTGATTTCCTGAAAAGCGAACTGCCGGCCAGAATTGCATTGCTGTCCGGGACAACTGACTAAATGCGTATAGGGAATCGACGTCTTGGAATTGAGGTAGCTGGAAGCGAGCACGCATTTCAACACTACGCGTACTCGCTCAGGTTGGCTAAAATCGGCCAGAAGCTGTCATTCGACCTGATTCCAGATCGTCACTTACTTCAGTGCACTGCGCGGCGCAAACCACGCTAGCTTAATCTGCGCCACAGCAAAACCGCTCCCTGATTAATCGACTCTAATAATCGAACGCAGCCTGCAGATCGCTCTTACTTGTCTTACCCTGATGCAGCAACAACATGAGGAGCAAACGCGCCTTTTGCGGGCTCAAATCTCCTGCCATTACGGCACCGGCGTCAAATGTCGTCTTGCCGCCGCCAGGAAATCCATAAACCGGCATGGTGCGGCCGTTATATACGCGGGTCGAGATCACCACAGGCACGTTCTTGGACAACGCATATTTCACTGCCTCGAACATGGAAACATTCATGTTTCCCATGCCCACTGCCTGCACAACGATTCCCTTGGCGCCTTGATCTACCGCGTAACGCAATAGTGCGCCGTCAGCACCGCCAAACATGGACAGAATTTCTACACGCGGCATGTCACCGACACCGATATCGATGTGCTGGCGGCGCAACGGTGCCCGTGAAAACACCACCTTGTCATCCCACACCTCGCCAAGAAAACCGAAATCGCCGGACTTGAAGGTTTCCACATCGCCGGTGTGCGTTTTTGTCACACTCCGAGCGGCGTTGATCTGATTATTCATCGCTACCATCACGCCTTTGCCCTTTGCTTCTGCAGTCGTGGCGATCCGAATGGCATTGAGCAGGTTGCGCGGCCCATCGAAGTCCGATTCCGACGCGTTGCGTTGCGCCCCGATCAGAACAACGGGCTTGTCGGATTTGACCGTCAGATCAAGCCAATAAGCCGTCTCTTCCATCGTGTCCGTGCCTTGCGAAACCACTACCCCAGCCACTTCAGGCCGGGCAAGCGCATCATCGACCGCCTTGGTCAAACGCGACCACCATTTCGGCTCCACATAGTTGGCCGACATGTTGGAGAAATTATTCACTTCAATCGTTGCAAATTTGGCGGCATCTGGCACAGTCTTCATCAAGTCATCACCAGAAATCGCCGGTACGACTCCCTTGGTCACAGGATCGACTTTCATGGCAATCGTGCCGCCGGTGGCGATGAACTGTACAACGGGCTTGCCCTGCGCCAGCGCTGCACCTGAAGCCAGGCAACAAGCGACAAAAGCAATGACAGGACGCTTCGATATCAGGATGCGGCGGAGTTTGCTTATAAACATTTCCGATTGATACATTTCAGGCGAATTCATGATGTCTCCTAATTTTTTATTTATAAAAATGCGCGGCAAATATGTATACGACTTGGGCTAGCTTCGACGTTGTCGATTCGGTTCGGGAACCGCAATAAGGCGACATTGGCGGCTCTTGGCATGAATGTCGCCTTTCAAACTTGGCCTGAAAAACATACAGCAACTATCGAGCCAATCGAATAAAATCACATCGAAACTGCAACATATTGATTTCATTGCCTTTTCCATTTCGCAATGACCAATCAATTGCGAACTTCCAGAATTTTCTATCGAAGGCATGCGATTTTCCGCAAAATCGTAGTTAAAGAACTGTTATCAAAAAATGCATAAACATGCGAAATATTTTTCTCTCCGTTCTTATACTCGCTCAAACCGAATACGTCCGTCGTGATGCAAGACCATTTTTTAGCCGACATTCTCGCCAACCATAGCAATCGCACCATCCTCGATCGCTGGCATGCCCTGGCGCTCCCGGATGCGTGGCTGGTTGCAGGGTGCCTGTTCCAGACGGTGTGGAATCTACAGGCCGGCCGCGCGCCGGAAGCCGATATCAAAGACTACGACCTGTTCTACTTCGATGACGACGACCTGAGCGAGGAGGCCGAACACAATGTGCAAGCTCGCGTAGAAGCAGTACTGGCCGACTTGGGCGTCAAGATTGAAGCATCGAACCAGGCGCGGGTGCACCTCTGGTATGAGTCGTACTTCGGTCACCCATGCGAGCCGCTGCGCAGCACATGCGAAGGCATTGATCGCTTTCTCATTCCGGCGACCTGTGTCGGCGTTCGCCCGGGTTCGATCTATGCACCAAACGGACTGGCATTGCTGCGCGAAGGCATATTGACGATGAATCCCTTGACGCCACACCGCGATTTGTTCGAGCGCAAAGCCGCATCGTACCGGGCCCGCTGGCCGTGGCTCCGGATTGAGTAGGCGGCGTGTCTATCTGATGAAGACACGCGCCGAACTACGGAGCGCCATTGCTTTTAGAAATAATGGGCCTGAATAATAAAGGGTAGCCGGCAACGGCTTCGCCTTGCGAGCCTGTGACGCATGATATCGATTGGAAATGAAATGAAAGAACAGGAACCGAGCCGCACAGCATTTGCTGCAGCCGCCCATCGCGCCATCCATCAGGTGGTGGAAAAGGGAAAAATTTTCCGCGACCCGCTCGCCCTGACGATAGTGGGAATGAAGGCCGAGGATGTGCAGCACGAGGACGAATTGCAAATGTCCAGACTCGGCATCCGATTGTTCATCGCGGCTCGCTCAAGTTACGCCGAAGCGGCCCTCTGGCGCGCCATTGAACAGCGCGGCGTGCGACAGATTGTGATACTTGGTGCCGGCCTGGATACGTTTGCATACCGCAGCCAACTCCCCGCCAATACGTGCGTTTTCGAAGTCGATCATCCGGCCACGCAGGCATGGAAACGAAGATGGCTTGAGCAAGTCGGCATAGAGTGTCCGGATTCGCTGATCTACGCGCCAGTCGATTTTGAAAGCGATACGCTGCTGGACGGACTCAATGCAGTCGGCTTCGACTCAGCGCAGCGAAGCTTTTTCATCTGGCTCGGTGTCGTTCCTTATTTGACGGAGCAAGCCATCGACTCGACGCTGGGCGCAATTGCCAGTCTCGCCGGCGGCGCCGAGGTGGTGTTCGACTACAGCGATCCTCCGAGTTCGTTTTCCATGGAACTATTGGCGTTGCACCAGGCAAGAGCAGCCCGTGTAGCAGCCGTCGGCGAACCATTTCTGAGCTATTTCGATCCGGCGAAGTTGCATGAAAAACTCCGCGAGTTGGGTTTCTCGGAGATCGATGATGTTATTGGTCGCCGCTTGCTCTCCGATTATCTTGAACGGCCAACGACGACTGCTCGATCAAGCCCGGAAAATGGCGGGACAGGCTCCGGTGGTGGGCACGTGTTGTTCGCGGCGACGCAGTTCGCCTAGAAATGCCGCACATCTCCCAGATATCCAATCAAGGGTTGTACACGAAAACTTTCTGGGAGAAGCCTGTCCGTCATCGCTCCAACAATGCATGCTTTCGGCCAATTCCGGACGGTCAAATTGCCCTCCAAACTGATGGCGATTTACAATAAAAATACAACCTACTAAAAGTAAGTTACTATTGGTATATTAAAACCACTAGGAACAAACTGGCTATGCATGCCCTCATCGTCATCGCACATCCCAATCAAGACTCCTTGACTCACGCCGTTGCTTCACGATTTTCTCAAGGAGTGACTGCATCGAGTTGCCATCACTCTTTCGAGATCGCAGACCTCGCAGCGGAGGGCTTCGACCCGAGATTTACCCAGGCTGACATCGACTTGCATCTCAAAAAGGCAATGCCACCGCCCGACGTCGCGGCAGAACACGCCAGGCTCGATCGTGCGGATGAGCTAGTATTGGTCTATCCAGTTTACTGGTGGTCATTTCCTGGGCTGGTCAAGGGTTGGATTGACCGCGTATTCACACAGGGGTGGGCCTATGAGGAAGGTGCGGACGGTGGGCTGATAAAGAAGCTCGCCCACCTTAAAGTGCATCTGATCGCCATTGGCGGAGCCGACCAAAGAACCTATGCCAGGCATGGCTACTTTGACGCGATGAAGACCCAGATCGACCATGGAATCTTTGGATATTGCGGCGCACGCATCGCTACATCCGAGCTGCTGCTTGCCTCGGATACTGGATTTCCGACTACACATCTTGAGGCAGCCCACGCTCTTGGCAGTAAGATTTTTGCTTCACAACAGTAACCAGGATAGAAGAAGCCACCATGTCACCTCCCTCTCTCGACACGACACCGCGCCTCCGCCTGCCGAGGCAAGAGCGATTTCGCCAGCTTCTGGATATTTCGTGGAAGCTGATCAGTGACGAAGGCACGGATGCTCTGACATTGGGGCGGATTGCTGAAGATGCGGGAGTCTCCAAGCCGGTGGTATATGATCATTTCGGCACGCGTAACGGCTTACTCGCTGCGCTCTATCACGATTTCGATGCCCGGCAGACTGCGATCATCGACATCGCTGTTGCAGCCGCAAGGTCGACCTTGAGGGATAAGGCGAACGTGATTGCATCAAGCTACGTCAATTGTGTACTAACCCAAGGACGCGAAATTCCAGGCGTTCTTGCTGCACTAAACGGCTCCCCGGAATTAGCCACGGTAAAAAGACAGTACCAGCAAGCCTTTATTGAAAAGTGTCAAAAGACCCTCGCACCATTCGCCGGTCCGCGACCAGTTTCGTTGCCTGCATTGTGGGCGATGCTCGGTGCGGCCGACTCACTATCGCACGCGGCGGTTGCCGGTGATATAACCGAAGAACAGGCCCGAGACGAATTGCTGCAGACCATCCTGGCGATGGTCAAACGCAATAAGTGACCGGGGAGCTGGCAACGGCACCAATTTGTACATTGGCAGCTATGTCGGCGGCCGTCAGTTTGCTTAGCATATGACGACACCTGCCAATCCATTATTTAAGGCGCCGTGACGCGTTGCGGCGCAGGCTCAACCGCGGAGCGGCGCTGAAGGCGCCACAGCAGCGTCAATGCCACCAGCGAGGTGCCGACCACCACGTAGCCGACCACATCGAAATGCAGCAGTTTTCCATCCGCGCCGAGCACGACAATGTGTCCGGCGACGACCGACGCAATCCCTCCGGACAGTTGCTGGATCGACGCGCTGATGGCGTTAAAGGAACCGCGCTGGGTGGTCACGGGGACCGAAGACACCAGCGCCTGGAATGGAATCATGCGCGAGAAAATGCCGACGAACATGACGACGTTGACGACGATCAGCGCGGGCAGTGAAATCGGCCCGAGGTGGGTATAGATCAGCACCATGATGATCGACAGCCCTGTACCAAGCGTGAACACCCGGAATTTGCCGAACTTGTCGGCAGCCTTGCCGATCATCGGTCCGAAGAAAATCGTGCACATCCCGGTAACCAGATACACCGTGGGCAAGTCGTGCAGGCTGACGCCCAGGTTGTTCACGGCAAATGCGCTGCTGAACGGCATCAGCATGAATCCGCCGGTGGTCAGCAACGCAGTGATCGCGAAGGCGATCAGATAGCGTGGCTCGGTCACCGTGTGATACAGATGCATCCACGGGCTATGTTCCTGCGGGATGGCGAGATGCGCTGCCACCGGTTGCATGCGCCAGGCGACGAACAGCCCACCGCACAAACCCAAGGCGGCCATCGCCAGAAACGGCACGTGCCAGTTCCAGCGATTCGACAGGTACAAGCCGATAGGGATGCCCAGCACCTGGCTCGCGGCGAAAGCGGTCTGGATCAAACCCATCACGCGGCCGCGCATGTGCGGCGGGAACAGGTCGGTCGAGATGGCGAGCACAACCGAGCCGATGACGCCGCCAAACAGCCCGGTGACGATGCGCGCCAGCAGCAGTGTTTCGAAACTTTGCGCCAGGCCGCACCACACTGTGCCGATGATGAAGCCGCTATAGAAGAACAGCAGGAGCTTCTTGCGGTCGTAGCGGTCGGCAAAACCGGCGGTCAGCAGTCCCGATACGCCGGCACTGAATGCGTACGCCGAGACGACCAATCCGAATTGCTGAGGACTGATGTGCAGTGCCGGCATGATCACCGCTCCCAGCGGCGACATGAGCATGAAGTCGAGGATCACGGCGAACTGCAGGAACGCCAGCATGCCGACGACAAATTTCTGATAGCGAGAGAACTGCGTAGACGGAGATGTAGTTGCTGGATTCATGGTTTCAAACGTTCGTTGAAAAGCGGCCAAGCGTGATGGCATGTTCCGGGCAGGCGCTGACGCACAAGCCGCATGCGCGGCAGGCATCGGCATTTGGCGTATAGGCTACCTGCATCCCGTGCACGCGCAACTTGAATTTTTGTAGTGCGTTGAATTTTTGATAATCGCTATCGTCGATGCGCCGGACCAGGAACACGTTTTCCGGACACACCTCCACACAATCGCCCTTGCCTTCGCAGCGCTTCAGGTTGACTACCGGTACGATCACTCCCGGTTCCTGTTTACAAGCGGCGGTCACGGATTTTCGCATATTTACTCCTCGCCGCGCCGGCGCGGGAATGAGCGGTTTTTACGGAACTGTTCGCGCTCTTCTTCCGTCATCGCCTGCCACTTTTGCCAATGCCGATGGCCATGCCATCCGCCGTGGCCGCGGAATCCGCCAAACAGGATGCGGCAAAGAACCAGCAAGCCGAGCGCGTGCCAATAATCAATCGGGCGGCTGCCGATGAACAGCCCCGGCATGACCAGATTCCAGAGCAGCATGACCGCCCCGCCCAACACACCTGCCGCCACCACAACGATCAGCAGTTTTCCCACAAACTTCGTTCTGAAATTCATTTTCAATTCCTTCATTCGATGTCAAATTCGTCGTATATCGCCTGCAAACGACCACGCAGATACAAGACCGCGTAGCGCTTGCGCGCCAGCAGAGTGTTGACGGCAACGCCGCTTTGCTCTGCCATTTCCTTGAAACTGAGCCCTTCGAGTTCGTGTGCGACAAAGACATCGCGCTGACTTTCCGGCAACTCATCCAGAGCCAGCTGCAACTCATCGAGCAATACCGACCTGGCATACACAGCCTCGGGGCCGGCATCGAGTGCAGGCAGCGCAAGGTCGAGTCGATACTCGTCATCCGCGCCATCGTGATCGTCCTCTGCCTCGCTGATCTGCAATTCCTTTTTCTTGCGAAAACGGTCAATGATGCGATTGCGCGCAACACGGAACAGCCAGGCGCTGGCTTGCTCAATCGGTGCGGGAAGGCGGCAGGCCTGGACGAATTCATAGAGGACATCCTGCAGGATGTCTTCCGCCTCAGCCTGATCACGCACGCGGCGCGAGATGAAATTCCCGAGCCTGGCACGCTCACGCACGACGGTCGCGGCGATATCCCTGTCTTGGTCGTTGATCGGATTCGGGCGGTTCGGCGGGCTCATACCATTGAAGACGATTCACAATGGAGAATATTGTGGCGGAATGAAAATATTCCTGTGCGCGGTGCCAGGAGCCTGAACCGCTAATGTGGGAAATGCATCGAAACCAAAGTTTGCGCCGGCAACGCAGCAGGGCCGCGCCGCCGGCAAACGTCTATTACAGATTGTCGCTCAGGAAAGTCAGTGAATTGCCGTGCGCTTCTGCCGCTGCACGCTGGTTATAGCTGGAGCGGTGCGAGCAATTGAAACCATGCTCAGCGCCCGGGTAGACGTGCACCTCGACATCTTCATTGTTTTCGAAACGCTCCGCGATGTTCTGCACGGCTTCCGGTGGAATATGGCTGTCGGCGCCGCCGAAATGCATCAGCAGCGGGACCTTGATCTCGTCGGCACGTTGCAGCTGGTTCTGGATGCCGCCACCGTAATAGGCGATCGCGGCGTCGACCAGGCCATTGGCCGCGGTGTTATATGCCAGCATGCCACCGAAGCAATAGCCGATCACGGCCAGCTTGCCGTCCAGTGCAGGTTGCGCCTTCAGTGCAGCCACGGTGAGTGCAATATCCGATTGCGCCTTGGCGACATCGGTAGCTTTCATCAACTCAACCGCGCGCGCCCAACCGGCGTCGTCATAACCCAACTCGATACGGCTGCCGCTGCGCCAGAACAAATCCGGCACCAGCACTACGTAGCCATCGGCCGCGTATTGCTCGGCGACCGAGCGGATGTGCTCGTTGACGCCGAAAATTTCCTGCAGCAGTACGATGCCCGGGCCCTTGCCGGTGTGCGGGATAGCGAGATAGGCGCCGAAGGTGCCGTCGGCGGCCTGGATGTCGATCCATTTGGTGGTAACGCTCATGATAAGTCCTCTCTGTGCGAGAAATAAATGTCGGTATGTGGGGGATTAGGTCAAATTTGCGGCAGCTGAAATTGTCGGCGCCATAGCTAGTCAATGCCCGTGTGGGATGCTACCAGATGCGGCGAAAGTCAGTTTGCCGGCTCGAAATTGCAGTTGCACCATTTCGTGACGTAGGCGGTCGCAATTCACAAATTCAGCAAAAAATTACGCAGAAAATGAGCCGTTTTGCAGTTTCAAATGGCAATATTCACGGAGTCGTTCATCACCCTGACATAACTCCTGTTGCAGACGAATCGAAACTGAGGAAACTGATGGCAATAAAATATTCCCTGGCCCGCGTTTGGGTCGCACTACTGGCAGCCGGTGTCGCTTCGACATCGTTCGCTGCACCGGCGGCTCCACCGTCACAACCCGCGGCCAGCCCAGCCTCGGGTTATAACCAGCCGCCCAAGGATATCCTGGACGTCATGCGCGCGCCGTCGCCGCCGGTTCCGGTTGTGAGTCCGACGCGGGAGAAGATGCTGTTGGTTTCCTGGCAAGACTACCCTTCGATTTCACGGGTGGCGACGCCTTTCCTGCGCCTGGCCGGGGTGCGTGTCGAACCAAGAAATCATAGCAAGCACGATACTCCGGGCGGTTACGGCATCACTCCTTGCGCCACCAGCTTTGAACTGGTGCGGATCGCCGACGGTGCACGCACCTCGATCGCGCTTCCTGCGGATGCCTGCCCGAACCGGCCGCTGTGGAGTGCGGACGGCAAACGGTTTGCCTTCGAAAATACCACCGCGGACTCGGTTGACCTGTGGATTGGCGATGCCGCCACCGGCGCTGTGCATCGTGTTCCAGGTGTGCATCTGAATCCGATGCTGGGAGATGAACTGCAATGGATGTCCGATCAGAAAACCCTGCTGGTCAAGCTGGTTCCCCAGCGCATGGGGCCACCACCTGCCGAGTCGAGCATCCCTGCCGGTCCGAGCATCCAGGAATCGGATGGCGGTAAAGGTCAGAGCAGCACCTACGAAAACCGCGACACGCTCAACAACAAGCATGACGAAGACTTGTTCGATTATTACGCCGCCGCGCAACTGGCGCTGGTTGATGCCAGCAGCATGGCGGTCACTCCAATCGGCGCCAGCGCACGTTATGAATCGCTGGCAACCGCGCCGGATGGACGGCATCTGCTGGTGACCTCGATTCGCAAGCCCTACTCTTACGTGACGACCGCCGATCGCTTTCCGCAGGAAGTGGAAGTCTGGGATCTGGCAACGCGCAAGAACATCGTCGTGCATCACATCGCCTCGCTGCCATTGGCCGATCGCGTGCCAATCGGCGGCGTAGAGCTCGGGCCGCGTGACTTTTCCTGGCGCGCGACCGAGCCGGCAACGCTGATCTGGGCCGAAGCCCTCGACGGCGGCGACTGGAAAACCAAAGTACCGGCGCGCGACAAGCTGATGCTGCTGAAGGCGCCATTCAATACAGCTCCGCAGGAAATCACGCGAACTGAACAACGCTATGCAGGTCTTTCCTGGAGCGAACAAGCCAGTCTCGCATTACTGACGGAATATGATCGCAACCGGCACTGGCGGCGCAGCTTCCTGATCAATGTCGACGATCCGCAGCCACAACCGCGCCTGCTGTGGGATCTCTCGACCGACGAGAAATATGCAAATCCCGGCGTTCCGGTGAAACGTCAGTTGCCGAACGGCTTCTGGGTGCTGCGCCAGGATGGCGATGCCATTTTCCTCAGCGGCGCCGGCGCCTCGCCTGCCGGTGATCGCCCGTTCCTGGACCGGCTCGATCTGAAAACATTGAAATCGGAGCGGCTGTTCCGCAGCGACAAGACATCCTACGAGCAATTCGTGGGCTTTACCGGCAGCGACTCGCGCGCGTTCCTGACCTGGCGTCAATCGGCGAACGATCCACCGAATGCATTCATCCGCACGCTTGGCGCTCCAGTCGAGGCAGCGGCTGGCGAAGCGATATTCGCTTCGAGCAGCAGCGCCGTTACTCACATTGCGGATCCGACGCCGGTAGTGCGCGAAATCAAGAAGCGGCTGGTCAAATACAAACGTGAGGATGGTCTCGACTTGTCCTTTACGCTGTACACACCGCCGGGCTACAAGGAAGGAACGCGCGTGCCGACTATCCTGTATGCCTATCCGCTCGATTACGCCGATGCGTCCAAGGCCGGCCAGACCACCGGCTCGCAAGAGACCTTCACGCGCTTGCGCCAATATCGCTTGTTGCTGCTGGCCGGTTACGCGATCATCGACAACGCCGCATTCCCGATCGTTGGCGATCCCAAGAAAGCCTATGACACGTATATGGAGCAGTTGGTCGCCGATGCCAAGGCAGCGGTTGATGAGGCAGTGCGGCTGGGTGTCGCCGATCCTGAACGCATCGGCGTCACCGGGCATAGCCATGGCGCACTGATGACAGCCAACCTGCTGGCACATTCCGATCTGTTCCGGGCCGGCGTCGCCACCAGCGGCTCCTACAACAAGACGCTCACGCCATTCGGCTTCCAGAATGAGCAACGGTCAGTGTGGGAAGCACAGGATGTTTATCTGAAGGTATCGCCGTTTTTCTACGCCGACAAGATGAAGACGCCGATCCTCATCGTGCACGGCGCCGACGATGCCAATCCCGGCACCACGCCGCTGCAAGCCAGCAAGCTGTACGAAGCGATCCGCGGCAACGGCGGCACCACGCGCCTGGTGATGCTGCCACATGAGCCGCATTGGTATGCGGCGATGGAGTCGAACGAACAGCTGGTTTATGAAATGCTGCGCTGGTTCGATCGCTATGTAAAGGATGCGCCGCCGCGTACTCAGGCATCGACATCGACATCGACATCAGAAACCTTGCCACATTAAACAGACAGAGTCATCTGGGGTCGGAGTTTTTTTTCGCGGCTCTTTGCGAAAATTACTCTGCCCCCACATGACGGATTCGGAGAAAGGTAGGGCGCACTCCTGAATTTTTTAAACGATAAGGCATGTACTCCGTAGCCCGCTAAGTGGGGTCAGAGTGAAGTTTCTGCAAAAAGCACGCAGAAAGTTCACTCTGACCCCAGTTAGCTGCCTATATTGAGCGCGACGAATTAAGTACAACCAATAAAGTACGACGAAAACCAGCTTACGATGCTGTCGTGCTTCATGCAATTTTCAATAGATGGATGCAGAACACCGATCAGCATTATTTGCTGCGGCTCTTCTCTGCAATCGCCGCCAGCAGTTCTGACCACGACTCCCTGAACGATTCCGCGCCCTCAGCTTGAAGCTGATCGGCGAGAGCCAGCACATCCACACCGGCTTCCGCAAATTCATCCAGCAAGGTTTCCGCATTGCCGCCATCTTCCTGCATCACGCCATGCAATTCTCCGTGCTGCGCGAACGCCAGCAAGGTTTTCTCGGGCATGGTGTTGATCGTATGCGGCGCGGCAAGCGCTTCGATGTAATAGGTATCCGATATCTTCGGGTCTTTGGTGCCGGTGCTAGCCCATAGCAAGCGCTGAGGCAGGGCTCCGGAGCGCTGCAGTTTCTGCGCTTCGTCAGATGCAAGACGCTCACGGTAAGTACGGTAAATCTGCAGGGAGACAGCCACTCCCAGGCGATTATTCAAGGCCTCCGGGACTTTTCCTGCCACGGCTTTATCCCAACGGCTGACAAAGATCGACGCCACCGAACTGACCTTGGGATCGAGGTCCGCCGCGATCCTTCGCTGAATGCCGCGCGAGTACGCGTCAGCCGCGGCGACATACTGTCCGCGCGAAAACAGCAAAGTGACATTGACCGGGACGCCGGCGAGGATTGCCTCTTCAATAGCTGGAATGCCGGCCGCAGTACCGGGAATCTTGATGAATAGATTAGGACATTGCGCCAGGGCGTGCAAACGCTTGGCTTCCGCGATGGTGCCCGCGGTATCGTCGGCCAGCAGGGGCGACACTTCCAGCGAAACCCAGCCATCGATACCGTCGCTGGCCTCATAGGCCGGACGAAAAAGCGCTGCCGCCTGTTTCAGGTCTTCGATGGCCAGCTCAAAGAACAGCGCCTCGCCGGCTTTACCCTGGCTCACCTTTTCCTGAATAGCCTGGTCATAGGCGTCCGTTTTACCGATGGCCTGGTTGAAGATGGTTGGATTCGACGTCAATCCGGTAATCGAGAAATCTTTGCAGTAGCGCTGCAGCGTACCACTGCTTAATAACTCACGGGTGATGTTGTCCAGCCACAGGCTCTGACCGAAAGCCTGCAATTGTGTCGATGCATTCATGACGTTTCGCCGCGCGCTCTGCGCAAACCTGCCGCTTGCCGTTCCGCTCCGGCAGCTGGCTTCGGAAGGCTCTGAGCATCGTTGTCTATGACGGATGCCGGTACGTAAGCACTGTTAGCCGCATTCAGGCCTTTGATTTTTTTCAGAATTTTCGCCGGAGCATAACTTGAAAACTGGACCACATAACCACACAACACGCCGTCCTCATCGAAATCACCAATGATTTCGTGGGAGACACTCTCCAATTCGTCGATACTGATACACAAAGCGCTCGCAAGTCTTTCTGTTCTGGACTGTGCGCTTCCAAAATTCTTCTTATCCATGATGCTCCTTTCAAGATCGAGTCATCCTTTTCCCGTCGGCCAGCTCCGCCTGCAGTACCTGATGCAGCACTAGCGGGCGCTGCAGTGATGAGGGGTGTTGCGGCCTCTGCCTGTCGGCGACGCTTTCCACGCCGTCAATGGCAATTGCTTCGAGCAGAAACAGGACATTACGATGGTAATCAACGCGCATCTCCGCTTCCAATAACTGCCGCTCCGCTTGAAATAATGAAAGACGTGTATCGCGCAATTCATTCCCGGCCAGTTTCTCTGGCGTTAAGGCATATCTTTCTGCCAATCGACTAAGCCATCCCATGTCATTGTCCCTTTGCGAGAAGACGATTTGATATCTGTAGTTCCAGAGGTACGACTGTTATTGATACGCAATGACAGTGAGTACGATCAACATCACCAAGGGAACACCCAGAATCCAGCTCAGCACATACTTTTCCATGGTTATTCTCTTTTATAGATATATTGATATCGGGCGAGCGAGGCATAGCGAAACGAGGACAACGAAGAGGAGTGTTGAACGGCCCGCCCGATGTCTCACGTTATAGAGCTTATTTCCTCGCGCATCCGTGCGTTGTCCCACATTGCGGCAACTTCTTTGATTGTCCAATCCGCAGAAAGATGGATTGATTTCTTGTTATGTTCGATAGCGTACGGAAATATTTCATGCGAATGGTCAGGATTCAATCCAAGAATCGAATTTTCCTCATAGTGGAAAAAACATGGCCACGCTCCCCTGTCGTTTTTCCTATCCAGCGGCAATCATCATGTGCACGCTATTGGCGCCCCTGTTCGGCTGCAACGATGCCGAAAGCATCAATACGCTTCCGCAATTCGCCATGAACAGTGTCGCTACGCCTAATTCGGCTCTCACCAAGAAAATCAAAGCCGCCTTGATTTCACATGGCGATATCGACAATTTCGACATAAAAATCAATATTCAAGAAAACCAGGTTGTGCTGAGCGGCTTCGCCGACAGCCAAGCGCAGGTTGATCGGAACTTAACGGTAGTGAGAAGCGTGGATGGCGTTACCCGGGTCATCAATCATATTAGTGTCAGGAAATTCACTTAGTTGTCGCGATGTGGCCAGGGCCTGTTGCGGCTAAAGAAAGAATACAAATTTCCGACACATGAAGCGCCGCCATCCTGATCAAATCGTCCGTCTATGTTCGCTGCCGCACGGATGTATTCCACCCAGAAGTGCATAGTTTCAGGCGTAGACGGTCTACAAGGTTACCCAGGCATGGTGTAGCTCCGGCACATTTAAATAGCCCTGCAACCTTCTTTTCCTGGCATTTGAACAAAATCGAAGTGGACGCAAGTCCATTTATCTTTCACTTTCCGGCGCTAATGATTTTTTGCATGCCGCCATCAACTAAAGGAAACACCATGTTAATCCGACACGCATTCATCGTTACCATCATTGCTGCAGCAGCCCTGGCCGGATGTAAAAAGGCCGATCAAGCTCCGGCGCCGGCAGTGGATAATTCACCAGCAACAACCGCGCCGCAAACAACGTCACCAATGGCGCCGGCCACGCCAGACAGCTCGCCGACAACCCCAGCGCAACCGGGATCCGGATCAGCCAGCACCGGCAGCTAACAGACAAGCAAAAGCCAACGGGTGGCTGGCATTGCATATTTCGCGACAGCCCCCGTGCGGTTGGCGAGTTGCATATCGCCAGATAGAAAGCCATTCGCGGATATTGACGAAGTGACTTCTTGATATTTTCACGAAAGAGAGCGATCTATGCTGCGCAATATAAAGGATCTAAAGGGCTACGCGATCCAGGCCACCGACGGCGCCATCGGCCACGTCAGCGATTTTTTCTTCGACGATGAAACCTGGGTGGTCCGGTATCTGGTCGTCGATACCGGAAACTGGCTCATGCACAGAAAGGTATTGATCTCACCTTTGGCATTTGGCCAGCCCAATTGGACCGACAAGGAACTACCGATTTCGCTCACGAAAGAGCAGGTAAAAAACAGTCCCGATATCGACACAGAAATGCCGGTTTCGCGACAGCATGAAATACGTCACCTCAGTTACTACGGCTATCCCTACTATTGGGGAGAAGGTGGCATATGGGGCGAAGGAACGACTCCAGGCATGATGATGACCGGCTACGGCGGCTTCGTTACAACCTCGCATACCGAAAATGAAGAGGCACAACGCGAAGAAGCGTTGCGCCAGGATGGCGATTCCCATCTGCGCAGCTACAATGCTGTCATGGATTATCACATCCAGGCAACAGATGGCGGCATTGGTCACATTCAGAGCCTGCTTGTCGATCAGGACACCTGGGCGATTCACTACTTCGTCGTTGAAACCAGTAACTGGTGGCTTGGCCACCAAGTGCTTATCCCAGCAGAATGGATTGACGATATCAATTGGGCCGAATCCATAATCTCGGTCGATTTGACGCGGCAGGCTGTGAAAGATGCTCCGCCCTATGACGCAGAGGTAGAACTGGACCGCGATCAGGAATCTGAAATTCACGAGCACTATGGCCGTATCGGCTATTGGGCAGGCGACCGAGGTTGAACCGCAGCCGGTAGCGATTATCATATCGACACCGGCTTGATCCGCATCGGAACACGGCCAAACATGGGTGACAAGCATGCCTGAAGCAAAATCAGATGCATTCGTTTTTTTTGGCGCTACCGGCGACCTGGCTTACAAACAGATATTCCCGGCGCTGCAGGCCATGATGCGGCGCGGGCATCTGGACATGCCGCTGATCGGTATCGGCAGATCGGCATGGACTGTCGATCAATTCATCGCCCGTGCGCGCGACAGCATAGAAAAGCATGGCGTTGTGGATGAAGACGCGTTCCAGAAGCTGGCGTCCCGCCTGCAATACATCAGCGGCGACATAGCAGATGCCGACACCTACCGGCAACTACGCAGCACATTGGGAAAGGCGCAGCACCCGCTGCACTACCTCGCCATACCGCCGGACATGTTCGAGGCAGTTGTTGGCCATTTGTCCACCTCCGGCTGCGCAGAGAATGCGCGCGTGATCATCGAAAAACCGTTTGGCCGCGACCTGGCCTCGGCACAAGCTCTCAATCGCGTACTGGAGCAATCATTCCCGGCGAACGCAATCTTCCGCATCGATCATTACCTGGGCAAGGAAGCCATCCAGAATCTTCTTTACTTCCGCTTTGCGAATGCCTTCCTGACACCGATCTGGAATCGCGACCATATCGCAAATATCCAGATCACGATGGCAGAATCATTTGGCGTCCAGGGGCGCGGCAGTTTTTATGACGACGTTGGCGCGATCCGCGACGTCGTGCAAAATCATATGCTGCAGGTGGTATCGCTGCTTGCCACCGATCCGCCGCTGGACAAGCATCCCGACGCCATGCGCGATGCAAAGCTGCAGCTATTCGATGCCATGCAGCCGATTGCTCCCGATGACGTAGTGCGCGGCCAGTTCGACGGCTATCTCAGGGAACCCGGCGTTGCGCCGAACTCCTCCATCGAAACTTTTGTCGCCCTGCGCCTGCGCATTGAAAATGCACGTTGGGCCGGCGTTCCCTTTTATATCCGCGCCGGCAAGCAGTTACCGGTGACCGCCACCGAGGTGATGGTAAAACTCAAATCTCCGGTGAATGCAATCTTCGATAACGCGACATCAGCACAGGAAAATTACTTCCGCTTTCAACTCAGTCCCGATGTCCTTATCTCTCTCGGTGCGCGCTGCAAGACGCCGGGTGAAGAGATGGCAGGCGAAATGGTGGAACTGGTCGCGCACCGGCATTCCGCCGATGAAATGATGCCTTACGAGCGTTTGCTTGGCGACGCAATCCTCGGTGATGCAGCGCTGTTTGCCCGTTATGACAGCATCGAAGCAGCCTGGCGCACCGTGACGCCGATTCTTGGCAATACCGTTCCACTGCAGACTTACGACCCGCAAAGCTGGGGGCCGAACGCAGCCACGCAGATGCTCGCCGCCGACGGCGGCTGGCATGATCCGGGCGCGATGGAGAGTGAAGATGGCCATGCCGGATGAGGTGATTTTTTTACTCGACGTTGACAACACCTTGCTCGACAACGATCTCTTCCAGAAAAATCTGCTGACGCATCTGGAGCGCGAATTCGGTGCACAGAGCCGGATCCGATACAGCGCCATCCTGGAAGAAATACGTGCGGAGCTGGGGTATGTCGACTATCTCGGCGCGATGCAACGCTATCGGCTTGCCAACCTGGATGATCCGCGCCTGTTCGCCATGTCGGCGTATCTGATCGACTATCCGTTTGCTGATCTGCTCTATCCAGGTGCAGACGAAACGATTGCCCATCTCGGCCGCAGCGGCCGCACGGTCATTCTGTCGGACGGCGATGCAATTTTTCAACCGCGAAAAATTCAGCGTTCCGGCCTTGCTCAAATGGTAGCGGATCGCGTACTCATCTACGTCCACAAAGAACAGATGCTCGACGATGTCGCGCGACATTATCCGGCGCAACGCTACGTCATGGTGGATGACAAATTGCGCGTTCTGGACGCCATGAAGGCCATCTGGGGCGACCGGCTGACAACGGTCTTTGTTCGACAAGGTCACTACGCATTTGATCCGGATAGCATTGCCAGATACCAGCCGGCCGACATCAGCGTTGCGCACATCGGCGATCTGGCTGGCCACGATTTCTTCGCCGCTTGATTTCTCTACGAAAAAAAATCACCCGCACTTTATTCGGCGCACGCCAAGAATTCCATACATATATAGGCGAATTGATACAGTACCGCTTTGCAATATCGGTTGGCGCGATCAGAAATTTTTGGCCGCCAGTACAAATTTCTTGCCCGTAGTATGATTGCGTTTTCGATACCCATTTGTCAGATAGGAATTCGAAGATGCTCAAACGTCAAACGTCAATCAGATCGGAGCCTTAGATCATGCCATCTTCGGATCCCGATCCACAAGATCAACCACCCGTCATTCCCAATTCTTCCCATGGGGTTTCGCGCCGCACGATGCTGATCGGCATCGCTGCCATGATCGCCGAAATTGGCCTTTTGTCAGGCTCTTCGTCGATCCAGGCGCAAACCGCGGCGGCAGGCAATGCCGTCAATTCTGTACCGAACACAACAGCGTTCCTGGCACTGTCGCAAGCCCTCACCGGCCATGCCGATCTGAATCCGGAAACCGCGACGCGCATCGCTGCTGCAATGCGTGACACTTATCCCGATTTTTCTTCTCATGCAGACAAGCTGACCGCCTTGGTGCAGGCCGGACAACCGGCGAGCGCCTTGCTGGCGGCTGCCAGCAGCGATCCGGCGCTGCACGATACGGCCTTGGCCATCGTTGCCGCCTGGTACACAGGTACTATCGGCAAAGGTCAGAAAGCCATAGTCGTATCGTATGCGGACGCATTGATGTACCAGCCGGTGCGGGACGCGTTGCCTGTCCCTACCTATTGCTCGTTCGGCCCGTTGTGGTGGACCGGGCAACCGCCATCACCTGACGCAAATCCTTCAGCCTCCGCCGCATTTGCGACACCAACTGCCTGAACCATGAAAACTCCTTCTTTCGAATCCAACGGCGATGCCACTGCAGATGTGGTCATCGTCGGCTCCGGCGTGGTCGGCGCCATGATTGCCGACCAGCTCGTCAGCCTCGGCCATTCGGTCCTCATCCTGGAAGCGGGGCTGCGCATCGAGCGCGGGCAAGCCGTCGAGAACTGGCGCAACATGCCGTTCCAGAATCGGCTCGGCTCCGACTATCAAGGCCTGTATCCGCAATCGCCGATGGCGCCGGCTCCATTGTATTTTCCGGCAAATAATTACGTCGGCCTGAGCGGCCCCAACGGCAGCAGTTTCCAGCAAGGATATCTGCGCACGGTTGGCGGCACTACCTGGCACTGGGCAGCGTCATGCTGGCGCCACTTGCCGGTCGACATGCGCATGAAGTCGGCGTATGGCGTCGGCCGCGACTGGCCGATTTCGTATGAAGAACTGGAACCGTATTACTGCCGCGCGGAAGAAGAGATGGGCGTGGCCGGACCGAACGATCCAGCGATGCAATCGCCGTCCGAGCGCAGCAAACCCTATCCTATGGACATGGTGCCGTGGGCCTACGGCGACAAACGCTTTGCGGAAATCGTCAACGCACACGGCTATCGTTCGGTGCCGATCCCGCAGGGGCGCAGCACCCGGCCATGGCAAGGGCGTCCGACCTGTTGCGGCAACAACAATTGCCAGCCGATCTGTCCGATTGGCGCGATGTACAACGGCATTCATCATGTGCAGCGCGCAGAGCAAAAGGGCGCGAAGGTGCTGGCCGAATCGGTGGTATATAAAATCGATACCGACGAAAACAACCGCATCACCGCCGTGCATTGGTACGACTCAGCCAAACGCTCGCATAAAGCCACCGGCAGTGCATTCGTGTTGGCCTGCAACAGCCTGGAAACGCCGCGCTTGCTGCTGCTGGCGGCGAACGAACGCAATCCGAACGGCATTGCCAACTCATCCGATCAGGTCGGCCGCAACATGATGGATCACTCCGGATTCCATTGCACCTTCCTCGCCAGTGAACCGATCTGGCTTGGGCGCGGACCGGCGCAAAGCAGCTGCCTGGTGGGGCCGCGCGACGGCGCGTTCCGCTCCGAATATTCGGCCAACAAGATGATCCTGAATAATATTTCGCGCGTCGGCCCGGCTACCGACCAAGCCCTGAAAATGGGACTGGTCGGCAAGGAACTGGACGATGAAATCCGCCGTCGCGCTGCCTACGGCGTGGATCTCTCGATCAGCCTGGAGCCGTTGCCCGATCCGAACAATCGCCTGTCATTGAGCAAGACGCGGCGCGATCCGCTGGGCCTGGCCTGTCCCGACATTCATTACGACGTCGGCGACTACGTACGGCGCGGCGCCGAGGCCGCGCACAAACAGCTCGAACATATCGGTCAATTGTTCAAGGCGACCGAATTCAATATCACCACCAGCCTCAACGCCAACAACCACATCATGGGCGGCACCATCATGGGTTCCGATCCCAAGGATTCGGTAGTTGACAGCAATTGCCGCGCGTACGACCACGCCAACTTGTGGTTGCCAGGCGGCGGTGCGATTCCGTCCGCGAGCGTGGTCAACAGCACGCTGTCGATGGCGGCGCTGGGCCTGAAGGCGGCCGACGCGATCGCCAAAACCCTGGCCAAGGCTTGAACCATGGGCTATCAACAGACACGAAGCCAGCCCACAGCCAGATCGTCTATGGCGATTCCGGCATTGAACAAATACAGAGCGGCATTGCTTGGTTCATTGTTCCTCGTCACCGCTACCTTGTTCTGCGCACCGCATGCGCAAGGCCAACCGGCAAAGGACCAGGCCGCACTGGTTGAGCAAGGTCGCTATCTGGCAGTGGCCGCCGATTGCATGGCCTGCCATACGGTGCCCAAGGATGGCCAGCCATTCGCCGGCGGTTATGGCATCGACTCGCCGCTGGGGCGCATCTATTCCACCAATATCACGCCCTCCAAGAGCGCCGGCATCGGCAACTATAGCGAGCAGCAATTCTCCCGCGCACTACGGGAAGGCGTGCGCGCCGACGGCGCCCGGCTTTACCCGGCAATGCCCTACACCTCCTACACGCTGCTCAGCGACGACGACGTGCACGCGTTGTATACCTATTTCATGGTGGGCGTGAAACCTGTCGACACGGTTGCCCCGCAAACTGCGCTGCCGTTCCCGTTCAGTGTGCGGGCGTCGATGATGGCCTGGAACATGCTGTTCCTCGATAACAAACGTTTCGCTCCTGTCAGCGACCAGCAACAGATCAACCGCGGCGCCTATCTGACCAATGCACTGGCGCATTGCAGCGCCTGCCATACACCGCGCAATGCACTGATGGCCGAAGACAGCAGCAAGGCATTTGGCGGCGCGCCGCTGGGCTCGTGGTATGCGCCCAACATCACGTCCGATCCGGTCAGCGGCATCGGCGGCTGGAGCGATCAGGAGCTGGCGCAGTATCTGCAAACGGGACATGTGCGCGGCAAAAACCAGGCGGCAGGCGGCATGGCCGAAGCGGTGCAGAATAGCCTGCAATTCTTATCCAAGGAAGATACCGCGGCGATCGTCGCATATCTGAAAACGACCAAGCCGATACGCGATGCTGCCGATGTAAAGCCGGCCCATGAATACGGCCAGCCAAAAAGCCTCGAAGCATCAATGCGCGGCGCTGTCGGTCCGAATGAAACCCATAGCCTCAACAGCGGCGCGGTTTTATACAGCGCGTATTGCGCAAGCTGCCATCAGGCGAATGGTGGCGGCAGTGGAAATCAGGCCTACCCATCGCTGTTTCACAATACCGCGACCGGCTCGGCGAATCGCGCCAACCTGATCTCCACCATCCTGTACGGAGTGGAGCGCAAGGTCGGCGATCAAGAGGTATTGATGCCGCGCTTCGACGGCCAGTCCTATGTCAATCCACTGACCGACGAACAGATCGCTGCGATTTCCAACCACGTGCTGCAACAGTACGGCAGTCCAGGAGCGCAGGTCACGGCACAGGACGTCGCCGTCGCCCGCGATGGCGGCCCGAAACCGCTGCTGGCGCGGATGCAACCTTATATTGTTCCGCTGATTTGCCTGGTTGCCGCACTCATTCTTCTGGGTCTTTTAGGGCTGTTTATCAAGCGTCGACGCAGCAGATAGACGGGTGGCCGCAAGGCCACCCGGCAGTCATCCATTTTTGTCCAGGGCGCAAGCTGTTGCATCTCGTTGATCTTCAGGATGATTGCGACCAGCCTGCTCCAAATGCAACAAAGCAGCGATATCCGACGCGGCAATCCTGCCGATCGACCTTTAAAGGAAGAGTTTGATGAAAATCGACCTGAGCAACAAACTTGCAATCGTCAGCGGCTCGACCGCCGGCATCGGCCTGGCGATTGCCCGCGGACTGGCGCAGGCCGGCGCGGAAGTGGTGGTCAACGGCCGCACCCAGGCGCGCGTGGATGAGGCGCTGGCGTCGATCCGCGCCGAATTTCCTGGGGTGCGGCTGCGCGGTTTTGCGGCTGACCTTGGCACTGTCGAAGGCGTGGCGCAACTGACTGCCGCGATTCCTGCAGCAGATATCCTGGTCAACAACCTGGGGATTTTCGAGGCCAAGGGTTTCTTCGATATCAGCGACGACGAATGGCGACGCTTCTTCGACGTCAATGTCATGAGCGCGGTGCGCCTGTCGCGTCATTACGCGCCGAAGATGGTGGAGCACGGTTGGGGCCGGGTGCTGTTTTTATCTAGCGAATCCGGTTTGCAGATTCCGGTCGAGATGGTTCACTACGGCATGACCAAGACCGCGTTGCTGGCCGTCTCGCGCGGCTTGGCTGAAACCCTGGCCGGCACCGGGGTGACAGTCAATGCTGTGCTGCCGGGACCAACCCGCTCCGAAGGCGTCAGCGATTTCTTTAGCGGGCTGGCGCAACAGCAAGGTGTATCGGTTGAGCAATTGGAAAACGACTTCGTCGCGCAGCACCGCCCAAGCTCGCTGATCAAGCGCCTGGCGACGGTAGAAGAAGTGGCCAACATGGTGGTCTACCTGGCTTCGCAGCAGGCATCGGCCACCACTGGCGCCTCAGTGCGCGTAGACGGCGGCGTGGTGCGCTCGATCGCCTGATATAGAAGATTTCGGGAGAGCCGGTCCAACGGGTCGGCTCTTTATTTCGCTGACGTCTTGTTCTGGCGAATCAGATCATCGCCATTCAGGCGCCCAATGGTCCGCTCGATCAGGCAGGATTTCCTGGCATTTTCTCTTTCGATCGGCACAGTCCGGTTGTCGGCCTGGAGCGAGCAATCCAGCAGAATATTTTTCTTCCATTCGACAAAATCGTCGGCAAATTGCTTCTTCTCTGTGCCTGCCAGCAATTTGGACGTTTGCTCATGCGATTCTTCCGCCGCCCTGTTTTGGCGATCCAGTTCGTCTGCCAAGCATGCGGCCTTTGACGCAGTGCCGCCATTGGCAGCGGCGTAGCAGGCGTTGAACTGCGGCGAGAAATCGTGACCGCCCGGAGCCGCATTGGAAATCGCGGGAATCGAGAACACGAGCATAGCGACGGATAAAAGATGGCTTTTCATGGCAACGCCTTCGGCAAGCGAAAAATGCAGTTTATCGACTTTATCCTAAGCATGCCACGGCTGCGATTTTGATGTACGTGCCACACCAACCTGCTGTTGGCAATTAATTATCTGGCGGCGCCGGTAACGCCGTCCTCATTGCCGGCGCCACGGCATCTGCCGCACTGCGGCTGTCGGCCAGCACTTTGGTTTGCGCGCTCTGGCCGCAGCGGATTTCCACCGCATTGGCGCTAACCTTTGCCAGCAGCAGGTTGCCATCGAACATCTGCGATTCAGCGACGGTCAGGGTGCCGCGCCGATCATTGTTCAACACGGCGAACCCGCCTTGCCGGTAAGCGCCTGCTTCGACATTGATGAGCCGCCAGGAATCGAGGCGCGCGGTCGAGCAGTCGGCAACGGTGTTGACGACGTGACTGGGCGATGCCATCGGCGCCTGCTCGATGTGATCCGAACGGGCGCCAGCGTCGGCGCTTGCGCCGCTGGCAGGAAGCAACACTACCGGCGCACGCGGCGCCAAATCCGGAGCGGTCAGGTATACCAGCAAGGCAATGAATGCACAGCCTGCAATGCCGATTCCCAGCGCAAATTTTTTCTCATTCATTACCGCACCTTGCGATTGATCCGGGACGGCGGCCGAAACCGCGCTCCCGGATCAATTGGTTTCCCTATTTCTTACCAGCGCAATACCGGCGGCCGCGTCAATCCCTGGATTCCTTCGGTATAGCCAACCATGGATTGCATGAAATTGCTGTCTCCGCCCAGGGTGATCTTCAGGTCGTACCAGCCGTTGGTGGTATTGAATTGCAGCGTGGACGTCTGCTTGGCCGCTACAGTCACGGTCTGCGTGGTCACGCTACCCGAGGTGATCCGATCAAGTACTGTAAACACTGCGCTATTGGTGGTGCCGCTGTTGTCGAACAGGATCGTGACCGCTTGCCCGGCGCCATTGTTGGTCAGCTTCACCTGTGGTTCCGGCTGTCCCTGCCAGGCGGTGGCGCTGAGATAGCCTTTGAAGCGGCGATAGAACTGATTCGGGCCGATCATTTCCAGATCGTAGTAGCCATTGCCGTAACTGATTACGTGCCAGTAATCGCTGGATGTGGCGTTGGCGGCCATCGTGTACATCCACGGATTATCGCTGCGATAGTTGTCGACGTTGATTTGCAGCGGAGCAGGCTTGCTGCCGCCGTTGCTCCAATTGGTCCAGACCTGCTTGCCGGCGAAATCCTGGGTCAGCCAGCCGTTGAGCTGGTAAGGTTGCACGCGCAGCGGCTTTTGGCCGACTTCGTACGCCGGCATGACGGTCGTTGGCGCCGGCGGGGTCGGCTTCGGCAGACTCTGCTGGGCCGTCGCTTGCGCCGCCAGCGATGCAGTATCCGGCAGGACTGGGAATGCCGCATTGCTGACGGAGAAATCAAAACACGAAGTCAGGTCGCCACAAATGTCGCGCCGCCATTGACTGATGTTGGGGCAAGTGACGCCGGTCCATTTCTCCAGGAATTGGATGGTCGAAGTGTGATCGAAGACTTCACTGGCGACCCACCCGCCGCGGCTCCATGGCGAGCAGACGATGGTCGGCACACGCGAGCCGAGGCCGATCGGCACGCCGCTGACGAATTCGTTGGCAGTGCCTGCCGGCGGTGTCGGTGTCGTCACGTGATCGTAGAAACCGCCATTCTCGTCATAGGTATAGATGAACACCGTCTTGGCCCAGACCGCCGGATTCGATGCCAATGCCTGCAGGTATTGGTTCACATAGTCGACGCCGACATTCGGCGAGCCGTTGGGATGCTCCGACTTGGCCGCCGGAGCGATGATCCACGAGACTGCCGGCAAGGTGTTCTGTGCCACGTCATTCTGGAAATCGGCCAGTACCCGGGTCTGCACGCCATTGATATAGAGCGGCGAATTGGTCGGCAGGTTCTGGAACTGCTTGAACCAGGCCAGCGCGTTGTCGTCGTAATTATCGACTTCCTGGTAGGTGCGCCAGGAAATGCCGGCTGCCTGCAGTGCTTCCGGATAGGTCTGCCAGGTCAGCGTACCGTAGGTAAAACCGTTGGTGGTGGCCGGCCCGCCGTGCAAACCTTGCGGATCGATGGTGCCGCTCATCAAATACAGCCGGTTCGGATTGGTCGAGGTGCGCGCCGAACAGAAATAGTTGTCGCACAAGGTGAAGGCATCGGCCAGTGCGTAGTGGTAAGGAATGTCGTTGCGCGTCATGTAGGTGACGGAATTCATGCCCTTGTTGGGAATCCATTTGTCGCTGCGCCCTTTGTTCCAGGCGGCGGTGCCGGTATCGAGGTCATGCGGCACATCCGATAACCATTGCGCCGAACTGGTGCTGGAGTTCAGGCGCCATGGCGTGTACAGGTTGCCGGTGCTATCGGCTTGCGTGAATACGTTGCGCGTGGTGGCTTGCACTGTGGCGGCGTGATCGTCGTTGAAACCGCGTGCGCCCTTGATGGTGCCGAAGTAATGATCGAACGAGCGATTCTCCTGGCACAGGATGACAACGTGGGCAATCGAGCCCAGCGTGCCGCTGACGGCGGGGGCTGCTAATGCTTGCTGGACTGCTGGAGGCAACATGGACGCACCCATTGCGGCCATCGAACCTTTGAGAAATTTTCTGCGACTTGGATAGGTCATAATAATTCCACAGAGCAATAAAAGCCAGACTCTATAGCGCAAATATTACGCACCAATGACAGCCGCAAAAGTGGGTGGAGTGTTGTATTTTGATGAAAAGAGTATGGCGATGGCCCGTCATCTGGTAAGCATTAAATGTCGGCCGGCATCGTCTAGCGTCATCCCTGAATCTATCGGGACAATTGCCCGCACGACGAAAAAAAGCCTCCGCAAGGGAGGCTTTTTGACTGATGCGGGACAACCTGAATCGAACGTTACGCCGCCACTGCTACCTTCTCTTCAGCGGTTTCGCTCTCATCGTCAAACGAGGTGCGGATCAGGTAATCGAATGCGCTCAGCGATGCCTTGGCGCCTTCGCCGACCGCGATCACGATCTGCTTGAACGGCACTGTCGTCACGTCGCCGGCGGCAAACACGCCGGGGATGGAAGTCTGTCCCTTGGCGTCAACCTCGATTTCGCCGTGGCGCGACAACGCTACCGTGCCTTTCAACCATTCGGTGTTCGGCACCAGGCCGATCTGGACGAATACGCCTTCCAGTTCAACCTTGTGGCTGGCGCCGGAAACCCGGTCGGTATAGCTCAAGCCGTTGACCTTCTTGCCGTCTCCATGGATCTCGGTGGTTTGCGCCGAAGTGATCACGGTCACGTTGCGCAGGCTGTGCAACTTGCGTTGCAGCACCGCATCGGCACGCAATTCTGCGCCGAACTCGATCAGGGTGACATGCGACACCAAGCCAGCCAGGTCGATTGCTGCTTCGACGCCGGAGTTACCGCCGCCGATGACTGCAACACGTTTTCCCTTGAACAGCGGACCGTCGCAGTGCGGGCAGTACGCCACACCGTGGTTACGGTATTGCTGTTCGCCGGGAACGTTGATTTCGCGCCAGCGCGCACCGGTCGCCAGGATCACTGACTTGCTCTTCAAGACCGCGCCGCTGGCGGTTTTCACTTCAATCAACTTGCCCGGCACCAGGCTTGCCGCCCGTTGCAGGTTCATGATGTCGACATCGTAGGCCTTGACGTGCTGTTCCAGCGCGACGGCGAAATGCGGGCCGTCAGTTTCCTTGACCGATACAAAATTCTCGATCGCCAGAGTGTCCAGCACCTGGCCGCCGAAGCGTTCTGCCACCACGCCGGTACGAATACCTTTGCGTGCTGCGTAGATCGCCGCTGCCGCACCGGCAGGTCCGCCGCCAACGATCAGCACATCGAATATTTCCTTGGCATTCAACTCGGCGGCCTGGCGTGCGCCGGCGCCGCTGTCGAGCTTGGCCAGGATTTCTTCGACGCCGGAACGGCCTTGGCCGAACACTTCGCCGTTCAGGAAAATCGACGGCACAGCCATCACCTGGCGCGCCTCGACTTCGTTCTGGAACAGCGAGCCATCGATCATCTCTGTACGAATGCGCGGGTTGATGATGGACATCACGTTGAGCGCCTGTACTACCTCAGGGCAACTCTGGCACGACAACGAAATATAGGTTTCAAAACGGTAGTCGCCGTCCAGGTTGCGGATCTGTTCGATGACCGCATCGTCCAGCTTGATCGGGTGGCCGCCGACTTGCAGCAGCGCCAATACCAGCGAGGTAAATTCGTGACCCATCGGGATACCGGCGAAACGCACGCTGATATCGGTACCGGGGCGGTTGATGCTGAACGACGGCTTGCGCTCTGTGTCGTCAGTACGTTCGACCAGCGTAATGCGGTCGCTCAACAGGACGATTTCCTGGAGCATGGCCTGCAGTTCGCGGGATTTGTCGCCATCATCGAGAGACGCAACGATCTCAATCGGCTGCACGACCTTTTCCAAATAGGTTTTCAACTGGGTTTTGAGATTTGCATCAAGCATGATAAGCCTTTCATTCAATATTTTTTCAACACCGGCCCGGAGATTCCGGGCCGGCTGCGGTGCGGCTATTAGATCTTGCCGACCAGGTCCAGCGATGGTGTCAATGTTGCTGCGCCTTCAGTCCATTTCGCAGGGCAAACTTCGCCTGGGTGCGATGCGACGTATTGCGCTGCCTTGACCTTGCGCAGCAATTCCGAAGCGTCACGGCCGATGCCGTTGTCATGCACTTCCAGAACCTTGATCTGGCCTTCTGGATTGATCACGAAAGTACCGCGCAGTGCCAGGCCTTCTTCTTCGATCAGCACTTCGAAATTGCGCGACAGGACAGTAGTTGGGTCGCCGATCAGTGGGTATTGCACTTTCTTGATCGCTTCCGATGTGTCGTGCCATGCCTTGTGCGCGAAGTGGGTGTCGGTCGACACGCCGTAGATTTCAACGCCCAGCTTTTGGAATTCAGCGTAATGGTCGGCCAGGTCTTCCAATTCAGTTGGGCAGACGAAAGTGAAGTCGGCTGGGTAAAACACCACAACTGACCATTTGCCCTTCAGGGACTCGTCGCTCACGTCAATGAACTTGCCATTGTGATATGCAGTTGCCTTGAATGGTTTGACTTGTGTGTTGATGAGAGACATTGTGTTTTCCTCGTGGGTTGTGAATCAATGACAAACAGTTTAAAGGATGTACCGAAATATTCAAAATTGATTATAAAAATATTTTTGATACATTTTGACTATCGACAGCACAGAACTCAACAGATGATCCTGCTTACGTCCTGTGGGAGTGCCAGACCAAATCAATCCAATTTCACGAACGGCGCATTAAGCCGTTCCTGATTTTTGTCTTGTGGCTTCGTGCAGTGCGAATCGCCGGTATGTAAGACCGGTGTTATCCGGACCGACGTTTGTTCTGCTTCATGATTGTAGCGCGCTTCACTTCAGGTGTTGCAGCGCAGCTAGCTGGAAAACAGGAATTTAATACTTCTTTGACAACGCCGGTGGCGCCGGGTTCCCTATCGGTCAGTTGCACGCCGTTCCATCCAATGGCGCACCAGTCGCATCCCCTGTACCAACGGATAGCAGAACAGAAAGAACCACAGCATCGCGTACAGATAGACCCACAAGATCATCTGCGTCTTGCCGACCGCATTGACCACCGTATTGCAATTGCTCACCAACTCGCCAACGCCGATGACCGAAGCAGCGCTGGAGGCCATGACGATGATCACGAAGTAGTTGGCCCAGTTGGGAATGAACAGCAGCGCGTCGCCGCGATTGCCCTGGCGCCATTGGCGGATTGCCGCCAACAGGTTGTCCGAGACAAAGCCGGTCACCGCCATTGCCAGCGCCAGCGCGGCCTTCAACCAGGATGGGATCGGCAGCAGCAGGTTCAAGCCTGGCAGCGCAATTTCCTGCGGCAGCATGAACACCAGATAGAACTGGAATACGAAGGTCGGCACATTGCGCACGAATTCGGTCAGCGCGATGCTGCCGCGCGACAGCCACGAAGGCGGCGCGGCGCGCAGCGTGGCCAGGCCCCAACCCAGCAAGGTGCCGATGGCCATCGCAGTGCTCGAAATCAGGATGTTCCACAAGAATCCGCGCGCCAGGAATGGCGACCAGTGCAGCAAGGTGCTCAGTATTTCGCCGAAACCCATTGCGCCCCCTTCAGACCGGCCAGGCGAAACAGCCTGATCACCGTGAATCCGAGCAGCAGGAACAGCAACATCAAGGTGTTCATGACGACGCCGACATCGCCGTGCTCGGCAATGATCGACGTCGATACCGACAGCAGGTCCGGCACCGAGATGGCGCTGGCAATCATGGTGGCTTTCGAGACATTCACCAGCGCCGCCGTGACCGCCGCCGACGAGGCGATCAGGGCGGCCGGCACACCGCCCGGGCGCAAACGGAATTCGCGCTTGATCCGACGCTTCGCCTCGGCAGCGTTCAGCAAGGCATTCATCACGCTCGATCCGGTGGCGTACGACAGGCACAGCACCACCACCGCGAACGGATCAAGCCGCAAACCCCAGGCAGCCGCGACGATGCCGCCGATACCGAAAAACAGTACGTAGATCTGCAGCAGCGGCGGCGTCATCCGTCCGACCAGTGCCGACAGCCGCACCGCCCGGCTGGCAAACACGATGCCGGCGTCGGCAACCAGCGCGAACGCGATCCCCACCGCCAGGCTACCCAATACGCAGGAAACGGTCAGCGCCAGCGTGATCAGCATGCCGTGCAGGAATTGCGCACGCTCGTAATCGTCGTAGATAAAACTCAGGTTGATCCCGCTGCGCTCCTTGACGTAGAGGCCGAACTGCCGCAACCCGCTGACCTCGGACGACGTCACAAAGATCGGATTGCGGCAATGCACTGGCCATTGGCCGGCGTCATCGCGCCGGCATACGTATTGACCATCGGCGCCGATGGCGCGCCAGCGCTGGTTGGCATCGGCCAGGAAACGGCTCGGTGTCAGTCCCCATTTCTGTTCCAGCCCGATCAGGAAGCCGCTGCGATGCCAGTCCGCCACCGTGTCGCCGATGAAGTGCTCCAACTCGCCGCCGCGCTCGGTGTTGGCGATGGCGATCGACCACGGCGTGATCAGCTGCGGCGGCAAAGTTGCCTGATAACCCTGCCATTCGGCAGAGCGCAAATCGCCGGCAATTGCGGTGTTATCGAACAACCAGCCGACGCAGCGGCGGTCGCGCATCGCCAGCTTGGCGTCGCGGCCGTTGCCGTACATCTGCAGCGCCAGCAGATGGCGGGTGGTCATGGTGCGGTTGAAATAACTGCCCTGCGTGGCGCATACCTGCTGGCCGCGCAGGTCGGTCCATTTATCCACATGCACATCCGGGCGGGTCATCAAGGTGACGCCGGACGAGTAATAGCTGGGCTCGACCATGGTGACGATCTTGCGCCGCTCGGCAGTATCACCGGTGGTTGCGATCAACGCGTCCACCCGGCCTTCGTCGAGCGCCTGCAAGCGGTTAGCGCCGCTCACCGCGACCTTGCGCAACCTGACCCCGAGCCGGCGCGCCAGGTCGGCCGCCAAGTCATGCTCCAGGCCGATCGGTGCGCCGGAGGCATCCAGCATGCCGAATGGCGGGTAATCGATTTTCACGCCGACGACGATTTCACCGCGCTTGCGGATCAGGTCGATACGTCCGGCTGCAACGGCGTCCATGGCGCTCGCACATAGCAAGAGGGCAAGCGCGGCGAGGACAACTCTGGCTTTGTGCATGGATGGCGATCGGTTCAGGACGGATAGGCGACGACACGGATGCCGTAGCCCAGCGCCGCCGGCAATATCGGCAGCACCAGCTTGTCGAGCCGGCGCGCCAGTGTGGACTGCGTGACCAGCCATTCCGGCAACAGGCTTTCCGGCCGGCATTCGGCCACCTTGAAGCCGGCCTGCGCCAGGTCGTCACACAGGTCCGCCGGCGAATACAGGTGGTAGAAAAACTGCAGCGGCTTGCCGCTGATCGCCCGCGAAAAGAAAATATTCCCGGCCTCATCCTGCGGCGGTCCAGCCCGGCCAAGGCGGCGGCGCACCGAAAATTCCAGCAGCTCCAGCGGCCGCCGCCGGTACACGCTTGGTACCGACAGGATCAGCTTGCCTTCAGCTTTCATCAGCGCGCGCAAGCGGCGCAGCACCTTGATGCGTTCGGCGCGCGCGCCGACATGCGAGAGCACGCCGAACAGCATCAGTACCAGATCGTAGGGTTCTTCCGGCCGCAGATTGCCGACTTCGCCATCGACCAGCGCAACCCGGTCGCGGTATGGCGTCAACTGCAGCAACGCCGCAAATTCGGCCAGCGACGCCGGCGAGATATCGTAGCCGGTGATCCGCGCCTGGCTACGCCCCAGCAGCGCCATCGCATAGCGGCCATTACCACAGCCGAAGTCGAGAATATTGGCAGCGCTGCCTGCGCCGTGCGTCATCAGGTATTCCAGTGTGGCCTGGTTGGGCTCCGGATAACGCTGCCGATAGCCGGCGCTGGAATAGTAATGGTCATACGTGGCGCGCATGGCGGCGTTGACATCGATTGGCTGCTTTTCCATTTCTGTGGCTCCTTGGGGGATGGTGTCTGAATCGCGATGAACTGATGGCTAGCCCGGTTGCCGCCGAATACCGGCCTGCAGTTCAGCCAGCGCCTGCCTGACGGCTTCGCTTTTGTCATGCCGGGCAATCCAGCGCTCGATCCTGGCCAGCATCCAGGTCTCGCGCGCAGCGAACGGTTGCCCCAGACGCGCGCGCCGTTGCAGCCATTTCAGCATCAGCAGGCTCAACGCCATCTGCAGGAAATGCCGGAACCCGTCCACATCCGAGACGCTGCGCCGCAGGCCGACCAGCAGCCACAACGCCAGCATTGGCATCAGGTAGCTGTCGACAATATTGGCCAGCGCCGGCGGCAGGTTGTTGAAGATCCACGGCGTGCCAACCCGATAGAACTCCGGCGCCAGCGGATGCAGTGGCAGCTCGGTACCGAGATAGGATGGGAATTCACGCGGCTGGCTGACGTAGTTGCCGGCCCGATGCACTTCCGACATGGCTTCCATCACCGCGTAGACAGTGGCCGGCGGCAGACTCTTCTTGACGATGATCGATACCCGCGCGGCCAGCAGTTGCACGTCGGCAGGCGGAATATTCCGCTCGCGATCGTAGATGCCGGCCGGCAGCACCGCGTGCTGCAGGAAAGGGATATTTTTTACCAGGGCATCGATCTGCCCAACCTCGATCAATTTCAGCTCGGGATTTTTAGCCAGCCCGGCCACCAGCTTGTTGTCGGCTCCCAGCATGAAAATGCCGGCATCGGCCTTGCCCGCTTCCAGCTGGCGAATGGCGTCATCCAGTTCGCGGTATTCGATGACGGTATTGTCGCGGCTGACGTTGCACAGCTTGAATATCTGCGACACCGCCTGGCTGGTCACGCTGCGCTCGGGCGGCAGCACCACCCGCAATCCCTTTAGATCGGAAAAGCTGCCGATTTTCTTTTGTGCAGACAACGACCGGCGTGCAAACAGGAACACCGGCTCCAGCTCGATGTCGCCAAGCGAGACGATGTTCCTGAGGCGGTCGATGCGCAACTCCTGGGCCACGAAACCGACATCGATGCCGGACTTCGGATCGTTCACCATGCCGGCGATGGTTTCAGTGTATTTCTCGGGCACTACCTGCACCCGGTAACCGCGCTGCTCCAGCACTTTGCGATAAGCCACCGCGTTCTGATAATAAGTCCCGCTTTCCGGCCCGGCGGCGATGGTGATGGTTTTCGATGGCATCGCCACCAGCGCCAGGTGGATGACAAGAATCAATACAAGCCCGTAGGCCAGCAGGCGCACCTGCCCGATTCGCCGAATGATGGTAGACATGCGTTGGTTCCGCTGACAGATGTGGAAGGAAGGTTGCGCGGCACATGCGCCGCCACCGGATAGCTGCAGGATAAGATCGCCTCAGATCGTGTTCCTGACGGTTTCTGGCGACCTCCGACAGACGTCAGAATTGATCAGGAATGATTCCAACGGGACGCCCTACAGTGGCTGACAGCAAGCTGCGGCGGGAGGCAGGTGGCGCTCCCGCTGCGGATCATCCTGACCATCCCTGAGAGCCGAACATGAAACCCACTGATGAGAAATTTGCGTCCGCCATGCCGGAACTACCGTTCTTCCATTTCGATGTCAGCCTGAATGAAGAGCACACCTGGTTGCAGATCGCCTGCAGCGGCCACCCGCTCATCAATCTCGGCGAACGCATCCATCACTACAGCCTGCTGACGCTGGCCAGGCATCGGTTGGGCGACGCCAGACGCGGCTACGAAGCCGACAGCCAGGGCTGGCTGGCAATTGGGCAGCTGGAAAAAATGCTCGGACTGGATGGCAAGTACCTGAATATCCAGATATTCAGGGCGCGCCGTCAATTGCAGAAAGCCTTGCCTGCCGGCGTCAGCATTGACGCAGTGATCGAGCGCCGGCGCGGTGAAATCCGCTTTGGCCGGCAGCCGTTTCGTATCGTGCGCGGCTCGAAACTGGAGGGCGAGTTCATTCCGGTTTCCCTCGATTCAAGCAAGCCGGATGAATCATCGCAACCGCAACTTCAGCTCTATTCTGCGGCGCTTCGCTGAATATCAGTATGCACGTTCATTCACATGGCGGTGTAACCGCCTGTAATCGCCACGGCGCCGCAACTGACCTACCTTGCTAATGCGGACCAGTCACATACAGCCTGCCATGCGGTCCTCAAACCGCCGGCAATGCTGGAGTTCGTCCTTACGGTAATCCCATCCATCACGCAGCAATCTCACAGGAGAACATCATGGCAGTGCGTTTAACCAGAGGCGGCGCCTATTCCACCGACATCCGCGCGCTGCGCGGCCAAGTCCGCGCCAACGGCACCAACCCGGTATTGCTTGCAGTGCGCGTTACACACCCCCTGACCGCAAACGCGGTCGATCTATACATCAACCTGGCCTATCAGCCGAACGGCAATCTGCCACCGGCAAACGCCTCCTTGTACGTGGTCGCCTTTGGCAATCCGAACGGCGTCTGGCATTTCGCCGGACTTGGCGGCATCGGCGTCGCCGTACCGGGCGTTGCCTTTCCCGGCGCCATCAACGGCAGCTATGCCAGCCTCGGCTACGCGTTGGCGCTACCGGCCATCACCGACGCCAACCTGCTGGCCGCAGTGCAATCGGTGCATGCCTATGCCGGCGCGGCAGTCGGTGCCCCGGTGCTGGACGGCATGGCGCGCCTGATCATTGCGATCAGCGAGGCGCTGCGTTTCGACGTGGTGGAAAGCGGTGTCGGCGGGGTACTCGGCAATGCCGGCAACTATGCCCCGCCGGTTGCACAGATCCATGCGTGGGGCGGTCATACCCTTGGCAGCTAAGCCCCTTGCGTGCGGCGTTTCGATGGCGGCTCAGGCCGCCATTTTTTTGGAACGACAGCGCTTGTAATTGCATGCGACCTCCTGCAACCGCATGTAATCGCCATGGCTGTATCGCTGGCCTATCTTTCCTCTGCAACTGGATAAAACGCGCTGGAGAAAAAAATGCAGGTCAGGCTGAACTTCATCAATCGAACCGTTAACGGTAACAAAGCAAGCATCCTGATTTTCCAGGACAGCGCGCTTGTGCAGCCGATGTTGTCGACGGTGGCGTGGAAGGTCATCCGGCATTGCGGCAAGGATTGCAACCATCCGTTTGTCTATTCGCAGGAATTCGAGATTGCGCTGGGCGATTCTTTCGGCAATTACTCGCCGCGATTAACAGCGCCGCGCGGCAGCCTGTTCGCGGCCAGCGCCTGTGTCGTCGGCCGCCATCTGCAACTCCGTGGCGATGCCGGCAACAACCGGCAAATCGCAATGCGTAACGAACTTGCGCGCGGCGCGCTGAGCGCCAACATCTATGCCGGCGGCAGATTGCTGGCAAGCAGGACCGGCATCGCTCCCGGACAAAGAGCCGTGTTCGAGTTCAAGCCGGCACTCTCGATCGGCGTCGTCAGCGGCATCGAGGAAGGGCAAGTCTTCGATCCCGGCGCCATCGATGGCGCGCTGACGGAACTGCCGCTATCCGGCCTGGCAAGCGCCGATATCGTGATGACCGGTGGCGGCGCAGGCGATACGGCAACACGTTATGAATTCAGGCTGGAAAACCTTCAGAGGGTTTAACGAAGTTCGAAAGCATCAGAAGCAGATTGATTTGCAGGCGTTGTACCCGTAGCAAAATTGGACGACACATGGGGTGTCGTCCTTCTCAACCTTGGAGCAATAGCAATGGATATCAAACTCAACTTCATCAACCAATCGAATGATCTGAACAATTCGCAGATCGTGGTTTTCCAGAAGAACACAGCCTCGGATTTCGACGAACTGTCGGTGGCCTGGAAAATCATCAAGAACTGCGGACAAGGCGACAATCATCCGTTCACCTTCCCAATGGCGATGGCAGTCGGCGCCAGCGACAGCTATGGCAACTACACGCCACAACTGCCGGCGCAAAACGGCCAGCTGTTCCACGTCAGCCTGACCGGTTCCGGCGATACGCTGTCGGTGGCCGGTCCAGGCACCAGCACCAAGGAAGTGCAGCTGCGTAACGATCTGGAAAAGGGCGCCATCAACGCCAGCATCTACAAGGACGGTCGGGCGCTGGCCATCAAGACTTCGATCGCTCCCGGACAAAAGGCGGTGTTTGAATTCAAGCCTACGATCTGGATCGGCGCAGTGTCGCAAGTGGTCGAAGGACAGATCATGAATTCCGCCATCATGTCCGATGTAAACACTGAAATACCATTGCTGGGCATCGCCAGCGCCGACATCATCATGACCGGCGGCGGCCCTGGCGTCGGCTCGACAGCGTTGAAATTCACCCTCGATAATGTGGTGATGGCCTAAGCAGCAGAAGCAGCGTCCATCTGCCGGAGCGGATGGATGCTGTGCACGACGTCAACCTTCTCAACCTCCGCAAATTCCCCAGTCATTTCATTTCGCATCCGCCGCGCCACCTGACGACATGTCAGGAATCGTCATGTCGCAAGCGGCACGCCCACTTACGCTGTTGCTTGCAGCTCGCCGTCTGAGACAGCGGATGCAAGCCGGCGCCATGCATACGCGCCTTCCCGCGCCATCTTGAAAGGATCACTCCATGGCCATCCTAGCCAGCCTCGAAGACATGATCACGGCGATTGCCGGTTCGATCATGAATGCCCAGCACATGGTCGAGAAAGCCCAGGTCGCGAACATCGCTTCATTTTTCGACGAACAGCACCAGCCGACCTCGATCGACCTGCAACTGCCGGCGATACACAGCACCACCAGCGAAGGCGACATGTACACCTACCGCTTGCCGCTGATCTCGCTGGTGCCGCACAGCTCGCTGATCATCGGCGAAGCCGAGATCGACCTTGATGTCGAACTCGGCGCATTCGCGGAACACGAACGCACCGGCGTCAATAACTCCTTCATGAGCCAGACCGGCCTGGCGGCGCCGGCGGAAAGGAAGCCGGCGCTGATGATCAATCCCGAAGGCGGTGGCATCGCCCGACAGAACGGCAACGCCGCCCACATCAAGCTGAAGCTGGTCGCCACCGAAAAATCGGAAGGGCTGGCGCGCCTGGTCAACGACGTGGTCAAGGCGCAGGGACATGCCGGCGCGGTCGATTCGAAATAACCGCACCATCTCAAGGAGACTGCTTTGAGCACCGAACGATTTCATCTGACGGATATCCGCTATATCAAGCGGATCGTGGTCGGCAACGATAATCCGCAAAGCATCAAGACCGAGGCCGAAGTCGAAGAGGCCATGGCGCTGGTCAACCGCTGCCTGAGCGGCAGTCCGCGCGGCTACATCCTGAATACCGAAAAAAGCTTCGGCCTTTACAACATCGGCGAACACCAGGTGGTGCTGCAGTATGCGGTCTATAACATCGGCTTCGCCCGCAAGCCGATGTACCTCGAATAATCGGACACTGCATGGCAAGCACCACGTCCTCCCTCGATGCCTTGTGTGCTGCGCTAGCGGCATCGTTCGACGATGCCAATCTGCGGCTGACTGCACTGCCGCCGTCGGCACTGGAGGCCACTGGCGAACTCAGTTACACGCTGTTCGAGGAAGCGCAGTCAACGCCATCGACACCGCATGCGATGCCGTTGACTGCGCTATTCCCGCAACGAAGGCTGGCCTTGCAGGAACTGCATTTCCAGTTGCGCTGCTATCGCATCGACCATACCTCCGGCCCGTATGATTCGCCGCGCAGCGCCGTTGCCATCAACATCCCTACGCTGTGGCAAAGGATATGGCATGGCCTGCGGCCACTGCCGCTGCCGCTGCGGCTGGACATCCACATTATCGACGGCACGCTCAGCCTCGCTTTCCATCGCGCCGTGGAGCGTCGTTCACGGCGCCGAAAGCGTGTCGCCACTCCAAACTGGATCTTCCTGCTCAACCGCGAACAGGAACGACAAATCGATCTGCTGCATCGGCGGCGCGCGCCTGCAAGTCGCTGGCATCGCATCGCCAGAACCTGCCGCCGATGGCTGCGGCGCTTGACAGGAAATGTCATGAGCTGAGGGCTGTGCGCCTCATAAGCTGTCAATCATCGACGGCTCCTTTTCAAAAAAAATATTCGACAGCCGTCCGCCGCTTCAAACCGCGTCGCGCAATGCATGCCGTTGCGCGACGCGGATATTCCGACCCATCCGGGTCTCACTACTGAGGAGCAAATGATGTCTGAACTTATCGATATGGCTTCACAATTCAAAGGCCTGCCCATGGGCGACCTGATCGGCGGGCCGCTCACCGCGGCCTGTGATGCGCAGATCAGGCTGGCCAATGCCACCGCCGATTTCATCAAGTACGTCGGTTTCCTGGCGCCGTCCAAGGATGATCCGGATGGCGTCGGCGCCACCCGCACCGCGAAATTTTCGTTCACACGCCAGACCGCCGATCCTGACGATCCAAGCAAGACCATCGATGAAGATGTCTCGCTGAACGTGCCGCTGCTGTCGATCGTCAAGGTGCCTAGCCTGGCGATCACCAAGGTCGACATCACCTTCGACATGGAAGTCAAATCCTCGTTCGCCGTCAAGGAATCGCAGGATGCCTCGGCCAAGCTGTCGGCTGACATGAAGTTCGGCTGGGGCTGCTTCAGCGCCACCGTGCATATTGAAGGTTCAGTCGCATCGCACAAGGAAAACACGCGTACGTCGGACAACTCGGCCAAGTATCACGTGCAAGTGCTGGCTGAAGACGCCGGCATGCCGGAAGGCCTGGCGCGCGTGATGGACATCCTGCAAACCGCGATCCAGCCGAAGGTCGGCGCCACCGCCAAAGCGCCGGCTGCCGTGCAATAAGGCCCTGACGCTGCCGCAGATGGGTGATTCCGGCCGGCCGGAATCGCCCGTCCCCGCTCACGACATCAACGCATCCCCACCGTTTCCAGACTTGAAAAGGCACCCATCATGAATGCAGTCACCCGAGAACAACTTTCGGCAATGCTCAGCAACACAGTCGCCAGGCAGAATGTAGACGCCTGGGTGCAGCCACTCAACAGCGCCATGGAAGAATGGGACATCCATACGCCGGCGCGCCAGGCCGCATTCCTGGCGCAAATCTTGCACGAATCCGGCGAGCTCCAGCATCTGGTCGAGAACCTGAAATATTCGGCAGACCGCCTGCGCCAGGTCTGGCCCAGCCGCTTTACCAGCAACGAACAAGCCGCCGTGTACGGCTACAACCCGGAAAAAATCGCCAACAAAGTCTACGCCAGCCGCATGGGCAACGGCGACGAACACAGCGGCGACGGCTGGAAATTCCGCGGCCGCGGTTTGATCCAGCTGACCGGCCGCCAGAACTACACCAAGTGCGCTGCAGCGCTTGCGCTCGACCTGCTAGGCAATCCCGACCTGCTGGCGCAACCGTTGGGCGCGGCGCGCTCTGCGGCCTGGTTCTGGAGTTCGATGAAGCTCAACGAACTGGCCGACAACAAGCCAGGCGTCGATGCCAGCGAGGAGTTCATCAAGATCACGCGCCTGATCAACGGCGGCACCATCGGCCTGCTCTCGCGGCAGACGTATTGGAAGACCTGCAAGGAAGCGCTGACTCACGTGTAGCGGCGACACGCCGGAATATGCGGGCGGGCCCATGCCCGGCCTGCATCGCGCAATCTGCAACAAACTTTGTAAAAGCTTTGTAAAAGGTCAGAAATTGTCAGGAAGATACTTGATTGATGTTTTAGTATTTTTTCCATATAGCAACTACTTGCGATCTGACAAAATGATAAGTCTTTTGCTGCTAAAGGGTGATACCGGCAATGTCGAGCAACTGAAAGCGTTTTTCAGTAACGCAGGCTATCAGGTCACCCACGTTACCGACATCGCCGACCGTCATCTCCCCAGCGATCGCTCCGTCGATCTGCCTAGCCTGCCGCGCGACCAGGGCAAGCGGCAGATCTGCGGGACCGCAGTACAGCAGGCACACGGCTTCCCGCTCCCTTATCATTCCAATGCCAGCGCCGATGCCGGCAGCGGCATCACGATCTTCACTACCAATGGCAGCGAACCGCAGCAAGCCGACGCTACCGGCATGCCGGCGCTGCAGGCGTTCATCGTCTCGCTGGCCCGTCGCTTTACCTCCGGCTGGCGCCTGAGCTTGCGCAACCGCACCCTGGAAGCGCCGAACGGCGTGCTGACCCGTCTCACCAGCCTGGAATTTTCCTTCATCAAGATCTTTGCGCTGGTCGATGTCGGCGAAGCCGTGTCGCGCAAGAAAATCGTCCAGGAGTTTGGCGAGGATTACCTGAGCTACGACCAGAACCGGCTCGACACCATGGTGACGCGGCTGCGCAAGAAAATCGAAGTCGAAGCCAAGATGGCGATCCCGCTGCACACGGTGCGGGTGCGCGGCTTCGCTTTCGACGACGTGCTGATACTCGACATGTGATCCAAGCTATTGCGCGGCAGCGGCAAACCGCTTCAGGCGTCGATACGCCACCACTGCGGCAACAACTGCCGCACTTCACGCCGCGCAAAGCGGTCGTCGATCAGATACACCACGCCGCGATCCTCGCGGGTGCGGATCACGCGGCCGGCGGCCTGCACCACTTTCTGCATGCCGGGAAACAGATAGGTGCAATCGTAGCCGTTGCCGAAGGTCTGCTCCATCTGTCGCATGATCTGTTCATTGACCGGATTAATCTGCGGTAGCCCCAGCGTCGCAATGAAAGCGCCGATCAGGCGTGCGCCCGGCAAATCGATCCCTTCGGCAAAGGCGCCGCCAAGCACCGCAAAACCGACGCCCTGCGAACTCTCGGTGAAGCGCGCCAGGAATGCCTCGCGCTCGTGCTCATCCATGCGCCGCGCCTGTTGCCACAACGGGATTTCCGGATAGCGTTCGGCGAACAGGCCGGCGACCTTCTGCAGATAATCGTAGCTGCTGAAGAAAGCCAGGTAATTGCCGGCTTGCAGCCGATACTGTTGCGCAATCAGGTCGACGATCGGCGACAGCGAATTGTCACGCTGCTGAAAGCGCGTCGAAATGCCTGTGACCAGCCGTACAGACAACTGCTCGGCGGCGAATGGCGATGGCACATCGACCCAGGCCGTATCGGCCGGCATGCCGAGCGTATCGCTATAGAAATGCCAGGGACTGAGCGTTGCCGAAAACAGCACGGTCGAATGCGCGGCGGCAAAGCGCGGCGCCAGGAACGGCGCCGGCACGATATTGCGGATGCACAGCGTGGCGCCGTAGCCGCCTTGCACGGTGACGTCGAACAGGGAATGTTTATCGAACAGCTCCGCCATGCGCGTGAAGTGCAAGGCGTCGAAATAGAAACCTTGCAACTGGCTATCCATCGCCGCCGGATGCTCGACCATGTAGTCGGTGATATCGGCCACCGCCTGTTGCAGCGCGCCGAGGAAGGCTTCGGGCAAGTCGGGATAACGCTGATACTCGTCCTGCTGCACCTTGTACAAGGCGTTCCATTGCCGATTGACGCGGTCCAGCGTACGTTTGAGCGATACCGGCGCAGCTTGCCGCAATGCTTTCAACTGGCCCTGCGCCATCTCGGCAGAGTACATCTTGCGCGCCCGCTCGATCATGTTGTGCGCCTCGTCGACCAGCACGCCGACACGCCACTGGTTAGCCACGCTCATGCCATGCAGCATGGCGCCGAGATCGAAATAATAGTTGTAGTCGCCAACGATCACATCCGCCCATTGCGCCATTTCCTGGCTCAGGTAATAGGGGCAGACCTGATGCGCGGCGGCCACCGCGCGCAAACCTTCGCGATCCATCGCGCCGTCGAAGGCGGCGGCAACGGCCGCCGCACGCGCCTGCGGCAGGCGGTCGTAAAAACCTTGCGCCAGTGGGCAGGATTCGCCGTTGCAAGCCTTATCCGGATGCTCGCAAGCCTTGTCGCGCGCCACCATTTCCAGCACACGCAACGGCAATGCCGGTTCGCTCCGCCGGATTTGCGTCAGCGCATCCAGCGCCAGCGCCCGGCCCGAAGTCTTGGCGGACAGGAAGAACAGCTTGTCCAGACGCTGCGCCGGACTGGCCTTGAGCAGCGGGAACAAGGTGCCGATGGTCTTGCCGATGCCGGTCGGCGCCTGCGCCAGCAGACAGCGTCCGCTACTCGCACCTTTGTATACCGCTTCCGCCAATGCTCGTTGTCCGGGGCGAAAATCGACATGCGGAAAACGCAATCCTGCCAGTTGCTCATCACGCGTCAGCCGATGCGCCATTTCCTGTTCGGCCCAAGCCAGGAAGCGGCCGCATTGCTGCTCGAAGAACTGTTGCAACATGCCTGCGGTGGCGTACTCGGTCAGCAATGTCTCTTTCTGCTTGCCGATGTCGTAATACACCAGCGCCAGCTGCAGCTCGGATAAATTGCGGCTCTGGCACAGCAGGTGGCCATAGATCCTGACCTGCGCCCAATGCAGATGCCGATGATTGTCTGGCATGCGGCTGAGATCGCCGCGGAAAGTCTTGACTTCCTCCAGACGGTTCCGCACCGGATCGTAGCCATCGGCGCGGCCGCGCACCAGCAGCGGGCCAAACGAGCCACTGAGGCTAACCTCAGCTTCGTAACCGGCGCCACGCCGCGTCGCCACTTCGATATGGCCGGCAATGCCTTCCTGTGCGCTCGGTCCTGGCGTAAAACGCAAATCGAGATCGCCCTGCTTGGCAGTGAAATCGCACAGCGCGCGCACCGCGACCACATAACGCGCTTCGCTCATGCCGCCTCCTGCGCCCACTGGACGTAGCACACCGTCACCGGAATCTGTTGTTCGGCGAAGTAATGCAACCAGCGGATCTGGTTGTCCTGCAAGCGGTCGCCCGGCCCTTTGACTTCGATCATCCGGTAACGTTTTTCCGCTGGCCAGAACTGGATCAGGTCCGGCAAGCCGGAACGATTGTTGCGGATGTCCTGCAGGATTCGCTCGAAGCATTTGCGCAAGTGCTGCGGCGGCAGGCAATCCAGCGCCATGGCCAGCAATGCGTCGTCGATGATGCCCCAGAACACGAATGGCGACTGGGTGTTGGTCTTGGCTGCAAAGTTGTGCAGGATGGTTTGCCTGTATTCACCGGATTCGAGTTGGGCGAAGCCGGCATCAAAGCGGCTGGCCCGGCGCTGGCGGAAATCCAGGCTGTACAAATCAGCCGGCCCGCTCTGGAAGGGATGGAAGAACGCGCCCGGCAGCGGAGCAAATATGGCGTCCCAGAACAGCAGGCCGAACAGCGAATTCAGCAATGCATTTTCCACATAGACCGCAGGTGCATCGGCGCGCGACAAATGCGCTTCGAGCACAGCCTCGACCGCAAGCGCCTGCTCGGGGCGCGGCAGAATCAACGCATGTTGCACAATCTGCGGCGCACTGGCCGCTGCAATTTTTCCGTGACCGAGTTGGCGCCGCAAGCGCGGCATGATGCGCAGCAGTTGCTGGCTTTCGGCTTCGCCTTCCGGTTGCTGCTCAGCCTGCCGCGCCAGTTCGAAGGCCGCCGCTGGCTGGCCACAACGCTCCAGCACTCGCACCGCACGCAGGCGCGCGCCGGGCCACGGACAATCGGCATAGTGGCGCAGCGCATCGGACAGCATGCCACTGCGCTCGTAGTGCTGGGCGATTTGAAACAGCAGCTTGCTGCGGCGCTGCTCCAGCCAGTCGTTCGGATACGGTGCGGCAGGGATATCGGCGACCACGGCTTCCGGCGTCTCGCCGTTGTGGAAACGTTCGCGGCAAGCGTGCAGATGCAGATACTCGTCGATCTCGTGGCGCGTGCTGAAACCTTGCGACACCGGTGACAAATCAACCGGCTCATACTTGAAGATACCCAATTCCGACAGCACGAATTCCGACCAATCCTGATGCAGGTTACCGAAGAACATCAGGCGCATGCGATCGCACAGCGGGGCAATCCGCAACTGCAGCAATTGGTCATCGATGCCAGGGTGCCAGGCCGACAGCGTACGCGCGCCATCGATATCGTCGCCAGAATCCAGCAGCATCGCCAACTGCTCGCTTTTACGTGCGCCCTTGTTTTGCCGCAGCAGCGGAAAGGCATCGGTGATTTCACCTTTGGTCAACAAGCCGAACAATTGCTCGATGCCGATCACCGGCTGCGTGTCCAGCCAGCCGGCATCGCACAGGACCTTTGCGGCGCCGCGCGCGCAACCGATTTCATCGTATTTCAACTTACTCAGCCGAAACAGCTCACCCTTGCGCATCACCATCCGCACCAGCAAGGCCTGCGACACCTGCGGCAACGCGCCGAAACCATCGACGAAGCGCTGTTCGTCAGCACTCAGCAAATGCCGATAACGCGCGCGTACCGACTCGACCACTGTGCGAAAGTTGTCGAGATAATAAAAGCGGTTTTCCAGCGTTCTGATCATGGTGCGGGCGAAAACGATGCAGCGCCGTAGAGCGTGGCGCCCACCGAGCTTGATGAATTTATAACTGTATGGACATACAGTTATGCTCAGTATATATGAGCACGGGTCAATGCCCGTAAATTGCACCGACAGCTTGTGTTCGTCTTGCTACGCTGGATAGCGCACGCGCGCTATCCCAGCTTGCGCGCCTGCAAACTCCTGATCCTGGCTAACGCGTGCTGATCCGAGGTGGCGGCATCGATCATCGCCGCCAGATCAGCCTTCAGTGCGGTGCGTGAAGCGGCCTCCAGGTAGACCATGTGGCCGGACGGGTAGAACTTTGCGCTGAGGTTCTTGCGTACGTTCGGATCGACCAGCGGCATCTTTTGCAGATCCATCACGGTCTGGTAGAACGGCGTGACGAAATCGTAATAGCCGTTGGCCGACAGCACTTTCAGATCGACGTTCAAGCTCATCGTCGCCGCCAGGTCGCCGGCGGTGTAGAGGATCACATCGCCCTTGGCGTCGACGCCTTTTTGCGCGCCGGTCGGATCGATGTGGCTGAAATCCCAGTTGGCGAAGGCCTGGTCGTTGAGATCGGTGAATGCCGAATTCGAGGTGAACTTGAGGCCGTCGTTCAGGTAGTTGTTCCACATCGCAGTGTAGACCCCGGATACCGCGTTCATGGTCGGATCGTTGCCACCTGAGTTGGGTGAAATGGTCGCTGCAATTCCGCTATCGATGCCGGTCACGCGGCCATCGTAGGCGCCCAGCGCCAGTCCCTGGCTTTTCAGCAGGGTAGTCAGGAATAGTGTGTGGCCCAGGTTGTCCTGGGCCGCCACATCCAGTCCCCAGGATGTCAGCGTGGTTTGGTCGATGCCGGTGAAATCGCTCAGTTGCTTGACCGTGACGGGATCTGCCCGTGGAAATTTCTGCAGTGCAGTCGCATAGTCGCTGCGCGCAAACAGCGCTGCGCTGGCCATCAGGTCGGGCAGGCTGGCCGCGGTTGGGCTCAGCGTGCTTTTCTTGTGATACCAGGCGTCGGCCACGGCGGTCGGCAACGCGCCGACAGGATTGCCGGCCTGGGTGTAGTCGAGGATCGACGATTGCAGCGTGATACCATTGAGATCGACGCCATCCTCGTGCAGCAGGTAGGACAGCACCGCGCTGCGCGCCGTACCGTACGATTCCCCGAACAGGAATTTCGGCGAATTCCAGCGATCGTTGGCGGTCAGGTAGCGCTTGATGAATTGGCGGATCGATTTGGCATCCTGGTCGACGCCCCAGAAATCCTTGTTCTTGAACGGCGCGATAGCGGCCGAATAACCTGTGCCGACCGGGTTGATGAAGACCAGGTCGCTTTTGTCGAGCAGGCTGTCGGGATTGTCTTCCATGGTGTACGGCGGCGGTGGCGTAAAGCCGGGCATGGCGGTCTTGATGCGTTTCGGCGCGAATGAGCCGAGCAACACGAACACCGCCGACGAGCCAGGCCCGCCGTTATAGAAGAATGTCACCGGCCGCGTGTTCAGATCCTGGCCGTCGACCGTGAACGCCACGTAGAACATCTTGGCAGCCGGCTGCGAACTGTTGGCATCGACTGCGACCAGATGACCTGCGCTCGCGGTGTAGTTATAAACGTGCTGGCCGATGGTGGTGTTGTGATGGGTGATGGCAGCATTCTCGCTGCTGTCGGTAACCGCATCGGCTGGGCCGTTGCCGTAGGCGAGCGGATCGAAAAAAGGCTGGTCCTGGGCCGTTGTTGGGTGATGGACCGCTGCATGATTGATGTTCATGATCCCTCTCTTTCGACGCGCCGGCAATCGCCCGCGCTGGAAATGGAATGACTAAATGCCGCTGGCCAGTTTCTTGCCGTCCGGGCTGCCTAGTCCGGTACAGGCATCCCAGCCCGGCGTCGCGGCAAAACTGCCGTTGTTTCCTTGCGTGATATCGTGGAAGCCAGCCGGCTGCTGATACAGCCGCGCATTCACGTAGCCGACCGCGCTGCCGCGGCCCGCATTGATGCGCGCGAACAGCGCTGCCCATAACGGCGCCACGGCACTGGTGCCACCGACGACCGCATCGCTGCCGTCGACATGCACCTGGTAGCCGGTGGCCGGATCGGCATTGCCGGCCACATCCGGCACGCCGCGCATCGCCAGCGGCACATGCTTGCCATTGGTGCTGGTCAGCGTCAGGTTCTGTTGCCAGAGCGGCAGCCCAAATACTGCGCTGACGCCACCGCCGCCGGCGCCGCCCTGGCTGCCGTCATTCCACACCACTTCGCGCTCGATGATATTGCCGCCGGCCAGCAGGCGCGTGCCGCCGCAGGCCAGCGCATATGGACTGGACGCCGGAAAATCGACATGATTGGCGCCATCCGCGACACCGTCGCTGGAGCCGTTGTCGCCGGAGGCTACACACACTGTCACGCCCATCGCCGCTGCGGCTTGCAGCGCCGCATTGAAAGCCTGCATCGATTGTTGCGTCCAGCCTGCTTCGGCGCTGCCCCAGCTGATCGAAATGATGGAGGGTTGATGCTGGCTGTCATGCACGGCGCTGTTGAGCGCGTTGATGAAACCGGCATCGGTATTGGTCGAGAAATACACGACGATCTGCGCTTCCGGCGCAATCGCGCCGGCAATTTCGATATCCAGCACCACTTCGCCGTCGGGGCCGTTGGGATCGCCGCTCGGCTGGTTGCCGGGACCGTTCACGGCTACTGCAGTGACGTTCGGAACAGGTATCCCCAATCGCGTGAAATAGGTTTGCAGATCAGATTGCTTGTAGCCGCCGCCAAGCTCGATGATGGCGATGCATTGGCCTTTGCCCTGGTTATCGGGAAAATCGTACAGCGTTGCCAGCTGCGTCGGCAGGTAGGAGGTGGCGACGCTATGCGGCGCAAAGCGGAACGGCGGATGCAGGCGGAAATGCGAACGCGCTTGCGGCCGATTGTCGAGCCCGACCACCGCCGTCACGATATCCAGCAATTCTTCAGGAATATGCAGCGCGCCGACCCGGCCGCGATAGTCGCCCTGTTGCGATGTGTAACGCTGCAGGTCGACATCGAAGGCGCGATTGCATTGCGCCACCGTGCCCGACAAGGTGACCGTGCTGCAGGCCGGATCACTGCCCACTACCTGCAGCGAATGATTGCGCGCAAATGCGGCGACACGGGCGATATATTCGGGTGCGGCGCAGTACTTGCCGGCGAATTCTGCACGCGACAAATGCGGTACGGCAACGGCGCCGGAGGCCAGCCGGCCGACCAGCGCCTGCAACTCCTGCTCGCCGTTGCGGCGCAGGAAGACCGTTACTTCCAGTGTTTCCGAAGGGGCGGCATTACCGACGCATTGCGCATCGGCCGGGGCGTTGCGCTCACTGCCGGGGAGAGGAATTTTTGCCATGGTTGTCATGCTCCGTTTCTGCAACAGGTATAGCGAAGGACAAGGCGAAACTACGCAAGCCATTCAGGCCGCGCGCATGCTACTCACACATCTCGCTCAAATCAGACACATGCACGAAGGGACAGTTCCTTTTCTCTTAAGAAACATTTTATTCCCATTTTTGCCATTGGGCTGGCTCAGCAGCGAACTTGATATTGTATTTTTCATAATTATTACAATCCTCAACCAAGGCAATCCCACCATCGCTTTCGGCGGCCGGCCCGCGTCCTTTATGGACGCGCGGCAACAGCCAACTTTACGATACAAACAAAGACTTCGGGCGCCTCGCATGCATCCGTGAAAGCCAAGTAGAATTAACCTATTACTGAATCAACCCCGAACCTCGGATAGAAGCTAATATGCGCCTCAAAAATAGTCTGCTATGTATCTTGCTGGCGATCTCAGCCACCGCCCAAGCGCTGGAAGCCGGACCGCCGCCAGTCCTGACGCCGCTGCAGCAGCAGGCGCAGGCGGCGCATCTGAGCGCGCAATTCCTGACGCGTTTCCATTACAAGCCGATGCCGCTGGACGATGCGTTGGCGGGGAAGATCATCAACCGCTATATCAAATTGCTGGACCCGGAAAAATTCTTTTTCGTGCAATCGGATATCGATCAATTCACAGCGCAACACAGCAAGCTGGACGATGGCATCAATCACGAAGATCTGCAGATCCCGTTTTCCATATTCAATGTGTACGAGCAGCGCGTAGTCGAGCGCCTGACCTACGCGCGTGAACTCCTCAAACAGGGTTTCGATTTCAGCAAGAAGGAAGACTTTGCCTTCGTGCGCGACAAGGAACCATGGCCGCAAACGGAAGCGGAAAGCCGCGACCTCTGGCGCAAGCGCGTCAAGAACGACTGGCTGCGCCTGAAGCTGGCCGGCAAGAACGACCAGGCGATCCGCGACACGCTCAACAAGCGTTACGACAACTCGCTGGCGCGCGTCTATAAATACAAGAGCGACGACGTATTCCAGATTTTCATGAACGCCTATGCGACCTCGATCGAACCGCATACCGACTATCTCGGCACGACGGCCGCCGCAGATTTCGATATCTCGATGAAGCTGTCGCTGGTTGGCATCGGTGCGGTGCTGCAGGAACGCGATGAGTACACCACCATCCGCGAACTGGTGTCTGGCGGTCCGGCGCAATTGTCCGGCAAGCTGGCGGTCGGCGACCGCATTGTCGGCGTTGCGCAAGGTGCGCAAGGACCGATGGTCGAAGTAGTCGGCTCGCGCATCGACGAAGTGGTGAAGCTGATCCGCGGCGCCAAGGATTCGGTAGTCCGCCTCGACATCCTGCCGGCCGACGCCGGCCCGGATGCCAAGCATCGCCTGGTGACCCTGGTGCGCAACAAGATCAGCCTGGAACAACAGGCCGCCAAGAAAACCATCATTTCAGTCAAGAACGGCGACGCCACGCGCAAGATCGGCGTGATTACGCTGCCGGCCTTCTATGAAGATTTCGACGGCCGCCGCAAAGGTGACAAGAGCTATCGCAGCGCCAGCCGCGATGTGGCAGCGCTGTTGACCGAGCTGAAGAAGGAAAAAGTCGACAGCGTGCTGGTCGATCTGCGCAACAACGGCGGCGGTTCGCTCAATGAAGCGATCAACCTGACCGGCCTGTTTGTCGGCAAGGGCCCGATTGTCCAGCAGCGCAATGCGCGCGGCGAAGTCAATGTCGGCAGCGACGACCTGACCGCACCGGCCTGGACCGGCCCGATGGCGGTGCTGATCAATCGCGGCTCCGCCTCGGCGTCTGAGATTTTTGCCGCAGCAATCCAGGACTATGGCCGCGGCGCCATCATCGGCGAAGGAAGCTTCGGCAAAGGCACCGTGCAAAGCATGGTCAACCTGGATGAACTGACGCACACCGACAAGCCGAAGTACGGCGAACTCAAGATGACCGTCGCCCAGTTCTTCCGCATCAACGGCGGCACCACCCAGCTGCGCGGCGTGACGCCGGATGTCAGCCTGCCGGGCTTCTCCGATCCGGAGAGTTTCGGCGAATCGAGCTACGACAATGCGCTGCCATGGACGCAAGTCAAGGCCGCCGACTATACGCCGCTCGGCGATATCAAGGATCTGCTGCCGCAACTGCAGATTCGGCATGACGCCCGGGTCGAGAAAGACAAGGATTTCCAGCGCCTGGTGGAAGATGCCGACGAATTGAAGACGCTACGCAAGAAGCGTACGATTTCGCTCAATGAAGCCGACCGCCGTAGCGAACTGGCCGTGCAGGAAGCGCGCCTCAAGGCCCGTGAGAAAGCAGACGGCAAGGATGCCAGCAAGGACAAGGACGCCTCGCTGGATGATGGCCTGCAAGCCAACGAACGCAGCCTGAGCGCCGACCTGGCAGCGGAAAAAGCGCAGAAGAACGCCAAGGATGTATTGCTGAACGAAGCCGCGCAAATCCTCAGCGATCAATCCGACCTGATCAAGGGCAATACCAAGTTCGCGGCGCAGCAAGCTACACAGCCAGCCAAGTAATGATCCTCATGCGTGGAAGCCACACCGGCTTCCACTAGTTTCCCGCTATTCGAATCCCCGGATGCCTGCGGTGTTGAAGCGCGGCAGTTTCCAGTTGAAACGCAGGGCCAGCAGACGGAATGTCAGGCCCGCGCCGATTGCACCCAGCGATGCCGCCGCCGCATCGACACCACACCACAGCAAGCCGACATACAGGGCGCCGGTAAACAAGGCGACCGTCGCATACAGTTCGCGCTGCAATACCAGCGGAATCTGGTTGCACAACACATCCCGCAGCAAGCCGCCGAATACTCCCGTAATCATGCCGGCCAGCACCACGATGGCGGGCGCCATGCCGTTGGCGCGCGCGATGTCGCAACCGATCACGCTGAACGCCACCAGGCCGAGACCGTCGACCAGCAGGAATACCTTGCGCAAATGATGCAGCGAACGCGCCACCATGGCGGTGACAATGGCGGCGCCAACCGTGAACAGCAGATATTCCGGATGGGCGATCCAGCCCAGCGGATAATTTCCCAGCAATACGTCGCGCACCGAACCGCCACCCAGCGCGGTGATGGTGCCGATCACGCAAATGCCGAACAGGTCCATGCCGCGCCGCATGCCCATGATGGCGCCGGACATCGCTTCGGCCACGATCGCAACCAGGTAAATAGTGTGTAACAACATCGTCTTACTCTTCCGTAGAAAACAGTTTCAGGATCTGGTCGCGCTCCCGCGCCGCGCCCAAGGTGTCAGTAGACGGACTGGCCGCCGCCAGATTGGATTCGCACTTGAAACCACTTTGGATGAAGGCGTTGCCGTCGTCCAGGCAACTGCCCTTCAGGTATTCCGAATAGACGTAATCGCCGTCGGTGAATGTCAATCCTGGCGGCTGGTTGCGAATCTGCTCCGGCCGGCCTTCCAGCGCAACCTGCATGTAGCGGCTCCAGATCGGCAGCGCCAGCGCGCCACCGGTGGTGGCGCCTAGCGATTGCGGCTGGTCATAACCAAGCCACACCACCGACACCACGCCCGACGAATAGCCGGCAAACCAGGCATCGTAGGCATTGTTCGAGGTGCCGGTCTTGCCCGCCGCATCGCTGCGCCCCAGCACTTTGGCGCCATGCCCGGTGCCGGACTTGACGACGTCCTGCAACATGCTGTCCATGACGAAGGCGTTGCGCGCCGAAATGATCCGGTCACCGGTCCGCTGCGCCGCCGCTGCTTTGCTGTCGCTCGCTACGCCATACAGCACGCGCCCCGAGCGATCGCTGATCTGCTTGATCAGGCGCGGCGCCAGACGATAGCCACCATTGGCGAATACCGCGTAGGACTGTGCCAGTTGCAATGGCGTCACCGCGCCAGCGCCCAGCGCCAGCGGCAGCGACGCCGGATTGCGCTCGGCCAGAAAACCGAAACGCGTCGCATACTGCTGCACGTAGTCGGCGCCGGCGGCTTGCATCAGGCTCACCGCCACCAGGTTCTTCGAGCGCATCAAGCCACGCCGCACCGTGATGAAACCTTCGTAGTTATTGCCGTAATTGCGCGGCCGCCAGGCACGAGCGCCAGTCTCTTCGGGCCGCAGCACGCGTTGCGTGTCATCCACCAGCGTACCGGGAAAGTAGCCCTTTTCCAGCGCTGCGGAATACACGAAAGGCTTGAAGCTCGATCCCGGTTGGCGGTACGCCTGCAACGCGTGATCGAAGGGATTGCGCGAGAAATCGAAACCGCCGGCCAAGGCCAGGATATCGCCGCTCTCGGCATCGATCGAGACCAGCGCTCCCTCCATCTCCGGCATTTGGCTGAGCAGCCAGCGCTGGCCCTTGTCGCTATCCTGATAGACCCGGATCACCGAGCCGGGAACAACGCTGCGCTTGCCGCTGGCAGGCAGCTTGGCCCAGCCGCCGGCAACGCGCGGATCGACGGCGCCAATCTGGATCTCCCGGCCATCGCGCAGCAGCGCACTAATCTGTTTCGGAGCAACAGCCGTCACCAGGGCTGCGCGCAATTCGCCGCTGTCCGGGTAAGCTGCCCGCAATTTGCGGACGCTGTCCTTGACATCGCCGGCGAGCGGCAACAATCCTTCCGGACCGCGATAACCCCTGCGCGCTTGCGCCGCCATCAAACCTGTGCGCAGATGCTTGTCCGCCGCCATCTGCGGCTCCATGCGGATGGTAGTGGTGACATCCAGGCCCATCGTGTAAACGCGTTCCTGATAAATATCCATCACCATCTGGCGCGCCTCTTCCACCGCATAAGCGGCTTCGCGCACGGATGGATTGCGGCGTGGATTAACCACAAGCTGTTCCGCCAGCGCCTGTTGCAATTGATCAGTCGTGATGTAGCCCAGGTCATGCATGCGCTGCAGGATGTAATGCTGGCGGACTTGCGCGCGCTGCGGATTGGCGACCGGGTTGTAGGCCGACGGCGCTTTCGGCAAGCCGGCCAACATCGCCGCCTCGGCTACAGTCACCTGCTCCAGCGGCTTGTCGAAGTAAATGCTGGAGGCGGCGGCAAAACCATAGGAACGCTCGCCCAGGTAGATCTGGTTCATGTACAACTCCAGCAGCTTGTCCTTGCTGTAACGCTGCTCCAGCTTGTAGGCCATCAGAATTTCCATCAGCTTGCGTTGCATGGTCTTGTCGCGCGTCAGGAAAAAATCGCGTGCGACCTGCATCGTGACGGTGCTGGCGCCTTGCGCATGCTGGCCGGTGACCACATTGGCCACGGTGGCGCGCAGCAGGCCGAAAAAATCGACCGCGCCGTGTTCGTAGAAGCGTGCATCCTCGATCGCCAGCAAGGCCTGCCGCATGACCGGCGGAATCTGTTCCAGCGGCAGAAATTCGCGCCGCTCTTCGCCGTATTCGGCCAGCAAGATGCCTTCACTCGAATAGATCCGCAACGGCAACGCCGGTTGATATTGCGCCAGGTGCTCGACTGCCGGCAACTGCTGCCAGGCTTGCCGCAGCCAGTAACCGCCGGCAAGCATTGCCGCCAGTGCCAGCCCAAGGCTCAAGCCGAGCAGGAATTTAAGATTACGGACCAGCTTCGATTGCGGCTGTTTGCCAAGCTCCTTCAAGGCGCAATCCTGGCCATGCCGTAATCGGCTTTTGTAAGGTATTTGCTGGTGCTGCTCGATAAGACCATGCTTGCTCCGGTAACTACAGCGCATTCTCGCGTGCAGGATGTGAAATCGTCAGAGAGCGCATTGTCCTTTGGAGCAGACACATCTTTATCAAAAATAAGTATTATTAAGGAATGATAAATATTTCTTATGCAAGGATACCGGCATGAACCTCAATCCCAAGCATACCGAAGCATTCCGTGCCGTCATCGAAACCGGCAGCTTCGAACAGGCAGCTACCCGGCTGCACCTGACTTCGCCGGCGATCTCGCAACGCGTGCGCGCGCTCGAAAGCCAGCTCGGCAACGCACTGGTGGTGCGCAGCCGGCCGGCGCGCGCCACCCGCATGGGGCAACGCCTGCTGCAATACCTGAAGCGCGCCAAACTGCTGGAAACCGACCTGGCCACTGAAATGGCGGTGGAGCAGGACGCGCCGCTGACGCTGGTGCTGGCGTTGAACGCCGATTCCATTGGCACCTGGTTTTTCCCGGCGCTGTCGGATGTGCTGATCCGCGAGCGGGTGCTGCTCGACCTGACCGTAGAAGACCAGGACCATACCTACACGCTGCTGGAAACCGGCCTCGCCATCGGCTGCATCAGCACCGAGCCGAAACCGATGCGCGGCTGCTCCGCCGAACTGCTGGGCGTGATGCGCTACTGGCTGGTGGCATCAAAAACATTCCATGCGCAGTGGCTGCCCGACGGCCTGACCCGCAAGGCAGCGCGCAACGCGCCGGTGGTGGCCTACACCCACAAGGACACGCTGCAGTCGTCATTCCTGTTAAGCAAGCTGGGCCTGCCGGACGGCGCCTACCCCTGCCATTACGTGCCGGGCGCAGCATCGCACTTCAACGCCATCCGCTACGGCCTCGGCTACGGCATGGTGCCTGAACTGCTGCTCAAGGCCAGCGCCGAACCAGGTGAGATGGTCGTGCTGACGCCGGGTAAGCCAGTCGAGGTGGCGCTGTACTGGCATACCTGGAAGGTGCAATCGCCGCGTATGGAGCATCTTTCACAACAGATCATTTCTTCCGCACGAAAAATCCTGAAATAATCGCGAAGGATGGCGCCAACAGATGCATACTAACTGCATAACAGTTGGAATCCATAAGGAGGCTAGCCATGCGCATGAGCGATGAAGAATATTTCAGGAGCTGCGTTGCCAAGGAAAGAATTCTGGCGAAGTTGCTCGGCCACGAGAATATCGAGGAATGCTACGAAAGCGCCGGCACTTTATGGGATAACGCCAAGGCATTGCCAAAATGGACGCGCGACTGGAGTGCCTGTGGGCCGTTGATGGTGCAGTACGATCTTTCTCCCATCTACGATCATCCGCCTGACCATGCGCCCAGCACCCGCGTGACAATTGGCGCCATCGTTGCGCAATTTTCCGATCATCCGAGCAAGCAGCAGGCAGTCATGTATGCGATTGTGAAGGCGGCGATCCATGTGCTGGAGTATCGCAAGGCGCACCACGTGGCGTGACGCCGCTGCTGCCTCTTGGCATTAGAGCCTGGAGAAATTTTCGAGCATGCCGCTGTAGGGTTTAGGGAGCGGATAGGCCAGGTCGCCGCGCTTGCCTGTCGCCAGGCCTAGCTGCACCAGGCTTTCCACCATCTTGACCGCGACCGTGACGCCGTCGATCACATTGATGCCAAGCTCGCGGCCGATGGCCTTGCACAGGTCGGCCATGCCGGCGCAACCGAGCACGATGCTGTCGGCCTTGTCTTCCCGCATCGCGCGCCGGCATTCTGTGACGATGATGCGGTAGGCATCCGATCCGGGCTGCTCCAGGTCCAGTACATTCAGTTCGCAAGCCCGCACGCGACGACAGAATCGACGCATGCCATAGGCTTCTGCCAAATGCCAGGCAATGCCGCAAGTCCGCTCCAGCGTAGTCACCACACTGAAGCCGGTGCCGATCATGCTGGCCGCGTGCATGGCCGCTTCGGCGATACCGATTACCGGGCCGCGCGCCACTTCACGAGCGGCATGCAAGCCGGGATCGCCGAAGCAGGCGATCACATAACCGTCGATGCCGTCGGCTTCGCCACGACGGATTTCATCGAGGATGCCGGGCACACTGAGCGCTTCATCGTAATGACTCTCGATCGAAGCCGGACCCATGGCTGGACTGACCGCCACGATCTCGGTGCCAGGTGCGGCAACCTGGCGTGCGCAAAGGCCGATTTTCTCGGTCATGCTCCAGGTGGTGTTGGGATTGATGATCTTGATTTTCAAAACAGGACGCTAACTATTAAATGGGCGCGCCGCAGACTCGGCGGCGCGCCGGGAATAACCGCGAAACCGACCGCCGCGGCGGCCGGATGGGAATCGCCTGGATTCAAGCTAGCGCTCAGGCTGCAGCTCCGGCGGCGACAGTTACCGTTTGCTTGTGGCTGATGGCCCAGTAAATCGCCAACCCGCAACCCATGCCGATGAACCAGGTGAAATTGGCCAGGCCGTCCAGTCCAGGCACCAGCACGCAGCAGACCGGAATGATGGCCGCCGGAATCAACGCCGTGATGGCCTTGCGGTTGTAGCCGTTGTCGTACCAGTAGGCGCCGTTGCGATCCATCGTGTACAGGTCGTCGACGATCACGCGCTGTTTCTTCACCAGGTAGAAATCGGCGATCAGGATGCCGAACAACGGACCGATGAAGGAACCCAGGATATCCAGCGTGTAATGAATCACGTGCGGGTTGTTGAACAGGTTCCACGGCGTGATGAAGATCGATCCCACAGCAGCGATCATGCCGCCCATGCGCCAGCTGATCATTTTCGGCGCGACGTTGGAGAAATCAAAGGCAGGTGAAACGAAGTTGGCGACGATGTTGATGCCGACCGTGGCAACCATGAAAGTCAGTCCACCCAACACCACTGCGAAGGTGTTGTCGATATGACCGACCATGGCCACCGGATCGGTAATCAGCTTGCCGTAGATCGGCAGCGTCGCCGCGATGCAGATCACCGTCAGCAGCGAGAAGCCGAGGAAGTTGACCGGCAGGCCCCAGAAATTGCCGCGCTTGACCGACTTGAAATCCTTGCCGTAGCGGGAGAAATCGCCGAAGTTGAGCATCGGCCCGGAGAAGTACGAGACCACCAAAGCAATCGCATTGATCATCACCGGCAGAGCGGCGAAACCGCTGTATTTGATGCCGCCCAGGTTGAGGTCGATATTGCTCCAGCCAGCCTTCGTCACCAGCCACACTGCCAGCAGCAGCATCACGACATACACCGCCGGACCGGCCCAGTCGATGAACTTGCGGATCGCATCCATGCCGGTCCAGAACACGATTGCCTGCAGCACCCACATCACCATGAAGCCAAGCCAGCCCAGGTACGACAAGCCGACAAACCCGTATTGCTTGACGTCGGCATAAATCGCCATCTCAGGGAAGAACTTGAGCACGATCAGCAGGAAAGCGCCGGAAGCGAGATAGGTCTGGATGCCGTACCAGGCCACCGCGATCAGGCCACGGATGATGGCGGGAATGTTGGCGCCGAGGACGCCGAAAGTGGTACGGCAGATCACCGGGTACGGCGCGCTCGTTACCTGGCTCGGCTTGGCCACCAGGTTGGCGAAGAACTGCACGATCATGATGCCGAGCAGCAGCGACACCAGCACCTGCCAGCTGCTCAGGCCCAGCGCGAACAGGCTGCCGGCGGTGACATAGCCGCCGACGCTGTGCACATCGGACATCCAGAATGCGAAGATGTTGTAGCTGCCCCAGGCTTGTTTTTTCAGCGGCGCCAGGTCGTCGTTGGTCAGCCGGTCGTCATACGAAGGCTTGATAATTGCGTTGTGCTTTTCCATCGTGACTCCTAATGTAGGACCTAATTTAAAAACGTTAACAATCAGAACAGGTGACGGATGCCAAGCGCGATGGCAGTCTGGCTTTGATTCGCGTAGCCGCCGCCGATCGCCGTCGAGTTGGTGGCCACCAGCGATTCCGAGGCGCCATCGGCATTCTCGAGATGGGCGATATTGGCGATCAGGCTGGTGCGCTTCGACAAGCTGTAAATGCCGAGCAGGCGATACACCTTGCTGTTGTTGGCGAGCGTCGTGTTCTTGCGATAGATGGCGTCGGCCGAGCCGGTAAATGCAGGGGTGAATGCATAATCCAGGCCAGCCTCGACCGCGTACGCCTTGCGTGCCGACTGCGACGGGATCGACTGGAATACGCCGGGGCCGGAAATATCGCTGTGGGCATAACCGAGCCGCGTGGTCAGCGCGCCAAAGCCATAGCTGGCGCCGAGCGTGGCCAGCTTGTACAGGCTGCCATTGCCGACCAGGCTGGCGTTGCCATCCTGTTCATGGTCGTAGCTGGCTGCCAACAGCAGCGACCCTTGCTGGTAACGACCGGCGAGGTTGTAGACCTGGCCGCTGCGCACGCTTCCGGCTGCTTCGCCGAAGCCGAGCATGGCGCCGCCCTGGAAGCCGTTGAACGTTGGCGATACATATTTGACGGTGTTGTTGTAGATCTCGCTGACCGCATCAAATTCGGAAAACTTGAAAATCGCGCCGGAGTTGTAGCCGCCCTTGAAGACGCTGCCGACCAGCCAGTCGTCGTTGAAATTCCATTGCTTGCCAACCGTGAGCCTGCCGCCCGGGCTATCCAGGCCGACCAGCGCATTGCGCGAAAACAGTTGGCCGCTGGCCGACTGCGCACCGGTGGTCGGATTGAAGCCGGCCTGCAGATTGAAGACAGCGCTCAAGCCGCCGCCCAGGTCTTCCTTGCCGCTGAAGCCGACATTGGAAACGCCCAGGATGCTGTCGGTCCCGCCCACTTTCGATTGCGTGCCGTTGCCGGCATTGTTGGCGTAGCCGATACCGGTGTCGATCACGCCCGAGACGGTAACGCTGGTTTGCGCCAGCGCGGCGCCGGCGATGCCCAGCATGGCCAATGTCGCCGCCGGTTTGAGTAAAGGGTTCATCTTTATCCTTGTCTATGTTGTATGCCTGCCTGCTCACCACGGTGATCCGTCCAGTGCCGTACAGCCGACTGCAACCAACAGCTAGCGGAACCGCCTCCCTGAGGTCCAGGATTGTTTGATTTTTTACAATCCAAGACAGGATTGCGCACAATCCATGACTTGCAATAAGCCAGAACCGTGCCAATTGAGGTTTTTTGATGAGATCGACAGGCGTCGCAAGAATGAAAGCGGGCGTTGCAGTGACTGTCGCAAGGAAACATTAAGGCGCCTTTGGTCGCCAGAGATCGTGCACAATTTGGTGCGAATTACGCTAATTTTTGTGCACATGCCTCAGTATGGCGCATCGCAATCGCGCTAACAGTTGAATAGAAATCCATATCGCCAGGAAAAATTTGGCAGTCGTGCAAGGCGTGGACTTAGGATTTATACTGGTGCACCACTTCGACAAAGATTCGGCGAGCAATGTATAAATTGTGCACAATCCTGAAATCACCCCGCCTGCCAGCCATTCCGGCAAACGGGGGCGCAGCATGAGCCAGGCAACCAGCATCCACCACGACGAATTGAGCAACGACGAGATCGATGCACGCATCCATCTCTCGATCATCGACGCCATCCTTGACCACCAACTACCACCAGGCACGCGCTTGGTCGAGGCGCCGCTGTGCGAAGCCTTCGGCGTGACGCGCGGCACATTGCGGCGGGTATTCGTGAAACTGGCGCATGAAGGCGTGATCGACCTGCAACCGAATCGCGGCGCCGTCATCGCCATGCATGACATCAAGGAAGCGCGGGAAGTATTCGAAGCCCGCGTGATCGTCGAAAGTGGCTCGGTCAAGAGCCTGGCTGGGAAGCGCCGACGCCTGCCGGAACTGCGCGAGATGGTGAAGCGCGAGCATGCGCTGCGTGAGCAAGGCAACTGGGGCGACTGGATTCGCCTCTCCGGCGAATTCCATATCAAGCTGGCCGAAGCCAATCAAAATAACATCGTGACCGGCTACCTGCGCACGCTGATCGCGCGCAGCTCGCTACTGATCGGCCTGTACGAAACGCCGAAGCGCAACAGCTGCTCAGCGGACGAACACGTGGCGATCCTTGATGCAATCGAACAGGGAGATGGTGAGCAAGCGGCGCGCCTGATGGCGCATCACCTTGGCGAATACGCCAGCGAACTGCTGACCGAACCGAACCAGCCCAAGGAAATCGATTTCGGCAAACTGTTTTCTCCGGTGCGCTCCGTTTAAGCGATAAACTCAGTCCCTGGCATCAGTTATGTTCCAGAAGGCCAACCGCACAATCAACCGTACAATTAACCGGACAGGACAGGCATGGACGATACCAAGCAACTGGAATATGTAGGATTCTGGCTCAGGGTCTGGGCCAGCATTATCGATACGGTGCTGGTGCTGGCGATCACCACGCCGTTGCTGCTGGCGATCTACGGCCGCGAACGTCTGGCCGCAGGCATCACCTTCAGCGGCTTCGCCAATTTCCTGATTTCCTATATATTTCCAGCCGTCGCAGTGCTGGTGTTCTGGAGCTTCAGGCAAGCGACACCAGGCAAGATGGCGATTTCCGCGCGGATCGTCGACGCCCGCACCGGTGGCCCGACCAGCGTGAGCCAGAACATCATCCGCTATCTCGGCTATTTTCCATCGACCTTTGTCTTTTGCCTGGGCCTGATCTGGGTTGAACTCGACAAAAGGAAACAGGGGTGGCACGACAAGCTGGCCGGCACCGTGGTGGTCCGGCCCAAGCGCGGCAACGTCGAACCGGTGCGCTTCGAGGCTTAGGTCGCGCTGGGCTTGTTCCATTCGACAGAGACACGCTGCCAGTCGTCGCGCGTCATCGCATACACCGCAGTATCCATGTCGTACCATCTTTCGATGCCTTGATATTGCATCCCGAGGCGCTGCATGACGCGCGCCGAACTGTGGTTATCCGGGTGGCAGACCGCGCACAGGCGCTCGCCGCCGATCGTCTCGAAGGCAAACTGCGCCATGCGCCGCGCCGCCTCCGAAGCCAGGCCCTGGCCCCACTTGTCCTGACGCAGGCGCCAGCCGATTTCCAACGGGTTGGCAGTGTCGCCGCCCAGGTACTGGATGCAACCGGAACCGATGATTTCATCGCTGTCTTGCTCGAAGAAACTCCACCAGGAAAATCCCCATTCCGCCCAGCGCTTCTTGACGCGGGCAATCGCCGCCTGCGTATCCTCAGGCGTGTCAGGCTTGCCGGTGATATAGCGCATCACCGCAGGATCGCGGTTGACGGCATGCAGCGCAGCCAGATGCAAATCGCTGAATGGTTCCAGCCGCAGCCGTGGCGTGGTCAGTATGGTCATGGATAAATCGCTCAAGGGATGAAGGTTTGGATGTGCTGCTCGATCCAGTTTACACGTTGGCAAACTTTTTGTGCATGTGCCACGCCCGCCTTGCAGCCATTCCTGGCCTCTGCCAAAATCGACGGCATACACAACAAATTAACTGCCATGACCCAGAATATCTATGACGATCCGGCCTTCTTCGCCGGCTACAGCCAGCTCGGCCGTTCAGTCGACGGTCTTGCCGGCGCCGCCGAATGGCCGGCGCTGCAAGCCATGTTGCCGCCGTTGCACGGCCTCAAGGTGGTCGATCTCGGTTGCGGCTACGGCTGGTTCAGCCGCTGGGCGCGCGAGCATGGCGCCGCCAGTGTCCTGGGCCTCGACGTCTCCACCAAGATGCTGGAGCGCGCAGCGCAAATGACCCGGGACACCGCCATCACCTATGCCCGCGCGGACCTGGAACAGCTCGATCTGCCAGACGCCGCCTTCGACCTGGCCTACAGTTCGCTGACCCTGCATTACATTGAAAACCTGCCCGGCCTGTTGCAACGGGTGTGGCAGGCATTGGCGCCAGGAGCCAGCCTGGTGTTCTCGATCGAACATCCGATTTACATGGCGTCGATGCAACCCGGCTGGGTGATTGCAGCGAACGGACGCAAGACCTGGCCGGTAGACAATTATCAGGTCGAAGGTCCGCGCCGCACCAACTGGCTGGCTGAAGGCGTGATCAAGCAGCATCGCACCATCGGCACCCTGCTCAACCTGTTGATCGGCGCCGGATTCACCATCACCCATGTCGAAGATTGGGGCCCCACTGCGGCGCAAGTCGCGACACGGCCGGAATTGGCGGAAGAGCGCGAACGTCCGATGATGTTGCTGGTGTCCGCCCGGCGTTAGCCGCCCAGCGGAAAATACAAATGGATGTCGTCGGGCTCAAGACGATAGAGTTCCGGGTCCGGCCGCTCCAGTAGGCGGCAGCCCAGCCGCAGATAGAAATCCACGGTGTTGCGCGTCGGCGTCGCCGAGATATAGAGCGCGGCTGCGCCCATCGTGCGCGCCTGTTCGCCGGCCAAGCGGAACAACTTGCCGGCCAGGCCGCGACCGCGATAGGCGTGGCTGACATGCAGGAATTTCAGCTGCAGCGCCGGCATGCCGATATCCAGGAATGCACTGTCGAGCACCACCACCGCCACCGGAAGCTGTTCATCGAACGCCACACGGAACCAGCCGCCGCGCTCGAAACAGGCGACTTCTGCCGCCGCATTGTGCGCGATCTCATCCGGCTCCCAGCCAGCCACTTCCAGCGCGTCGTCGTACAGTGTCAGCCGGCCGTTTTCGATACGATAAAACTGGGCAATGCTTTCCTTGCGGTCGATCTTGCCGAGTAGCGGCAATTCTTCTTTTTTTATAGTGCGTATGGATGACATGCTGTTGTCTTGGACGATATGTGTATTGAGCTAGTCTGTCGCGCGGATGCATGGCTTTCACATCACTCAGGCGTGTATTTTTTCGTGGCGCGCCAGCATTTCCACGAACTGGGCAATCCGCTTTGCGCGGGTTTCTTCTTTCTTCGCAGTTTGAATACGGAACAGCAACGCGTAGCGATTGCGGCTATCCAGCGAAACAAAAAAATCCCGGGCGCGAGGATTGGCGTCGAGCGCAGCCTGGAAATCCGGCAGCACGCTGGCTGTGCTGGGCGAATCATATGCAGCATCCCAACGGCCATCGCGCTTGGCGCGCTCGATCTCGCTGAGCCCGGCCGGTTGCATGGCGCCCGATTTGAGCAGCGCCAGCGCCTTGTCTCTGTTGATCTTTGACCATGCGCTTTTATCGGCGCGCCGGGTGAATTTTTGCAGCCAGAACTGCGTATTGTGCGCTTGCTTCTGGCCGTCTATCCAGCCAAAGCAAAGTGCAATGTCGACCGCCTCCCTGTAAGAAACCGAGCGCGTCTCTGCACCCTTCTTGGCCAGTTGCAACCAGATACCAGGCGATGTCGCGTGATGATCGGCGAGCCAGGCGGCCCACTCTTCGCGTTGTTCGAAATGATGAACCGCCAGCACTGCTGGAGATGTTGATTTCATGAACACATCCTCTGCGCCATCGCGCGTCGGTTGATCAGCTGGCCGGGCGTCGCAGGAAAGCCAGCAACAAGCCAAACCCGATCATCAGCGATCCACTGGCGCGGTTGAACCACCGGAAGCTGTTGCCAACCTGCGCCAGCGAGCCAAGCCGTGCGCCGAGCGCGGCATAGATGGCAATGGCGACCAGTTCCAGCAGCAGGAAGATCGCGCCAAGTATCGTGAAGCTGGCGGCGTAGGCCGAGCGATCGACGAATTGCGGAAAGAAAGCGGTGAAGATCAGGATCGCCTTGGGATTGCCGGCGGCCACCAGGAACTCCTGCTTCGCCAGGCGGCGCAGCTTGTCCATTGACGGTTCGATCGGGGCGTCGGCGTTGGCAACGCTGCGCGTCAACGACATTGGGGCTGCACGAAACATCTTGATGCCCAACCACACCAGATAGATCGCTCCGCCGAACTTGAGCAAGGTAAACAAGGTTTCCGAAGCCAGCAGCAACGCCCCCAGGCCGAAACCGGAAATCGCAATCATCGCCGCAAACGCCAGCAGCCGGCCGAACGCCGCCAATATCGAATAGCGCATGCCATCGCGCGCGCCGTTCGACAGCGACAAGACATTATTCGGACCGAATGCCATGTTCAGCGCGAAGCAGGCCGGGACAAACAGCCAATAATTCTGAAACGCCATGGCTTCACCCTCTTTTCAGATTCTTGAGCCGGATACGTTATCAGATCGGCAGCGTGATTGCATCCCTGGCCGCAACCAGATGTCGCGCGGCTGCAACCATTGCGGTCCGAACGCTTGGCCGGCGGCCATCAATTGTTTCGCTGTGTCGCTATCCAGTCGGCCAGTTCGTCCAGTCCGCCGACCACGTGGTCGGGCGATTGCCCCAGTTCATCGAAGGTATTGCCAGCCCGGTTGATCCAGCACACCGGAAAACCAAAATGCCTGGCTCCCGATGCGTCCCAGGCGTTCGACGAAACAAACAGAAGCTCCGAGCGATCAAATTGCAAACGGTCTACGGCAAGCTGGTAGACACTGCCATGCGGCTTGAAGATGCGCACTTCATCGGCACTGATCAGATGGGAGAAGCGCGCTTCGAGCCCGGATCGCGTGACCACGCTGTGTATCGAATGCGGAGAACCGTTGGATAAAATGGCGAGCGGCAAACCCATTGCCTGCAACCTGGCGAGCGCCGCCGGCACTTCCGGGTACGCTGCCAACTCCAGGTAGGCATTACATAGTGCAAGCTGCGCCGTTGCATCGAGCGGCAGTTTCAGCTGCCCGGAAGTGAACACCAGTGCATCATGGGTAGCCTGTTCGAAGTCCACGTATTGTCCCATCAGGCTGCGCAGCCAGGTGTACTCAAGCTGCTTCTGGCGCCATACGGCACTGATCTCGCGCCCGCGGCCGGGATGATAGCTGTCGCACAATAAGGCTACCGAATGGACATCGTAAAGCGTGCCGTACAGGTCGAATACGATACCGTTGATGTGTTTCATTTACGTTCCCCAGAACTCAGGTTGTCAGGTAAAGCGCCGCCAACGGCACCAGGTTGAACAGCATGATCCCGATCTTGTAGACCGCCATGGCGCCGTACATGACGCCGTCGAAAGTTTCGGGGGAGAGCTTGAACCAGCGTCCGTGCAGGCGGTACAACCAGTCGTGGGCGGCCAGGAAAACGCAGGCCCAAACGATGAGAATCGCATAGTTTATGCCGACGCACCAAAACAGGAATTCCTTGATTACATCGAGTGTCATGGCATCGCTCCGGTTATTGCAATCGTTCGAATACTGAACGGCGCGCCTCACACCGTCATCATGAATTTCTCAAAGCTATCAATTGGCAGCGGACGGCAGAAATAATAGCCCTGATACGCATTGCATCCTACGCTAGCCAGGAAATCGCGCTGCGCCTCGGTTTCGACGCCCTCGGCAATGACCTCCAGGCCCAGGTTCCTGGCCAGCGCCAGGATGGTTTCAGCGATGGCGGCATCGTTGGAATCGTAAAGGATATCGCGCACGAAGGTATGATCGATTTTAAGCTGATCCAGCGGCAGGCGCTTCAAGTAAGAAAGCGAGGAATATCCGGTGCCGAAATCGTCCAGTGAAAAACAGATCCCCCGTACCTTGAGTTCGGCCATCTTTTCAATGATGTCCTGGACGTTGTCGACCAGCAGGCTTTCGGTCAATTCCAGTTTAAGCCGCTCGGGATTCGCGCCGGTCCGGCTGATTACCGCCAGCACCCTGTCGACGAAATCGGGCTTGCGGAATTGCTGCGCGCTGATATTGACTGCGATCGTCAGGTGCGCCAGTTCTGCCCGGGTCGCCCATAGCGCCAATTGGGTACAGGCAGTTTCCAGCACCCAGTTTCCCAACGGCAGGATCAATCCGGTTTCTTCGGCCATCGGAATGAAGTCGGCCGGCAATACGATGCCGTGTTGCGGATGCTGCCAGCGCACCAGCGCTTCGACACCTGTGATGCGGTCGTTCTCGACGACTTGCGGCTGGTAGTGCAGCAGGAACTGGTTGGCGTCGATGGCCTTGCGCAATCCGGCCTCCAAGATGGCGCGCTCCACCACCACGGTCTGCATCGCAGGATGGAAGAAACGCAGTGTGTCGCGTCCGGCTTCCTTGGCCTCGTACATGGCGAGATCGGCCTGTTTCAGGAGTTCGTCGGTATTGGTTTGATCACCGCGGAACAAGGTGGCGCCGATGCTTGCCGAGCAGCGGTACTCGATATTGCCGAGCTGGTAGACGCTACTCAGCAGCGCGAGGATTTTTTTGCCGACCGTCTCGGTCTGCTGGATCGCTTCTTCCAGGTTCGCGCTCAAGCTGCCCAGGACCACCACGAATTCGTCGCCGCCGACCCGCGCTACCGTGTCGATTTCCCGCACGCCTCCCGCCAGCCGCTGCGCCGCTGTCCGCAACAGCAAATCGCCTTTATCGTGTCCCTGGGTGTCATTCAGGGTCTTGAAATGATCGAGATCGATGAACAGCAAGGCGCCGCAGGTTTCATTGCGGGCGCTGAGCGTGATGGCTTGCGTCAGTCGATCCAGCAGCAAGGTACGGTTGGGCAATTGGGTAAGGGCATCGAAAAAGGCCAGCTCCCTGATTCTTTCTTCCGAGATCTTGCGTTCGGTAATGTCGTGATGGGTGCCGATGTAGTGGGTGACGACACCGTCATCGCCCTTCACCGCCGAAATCGTCAGCCATTTCGGATACACCTCGCCGTTCTTGCGGCGATCCCATATTTCGCCTTGCCAGCCGCCGCTGCGATGAATCGCCTGCCACATCTCCTGGTAGAAGGCCGCATCGTGCCGGCCCGATTGCAGCATGCGCGGCGTCCTGCCGACCACTTCCTCTGCCGCATATCCGGTGCTTTCAGTGAAAGCGCCGTTGACGCGCAGGATGACGCAGTTGGCGTCGGTAATCATCATGCCTTCGCGTGAATCGAACGCCACCGCGGCAATGCGCAGCTCGGCTTCGGCCTGCTTGCGTTCGGTGATGTCGCGCCCGCTGGTGCGAAATCCAGTGAATGTCCCGTGGACATCGCTGATCGGCGCCCAGGAAAGGGAAAGCCAAAATAGCGATCCGTCCTTGCGCACGCAGCGGAATTCCAGGTCGTCGCCGCGCAAACCCTGCCAGGCTTTCTGGAATCCCGATGTAACGCGAGGCTGGTCTTCAGGGTAGATCAGCGTGCCGGAGAAGTCGGTCATGGCCATGCATTCCGCCACGGTATATCCGGTGTACTCCTTGACCGAGGGATTGATCCAGCGCGGCTTGCCATCCAGCCCCCACCAGACTTCCCAGTTGACCATACAGTCTGCGATGGCGCGAAATTTTTCTTCACTCGCGCGCAGTTCACTGGTCATCGAAGCCGCCAGCTGTATGGCGCGGCTGCGGCCGGTCAACATCTGCCACGCAAGTAGCGCCAGCAGCAGGCTGAGGCCAGCGCCGGTGATGGCAATAGGCAGTTCGTCGGTATGCCTGGAACGTCCGCCGAAATCGTCCAGCGCAGTCATCGACAGCGTCCAGTCGTGACCGGAGATCACCAGATATTCTTTGGCGGACAGCGCGCCTGGCGACGGCCTTCCATCATCGCCGGCATAGTGATACAGGAGCGCGTCGGCTGACGGTTCGACGCCGTCGTAAATATCAAAGACCAGTCCCTGCGGCTGCTCGCCATACAGGCTGGCCATCACATCGTTCATATGGAAGGAAGCGTAGATCCAGCCGGCCAGGTGCGCGCGGCGCTGGGCAACGGTGTCGTGCGCTTGGCCACGGGCATAGAACGGCAGAAACATCAGGAAACCGGAGCGGGCATCCGTATCGACATCGGCTGCCAGCCGGACCTTGCCGGAAATCGCCACGGAACCGGAATCACGCGCGTGTTCCATGGCCGCCCGCCGGGTTGGATCGGACCACATATCGAAACCAAGAACAGCGTAATTGCGGCCCAGATTCGGTTCGCGCTGGACAATCGGCACGTAATTTTCGCGCTGACCAGCCGGTAGCACCGCATAGCTGGCTAAACCCGCCTGGCGCATGGCGGTGACATGATTGTCCTTGTTCGTTGCCGGCACCCATTTGCCAACGCCGATGGACTGGATGCCCGAATAATTGGCGTCCAGATTCAGCGAGGCGACGTAGTCGCGGAAATCATCGCGATCCATCTCCCCCGTGACGGCATACAGGCTCTGCACGCCGCGCAGCATCTGCTCGTAGGTCGCCACGCGCAATTCGATCCGGCTGGCCGTCTCGCGCAGCGCGGCATCGAACCGGGACCGCAACTCTTTCGCGGAGGCTTCCTGCTCATGATGCCAAAGCGCCCAGGTGACGCCTAGTCCTGTGACCAAGACCAGCAAGGGAAGCAGGATAAGACGTAACCGGCTCACGGTTGCGCCTGGAAATCAACCATGGGAGCGGCGAAATTGGGGCTGAAATACTTTTCGAAAATACGGCGCACGGTTCCGTCCGCGCGCATGCCGTCCACCAGCGCCCGCCATTTTTCCTGCTCGGCTGCCGACAGGGCCTTCCTCGACATGATGAGTCCGTGAGGTATCGCCGGATCGCTGAATTCGATAACGGCGGTAACGTCCCGGATTTTCTGTTCATCCAGCGCCGGGTAATCGAACGGTTCGATGATCATGCCCTGGATGCTGCCGCGAAGTAACGCCTGATACAGCGGCGCCAGGCCGTTTGCCTGGCTGACGCGATTGACGGCGGATAACTGGTCAACCAGCCGATTGGCCGTGTCGCCATAGCGGAAACTGCGGATGACGCCAAGCTGGAAACGGTCATCGCGCTCGACATCGGAAAGGTGACGCTTGCCGGAATCCTTGCGCACCAGCAGATAATATTTATTGCTGAAGTACCAGGCGAACGAGGCGAAACGCCTGCGGTCAGCGTTGGCGATGCCGGACAGGCTGAAGTCGAGCGCGCCGGATTCGATCAGTTGCCAGATGCGCGCCCGCGACATCAGGCTGACGTTGACTCGGCAACCGCTGCGGCGGATCAGTTCGTCGGCGAAATCCTTGTCGATGCCGCTATCGGTGTCAGCAGAATAGAGCAGGCCGTGCTCGTGCAGCGCAAGCGTGAAAGGGCGGGAGCAATCGGGACCGGCTGCAGCGTTTCCAAGACTGCACACCATGAGCAACAAGCAACCAAGGCAACCTCGGATCATAGCTTCACCATGGTTGTATAAATGACCAGAAATGAGGGGGTTTTATGGGCAGTGAAATCATTGCGCCAACGCAATCGATGTTACTCGACGCATACCTAAACCGCAACCAATACGAAGCTCGCCAAAGGCAGATTGGCGAACAACAGGTGCATTCTTATTCGGCGCTAGTCCGACGGATTGATCAGGGAATTGAGCACCATGTCTTCCCATTTCCCGGCGATTTTCAAATAAGCCCTGGCATACCCTTCGCGCTCGAAACCCAGGCGTCTCAGAAGTTGCTCGCTGCGCAAGTTGCGCGGCGCATGGTTGGCCATGATGCGATGCAGACCAAGTACGGAAAATACGTGATCGATACCGGCGCTGGCGATTTCGCGCATCAGGCCGCGCCCTTCGTGTTCGCGGTCGATCGAGTAGCCGAGGTGGCATCCGAGCAATGGTCCCCGGACGATGTTGGTGAAATTACAGCCGGCAATCATTCTTTGCGATTGACGTTCAATCGCCATTAAATGCAAGGCCACGCCATCTTCGAAAGCGCGGTAAGAGATTTCGCTACGCCGATGACAATTTTCAGGCGTGTAAAAATCGTCGCTGCGGGCCGGCTCCCACGGCTCCAGATGCGCGCGATTGGCCAACTGGTAAGCCTGCAACAGGTGTGCATTATCGGGATGCAGCTGGATCAGTACGGTTCTTTCGGTTTCAATGAACGTTGGCGACGACATGGGTGGAAACAGATCTGCGTTCAGACCGGATAGATGAAGACAACCTGCAGCTTACGGAAATATCTCATCGCTTTCCAGCGAAAAACACTGGCAACTTATCAAAACGCGCCAAGGGACTGCCGGCGCTTTCAATGCGCCGGCAGGCAAGCCGCCTAGCCGCGCCGGACCCAGATCACCTTGCCGTCGGCAAGGCCGATGGTGCGCCGCTCTTCACGATAATCCATGGTGCCGGCAAATTGCTCGCCGTCGCGCTCACCGATGCGCCAGGTGCAACCTTCCAGTAAACCGGTGGCCTCTTTCTCACTCTTGCCGACCAGCGCGTGATCTTTCAGCCGATCGGCAGCGCAGCCTCCGGGTGGAATGGTGTCGGTTTGCTCGTTGGCGCGCGGATCGGGAGCAGAGACATCGGCGACAGCGCAACCCTGGAGCGCGGCGACAGTCATTGCCGCCAGCAACACTTGATTCAGTTTCATGGTTTTCTCCTGTTGAATATACCCGGCATCCGCATCGACACCGGGCAAATCGGCGAATTGTAGCGCGCGGAACGGCCCTGGAAAAATTTACAAACGAGCCGCTGTTTCTCTCTAGCCGCCGCTAGATGCAGCTTAGATCATTTTGCGCTTCACGCCATAACAATTTCCCCAAGGAACTACTCCACACACTGAACTGCCGCAGGAAGCGATCGCGCGGCAGGCTGGCGTTGTTTGCCGATGCAGGTTTGCATATCCACGCTCAAACCATCGCGCGCGTAATGACGATGACTCCTTTGAATGCGATTTGGTGAACCGGATTAATTGAAATGCTCAGATGATTCCGCCGTTGGCGCGCAAGGTCTGGCCGTTGATCCAGCCGCCGTCGGCGCTTGCCAGGAAAGCTACCGTGGCGGCGATGTCCTGCGGTTGTCCCAGGCGTTCCAGCGGCGCCATCTTGGCCAGGCGCTCGACCACTTCCTGCGGTTTGCCGTTGAGGAACAGATCGGTGGCAGTCGGCCCCGGAGCGACCGCATTGACCGTGATGTTGCGGCCGCGCAGCTCCTTGGCCAGCACGCTGGTCATCGCTTCGACGCCAGCCTTGGTGGCGGCATATACGCCGTAGCCCGGCTGCAGCATGCCGACCACGCTCGACGAGAAATTGATGATGCGGCCACCTTGGCGCAAGCGCTTGGCGGCTTCGCGCAGCGTATTGAAGCTGCCCTTCAGGTTGATGGCGATCTGGCGGTCGAAGGTGGCGTCGTCGGTCTCGGCGATGCTGGTGGTTGCCATGATGCCGGCGTTGTTGACCAGTACATCAACACCGCCGAAGGCGCTTTCCGCTGCCTCGAACATGGCGCGTACGGCTTGCGGGTCGCTGACGTCGGCCTGTACCGCCAGCGCCTGGCCGCCGGCTTGCACGATCCGTTGCGCCAGGGCTTGTGCCGCCGCAGCGCTACCGGCATAGTTGATGAGGACAGCGAAGCCGTCATCGGCCAGGCGTTGCGCTACTGCTGCGCCGATGCCGCGCGACGATCCGGTGACGATGGCGACTGCTTGGTTTGCGTGGTTCATTTGAAGCCCCTTGAAGTGAGTTGTCAGTGTTGCCAGGCCGCCCCGTCGTTTCCGTGAATCCGTTTTGCAAGGCAGTAATACATGATGACGGTTAATTCATTATGGATAAACTGGGTAAAATTGCCTAGACTGTTCATATATCACCAACAATCGTGCGGACACCTCCATGGACAAATTTGAATCGATGCGGATTTTCACGCGCATCGTCGAGTTGAAGAGTTTCACCCGCACCGCCGAGGATCTCGGCTATCCGAAATCGACAGTGACCAACGCCATCAAGCAAATGGAGGCGCGGCTGCGGGTGCGGTTGCTGCACCGGACCACGCGCCAGGTCACCGCCACGCTCGACGGCGAAGCCTATTACCAGCGCTGCACACGGCTGCTGGCCGACCTGGAAGAAACCGAGAACGTGTTTTCGGAAGCTGCCGCCAATCCCGGCGGCAAACTCAGGATCGACATGCACGGCACATTGGCGCGCCACTTCGTGTTGCCGCAGCTGGAACAATTCTGCACACGCTATCCAAATATCGAATTGCAGATCGGCATGGGCGACCGCCTGGTCGACCTGGTGCGGGAAAGCGTCGATTGCGTGCTGCGGGTCGGTGAACTGCGCGACTCGTCGATGGTGGCGCGGCGCCTGGCCAGCCTGCAGCAGACCACCGTCGCCAGCCCGGCCTACCTGGAGCGGCATGGCATGCCGCGCACGATCGAGGATCTGGCGCGGCATCGCGCAGTGAATTTCTTCTCGGCCCAAACCGGCAAGGTCTTTCCGTTTGAATTCAAGGTCGATGGCGTGGTCCGCGAAGTCACCATCGATGGCGCGATTTCTGTCAACAATGCCGAAGCCTACTCTGCCTGCTGCCGCTCCGGATTCGGCCTGATCCAGTGCCCTCGCTACGGCATGGAAGCGCTGCTCGCCAGCGGTGAGTTGCGTGAAGTGTTGCCCGAATACCGTCCCAACCCGTCTACCGTATCAGTGCTGTATCCGCACCATCGCCAGCTATCGCCGCGGGTGCGGGTGTTTGTCGATTGGCTGGTGGGGGTGTTCGAAGTGGCGCAGCGCGAGCAGCCGTCGGTGCTGGCGCCGCGACGGGACTGAGTGCTACAAAACGGCTACGATTCGCTACGGAAAACCAACTGTTTGATGAAGGAGTTCGATGCACATAACTGTTCGCGGAAACGATCCGCAAGATTTCCCCGCCCTTCGAGACCTGTTCCTTGCGGAACGCCGGCAGACTTATACCTGGGCGGCGGCAGATGCATTCCAATTGCAGGATCTGGATCGTCAAACCGTTGGCGAAACCATACTGGTAGCCAAAGACGAACATCGAGAAATTGTTGGTTTCATCTCAATATGGGAAAAAGATCGTTTCATCCACCATCTGTACGTCGCCTCTCAACAACAAGGAAAGGGAGTAGGGAAGGCGCTCCTCTCCGCGCTGCCCAACTGGCCTGAGCACAAGTACACCTTGAAATGCCTAGCGCTTAACCAAAACGCCATCGCTTTCTATAGGGCATGCGGATTTAGCCAGACTGGATCTGGTAACGGCGAAGACGGCGAATACATCGTATTCCAATCGAATTAACTCATTTTTGTTACGGACTCCAGCCATGATCGAAATCACCACCTACTCCGACCAGCTTCGCAGCGGCATCGTCGACCTGATCCTGCCAATCCAGCAAAACGAATTCGGTCTGGCCATCACGCTTGAAGAGCAGCCCGACCTGCTCGACATCCCTACTTTTTATCAATGCGGGCACGGTAATTTCTGGGTGGCGCTGGCGGGTGACGAGGTAGTGGGAAGTATTTCCCTGCGCGATATCGGCAATGGACAAGCGGCGTTGCGCAAGATGTTCGTCAAGCCAGCGTTTCGCGGACGTGAGCATCAGGTAGCGCAGCGGCTGTTGCAGGCGCCGTTCGACTGGTCGGCGGCGCAGGGCTTGCGCGAAGTGTTCCTCGGCACCACCTCGGCTTTCCTGGCGGCGCATCGGTTCTACGAGAAGCACGGTTTCGTCGAAATCACCGCGGACGACTTGCCGGCGGCATTTCCGCGCATGCGGCTCGATACCAAGTTCTACCGCGACAGCCTGTAACAGCCACCCGCTCAGCCGAGCCGCTGCACCAGGAAATCGACGAAGCTGCGCAGCTTGCAGTAAACGTGCCGTTCGATGTGCAATCGCGTCAGTTGCCGCAATAAATCAGGCTCGCTTCAATACGCAGCTGCCGCCTCGCTAATGCGGCAGCTGCGCCTTGAGCCGGTCGAGCTTGGCGGCATACAGCTCATGGTCGCGATGGGTGGTGCTGTTTTCCAGCGCAATCGCCATGTGCCGCACGGCCTCGTCGGTTTCGCCCAGGCGCAGGCAGGCAATGCCTAGCCAGAACTGGAACTCGTGATAGTACGGATCGCGCGCCAGTTCTTTGGTGAACAGCGCCTTGGCGGCCTTGAAATCGCCGGCACGCATGGCCTCCATGCCGAGGCTGAAATAATGGAACGGCGCTTCCGGCTGCAATTGCGCCAGCCGCGTCGCCAGGGCCTGCGCTTCATCAGTGCGGCCGAGATCCTTGAGCGCCGCCTGCAGGTTGAACATGACCACCGTGTTATTCGGCTCACGTTCATACACGCGGCGCAAGGCTTGCTCGGCTTCACGCAGGTTGCCGTGGCGGCGATAGATGACGCCGAGCGTGTTGTAGGAACTGAGGAAATTCGGATCCTGGCGGATCGCTTCACGCGCCCACCAATAGGCGTCGTCCAATTGACCCGCCGCCAGCGTCTCGGCCGCACGGTTATTCATGTACATGGCGACCACCGTGGCTTCGGCCAGATCGGCGGTGCGCTGCCCCGTGATGTCTTCCGGCGGCAGGAAATCGATGGTCATCAAGCGGCTCTGGTCATAGCGGGTATCGGCATCGGTCATTTTCTTGCCGAGCGTCAGGTTGACGTGGCCACTGGCGAAATAGATGTCGCCGTTGCGGGTCCACGATTCATCCATCAGCACACGCTGGAAGCGCACCGGCAAACCAAGCTGGCGGGCGAAAGCAGCAGTCATGATGACCAGCGACAGACAATTGCCCGAGCGGGCCGCGAAAGTCTGGGCGGCGTTATGAGTCTGCACAGAATCGTATTCGAGCCGCAACTGGCCCTTGCTGTAGAGCGCGTCGAACAGGCCGCGCTGACTGCCGTTGGCATGCATCTGGTGAACGATCTCGGGACTGGCGAGGAAGCTGCGCATCGGCGCGCTAACTGCAAATACGTCGGCGGCACTGATGGGCTGCGAAGGTGCGCTGAACAACTGGTCGTTGAACAAACCGTCGGCGCGCGGCGGCGGCACACTCGCGCACGCGCCGAGCAGAAGACAGGACAGCAGGATGAGCCACTTCTTCATCTGGCACCACCATGTTGGAGACAATCAAACACCATCCGCAATCAAGGGCCTGGAACAGGTGCAGGCACGGGCACGGAAAACGCCGCCGCTTGTTCGCGACCCCCACTTGTTCAGCTTATACCAGGGCGGCCCATTATGTAATGTTCCAGCTGCTGGATGATGAATTGCTGCTCCGAAATGATGTCCTTGACCAAGTCGCCGATCGAGATGATGCCGACCAGCTTGCCGTCATCGAGAATCGGCAAATGGCGCAGCCGGTTCTCGGTCATCAGGGCCATGCATTGTTCGTTGGTGTCGTCGAGGCGCACATACATGACCGAGGTGGTCATGATGTCGCGCACGAAGGTGTCGTTGGAGGAACGCCCCAGCAGGATCATCTTGCGGGCATAGTCGCGCTCAGTGACGATGCCGACGATCTGCTCGCCTTCGGTCACCAGCAACGCGCCGACGCTCTTGTCGGCCATCATCCTGATGGCGTCGAACACCTTGGCGGAAGGGGGAATGGTGTAGGTGGCCTGGTTTTGCTTGGACTTGAGAATCTGTGCGACGGTTTTCACGACGGTCTCCTCGGCAAGCCGGCTGCGCATTTAACTATCTGCCAGCGGTGCTTACGAAAGTAGCGTATTCGTTTTCAAATTGCAAGAGTATTCAGGTTTTCATCGACCTTGCACGCTATCGGCGCAACGAAACCCATCTCCATCATAATCCAATCTCCGGATTAAAATCCGCCAGCAGCAATCTGCGGATGGGAATAGGATGTGATTCCGGGTGTGGCTGGCGTTCAGCGCTGCTTCAGAGCCCGGTTTGATTGCCTTCCCATTTTCCCTGGAGTTAACCATGCAGTCCTTATCGATGTATCAAATCTCAGTCCCGGTGTTCGTCCGCGGATTAGGAATTCTTGCGGCGTATCTAGAGAAGGCCGAGGCGCATGCCAAGGCCAACAATATCGATCCTGCCGAGTTGGTCAATGCGCGCCTGGCGCCGGACATGCTGACGCTGGCCGGTCAGGTGCAGCGGGCGAGCGATACTTCAAAGAACGCGATTGGGCGCTTGTCGTCGCTCGAAGCACCGCGCATGGAGGATAACGAGGTAACGCTTGCGGATCTGCAGGCTCGGGTGGCCAAAACGATTGCGTTTCTGGAGACGGTAAAACCGGAAGATTTGGCGGGCAGCGAGACGCGCGAAGTGACCCTGAGTTTCAGCAAGTTCAAAACGACGTTAAAAGGCGATGCCTATTTGCTGACCTTCACCTTGCCAAATTTTTTCTTTCACCTGACCACCGTGCACGATATTTTGCGCAACAAGGGAGTGGCAGTCGGGAAGATCGATTACCTAGGACATTTCGATATGGTGCCGGTCTAATCTTCACCGGCCACGCAGCTTGCGACGGGGATTTTCTACAAACGAAAAAATCCCCGTCCATGACGACTACCGCAATGTCACATCGCACTTGCCTGATTCGAAGCGATGTCCGGGCTGATGTGACATAACTCTTTTTCTTCAGTCCTTCTTTGCAGCGCCTGCAATATGGCCTGGCTGTTGGCGACAGGATCCAGGCGCTGGGTCCTGGTCTTGATGATCTCCTGATACAGATTCTGAATCTCGGCCACGGCGCGCTGATTGCGCAGCTTGCTGTCCATCGCCGACATGCCTTGCTGGAAGGTGCTGCGGTCGTCTATCCATTCGTGGATCACAGTATTCGCCAACTTCGCGGTAAGAATGCTGGCCGCCACCAACCGGGCCGGGCTGTTCTCCGTGCTGACGCCCTCGCCGAACGCGCTGATAGGCTGTACTTCCACCACCAGCACGCGCAATTCCGGGTTAAACAATTTCAAGGCGTCGATATGCTGCGCCAGTGCCTGGCGGTTTTGCACCCGGCCTTGGCGTGCATGCACCGGAATCAGCAAAACGTCGGTGGCGACCAATGCAGCATTGGTATCCTGGGTATTGACGCCATCGGCATCGATCACGATTTCTGCGTAGTGACTGCGGCTGTAGGATGCCGGATCTTCCAGTTCCGATTGCAGATTTTCCGCGCCACGCACGACCAGCCTCGACTTGATGCCGGTGACATCGCGGCAGGCGCCCCAGCCTAGCGTGTGATGCGGCGCAGTGGCGTCGATCAGCAGCACCTTGCGATAATGCAGCGCGCAGTGCGCCGCCAGGTTGGCGGCTAATATTGAACGTTTTGAAACTTCGTCCGGGCTGAAAACGGTAATGATCATGACAGGACCCGCATGGTTATCTCTGATGCAATCAGTGTAGATAAACCGATATAAAGATATCGTAAAAAAACGGGCCGATCGTATAAATGAAAGTTAAAAACTAACCGGAATGACCCGATCCCGCATGCCAACACGGGCAAGATCAACCCCGGCATCAAACGGCCGGGTATTTACCGCGTCATTTCGCTGAATAGAAACGGTATTGCGCCTCGTAAGCGATGCGCACTTGCTGGCCCAGTCGATCCTGGTTGCAACCATTCGCCGGCGCCTTGCCGCCGACGGTATTGAGACGCTGCACGGTTTGGATGCCGGCAAACACGCCGTCGCCGGAATGCGATTTCGCGCCTAGCAACAGCCATGCAATGGCGTTGGCGTCAGGTCCGGGATTTTGCGCCTGCACGGCGCCAACCACCTTGCTGCCATCGAGCGCTTCCCAGGTCGGGCCGGCATAGTGCTTGCCGATCTTGTTGCCGCTGTTGTCGAACAGATCAGCTTCGGGCGCGATGAAGCGCCATTCGAATTTTCCGGCATCGACGGCGCTCGCCGCGCATTGATATATCTGCACACCGCGGCCCTGTGCCGTCACCGCCAGCGCCTGCGTTGCCGGCGCAACGAGGTTATCGGGAATGGCGGACGTGGTAGCGGAAGGTGTGCTGCCGCAGGCTGCCAGGAACAAAGACATGGAGATTAGTGCGGCCGCACCTGCCAATTGCTTTTCCATCATGGGTTTCCTTTACGCTGTCGGATAGGTCTGGATCAAGGGATTGCGACTTGCCGTGGATGTTTATTGTAAAGGACTGCACAGCATTTCATGCGCGATGCTTGAACCAGGCCGCAGTCGTCTCGTCGGCTGGAAAGAAAGACTCGATGCGCAATTCATGCACGGTGACATCGTGCGGCGTGCCCATGGTGGCAATCGAGGTGAACAGGTTCAGTTCAACACCGTCTTTGCCGATCTGCATTGCAAGGAATGGCAATGCACGGGTATCGAGATTCGGCGTCTGGCTGACCGCCTTGATGCCGGGGAAAGCCAGCAACTCTTCCAGCAGCAGGGTAGCTTCGCTGCCGGGGCCGTCGCTCATCGCCTCGCGCTGAATCCAGTGCAACAGGTCGGCGCAGACCTCCTGCCAGTTGCGCAGGTGCTTGCGGATACCGGCCGGATCGAGGATCAGCTTGAGAACATTGACGCCCTCGCGCGGTAGCGGCTGGCTGTCCGGCATATCGAGTAGCCAGCGGATCATCAGCGCCGCCGGGCCATTGCTCATCACCAGGTTCCACAGCCGATCCACCACCAGCGCCGGATAGGGCGCCTGCTGGGCCAGCATGAAATCCAGCGCCTGCTTGACCGACTGTAGTTCGGGATCGGACAATTTACGCTCCTGGTAGGCGGGGGCAAAACCGGCGGCCAGCAGCATTACATTGCGCTGGCGTAGCGGAATATCGAGCACCGTGCCAAGCTTGAGGATCAATTCCTTGCTTGGCTGTGAGCGCCCGCTTTCAAGGAAACTGATATGACGCTGCGAGATGTGGCTTTCGGTGGACAAGCGCAGTTGGCTATAACCGCGCTTGCCGCGCCAGTAGCGCAAGGCCGCGGCGAAGTCGTTGAAGTAGCGGTTGCCCGACGCCTGCCCGGCACTCCTGGCGGGCGATTGCGACGCGACTTGCGATGTAGCCATCGGCGATCTCCAAAAGTTGATTGCGCAGTGTATCCCTGTTTCTTTGCGAGGTGATAACAGCTAACCGCGCCGCCAGCTGCCCGGCCAACTGAACATCAGGCAGGCAACGCCAGCGCATCGAGGAAGCCGGTAACGCTGCTGATGCGGCCATCGTCGGCAACCACCACGACATCGGTGCCATGGGCCACCGGCTCGGCGCCTTCCGCACCAAGCGTCCAGGAAAATCGCAGCACATTGTTGTGGCCATCCTGTTTGCCATGCAGGCGGAAACGCAACCCCGCAAACTGCTGCTGGACCGCGCCGATCATTGCATCCAGGCCATCATGGCCGGCACTGCGCGCCATCGGATCGAGATAGACCGCATCCGGCGTGAACACTTCGGCAATACGGGCACGGCGGCGGCCGGCATCCAGCTCGTCCCAGGCGGCGATGTAGCGGCTGGCGATAACGGCGGCTTGTTCGGCGATATTCTTTTCAACATTGGTGCTGGTCATGATCTGCTCCTTGATGGTTATCAGGTTATCGATTCAGGTTGATTTGTCGTAGTCGACGAAACCATTCTGCGCGCGGCGTTGCGCACGGTCGATTACCTCCCAGGTAATCAGACTTGTTAATCGTCCCTGGCAATCCGGATGGTGCGTCCGGCCGGCGCTTCGGCGGGATTGTCGCCGAGCAGGTAGCGCGGACCGTTGCCGCGCGTCTGGGCAATGTCTTCCGGGTTATATAACGCGCACTTCTGCAGCGACAGGCAGCCGCAGCCGATGCAGGAGCTGAGCTGGTCGCGCAGCGCGGTGAGGGAATCGATGCGTTGCTGCAGCAGCGGCCGCCAGGAACGCGACAGGCGCTCCCAATCCTGCTTGGTGGGGGTTCGATTCTCCGGCAGCGTCGACAAGGCCGCCCTGATTTCTTCCAGGCGCAAGCCGATCGACTGCGCCACCCGGATGAATCCAACCCGGCGCAGCACATCGCGCGAGAACTGCCGCTGACGCCCGCTTGTGCGCGTACTGTGCAGCAAACCCGCATCTTCATAGAAACGCAAGGCGCTGGCGGCAACGCCGGAACGCTTGGCCAGTTCGCCGATGGTGATCATTTTGTCGTTCATTTCCTGACTCCGTATTTTGCGCTTGACTTCAAGTTTACTTGAACTTGCATACTGCCGTGGTCAATCAGCTATCCGGAGGATTTAGCGCATGAAGCAACGATTACAACAGGCGACGCTGCACCGGCTGCTCGACGCCAACGCGCGCTTTGCGCTTGGCGGCAACGGCACCACCAATCACTGCCCGATGGCGCTATGCGCGCTGGCGGCAATGGGCGCCCCGCCGGCGCGGCTGCAGGATTTTTTCGACATGTGGGAAAGCCGCTACGCCATCACTGCGCCTCCGGCAAGCAAGGCCGTCGAACGCGATGAGTGGCAAGCCGACGTCGGCAACCCGACCTCATTTGTCGCCTTGCGCGATTGCTTCGAGGACTGGATCTGGTGCAACGGCGCCGATGCCGTACTGACGCAGACATTGCAGCACATGCCGTTCGCGCCGGCCAGCGGCGCCTTCCATGCGTTGATCCGCCTCGGCTACGGCCTGGAAGCACAACATGTTGGAGAGATCGCCGCCGGATTGGCGGCGCTGGCCAGCGGTAACCTGCATATCGACATCGGCTCACAGCCGCGAACGCCGGCAGCTTCGGTACGTGACGGCTTGAACGCCTTGTCGCGCGAATTGAGCGGCGTGCAATTCATTGGCGGCATGATTACTTCACGCCTGCGCGCAACGGCTGCCGAACCGCGCTTCCAGGCGACCTTGCCGGCAGCGCCAGTGCAGCCGCTGCTGCTGGATCAGATGGCGCAGGCAGCCATCGCCTTGTATTGGCAAACCAATAATTTCACCGCCCTGCATATCGTCACCGGCCTGCATGCGGCGCGGAGCGTATTCAAGCATCTGCCGCCGGAACTGGTGTCGCAGTTGATGCCGCAACTGTGGGTTGCGATGTGCGCCGCCTACGTGTCGATCGGTGCGCCGGCGCTGGCGTCGACGGCCGTGCTACTGACAGAGGACGACGTGTTGCCCGACAGCGCCGACAGCTGGCACGATCTGTTCACCACCGCCATCGCCTCCGACGACGATCATGTGATCAAGCTGGTCTACACCTGCTATTGCGAAAACTTGCGGACGCCATCGCCGTTATATCTGGCTGCGGCAGCTCGGCGTGCGGGACGCGTGTTGCAGATGCATTAAGCGGGTAAATGCTCCTGGCTCGTCAACCTTAAAGACGTCTTTGCAACACCTTCCAGGTGTCTGGGTCGTACCAGCCGTTGTTGAGCCAGAAGCGATTGCCGACTTCATTGTCCGTATAGACGAAGACACTGCAGCGTGCGACATTCGCTGCAGTCAGCCTTGCAACGCAAAACTGCACAAGCCGTTGCCCTACGCCTTTGCCGCGAGCACTTTCGGCCACAGCCAGGTGATACAGCGAAGCGGCGCGGCCGTTGTGTCCGCACAGGACCGCCCCGACCATGTCGCCGTTCCCATCGACGGCAACCACACTGAAACCGGGATTGCGGTCCAGGAAAGCGGCGACGGCTTCTTTGGTATCGGATTCGCTGAGGTAGAGTCCGTCAATCGACGACCACAATGCAAAAGCCGCCTCATAGTCCGCGATGACGAATGCGCGTAATTCAATATTTGATTCGGTATTCATTTTTGATTCTGCATTCATTTCAAGCTGTACGGAATTGACTGCGATATTTTACGAAACCACGCTTCTTGTCGCCGGAAAATCCGTAACTCGCGAAAAACGCATGGGCGTCGCTGCGGCTGGAAGAACTCAGTAGCATGATCTTGGAACAGTCGTGGCCGGCACAAATCGCTTCGATACTTGCCATCAGCTGCCGGCCCAATCCTGCGCCACGAGCGGCGCTCGCAACAATGATGTTTTCGACTGTCGCGAAAGGCTGTTTGCCGTACATCGCATCGGCGCACAGCGACAGCAGCGCCGTTCCATAGATATCGCCGGCGACATCGCACACCAGCAGATGTGTTGCAGGATCGGCATGCATCGCCTCGATCTGTTCAGGCAAGACATGCACGCGCACGTCACCGGTCAACTCCAGGTACAAATCCTGGATGGCGGCGCTATCGCCGCCTTTCGCCAGGCGGATTACGGCTGATGCTTCATGCATGAGTCAAATGGAAAATAAAGACCGACATGGCAGTCGTGCTGCCTCTGTTACTACTTGCCAGTGATGATACTTTTGAAATTATCCATGAGCACGGGATAGCTGGTCGCCATCGCCTTTTCCTGCGCACTGGAGATGTAGCTAACGATGCTTTGGTCAGCATTGCTGGAAGCCTTCAAGGCCATCTGCCCCTGCTCGGTCGAATAAAAATCGGTAATTTTTCCGATCACCTCTGGCGGCAGGTCCTTGATCAGCGATGCGGTATAGATCTTCGCGACTTCTTCGCTGCTCCAGGAATTGGATACGCTGGCGATAAATTCGCTGGCGGCGACACGAATCGCGGTCTTTTGGGTATCACTCAGCTGCGGCACACTTTTCTGGATTTGCGTCACGATCTGGTCGATTTGCCTTTGGCCCATGGCTTGCGCCTGCAATTTGAAACCGCTGATCCGCTCTTGCAAATGCATGCTGTCAGCCAGTTTGGCTGCCGCCGCAACACTGGCGTCGTCTGCATAGGAAACCTGCGCAGCCAGCGCAAGCATGGTGGACATCGCTATTTTCTTGAACATGATTTTTCTTTTCCGTTGATCACTGACGTATGGTCGCGACAAGCCGTTCAATTGTTGCCGTCTTTCCGGCGCGCCTGCTCCCCCTTGATTGCCGCAGCATGTTGCCATACGGCGATTAACTAAGCAACAGCGCTGGATCGCAAACGGGAGACTCAACAGAAAATCAATCCTCCGGCCCCTCCGTGCCAACCAGGTCCAGGTCGCGTGCGACCCAGAAACAGGCATAGGAGATGACAGCGGCAGCAATGGCCAGCACGTAAGCCAGTCGCTTGCCGTGCCAAAGACTGGCGAGCCAGCCATTGAAGTCGGCGATGAGCAGGCCCGACGTGCCGCTGTACATTTCCATGTCGCGACGATAGGACTTCGATTCATCCTGCGCCACGGAATAGACATTGCCGCCCACCACGTCATAACCGAGCGCGCGGTTGTAGCCACCGGAGGCCGAGTAATAAACCAGGCCGGCGCTCAATAATCCGGCCAGCAAGATAAGGATGCTTGCCAGGTAAAGGTGACGCTGAAGTCTTGAATTCTTGCGATCCATGTGCCGCCCATCGATATGCGATAACAAAATGCTTACGCCGTCGGTATCATCCGTGCCGCCGGCTGCCGGTTCAGGATTGCGATGCCGCAGCCAGCGTAGTCTTGCCAACGGCAAATGACGCTTTCGCGATGCGCTGACCGGCAATCTCGTAGACGCACAGCATTTCCAACGTTCCGACGCCTTCGGGAAAATTCCGTGTAATGAGTTCGAAATCGATGACGATGTTACCCATGACCGTGCGCGACAACAGACGCGCATGCAGGTCCGGTTCGGCAAAGCGCGTCAGGAAGCGCGGCCGCATCTGTTCATGTCCGCGCGCAAGCAGGTCGCCATGCAACTGGTATTGCTCCGCATCCGGCGCGTAGGTCGCCAGCAGGGCATCGATATCCCTGGCGTTGTAGGCGTCCAACTGTGCTTGAACAATGGCTTGCGGCGAGATTGGCGGCATGATTTTTCCGGGATTGAACAGAGGATTAAGAACGCCGCTCATTTTATACGTTCTACGGATTGCATTCGCGTCGACACTGAAATATCCCCTCCCCGCAACGCATCTGCATCAACACCGGAAGGCATCGCCGTCGCATCCCGGCGGACGAAACATGCGACATGCCGACGCAAGAATATTTTCCTACCGCAACCGGTTCATGCCGTTGACAGCCGTCACCGCTGCCTGAACCGCGCTTCGGTCGAGCGTCAACGGTATATGCCCGATCCCGGGCAGCAAGGTGACAGGCACGTCCTTGCCCGCAGCCTTGAACACCTCGGCAAAGCGTTCGGCGTGGAATGCCTCGTCGTCCTGCCCGGCCACCAGCCGCAATGGCTGCCGGACCGCGCGTATGTTCGCCTGCCAGTCCGCCTGCGGCCGGAAGTTCTGCGTCAGCGCATATGAGTATTGCGGCGTCAGGAAGGACTTGGCTTGTTCACTGAGTGCGAAGCGCACAACAGGAAGTCCGTTCAACGCATGTATGTCTATCGCATTCAGCAGGCCGATCGCCATCAGGCGTGGCACGCCTACACTGACCCAACCGCCGCTGTCGGGACGGAAGGTCGGCGCATCCTGGCTGATGAATGGCGATAGCAGCAGATAGTTGGAAAACAGCACCTGCCTGTCGCTGCCGGCGAAAAGCAGCACGAATCCGCCGCCGGAAGAAAATCCGGCAAGCGTGGCTGGCATGGCCGGCGTCAGCGCGCGGGTGAAATCCTCGATATCGTCCTCAAGTTGCCCGACATAGGCAATGTTGCCTTTGCTGCCGGACTCTCCGTGCCCGCGCATGTCGAGCGCATAGGCGGTATAGCCGGCGGCAGCGAACGCTTTGGCCATCACATGCATGCTGTCGCCGCGTGCCGAAGATCCGTGCACCAGCACCACGCTGCCTTTAGGATTTGCGCCGGCTGCAGGGTACTGGCGAAATGCCAGTTGCGTGCCGTCGCGCGCCGTATAGCGGCGGATGGCCGGCAGGTCGGAGAAATCGACGCTTTTGAATGGATTGTTCATGCTTGCCATGGGCCGCGGCTCATGCGGTCCACCGAAGCCGATGGCGAGGGTGACGATGACGGACATCAATGCGAACAAGATCAGCGCGGCAAATACGAAAGGTTTCATGATGGTCTCCTGGAAGTTTCCAGTTGATCTTATGAAACCTGGGCCTCAGCTACCACGGCTATGCGATGAACTGCAGCCAGGCACGACCGAACTGCGGGTTGCCGGCACGAACGGCGATCCGGTGGCAGGCATTTGTGAATGCCTGCCGATGATTTAGTTTCAACCCTGCTTGCGAAACGGAAACGCCTGCTGCTTGATGAAACCATCAGGCATGTAATCGCCGACCACGCCGTATTTCTCCGGGAACGCGCGGTTCACCTTGACTGCCGTGCCGAGGAAATAATCGATAAAGGCGAAGTGGGCCGCGTAGTTCTTGTCGATCGCTTCGTCTTCTGACGAGTGATGCCAGTGATGGAAATCCGGCGTGACGAAGATGTAGCGCAGCGGTCCCCACGGTAGATGCACGTTGGAATGATTGAATACGGCCTGGAAGCCGACAATGATGATGTAGGCGTTGACGACGGATTTATCGAAGCCCAACACGAACAGCGGGCCAAGCACCAGCACCCGGGTGCAGATCAATTCCAGTATGTGCTGGCGTGAGCCGGCCAGCCAGTCCATGGTTTTGACGCTGTGATGTACCGCGTGGAAGCGCCACAAAAACGGCACTTCGTGATACGCACGGTGCGCGCCATATTCCATCAGGTCAGCCACCAGCATGCACAACAGCAGTTGCGGGATAAAGCTGATGCCAGCGATCGTGTTCTGGAAATCGGCATGCACCATCCAGCCGAATACCCGGTGAATCATCACGTTGACCACCAGCAGCGCCAATCCGATGATGAAATGGTTGACCGCAAAATGCACCAGGTCGGTCTGCCATTCGAAGCGGAATATCGCCTGCTTGCGATACAGCGGGAACATCTTTTCGATCAGCACGAAAATCAGGGTTGAGCCGAGCAGGTCGATGATGAACCAGTCCAGCCCGATGTATGGCGTGTGATCCGGAAACTCGCCGACCGCGACCTTTGAACCTCCCCAGGCGACCGCAACCAGCACCATCAGGAGTGCGGTGAAATTCAGCGAACGATGCCGGCCAAACAAAATATTTACTAACGACAGGACGCCAGACACCAATAGCGCGCCGAACAGGATCTGGCGCATCAGGCTGACCGAATAGACATGGCGCAGTTCGGGCGTAGTCAGGTATTGCGGAAAATGGAAGGCCAGCACGCCCAATAAGCTGAGGAAGCCGAGACTCAGCGCAATCACGCTCGTGATCAGGCCGGTTCCCGGCTGTAGCTCTCCGCTTTGATGCAGGATGTTGGCTGTGTCCTCGACCATCGCAGTGGTCAAGGTACCGATTTTGGATGACTTGGCGCGCGATGTCGCCTTCGTAGTCGAGTCCTGATCTGGCATGGCTATTCCGTTATGAAAATTGAAAGAAAACGGAGTATAGCAGCGGATCACCGCGCCGACCATTGCCAATACGCAACACGCAAAATGAATTCAATGCCAGCCTGGCTAGGCTATGGCTGAGCCTGGAAAGACAGACGTGCAATCGATTTTCCTTAGCTCAACAAGCCCATCATCGCATCAACAAGGAGGGATTTGATGATATGGCGGCACTAAAATTTGCACGCGCCAAATATGATTGCGGAACATCATTAACGACGACGGTGTAATTCAAATCGACGACGCCATCTTGAACATTTTTTAAATCGTTATCAACATACTCGCTCACTTGATCCGTCAACGTCGCCAGCAATTTACCATCGCGATAGATCGTCAATGGTTTTCCTTGCGCACTGGTATTGCGCCATTTTAATGTTGCGCTACGTGCTGTGTTATTGATTTGCACCGCTAACAGCCGCACACCGAGTTCCCCGATCAGGCTTACTCCGTCAATCGGGTAATCGAGCAGATTCGGTTTGACGCCCAGATGGGCCAAGACAGTTGGAACGATATCGGCTTGCGTTGCGTTCCCATACAAACCACCAAAATTCATGTTATCCGGATCGCTAATCGGCGCGCTCAACTGTGCATTAGCCGGCTTGTTGATGGCAATGAAAGTGGTCTTTTCACTCAAGGTTTGATTGCCATGACTATGCCCATCTGCTGCGGCTCGACCGTGGTCAGGTGTCACAATAATCAGCCAGTCTTCATCAGGATACGCAACTTGACGTTGCCGCAGCGCGGCCAGCAATTGCCCAACCTGCGTATCCACTCCCTGGATTGCGGCTTGGTATGCGTCGCCAAAACCTTGGGCATGACCGGTGAGATCCGGCTCGTCAAAATGGGCAAAGACAAATGAAAAAACTTCAAAGCGCAGCGCACTGCTGGCCTTTTCAGCGACGCATTGATCAATGTCACTGCATTTTTCAACCCTATCGATATAGGCAAGCTCAATATCGCGTGCGAAGTTATCGTTGATGGTATTCCAGCTAATGATGCTGGCGGTGCGACGTGATGGCGTCGCTTCTTTGATCAGCCTGAATATGCTTTTGGTCTGATTGCGCTGCCTGCTGTCATTGCCAGTGACGCGATGCCGGTTGCTCCAGGCGCCGGTCAGAATTGTGCTCCAGCCAGGTCCACTATAGGTGGATTGCTGAGTCACAGTTCCGACAACACCGCCAATATAGGATTTGGCGATAGTGAATTGCGCGAGGTTAGGAGCACGGCCCGCAGCAATCGCCTCTTGCAGCTTTTCGTACTGCATGCCATCGACACCGATCACCAATGCCTTGCGCTGACTGTAATCAATCGCCGTCTGCGACTGCTCCTTTTGCACTACCGTTGACTCAGCATCGCAAACCGCAAAGGCCGTCGCGGCCAATCCTACAAAAACCAATTTCCTCAAGTCCCAATACTTATTGATTGCTGCAAGCATCTTTTTCTCCAGGTCAAAACGAGTTTTAACAAGAAAAATACCAAACAAAACATGTCTTTTTTACAACGACCTGAAGTATCAGAAATAAATATGTCATTGGCATGACGATTCAATGACAAGAACAAGACAAGAATTTGCTCAGGCGTTCGTTCTCCTGGAGCCAGGTCGCCTGGAATGCGTGTGGGGGCAAAAAATTAAGGAAAGTCTGGTGGAGGCAGTTAGCGACCAGCTCGCAAGAATCGCGGAAATCACTACTGATTGATTGGCTAGAGAAGAATGCATCGCGCATGAAGGGTGAAGAATTTTCCGCGCCAGGAATTGCTCCTGGCATTCTTCACCCTGTCGAACAGTGCGATCGCCCAAGCCCGATAAACAGGCCCAGGGGAAAAATTAACCCGGTACCTTACCCTCGACGCCCTGCACATAGAACTTGATGCCATGCAGGAAATCGTCGGTGGCCACCGCATCCTTGGCAACCGCTTCCTTGCCGGTGTTGTCGATGATCGGTCCCTTCCAGATCGGCGCGCTGCCGTCGATGATGCCTTTCTTGCGTTCAGCTACCAACGCCTTGACGTCATCCGGCAAGGCCGCGTTGAAGGCGCCGAGATCGATACCGTCATCTTTCAGGCCGAGCCAGCTGGTGCCGGTTTTCCAGGTTCCGTCCAACACTTCGCCAACGCGCTTGGTGTAGTAGGTGCCCCAGTTGATCATCGATGCCGCCAGATGCGCTTTCGGGCCGAAGCTGCTCATGTCGCTATCCCAGCCGAATGCGTACACGCCCTTTTCCTGCGCGGTCTGCACGACTGCGGCGGAGTCGGTGTTTTGCATCAGCACATCGACACCCTGGCCGATCAGCGTGGTTGCCGCTTCACGTTCCTTGCCCGGATCGAACCATTTGTTGACCCAGACTACACGCGTGGTGGCTTTCGGATTGACCGAGCGGGCGCCGAGCGTGAACGAATCGATATTCCGGATCACTTCAGGAATCGGCACTGAAGCGACCACACCGAGCTTGCCCGTTTTGCTCATCTTGCCGGCCACGACGCCAGCCAGGTAGGCGCCTTCATAGGTACGGACGTCATACTGCGCCAGGTTGTCGGCGGTCTTGAAGCCGGTCGCATGTTCGAACTTCACGTCCGGGAATTCCTTGGCCACTTTCAGCATCGCTTCCATGTAGCCGAAAGTGGTGCCGAAGATCAGCTTGTTGCCATCTGTCGCCAGCTGGCGGATCACACGCTCTGCATCGGCGGCGGATTCGGGGACGTTCTCCACGAAAGTGGTCTTGACCTTGTCGCCGTACTTCTGTTCGACCGCCTTGCGGCCCTGGTCATGGGCAAAGGTCCAGCCGGCGTCGCCGACCGGTCCGATGTAGACGAAAGCGACTTTCAGCGGTTCAGCCTTGGCCGGTGCTGCAGCCGACGCGGCGGCAGAAGCCGGGGCCGCCGCCGGCTCGTCCTTCTTGCCGCAGCCGATGAGCGTTGCGGCGGCCAGCGTTGCCAGCATGGCCAATGATGTCCTGCGCGATATCTTCATTATCTATCTCCCTCTGTGTGATGGTTGGTCGACGTGCTATCTGGTTTGCTTGTGTATTACTTCATCAAATTATTCAACTTGCATTCGGCTTGAATGGCTTGCCCAACGACGCCGGCATGTTCAAGCGTATCCAGTCCGGATTACGCGAAATCAGCACCAGCACCACGATGGTTGCCACGTAGGGCAGCATCGACAGGATCTGCGACGGCACGGTGACGCCAATGCCCTGCAGGTAGAACTGCAGGATCGTGACGCCGCCGAACAGCAAGGCCCCCAGCAGCACACGCAATGGCCGCCAGGTAGCGAATGCCGTCAGTGCCAAGGCAATCCAGCCGCGGCCCGAGACCAGGCCTTCGACCCACATCGGCGTATACACCAGCGACAGATAGGCGCCGGCCAGGCCACAGCAGGCGCCGCCGAACAGCAGCGCGGCAAAGCGGATCCAGCGCACCGGATAACCAAGTGCATGCGCCGATTCCGGCGATTCGCCAACCGCGCGCAGGATCAGGCCGGCGCGGGTACGGTAGATGAACCAGGCAATCGCCGCACACAACAGCAGCGACAGATAACTCATCCAGTGCTGCTGGAACAGCGCCGGGCCGACGAACGGCAGGTCTTTGAGAAGCGGGATCGACAAAGTTTGCGAAGGCAACGCCAAACCTACAAAGCGCTGGCCGATGAAGGCCGATAAACCGGCGCCAAAAATCGACAGCGCCAGGCCCGTGGCAACCTGGTTGGTGGCCAGCACCAGCGCCAGCCAGGAGAACAGCGAGGCCATCAGCATGCCGCTGAGGGCGCCGGCAATGAAGCCGAGCATCGGGCTATGGGTGGTGTAGCCGACCGCGAAGCCGGCAATCGCCGCGACCAGCATCATGCCTTCAGCGCCAAGATTCAGCACACCGGCACGCTCATTGATCAGCAAGCCGAGCGCTGCCAGCAGCAACGGCGTTCCGGCATTGATCGAGGCAGCGATAAGAGAAGCGAATTGTTCCATGTGCGTTCCTTAAACCTTGGCTTTCCAGCGCAGGCGATAATCAATCAGCGTATCGCTGGCCAGCAGCAGAAACAGCAGCATGCCCTGGAACACGCCGGTGATTGCCGACGGCAGGCCGAGCCGCGATTGCGCCAACTCGCCGCCCAGGTATAGCAGCGACATCACCAACCCGCCCAGCACCGCACCGACCGGATGCAGGCGGCCAATGAAGGCGACGATGATGGCGGCGAAACCGTAACCGGGCGACACCGACGGCAACAGCTGGCCGATCGGCCCGGCGATTTCAAACGCCCCGGCCAGGCCGGCAAAGCTGCCCGAGATCAGCAGCGATATCCACAACGCGCTGCGGCTGGAGAATCCCGCGTAACGCGCCGCGTGCGGTGCGGTACCGCCGACGATCAGCGAGAATCCACGGAAGCTGCGCGTCATGAATACCGTCATCACGATTGCCAGGACCAGCGTGACGGCGAAGCCGATGTGCAGGCGCGTGCCGCTGATCAGCTCCGGCAGCATGAATTCGCTGGAGAACACTTTCGATTGCGGAAAGTTCATGCCGTTGGGGTCCTTCAACGGACCGTTGACCGCATACATCAACAGTAATTGCGCGACATAGGTCAGCATCAGCGACACCAGGATTTCGTTGGCGTTGAAACGATCGCGCAATACCGCGGTGATGCTGGCCCAGAATGCGCCACCGAGGATCCCGGCGACAATCATCAGCAACAGGCCGAGACCACCCGGGATCGCATGGCCCGGCACATCGATCGCCACCAGCGTAGCGCCGGCAAACAAGGCGCCAACCGTGAATTGACCTTCGGCGCCGATGTTCCAGATATTGGCGCGGAAGCACACCGCCAGGCCCAGCGCACACAATATCAGCGGCACCGATTTCAGCAGCAGCTCACTGATGGCGCGCTTGCCGTTGAACGGATCGATCAGGAACACTTTCAGGCCGGCCAGCGGGTCCTTGCCCAGCGCCATGAACAACAGAGCGCCCAGCAACATCGTCAGCACTACCGCAATCACCGGCGAAAGATACGTCATGGAGCGCGACGGCGTGCCGCGCAGTTCCAGTTTCCACGGCCACGGATTACGCATGCGTCGCCTCCTGGCCATCCTGCCACAAGCCGCTCATCCACAAGCCGACCTGCTCGCGGGTCGCCTGCTCAATCGGTATCGACGGCGACAGACGCCCCTTCGCAATCACGTGCAGCCGGTCGCACAGCGCGAACAGTTCGTCGAGTTCTTCGGATATCACCAACACGGCACAACCTTCCTGTTTCAATGCGAGAATTTCGGCATGAATCTGCGCCGCCGCGCCGACATCAACACCCCAGGTCGGCTGGGCGACGATGAACACGCTCGGCTTGCGTTCCAGTTCACGGCCGACGATGAATTTCTGCAGGTTGCCGCCGGACAGACTCTTGGCCAATGCCTCGGGGCCGCTGGCCTTGACCTTGAAGCGCTCGATGATGGCGGCGGCAGCATTGCGGGTGTAGGAAAAATCGATCATGCCGCGTTTCACGTAGGGCGTCTTCTGGTGCGACAGCAGCATGTTGGCCGACAGCGACAAGGTCGGCACCGCACCGCGTCCCAGCCGCTCTTCCGGCACCAGCCCGAGGCCGAGCGCACGGCGCGGATTCGGCGCCAGATTACCGGCGGCGCGGCCGACCAGCATCAGCATGTTCGGTGCGGCGCGCTGATCTTCACCGGACAGCGCAGCCAGCAATTCCTGTTGGCCGTTGCCAGAGACTCCGGCAATACCGACGATCTCACCGGCGCGTACTTCGCATTCAATATCGTGCAGTTCGGTGGCAAACAGATGCGCCTTCGGCAGGCTCAGGCGGTTGACATGCAACTTGCGCTCGCTGCGATGCGAATCGGGATTGCGTTCGCGCTGCAGGCGCACCAGCTCATCGCCGATCATCATGCGCGACAGGCCGGCGCTGGTTTCATTGCGCGGATCGCAGGTGCCGGTGACTTTGCCGTTACGCATCACGGTAGCGCTGTGGCACAAGGCCCGGATTTCATCGAGCTTGTGGCTGATATAGAGGATGCTGCACCCCTCGTCAGCCAGCTTGCGCAAGGTGACGAACAATTTATCGACCGCCTGCGGCGTCAGCACCGAGGTTGGCTCATCAAGGATCAGTAATTGCGGATTGGTCAGCAACGCCCGCACGATCTCGACGCGCTGGCGTTCGCCGACCGACAGTGTGTGCACGTGGCGGTGTGGCTCCAGCTCCAGGCCGTACTTCTCCCCGGTCTCGCGGATCTGCGCAACCAGCTCCGGCATGCTGACATCGGAAGCCAGGCCGAGCGCGATATTTTCCGCGACGGTGAGCGTGTCGAACAATGAAAAATGTTGGAACACCATCGCAATGCCAAGCTTGCGGGCGACATGGGGGTTGGCGATATGCACCTGCTCGCCATTCCAGAAGATGTCGCCGGCATCGGGTTTCACCGTGCCGAAGATGATTTTCATCAGGGTCGATTTGCCGGCGCCGTTCTCGCCGAGGACAGCATGGATTTCGCCGGGGACAACGCGCAGATTGATATCGTCATTGGCCAGCACGCCAGGATAGGCTTTGCGGATATGGGCGATTTCCAGACGCGGTATGGTTGAAGTCACTTTCTTTTGCCTGTAACAGTGTAAGACCGTTGCAAAATGATTCCAGCGTTGCGCTTGCCCGCCGTGCCGGATTACAGCGACGGCGGCCACATACCAAAGGCAAGCAACATGCTACATCAATTTCGTTGTTCAACGCCGACTAAAACACCCTATTCAGCCGGCTGAAAGACTGTGACAAAAGCAAACCGCATGCCAGCGCCGAATCGCGTGGTCCTGGCGTCTGCCGGGTATCTGGCACACGTCAGGTACGCATCTGGTACACATCTGGTACGTTTTGTGCCTGTGTCTGGCGGCAGCGATTTGCGGTAGCATGACCGCAGGCTTGCAATCCAAAACAGAAATGGGAATCCATGAGCAAAAAGTCTGGTGACACGGTTGCCGCGCCGGCCAAGGCCATCGTCAAACGCGGCAGCGGCGTTGTCGATCAAAAGATCTACGACTCGGTGCTGAAGGCAGTGATGAGCCAGCGTCTGCGGCCGGGAACCAAGCTGACTGAAGCCAGCCTGTGCGAGTTGTTCGCGGTCAGCCGGACCATCGTGCGCAAGGCGATTCAGCGGCTGGCGCACGATCACATCCTGGAGTTGCGACCCAACCGTGGCGCCATCATCGCCCAGCCGACGCCGCAGGAAACGCGCGAAATTTTTGCCGCGCGCCGCGCCATCGAAGCCGCCATCGTGCCGCTGGCGGTGGAGCATGCGACGCGTGCGCAAGTCAGCCGCTTGCGCCAGATCGTGAAAGAAGAGCATGCATCCTTTCATAGCGGCGATCACGCCAAATGGATACGCCTCGGCGGCGAGTTCCACATCCTGTTGTCCGAGAGCGCCGGCAATCCGGTGCTCACCCGATTCCTGCGCGAACTGGTGTCGCGCTGCTCACTGATCATCGCCTTGTACCAGGCTCCCAACAAGACCGCCTGCCCGAACGACGAACACGAAGAACTGATTAACGCCATCGCAAACGGCGACGCAAAACAAGCGGTGCGCATGATGAACCAGCACCTGATCGACATCGAACGCGCCTTGCTGCTGAGCGATGACGAACACGAAGTCAACCTGGCCGACATCCTCGACATCGCCTGAACGCCAACGGCATTGCGCCCATCGGCAGTGCATCGGCAGCACCGTCTCAAGGCGCTTCAAAGTGTATACAAGTTCTAAAAAAATGTCGCGATTTCGATATATTGCGACGCACTAATCCGGGCCAAACTGCAACAACCAATCCCTAATTTGGCGCGCCCCTCCCCATTAAATGGCGTTATTCCTCGCTGACGAGCGAGATCCGGTAATGGTCGAAAATTGCCGTCCTTGCATCGTCGCGTTGCAGCGATCATAGGCTTTCATATGTATACAATATATTTTCGATAAAAATATCTACACGATTTTTTCACCCCTTCCTGCCTGGAAAATTTCTGGCACGGTCTTTGCGTTGATGAGTCCGATCCGATCGATGATGAATCGACTGTTCGTCATCCGATCCCCCTACATGCAGTTCGCCATTGCTACTGCATTGCGCAGCACGGTCGGTACAAGAAAAAAAGCAAGTTCGGTTTATCAATGTGGATAACAGAGGGATGAAAAATGGGAAAAAAAGCGAGGGCTCGCGCCCACATGCGCTGTGCGCATAAAGTGGTGCTGACATTGGGGGCAGCACTGCCATTCGGGGCGGTACTGGCGCAGACAGCGCCGGTGCCTGCAACGCCGGCGGCGAGTGCAGCGCCAGCGGCGGACACCACACAAGGCAACCTGCAGCTGGAAACCATGACGGTGACAGCGCAGCGCAAGGTCGAGAAAATCAAGGACGTGCCGATCTCTGTGACGCTGCTGAAAGGCGAGACGCTGGACGTATTGAACTCCGGCGGCGCCGACATCCGGGTATTAGCCGCCAAGGTGCCGAGCCTGAATATCGAATCGTCGAACGGCCGCACTTTCCCACGTTTCTACATCCGCGGCTACGGCAACACTGACTTCTCAACTTTCGCTTCACAACCGGTATCGCTGGTATTCGATGACGTGGTGCAGGAAAACGCTGCGCTCAAAGGTTTCCCGATGTTCGACATGGCGGGGGTTGAGGTGCTGCGCGGCCCGCAAGGCACGCTGTTCGGCCGCAACACACCGGCTGGCGTGGTCAAGTTTGATTCGGCCAAACCGAGTCTGGACGGCGTTTCCGGTTACTACAGCGTCTCCGATGGCACCCACAATACCGCCAACGTTGAAGCTGCAGTCAACGTGCCGCTGAGCGATCAGTGGGCGATGCGCTTTTCGACACTGGTCGAGCACCGCGACGACTGGGTTTCCAATAACGGCGGCGGCACGCCCTATCTGAACGGCTACGACGAACGCGCCGGCCGCCTGCAATTCCTGTACAAGCCGGATGGCACCTTCAACGCGTTGTTCAATATCCACGCGCGCGCCACCACCGGCACATCGCAATTGTTCCGCGCAAATATCCTGCAACCGGGTACGAACGGTTTTGTTGCCGGTTTCGACCCGTCGCAGACCACCTTCAACGGCTTGAATTCGCAATCCCTGCATACCGCCGGCGGCAGCGCCCGCCTGAGCTGGAATCTGGAAAACGTAAAACTGTACTCGATCACCGGCTATGAAACCATCTCCAGTTATTTCAGCCGTGGCGATATCGACGGCGGTACGCCGACCGGTCCGGGCTTCATTCCGTTCCAGGTGCAAACTGGCGGAGGCGTCGGCGACGACAAGCAGTTCTCACAGGAATTCCGGGTCGAATCAAAGAACGACGGACCGCTCAACTGGCAGACCGGCCTGTACTACTTCAATGAAGACGTAACAGGCAACAGCGCCAATTTCGACAGCACCACGCAACAGCAGACCAGCTATCTGCAAAACCGTCAGAAAAATACTGCGTACGCAGTCTTCGGTTCGCTGACCTATGACGTCAACGACCGCTTCAAGCTGCGCGGCGGCTTGCGCTACACGCAAGACAAGAAGGATTTCTCGACCGAAGTCGCCGACAACGTAACCTTCTCCGGCCCCGGCTCGATCAGCGAGAGCAAGTCGAACGTCAGCTGGGACCTCAGCGCCAATTACGCACTGACCAACGACATCACCACCTACGCACGAGTCGCCACTGGCTTCCGCGCGCCGAGTATTGCTGCGCCGTCGTCGTCCGTGCCGATCACGGTGGCCAACGCCGAGACCATCACCTCGTATGAAACCGGGATCAAGGCCGACCTGTTCAATCGCCGCGCCCGCGCCAACTTCAGCATCTACAGCTACGACGTCAAGAATCAACAGCTGACGGCGGTCGGCGGTGCTTCCAACTCGATCACGCTGGTGAATGCGGCGAAGACAGTGGGACGTGGCGCCGAACTGGACCTGGAAGCGAACCTGACCGAACGCTTGCGCATGACTTTCGGCGGCAGCTACAACTACACGCAGATTCGTGATCCGAACCTGCTGGTGGCCGGCTGCGCAACCTGCACCATGCTCAATACCCAAGTGCGGCCTGGCCTGTACTCGATTGACGGCAACCCGTTGCCGCAAGCGCCGAAGTGGATTGCCAACGTCACCGCACGTTATGGCATCCCGCTGGGCAACAACAACGAAGTATATTTTTATACCGATTGGTCATATCGCAGCAAGATCAACTTCTTCCTGTACAACTCGACCGAGTTCACCGGCAAACCGTTGCTCGAAGGCGGCCTGCGCATGGGCTACAAATGGGATGGCGACAAGTATGAAATCGCAGCTTTCGCACGCAACATCACCAACAAGGTGGTGGCGGTGGGCGGCATCGACTTCAACAACCTGACCGCGTTCATCAACGACCCGCGCATGTTCGGCGTGCAGTTCCGGTCGAACTTCTGATCTGCCTGGCAGTTACATCGCCTGCTTGAACCGACGACGGCATAAATTCTGTCGTCTGGTTCAACGCGCACAACGATCCAGTGAACACTTGGAGGAGGCATGCACAACAACCGTACGAAGAACGCCCGCGCTTTTCAATCAGGACCAGCCTGGCGACGGATCGCGGCAGGCTTATGCTGCATCGTCGCGATTGGCATTACCGCACTCATGCCAGCTGCGGCAGCCGATTTACCGGAGCAAAAGACCGCTACTTTGTTTGGCGCCACGATTCGCTACTACGACATCGGCAGCGGTCCGGTTCTGGTGCTGGTGCACGGCCTGGGCAGCAGCGCCAAGGGTGATTGGGGAAAGGTCATGCTGCCGCTGGCGCAGAACCATCGGGTGCTGGCGCTCGACCAATTAGGATTCGGCAATTCAGACAAACCGCAGATCGATTTCGGCATCCAGACCTGGGTTGATTTCCTCGGCGAATTCCTGCGCCAGCAACAGGTTTCGGATTTCACGCTGATCGGCGAATCGCTGGGCGGCTGGATTTCCACACAATATACGATACAGGCCTTGAATGGTGTCGCAGCCGGGCCGACGCTGGCCTTGCCAAAGCCGTCCCGGCTGGTGCTGTCCGACTCCGCCGGACTGTATGCGACGATGAAACGCCAATTCGCAACGCCGCCGGGCAAGAGTGTCGTCGGCGCATCGCTGGCAGGCGAAAAGCAATTGCTGGCCAGCGTGTTCCATGCGCCGTCCTATCACACCGACCAGGCCTTGCGTGACGGCCTTGCCTGGAGCCTGGCCAAGGGAGATGCATGGGCAATCCGCTCAGTCCGCAATCCGGCGCTGCTCAGCGAAACTGTGGACAAGCAGTTGAACGCCATCACCATTCCGACACTGGTGATCTGGGGCCAGCACGATGCCTTGCTGCCGCTCAGCGACGGCCGTTATTTCGCTTCCAGGATTGCCGGCGCCAAGCTGGAGGTCATTGCCGACAGCGGCCATGCACCGATGATCGAAACGCCCGACGCATTCCTGACGGCGTTGCTGCCATTTTTACGATAACCTGCATGCCGGCCACGAACACATCGACGGCTGCGGCGGGTAAGTTTTTATTCTTTTTCTTTGAAAGTAGCTTATGAAATCGACACCATTGCGTCGCCGGCTGTTATCGGCGGTATTCATGTTGGGTCTGACAGTATCCGCAACATTGCCGCTGCAGGCGCACGCCGAGGGCAAGCGCAAGGTGATCATCGACGACGACATCGGCGGCCCGCGCGCGGCGCAACTGATGGCGCTGCAGTCGCCGGATGTTGAAGTATTGGGCTTGAGCATCGTCAGCGGCTCGACCTGGCGCGACGAAAATATCGCGCATGCATTGCGCACACTGGAGCTGGTCGGCCGCAGCGACATCCCGGTAGTGCCAGGTTCGGCTTTTCCGTTGTTGAACACCGAGGAAACAACCCGTCGCTGGGAAGCCTTGTACGGCAAGCTGGTCTATAAAGGCGCCTGGATGGATGGCAAATGGCCGGACGGTACGATCCAGAGCCAGCCGAACTACCACGCCCACGATGTGGTGCCGCCGCTGCCGGAAGGTATGCCGCACACCAAGCCGGCCAATGAAATCGCCGCCAATTTCATGATCCGCAAGGTGCATGAATTTCCTGGCCAGGTGACTATCCTGGCAACCGGACCAATGACCAACGTGGCTTTGGCCATCAGCCTCGACCCGAGCTTTGCGGCGACCGCCAAGGAAATCGTCTACATGGGCGGCAGCCTGAATCCGCACCAGGTGCTGCCATCGAAATCGGCAGAACAGTTTGCGCGCGAATACATCAACACGCCGCGCCTGGAATTCAACTTCCGCTGGGACCCGGAAGCCGCCAAGATCGTGCTGCGCGCGCCATGGAAGCATATCGTGATGGTGCCGGCCGATCCGTCGACGGCGACCGAGCTGAGCGCCAAACTGCTGAACGACATGACCAAATCGAATACGCAAATGGCGCAGGTAGTGAAAAAGGTCACCGAAACCGGCTTTCCAATGTGGGATGAACTGGCCACCGCCGTCTGGCTGGATCCGAGCCTGATCAGCAAATCCGACCAGCTGTATGTCAGCATCGACACCGACTTCGGCGCCGGCTATGGCAACACCTTGTCCTGGCCTGCCGCCTACGCGCCACCCGGCCTGATCGCCAGCCCGACCACCGTGGTGCGCGAGGTGAACGTGCCGGCGTTCGAAAAACTGATGATCAAATTGATGAACCTGCCAACGCCGGCGCTGCCTGCCAAATGATAGCGATGCATCGAATACGCGGCCTTGGCTGGACCGGCAAGGCGTTGGCAAGCGCGCTGTTGGGCTGCCTGCTGGCCTTGTCCGCAGCGCACCCGGCGTACGCCGCCGAGCGCGAGAAAGTGATCGTCGACACCGACATCGGCGACGACATCGACGATGCCTTCGCTCTCGGCCTGCTGCTGCAAAGCCGCGAATTCGATATCCTCGGCATCAGCGCTGCCTGGGGCGACACCGGCTTGCGCGTGCAAATGCTGCAACGCCTGCTGCATGAAACCGGACACAGCGAGATTCCGCTGGCGCAAGGCATCGCCACCACCAGCATGACACCCTTCACGCAAGCGCGCTGGGCGCAGCGCGGCAGCATGCCTGATCCGAAGCCGATGGCTTCAGTAGATTTCCTGTTGCAGCAGATTCGCCAACATCCGGGCCAGATCACCTTGATCGCGCTCGGCCCACTGACCAATCTCGGCGCCGCGATAGAGCGCGATCCGGCAACCTTCCGCAAACTGAAGCGGGTGCTGCTGATGGGCGGTTCCGTCAGGGCCGGTTATCGTAAATCGGAGTATGCGGCCGCGCGGCCAGCGGACAAGGAATACAACATCGTGGCCGACATTCCAGCTGCGCAAAAATTGTTTTCTTCCGGCGTGCCGATCGTCATGATGCCGCTCGATTCGACCCAGATCAAACTCGATGACATCGAGCGCAGCGCCTTGTTCGGCCACGGCTCGGCGCTGACCGATGCATTGACGCTGCTGTACCACCAGTGGGCCGACAGTTACCAGCCCTGGTCAAGCAGCACACCGACACTATTCGATGCGGTGCCGGTCGCCTACGCAATCGATCCAAAGGTTTGTCCGACGACGCCGTTGCGCGTCGTCGTCAGCGATGACGGCTATACCCGGGAAACTGCCGGAGCCGCGAATGCTGAGGTTTGCCTGGCACTCAACAAAACACGGTTCCTCGATTTGTTCATGCAGCGCCTGCTGCAATAACACGGCCAACACCGCACTCGGCGTCCGTCATTGCGGCGCCGCTGCCGGCAGCGGCGGCAATACCCCACCCAATGAAAACAGCGCCAGCGGAGTCGTCCCTGCACCGGGCGTTTTGACCAGTGCCGTGATCGGTGCATCGCCGGCGCCCTGCACGGCGGAGAAATGGCGACCACCGTCACTGCTGTGCAGCAAGGTACCGCCCATGCCGCCAACCACCAGTTCCCGCTCCGACAAGTTGCCGGCGTCGGTCAGCGATTGCGTAGTGCCGGAGGCGATCGCTTGCCAGCTCTTGCCATCATCGGCGCTGCGGATGATATGGCCGCGCATGCCGACCATGATCACCGTACTGACGCCATTCTCGGAAAATGCCGTGGCGCTCCACAACGAGCCTTTTTCGCCGGTATCGATCACGTCCCAATGCTTGCCGCCATCTTCCGAGCGGAATACCGTGCCAGCTTCGGCCGTGATCAGCAGCGTGCCGTTGCGTGTGGCGAGAATCCGGTACAGGTGGCGGTCGGCAGCATCGCCATCGGTCAGTTTCACCTCACTCCATGTGTTGCCGCCGTCCGAGGTGCGCAACGCCATGCCAAACAGGCCAACCGCCAAGCCATTGTTGGCATCGGCAAACCAGATCGACAATATCGGCTGTTCCTGGCCGTACTGCTGGCGCAGCAGCTGCCAGTTGTCGCCGCCATCGACGGTTTTCAGGACAACGCCATCATGGCCTGCAGCCCAGCCGTTCTGGCGGTCGATGAAGAACACCGTGGTCAGCATGGTGCGGGTAGGTACGTTACGCGCCTGCCGATAGTTCTTGCCATCGTCGGATAACAGGATCACGCCGTGGTCGCCGACTGCGACGATGCGCCCGCTGGCGCCCTCGCCGGTCACGGTCGCCGCCAGCAGTGCCGTCGCGCTTGCTTGTGGACGCAACTGCGCGGGGCGGTCGGTGGGCCAGCCGGAAGCAGCAGCACCAGCAGTACCGCTCCAAACCAGCAACACGGCCATCATCATGGACAACGATGCACGCTGCACAGAAAAAATAATCGGCAATCGCAACATGACTTTCCTCAATGAGCGGCGTAAGTGGGCATGCGCGGCAATCCGGCGCGACGCGGGAACACGGTTTCCAGTACCACGGCAAACGCCGGCAGCAAGGTTACCGCCATCACCATGTTGACCAGGAACATGAAGGTCAGCAGCTTGCCCATGTCGGCCTGGAACTGCAGCGGTGAGAACGACCAGGTAGCGACGCCGATCGACAGCGTCAACGCGGTGAACACGGTCGCCACGCCGGTTTCGTGCAAGCTGCGTTCAACTGCCTCGCTGATGCCGATGCCGGCCCCCAGATGCAATTGCAGGCGGTTATAGATATAGAAGGCGTAATCGACACCAATGCCGGTGGCCAGCACCATCACCGGCAGCGTCGCCACGGTGAGGCCGATATTCAGGTCCTTCATGAACCAGTAACCGAGCCAGGTAGCAACCGTCAGCGGCAGGCAGCAAGCCAGCATCGCCCGCCAGTCGCGGTAGGCCAGCAGCACCAGCAACAGGATGGCGGCATACACATACAGCATCATCGGCAGTTCGCTGCGTTCCAGCACTTCATTGGTGGCGGCCTGGACGCCGGCATTGCCGCTGGCCAGGCGGATATTCACGCCTGCCAGTTGATTCTCGCGACGGAACTGTTCCACTGCCGCCACCACGCCTTTGATGGTGGTGGCCTTGTGATCGCCGAGATACAGGTTGACGCCCTGGGCGCGGCAATCCGACGACGAAAAGCCATGCAGCTGGTTATTGGCGCTGCCGAACTGCGAACCGAGGCCGCGCGCGTCGCGGGTGATGGTGGCCATCTTCGGGTTGCCTTCGTTGAGGCCGGCGTTGACGCCCTTGAGCACATCGGCCACCGAACGCACCGACAGCACACCCGGCACGCTGCTCATCTGTTGCGCGAAATCGTCCATGAAGAGCTGGGCGTCAGGGCGGGCGCAGGCATCCAGCTTGGCGCTCGGCGCCACTTCGAACACCACCGTCAGCCAATCCAGCCCGACATCGAAACGCGCGGTGATATCGGCGGCATCGCGATTGAAGCGAGCTTCCGGACGCAATTCGGCGGCGCCGGCCTGCAAGCTGCCGACATGGCGCCCCTGGCTCTGCCACACCGCCACACCGAACAACAGCGCGCCAAGCGCCACCACAATCCAGGCATTGCGCGGCCGCGCCACCAGCGCCAGGCCGCTGAGCCAGCGGTTATGCTGTTCGCGGCGGCCTATCGCGCGTTGTGCATATTGTTGCGAGAAATTGAAATACGAGGCGGCCAGCGGCAACATCACCAGGTTGGTGACAATCTTGTAGCCGACACCGATCGAAGCGGCGATCGCCAGCTCGCGGATCATCGGAATCGGAATCAGGGTCAGCGTGATGAAGCTGATGAAGGCGGTCACCAGCGCCAGCGTACCCGGTATCAACAGGCCGGTGAAACTGTGGCGCGCCGCCAGTTCGGTGCTCTTGCCATCGGCGATTTCGCGCACGATGAAATTGATCTGCTGCACGCCATGCGAGACGCCGATCGCAAACACCAGGAACGGCACCAGGATCGCCAGCGGATCGAGACCGAAGCCCAGCAGCCGCAATGTGCCGAACTGCCAGACCAGCGAACTGAGCGAGCACACCAGAGGCAGCAAGGTCAGGCGCAGCGAGCGGCAATACCAGTAGACCGCGGCCGCGGTCAGCAGCAAGGCGATGCCGAAGAACTCCATGACCCGACTGGCTTCTTCGCCGATATCGCCGATGGCCTTGGCGAAGCCGATGATCTGGATCTCGACATCGGCATTTTCAAACTGCTTGCGCACCTTGTCTTCCAGCAGCTGGTTGAAGACGCGGTAATCGAGCGGCTGCCCGGTTTGCGGATCGCTGTCCTGCAATTCCGCCAGCACCATGGCGCTGGTCTGGTCGCGCGAGACCAGGTTGCCGAGATAGCCGCCGGCGGCCACGCGGCCGCGGATGTCGGCGATCACCTGCGGGTTGAGCTTGTCCGGGATGATGTCGCCGCCGGTAATCGGCAACGCCTTGAATCCATCCTCGGTGATTTCGGTGAAGAACACATTTGGCGTCCACAACGACATGACACTGCTGCGATCGACGCCTTGCAGATAATTCACCGCCTCGGTCACACCCAGCAACTGGCGCAGCACCGGTGGATTCCAGATGTCGCCGTGGCGGGCATGCACCACCACGATCAGGCGGTTGGCGCCGAACAGTGCTTCCCGATACTGGTTGAAGGTCTTGATGTATTCGTGCTGCTGCGGCAAGGTTTTTTCAAATCCTGCCGACATGCGCAAGCCCAGCGCCAGCACGCCCATGCAGACTGTAAACACGGCAAAGGTCAGCAGCACCGCCAGGCGCCGCCTGAACAATATCGCTTCCAGCGCAGCCACCAGCCGTGTCAGCCGCCCTTCCCTGGCGCGATGTTGAGTTGTACCGCTCATGCCTGAATCCAATCAATGATCTTGGTAGATGAATGCACCCGCTTGCCGATGCCAACGTCGGCGCCCATCAGAACGAGGTAGTGAAACTGAAGGTGGCGAAGTCGCGGTCACGGCTCAGGTTGGACTGGCCGCCGCCATAGTTGTGGGTGTAGTCGACCCGCATCTTGGTCGACGGCTTGGTCTTGAAATCTATGGTCAGGCCGACCACCACCGCGCCGGCACCTTCGATGAAACCTGGCAAGGCGCTGGCTGACACGCCCGAGACGCCATACGACACCGACAAATCCGGTGCAAAGGATGCCTGTCCGCCGAACGCCGCCGGATAGTTGACGCCGATCTGCGCCACCAGGCCGCTGGAGAGTTTGGTCGGCGGCCGGTAATCGGAGGTAACCGAGTATGGAATTCCCTGATTCGGGTCGACATCGGGATAGTAGGCCGCCGCCAGTTCCGAGGTAAAGGTGCCTTCGGTGGCGCCCAGCGCGCGCAGCAAGCCGCCGAAGCTGCCGCCTGGCGTGAAGATATTCAGCGCGGTCAGGTGGAACTGGTATTTCTTCTGATCGATCGCGCCGCGGCAGACATAACCGGTCGGCCGATAGTTGGCTGGATTGAGGTCGGCGTTGCAGTAATACGGATTGGCAGGATTGGCGACGATGGTCGGATCGATAGGAATGCTTTCCTTCGGCCGGAATGACAGTTCCGTGCCGAACGCCCAATCGCCGGCGCGGGTGTTGTAGGAGACGCCGAACAGGTTGCGGTCTTCGGCATAGTCCAGGAAGATGTCCTGCCAGCCGAACGGATTGGCGGTAGTTGCCTGGTTGACGTGAATGCTGGCGAATGGAATCTTGTCGTGATAACGCACGTAATAGAAAGCCAGCTCATCGCCGCTGTCGGGGAATGTGTAGCGAGTCGACAAACCGAACTGGCCGCTATTCCTCGGATTGTGGTCTGGGCCGCGTGGGATCACGCTACCACTGTGGACCAGCGGGCCATACAAGGGATTGAGATTGGGATCGCCCAGTTCGCTGGCCGATAGCTGGCGGTTAAATGGCAAGCCGGTGCTGGGATTGATGCCGATGATGCGCGTCCCGGTATCGCCGACCGTGCCCGGCGGCGCCGGTGGCAAGCCAAGCGGGCCGGTCACCGAATTGACCAGCGAAGTCGGCAGGAAGGCTCCGCTGGAGCCGGCGCCGACCACATCGCTGGTCGAAAAGAAAGTGCCGACCGGATCGAATTCATAACCGTTCCAGCGCGTCTGGTAGTAGCCCTCCACGCTCAAACCTTTGGCTACTTCTGCGTTGAGCGAGAGGATCGGCGCCGGGCGGAATATTTCCTTCAGCTGCACACCCGGGCTATGCGCGCGGCGCACGTCGATGGAATTGATTGAATTGATCCCGCCGGGAATGAAAATGTCCTCACCCCAACTGATCACCTGGTTACCAACCCGCACCCGCACCGGATGTTGATCGATCTCGAATTCCTTGTTGACGTAGGCGTCCAGCAAGCGGATGTCGTGTACGGCATGGCTGCGCGCATCGGGCGTGAGATCGGCGTAGCTGGTGTTGTCGGCGGCAAAGTCGTAGGACCAGGCGGCGCGCATCAGGCCACTCCAGCCGTCCGGCCCCTTCAGGTAGAGGTCGTGCACGCCACGCACGGCGGCCGAGAAGACCTGTCCGCTTTTGTAATTGAGGTTGCCGTTGTCCTGGTTGAGTCGGGTCAGATCGTAGGACTGGTTGAAATTCACCGGATCGCGGCGCGCCAGGTCAACCTGGCCGCTGCTGGCGCAGCCGCCGTTGTCCTGGCCGATGAAAGAACAGTTGGGGCTAGAGGTACGCACCCCGAGACCGAAGGATATGGATGAATCGAAACTGCCCTGAAGGCCATTTCCCAGATCGAACTGTTCCGCCCTGGCCGATTGGCCGATGACTGTCGATGTACCCAACGCCAGCGCCACCAGCATGCCCGGCCTGAAACTTGGCCGCGTGTTTCTCCCCATCTTCTTCATTCTTGCCTCTCCCCGGATGCGTACGAACTGCGGAATGAACTGCGCGATTTTTATTAATGGGTAGCAGCCCGGCAGCACCGGTCCACCACCCTATTTGCGTCAATCAGCGGCTGGCGAAGCGGCGCAAGCCATCCGGTTCGAACATCGATTCTTTGACCCGGCCTTCGCGCCCGGCCAACCAGTCCGATTGTTTTTGTCCGGCCGGAATTCGTTCGGCGATATAACGTCCCAGCGACAGGTCATGGCTGGCGTATGCTTCTTGCACGCATGCCGGCAGTTCGGTAGCCATCACCACGCCGCTTTCCATCACGCGCTGCACCTTGCCCTGGCCGTCGTACAGGTCCTGCACCAGGATCTGCCAGGAATCCTCATCGAGATAAAACGTGCGTTTCGGGAAGGTATGGCGTGCGCCCTGCTTGACGGTTGCCTCGATTTCCCAGACGCGGTGGGTTTCATAGCGGGTCATGTCGCGATTGAGGAAAGTCGGCTGCACCACATCGGCGATCTTGTTTTCCACCGAGTTGACCTTGTTCCAGTTGTAGGGAACGATCATTTCCTTCTTGCCGACCAGCTTGTAGTCGTAGCGGTCGAGCGGGCCGTTGTACATCGTGTACTGGTCAATGGTCTCGAGGTTTTCATCGTTCAGGATCGGCGCGTCGTAGGAATAGGTCGGCGCGCGGCGCACCCGGCGCTGGCTGGCGAAGTAAAGCCAGATATCGTTTGGCTTGCCGATATACCCGTGCGACAGCGTAACGTCGCCGGCAAACTGGGCCGGCGCAATGTAAGGGCTCAGATAAAGGGATTCGATGCCCTTCGCGCCGGCGATGGTGTTGTTCTTCGGAATGGACAGCGGAAACAGGATGTAGTCTTCCTGGATCAGCGGCTCGCCGATGCCGTTGCCGCCTTTCGGCGGAACCACCGTTGCGTAAGCCCAGGTCAAACCTTCGCCCTGGTAACGCATCTTGAAATTCCACATCGCCTCGACGCCATTGGACGGCATCGGAAACGGATAGCCGGCGGTATTGGCTTCCGCCAGTTCGTAACCATTGGCGGCAATCTTGGCAAAACCGACATTGGCCTTGCTGCGTTCATACACCACATCCGGATAACCACAGGAACGGTGGGTCGGATAGACATCCATCCGATAGCCCTTGATGCTCTTGATCAGTTGCACCTGACCGGGCGACAGGCGCGCCGCATACTTGTCGACATTGGCAGCATTGATGGTCAGCAGCGGCTTGTCGCCGGCGTATGGATTGGGGCGCGGCTGCCCGGCTTTGTATCCCGCCGCCGTGATATCGCCGCCGCTCCAGGCGGGGATGGTGCCGTCCTTGTTACCGGCCTTTTCAGCGCCGATCGGCGTCAGCTCCGTACCCAGTTTGGATGCCTGCTGGGCCGATGCCGGCGCAGCCAGCTGGCCGCAGCCCCAGGCCATGGCCAACAACAACACCAGGGCTTTCGGCTGGATTGGATGAATTTTCATTTTTATATCTCCTCGCAGGTCAAATCACAACAGATGGGAAAATCTGGATTGCTTCTGTATCTGTATTTGGATCAGGTTCGGGCCGGGTACGGTCGGGCAAAGGCAACCACAACCAACGGCACTCCAAGCAGCACCGCGGCCGCCAGCACCATGCCGAAATGCTCGACGCCGAGCGCTGTTAGCAGCCAGCCGGCCAGCGTGGTGCCGAAGGCCACACCGACCAGCGTCACCACCACGGTGCGCGATACCAGCGAACCGTCTGCGTCGATCTCGGACAACAGGCCGGTCAGGAATGGCGTCAGCGCATAAAAGCCGACGTTGAGCAGGAACTGGCTGCTGAAGTAGGCGGCGCCATCGCGTGTGGAGAAAAACCATAGCAGCGACACAATCATCAGCAGCTGGGCAGCACAAATGATCAGCGTCCGATGCCGATGGCTGCCGCGCCATGAGGAAGCGATGCAACCGACGAAGCCGAGGAAGGACGAGAGCGACAGCAGGATGCCGATGGTTGAAGTTGCCAGGCCGGCGTGCTGGCCGACCAGCTCGGTGACCGCCCATTGCCCGGCCTGCACGCCGTAGATCAGGATCGTGAAAAGCCAGACGGCGCCGATGCGCAACCATGGCAGGCCGACCGCAGCAGCCGCTGCCGTGCGTGGCGCATGGACAATATCGCGGCCGGCGCGCAACAACAGCGGCGCCGCAATCGCAATCAGCGCCGCCAACGCCAGGAACAGCCATTGCGCGGCCCAGCGCTCCGGCAAATACGAAATGCCGATCAACAGCGCGCCATTGACCAGCCCGGCGAACAGGATGATCACACCCCAGATCCGCTCAGCCGATGGCTGGTTGGCGACCCGCGCCGCCACCAGCATGAACAGCATGCCTTCGAACACGCCAGCCAGGCCGCGCGCTATCCCGACCGCCTGGGCGCCGACCAGCAATGCGCTGGCAACCTGGCAGGCAATCGCGCCGAGCGTGCCGATCCAGGCAAAGCGCAATGCGAAGCGCGCCACCAGGTGCGGCAACAGCATGCAGCTGAGCGCCATGCCGAGCATTTCAAAGCCGGTCATCATGGTCGCTTGGCCCTCATCCAGGCCGAAGCGCAGCATCAGGGTAGAGACGATGAAGGGTGTCAGGATGGTGCCGTTGATGGCGACCGCATACACCACGCCCAGCCGCAGCAATGCGCGCGGACTTGGCGCCGTCATGGCGGCAGCCGGCGCTGCCGGAGCAGGCGCGGCGGAATCGAGCGTGGTCACAGTGGCCGTGGCCGGCGCTGCGCTTGAAGCCATATCTCATCTCCCTCAGGCGGGGTTGTTATGTTTGTACAGCGGGATCAGGGGTCCTGCCCGGCGGCCGTCCGTCTACTGCGGAATCCGGCCGCCTTGGTGTTGCGCTTATTTCCAATGCCTATTTCTAATGCTTATTTCTAGTGCCTCTGTCGGCCAGGCGCAGCTACCAGCGCACCACTTGGCCGGTCAGGCCGCGCTCTTCAAGATAGCGCTTGCGCCCGGCCTGGCCCTTCTTTTCAAACCAGTTGATGATTTTGCCGATCTGATTCGGGAACAGCATGGCCAGCCGCACCATCATCGCATCGGACACTTTCGGATAACGCTCGAAGCGTGGCTCCAGCAACATGCGCAGCATTTCGTCAGCGACATGCGCCGGGCTTTGCGGCGGATCGATGAAATTCAGGGCGCTGCCGCCGGTCAGCGCTTCATGCCGCAATTGCGCGGTGTCGACCGAGGACGGCAGGATGCCACCGACCTTGATGCCCTTCTTGGCAAAATCAACTGCAATTGAAAGCGTCGCGCCGCGCAAACCAAACTTGCTGGCACTGTACAACGGACTCTCCGGCATCGGCAAGACACCACCCAGCGAAATCGTATTGATGATGCGCGGATCGGGCGCCAGTTTGAGCAGCGGCACCATGATGCGCGCCAGCAGCAGCGGCGTGATCAGATTGATATGCAGGTCGCTTTCGATATGATCGAGCGCGTATTCGTCGAAGCGGTCGGTACGCACCACCGCGGCATTGTTGAGCAGGATATCGAGATGACCGAACTCCTTTTCGACGGTCGCGTGGATCTGTTCCAGCAACGGCCGCTGGCACAGGTCGCCGGCGATCAGCAGCGGCGTCTGTTGCAGGCTCGCAGCGAGTTCGGCCAGGCCATCCTGGTTCAGGTCGCACAGCACCAGCCGCAGACCGGCAGCGTCCAGGCGCTTGGCGATCTCGCGGCCGATGCCGCCGGCGGCGCCGGTCAGCAAGGCCACCCGGCCGGCGAATTCCGGGCCGAGCTTCATGCCGCCTCCTTCAGCGGATCATTGCGGGTCGACGCGGTTGCCGCCACTTGCGGCTTGAGCAGCGGCAGGTAATCACCATCACGCAAAGCCGGCCAGCCGATGCGCTTATGCAGTTTCTTCAGGTAGCGCTTGAGCGCATGCACTTCCAGGTAGACCGTATGACGCTGCGACTTGATGAATTTGATGCCGCCCGACAGATCCGGATCGTCATGCGCAATCAATTCGTCGAAAGTGTGCACTCGCTCAGCGCCGGCAGCTTGCTCGCGCAGGTAGCTGGCGATCAGATGCGCTTGCGCATCGAACAATTTGAAGGCGCTGGAATTGGTCTCGATGTAGCCGATGCCGAACAGGTTGCGATGCACCCGGTTGAATACCGACAAATACATCTGCGGCCGCCCACCCTGCCACTCGAAATAACGGCCGGCGTACGGCGCGCTCCATTTATAACCGGTGGCGTACAAAACCAGGTCCAGTTTCTCGCGGCTGCCATCCTTGAACACCACCTCGTCGCCATCGTAGCGCTCGACATCCGGGCGCACCGCGATATTGCCGTGCTGCAGATGATGCAGCAATTGCGTATTCATCAACGGATGGCTTTCAAACAGCTTGTGATCCGGTTTCTGCAGGCCGAAACGGGTCAGGTCGCCGGTGATCATGCGCAGGATCACGCTGAAAACGGGACGCTCCATCCACATCGGCAACTGCGGCCCCTTTTCGGCAAACTGGTCGGCCGGCACGCCGAACAAATGCTTGGGAATAAAGTGATAGCCGCGCCGCATGCTGATGAAAGCGGCATCGGCATAAGTGGCTGCGTCGCAGGAGATGTCAGCACCGGAGTTGCCGGCGCCGACCACCATCACGCGCTTGCCCTTGAATTCCTCGCCGCGCTTGTAGCTCACGGAGTGGCGGATTTCGCCGTTGAAATGGCCCTTGATTTCCGGCAGGCTGGGATCCCAGTTGCAGCCGGTGGCGCAGATCACCGCCCGGTAGTGGCGCTGTTCGCCATTCTCCAGCGTGACCTGCCAGCGGCCATCCGGCAACTGGTCGATCGACTGTACCGAGACGCCGAAACGGATGTTGTCATACAAACCAAAGGCCCGCGCAAATGACCTGACATAGTCGACGATCTGCTGGTTGGTCGGGTAATCGGGATAATCTTTCGGCATCGGAAAATCGGCGTAGCCGGACAGATCGCGCGACGAAATGAAATGCGCAGATTCATACATCGGGCTGCCCGGATTATTGATGTCCCAGATGCCGCCGACATCGCTGTGGCGTTCGAACTGCTCGTAGCTGATGCCCTGGCGCTTGAGGGCGCGGGCAGCGCTCAAGCCGCCGGGGCCGCCGCCGATAATGCAAACTGCTGCGTTGCTGCTCAAAACGGATGAAGCACTCATTGGCAATCTCCTGAACACAAGCCGGACCTGTTTGAATTTTTTTGCGTGCCCCCAATGTATCGAAGTCCGCGGCGCCAAGTGAGGGCCTAAACGGACGGCGGGAGGGTCTTTAACGGACAAAATATTGTCCGCTGTATGTATCTGGACTAGACAGAAAATTATCTTGCCGACACAATGGAACACATGAAATCGACCACAAAGCCGACCTCAAAGCCGGCCTCGAAGCCCGCTGCAAAACCGGCCGCCGCCAAACCGGAACGTCTCGATCCGCGCTATTCGACGGCGTCGATCAATCCGCTGACGCCGCGTTACCTGTCCGTCGTGGCGCATGAGCGCGGCTACGACACCGCATCGCTGTGCCGCGGCCTCGGCTTCACGGCGGAAGACCTGAACCAGCCCAATTTCAAGATTTCCTATCGCCAGGGCAGCATGATGATCCGGCGCGGCCAGAAACTGATCGGCGATACCGGTCTCGGGCTGGCAGTCGGCAGCCGCCAGACATTGGTTTCCTGGGGACTGGTCGGCTTTGGCATGATGACTTGTGCGACGCTGGGCGAGGCCAGCGAGATGGGTATCCATTATCAGAAAGGCGCCGGTTCGCTGATCCATATCGCCATGGAGTTGCGCGGCCAGCAGGTGGCGATCCTGGCCGATCCGCAGTTCTATGATCCGGATATCGAGATGTTCCTGATCGAGGAAGCGTTCTCCAGCATGGTCAATATCGTGCGCCACCTGGTCGGCCCGCAATTCACGCCGAGCGCGATCGAACTGGTGTACCAGCCGCCGCCGCATGCCGCCATCTACGATACGATTTTCCGCTGTCCGGTACGCTTCGGCTGCTCGCGCAACCGCCTGATTACCGACGTCAACTGGATGAATTACCCGCTGCCGACCTACGATCCACTGGTAGCCAAGACGGCCATTAAATTGATCGAAGAGAATCTCACTGTAGAGCAGGAGAAAGTCGACCTTTCCACCACCATCGAGCGCGCGATCCGCGACAACTTGAAGGATTTGCCCTCGCTGCAAAGTATCGCCGCCACCCTCAACATCGGCGAACGAACGCTGCGGCGCCGTCTCAACGACGCCGGCTTTTCATATCAGGGCTTGCTGGAATCGGTACGCAAATCGCGTGCACTGGAACTGCTGTCGCATTCGAAATTTTCTGTGGCGGATGTCGCCGCCGAGACCGGCTTCAAGGATGTACGCAATTTCCGCCGCGCGTTCAAGCGCTGGACCGGCGTGGCGCCGACTGAAATCAGGGAATAGGAATGAAAAGCGCCAATGCCGCACCGGATTTGGAGGCGACATTGGCGGGTAACTGACGGGTAACCGCTAACGTCTTCCTTATTTTTTGTCGACCTGATGGGTAGACGTGCTGCCGTCTTTGAAACGCGCCGTAATGCTGTATGGCTTGAAGCGTCGGCCTTCAGCCTGACGTTCGCTGTCAGAGAAATTCGCCACCAATGTGGTCCCATCGGCATAGCTGGCTTCCTGCAGCATCTTGTCTGTCGACAGCCAGCGGAATCCAGTCAACGCCTGGGTCGCCAGGCGCTGATGCAGCGGCCGGAAAAATGCATCCTGCCGCTGCATCAACGGCAGCTTGGCTTTGAATGTCGCGCTACTCAGGTGAAACAGCGGTGGCACGTTATAGAGCAACTGCGTCAGTTCGTTCTCAGTGCGGACATTGTTCAATTTCATGCTGTCGAACAGCCAGTGATGCGTGGTGATGACGGAATCGTGGAATACCGCCTGGTATAGCGGCAGGCGTGCCGCCGGATCGAAGTGGACTTTGCGGTAGAGTTCTTTCAATGGCACAGCCTTGAACATGACTTCCGGCTCTTCCGGCGGATAATATTTGCCAAGATAATACAGCGATGTTTTATCTTTCTGCATGTCCTTGTCGCCCCAGCCGATCACCGGCGTCTGCATGCCGTGCGCAAAGAAAATTCCCTGCGAAGTGGTCGCATTGCCATCCTCTGAGCCCGTCGGCATTTGCCGCTCTTGCGAAATCCAGCGCGAGCTGTCGACATTGCCGGCGGCGTTTTGCGCCATGCTCATTGGCGCCGCTTTCCTGTAGTCGTCGAACACCATGCCAGTCGCATAGGCGTCCAGGAACCAGCTGTTGAAACCGCTTTTTTCCTGCAACGCACGTACCCGGGCTTCCAGCAGCGGGCGCATGCATAGCGGATTGGTGTAATGGCCCGATTTGTTAAAGCCGGATTTGAGCGTGCCGTCCTTCTGCACGATGGCGCAATCGCGATAGGCCTTTTCGCCGAGATGCGCAGTCGCCCAATCGGGATTGTCGCCACGCGGCAAAGCTGTTTCATAGGAATCGTATGGCGCCACCATGTAGCCGTCCTTGACGCCGGCAGCAATTGCCTCGGGATGCCACAAGCCGCCTTCCCAACCTTCGCCGAGGCCGATCCACAACCGTGGCAAGCCGGCAGCCTGCAATTGCGTCATGGTGTTGATGGAAACGCCGTCGCCCCAGCTGGCAGGATCTTTACTCAACGCGGTGGAAAACGTCCGCGCCACCTGCGAACGCAAATCGCCGTAGCGATTGGCAAGCAGCGCGACATCGGGTTCATCGACTTGCCACGCCGCGCGCGCGATGGCGTTGAGCGCAGCGTTGAAGGCGCGGATGATGACTCTTTGCTGATATTTGTCCGGTTTGGCAGTCGCTTGCGCCAGCACGGATTTGCTCTCCCGATCGAATTCGCGGCGCAGATCCGTAGCCAGCGCATCCTTGCCGCGCAACGCCGTCAGGAAGGCCGGCCAGTCGCGAATATCCTTGGCGGCAATCAAGCCGCTGCCCCACAGATAGATATGCGATGCGCCGATCAGTTTGGCGGCCTCCGGTGTTTTGGCGATCTTGTCTGCCAGCGATTCGAAGCGGCCAGTCTCTTGCAACCACGCACGATAACGCTTGGCTCCGGCCAGCGGATCGGCCGCGCCCAGATGCAGGATCAGCGTCATCGGCGTATCGGCCGACAGCGGCGTGAAGGTATGGCTGACCTTGAGCGCCAAACCGCCGCCGTTCTTGTCTGCGCTGAAATCGAGTTGATTATTGAATGGATTGGTCAGCAGCCAGTTCAACGTGAACTTGCCGTGATCCAGGCCCCACAACGGCAGGCTGAGGTCCTGCGTGGTGTTGATCCGGTCCATGTGCTGCAGGATGAAATCGTTCCAGACCTTGTTGTCGCGCGCAACATAGCGGCCTTCCGTGAGCGGCAGTATCAAGCCGCGCCCCATGGCTTGGGCCGGTTGCCGGATAAGCGTCAATTCACCAGCCGCCTTGGCGCGTATCGTCAGGGCCAGATCGCGCTCGCCGAGTTTTGCCTCGATCGCATAATCGTGATCAGCGCCTTCGTCCCAGCGCCAGCTCGCCTCCGTGGCGGCGATGTGCAGCGACGATACCTTGTGTGCGTCCACGCCGTCCGACACCGCAACGTCCGGCCCACCGGCCGGCGTGACCTTGATCGCCAATGTCGACGGATCGAGCGCGACACGCCAAAGTGAATTCTGCAGGACGGCGTTTGCGTTCGCTACCGTTGGCAGGATGCCGACAACAACAACCATGCCGCAGCATAGGAAGCGAAAGAAGTGATGTGGTTTTTGCATGGGGCTCCAAGATGTGGTTGGCCGGTTGACCTGTTAATCAACGGACAATTCTCTTGGAGCGCCCTCGGTTAGGATTGGTTCAGACGCATGTCGTGGCGGCTCTACCCGCCTCTCAACATTCTCGCAATGCTTAAGACAGCGCTCAGCTATCGTTCTGTTTAGCCTTGCCCATCTGCCACAACAGGAAACTGTAGATATCCGCGGACAGCGCATAACGCTGGGTAGCAGTGCTGCCTATGCCGTGGCCTGCCTGCATGTCGAGCCGCAGCAGGATCGGTTTGCCGCTGCTGGTAGCCGCTTGCAGACGGGCTGCAGTCTTGGCGCTGTGCCAGACATCGACGCGCGGATCGTTCATGCCGTGCACCAGCATGACAGCCGGATAGGCGGTGTTGTCCTTGATGTTGTGGTAAGTGCTCATTTCCAGCAAGGCCGGGAATTCCGCCGGGTTGCGGGCGCTGCCGAATTCGGAAATATTGGTGATGCCGTTGGCGCTGTCTTCGGCGCGCACGGTGTCCATGATGCCGACATTGAAAATGGCGGCCGCAAATAATTCCGGCGCCGTAGTCACGGTGCGGCCGACGAAGATGCCACCGGCGCTGGTGCCCATCACGCCCAATGTCTTCGGCGTAGCGTAGCCTTCAGCGATCAGGTACTTGGCGCAAGCCACGCCATCTTTCCAGGTATTCGGCTTGGTGGCCTTGAAGCCGGCCCGGTACCAGTCATCGCCATAGACGCCGCTGCCGCGCACATTGGCATACGCCAGCACGCCGCCGCGTTCGATCCAGGCCATGCTGGCGGGCGAGAAGTAGGCGGTTTGCGAAAAGCCGTAGGCGGCATAACCGTCCAGCAGCGTCGGATTGCTGCCGTCGCGCTTCAGGCCTTTCTTGTACAGCAGGGTCATCGGGATCATGGCACCATCGTAGCTCGGCACCTTGACGTCGACCACTTCCACTTCCGGCAGGCTCGGCATCGGCGGATTGACGCGCAGGCCGGGATCGCTGGAAACCTTGCCTTTCAACAGCAGAGTGCGCGGCAATTCGGTCCAGCCGTTCAGGGTGTACAGCACATCACTGTAGGCATGGGCAGGATCGTTCTGCAAGCTGGCGGCGCCCTTGAACGGCGCCGGAATGCTTTGTCCCTTGGTGTCGCCAGCCGCATAGCGGCGCAGCACGATCGATGTGCCCTCGCGTATTTCGGCGATCAAGGCGTCGCGCGTCAACGCGAATTTCTCCAGCACGGCATCGGCTGGTGCGGCGGCGACTTCGCGCGCCAGTTTCAATTCGGGATGGCGCAGATCCAGCTTCAACACACGATTGCGCGGCGCCCCGGCATGGGTCAGCAGGTAAAGATCATTGCCCTTGAGGTCAACGTCGGTGATCTTGTCGTCGAAGCCGGAGATTTTCTTCCACGCTACCGTCGGCTTGTTGAGGTCGGCAATATCGGCGACGAACAGATTGCCTTCGGGCAGGGTGGTGTCGGTGGTGCGCGCAATCATCCAGCGGCTACCCGGATTGAAGATGATGGCGCCGACATCGAGACGGGCCAGACCCAGATCGGTGGTGACAGTCGGGCCAAACACCGGCTTGGCTTGCACTTCCGCATCGCCGACTTTCAGCCACATGACCTTACTATCGAGGTAGGTCTCGGAATCGGCATCGCCCGGCTGCAGCGTCTTGAGCTGGTTGTAGGTCAGCGATTTGCTGTCTGGCAGCCAGCCGATCAAGGCTTCATGCACGCGCGGGATCGGCTGGCCGACCGTTTTACCGCTTTGCACATCGAGGATGTACAGCGAAGCATCTTCCGAACCGCCGGCGGACACACCGTAGGCAACATGCTTGCCGTCCCAGGCCGGCACGAAATAGTTGATCGCATGCGGCACGCCGGTGCGCTTGGCTTCCAGTTCAGGATCGACCAGAACCCGCTCGGCGCCTTGCAGGCCATCGCGCGTCATCAGCTTGAACTGCTTCTCGCCGCGGCCGCGCTTCAGGTAGTAGATGTGATCGCCGGCCATGCGCGTAATCCCGCGGATATCGTCGCCGGTGGCGGCCGAAATCTCGGCAATGCGTTGTTCAAGCTCGCCGCGCAAACCGATGCGGTCAAGTTCCTTGCGCGCGCTGTCGCCCTGCTCTTTCAGCCAGGCCTGGACCTTGGGATCTTTGACATTTTCGAAATAGCGGTACGGGTCTTTTACCGTGACGCCATGCAAGACGTCGCTGACGTCCTGCACCGGGGCGACGGTTACGGCGTGCGCGGGGCTGGCTGCGGCTGTGACTAGGGCAGCGGCGATCAACAGCGAGGGAAGTTTGAATCGGCGGCTATGCAATGACATGAATAATCAATCCTGCGTAAGTTAATAAAAGTAGAGCTTTCTTCTTGTAAAAAAATGCCTATTTCTTGCCGGATGGGGTGATGCCCCATTGCGACAACATCCACGCCATCTCGAAGGATCTCTCCTTGATGGCGTCATAACGTCCCGAGGCGCCGCCGTGGCCGGCGCCCATGTTTACTTTCAGCAGCAGGGTATTGTGATCAGTCTTCATCGCGCGCAATTTGGCGACGTACTTGGCCGGCTCCCAGTACATGACCTGGCTGTCGTTCAGGCCGGTGGTGACCAGCATCGCCGGGTAAGCCTTGCGCTCGATGTTGTCATACGGCGAGTAGCTGCGCATGTAGTCGTAGGCCGCCTTTTCATTGGGATTGCCCCACTCCAGGTACTCGCCGGTGGTCAGCGGCAGGCTGGCGTCCATCATGGTGTTCATGACGTCGACAAACGGCACTGCCGCGTGCACCGCATGGAACAGGTCGGGACGCATGTTGGTGACCGCGCCCATCAGCAAGCCGCCGGCGCTGCCGCCTTCGATGATCAAGCGTTTGGGGCTGGTCCAGCCTTGCTGGATCAGGTACTCGGCGCTATCGATGAAATCGTTGAAGGTATTCTTCTTGTTCATCAGCATGCCATCGTCGTGCCAATGTTCGCCCATGTCGTTGCCGCCGCGGATATGGGCTTCGGCAAACACCACACCACGATCAAGCAGGCTGACTCTGCTGTTGGAGAACGTGGCTTCGGCCGGAATGCCGTAGGAGCCGTAGGCGTACAGCAGCAAAGGCGCCGAACCATCCAGCTTGATGCCCTTTTTGGCGACAGTCCACAGCGGCACCTTGACGCCGTCACGCGCGGTGGCCCACAGGCGTTTGGCTTCATACAGGGATGGATCGTAGCCGGGCACTTCCTGCTGCTTCAGCACTTCGCGTTTGCCGCTCGCCATGTCGACATCAAACACCGTCGGCGGCGTCACCGGCGACTGAAACATCAAACGGTACTTGGTCGACGTGAACTCGGGCGTGCCGCCGGCATGCGAGGTGTACACCGGCTCATCGAACTGCACGGTCTTCCAGCTGTGATCGGCGAAGTTGTAGATACGCGAACGCTCTTGGGCATCGGTCTTTTCGCTGACCACCAGGAAATCGCGGAACAATTCGAAATGCTCCAGCAGCACTTTGGGGTCATGCGCAATCACTTCCTGCCAATGCGCTTGATCCGGCGTCGCCAGCGGCGCCCGCACCAGGCGGAAATTCTTGGCGTCCTTGTTGGTCAGGATGAACAGTTCGCCGTTGCGATGATCGACGCCATAACGGTGGCCGGTGGTGCGTCCCAACACCGAACGGAAGCTGCCTTGCGGCTGGTCGGCCGGCAGCAGGCTGACTTCCGTGGTGTCCGTGCTTTGTGCATCGAGTTCGATGAACTGGCGATCGCTGCTATTGCCGACACCGATATTGAACTGCTCCACCGGTTCGCGATATACCTCGACCGGCTGGCTGCCGAGCTTGAGACGTAGCAGCAGATCGGAGCGTTTGGTGGTCGCATCTTCCTGCACCACGAACAGCGTCTGGCTATCCGCCGCCCATGCCAGCGACGTGACGCGCTCGACCGAATCGGCCAGCAACTGTCCGCTGCTCAAATCCTTGATGTGCAATTGATATTGGCGATAGCCGGTGGTGTCGGTCGAATATGCCAGATAGCGGTCATCCGGGCTGACCGAAAAACTCTCGACCTGGAAAAACTCCTTGCCCTCTGCCAGCTGGTTTTCATCCAGCAGGACTTCTTCCTTGGCCTGGGCGTCGTAAGTGAAATCCGCAGCGGCATGACGCCGGCAAATGATCGGATACTGCTGGCCGGCTTCAGTGCGGCTGTAGTAATAGAAATTGCCGCGCCGGGTCGGCACCGACAGATCGGTTTCCTTCATGCGCCCCTTCATTTCGCCGTACAAGGTCTTGGAGAGCGGCGCCAGATTCTTGGTCATGGCCTGGGTATACGCATTCTCCGCCTTCAGGTAGGCGATCACTTTGGGATTGGTTTTCTCACGCAGCCAGCGATAGTCGTCGGTGACGACTTCTCCATGACGGGTTTCCTGCCATGGCTGTTTGGCAGCAACCGGCGGTGTTGGAGTGGATGCGGCTAGGGTAGTGGTAGAGGTCATCAGGGCCAGGGAAAGAGCGCCGAGGGTACGGGCGGGTTGATGAAGAAATAACTGGTGAAGAAAAGACATATAGTACAGATCCTTCTGCGAATGGAGGCCTATCCGGGCCGGGATTCCCGCGCGGTTTATGTGAATTGTGCGAATTGTGCGCTGCATATTTAATTGCAACTCTGTTGCAAAACGCTAAGTTACCCGCAATCCAGGGAAAAGACAATGGGCAGGCCGCGCCAAAGCGGCGGGGCCGGGTAGAATATCTTTCCGCCACCGACCACAAAAAATCATGACCACGCCAGTGCCCACGCTCAATTTCGATCTTGATCTCGTTACGTCCCTCGAAGAGCGCGCCTTCAACGCATGGCCGGCGCAAAAATCGGCGTTGTGCGGCGGCTGGCTGCTGCGCCTGTCCGAGGGCTATACCAAGCGCGCCAATTCCGCCAATGCCTTGCGGCCAACCGCGGCATTCGCGGAAACGCTGCGTATTGCGGAAGATTTTTATGCGCGGCACGGCTTGCCGACGATATTTCGCTTGTCGCCGCTGGCAGGCGCCGAGGCGGACCAGATGCTAGATCATGCCGGATATCGCAAGATCGATCGCTCTCTGGTCATGACTGCCGCGCTGCCGCAGCAAACCCAAAGCACGCCCGATGTTGAAATCCTGGCGGCGCCAAATCACGCATGGAGCGTGGGCTTTGCCGAAGCGAATCGAGTGCCCGAATCTGCGCGGGCCGCCCATGATCGCATGCTGGCAGCGATCACGATGCCTGCGGCATTCGCTACCCTGAGCGAGAATGGCGCGCCAATCGCCTACGGGCTGGCGGTAGCAGAAAACGGCGCGGTCGGCCTGTTCGATATTGTCGTTGCGCCCGCAGCGCGGCGGCGCGGTGCGGCGGCCCGGCTGGTTAGCGCGCTGCTCACTTGGGGCAAGACGCAAGGAGCAAGCAGTGCATACTTGCAAGCCCAGGCCGACAACCAGGCCGCCCTCGGACTGTATCGAAAGCTCGGATTCGAACAACAATATGAATACCATTACCGCGTACGCGCATAGAACATGACTCTCCAAACCCCACACGCAGCAGCCGAAGCCGCCGCCATCCTGGCACAGCGCCGTCGATCAGGCGTACAGGGCGCGCGCCTGCCACTACCGTTGCGGCCGCAGGATGCCGAGGCCGCGTTGGCGATACAAGCTGCAGTCAGTGCGCATTTGGGCGAACGCATCGGCGGCTGGAAGTGCGGTTTGCCGGTCGAAGGACAACCAGTGGCAGCGCCGATTTATGCCAATACCATTCACAACGATAGTCTGTGCGCCGCCTGGGCGCGCGATGGTCAGGTGCGGGTCGAACCGGAACTCGCATTCGTGTTGGCGCACGACCTGCCGCCGCGCAGCGCGCCTTACACCGAGGCCGAGATCGATGCTGCCATCGGCAGCACGCATCTGGCGCTGGAGCTGATCGATAGCCGCTACAGCGCTCCCGACGATGCCGGTTTCATCGAAAACCTGGCAGACGGCTTGCTCAACCAAGGCTTGTATCTCGGCCCGCAAGTCGATGCGGAAAGTGCGCGCGCTGCAAGCACGCTGCTGATCAACGTCGACGATGGCGCAACGGAACAGCGGCAACTACAGGGCCGCCATCCGAATGGCGAGCCACGCGCGCCGCTGTACTGGCTGGCTGAATTCCTGCGTACAAGCGGACCAGGCTTGCAGGCCGGACAAATCGTCATCACCGGTTCGTATGCCGGCAGCTTCGGCTTGCCGCTGGCCCGCGACATCACGCTCCGATATGGCGATCTGGGCCTCCTGCGCGCGCATTTCCTGCCGAAATGAGTGCTGCGGCAGCATCCCCCGGCCGCTTTCGCCCACGCCTGACACTGCAAACCCTGGGCCGCGGCGACGGCCTGCTGGGCATGCGCCCCTCCGGACCGTTCGGACCGCGCGGGCCGAACGTGACGGTGGCGCAAATCAGCTGGACCTATGTCGCCGAAGACGGCTTGCAATGGGAATGCGCAGCCCCGACCACACTCCTGAACCGCCGTCCGGCATCCTCGCAAACGGTTGACACCGGCGCCGGCCGGCGTCTGCTGCTGCGCGACCTCGGCGCCGAAGCCGACGCGCTCGACCTGGTGTGGGAGCTGGGCCTGCAGCCGCTGCCGACCGACACGCTGCAATGGCGCAACGATCAAGCCGCGCAAGAAGCCGCACATCTCGATTCGTTGTGGACGCTGGTGCAGGAAGATTTTTTCGGCGATTTCTGGGCCGAGCAGTTACCCGATCTGCAAGCCAAGGGCTGGGCCATCGTGGTGCGCCCCGGCTTCGCGCACGAGAGCGTGCCGGTCGATGCCTGGCACTTGATCGTCAATCCGCAAACCGGCGAACTGCTGGGCAAGCAAGTCGCCGCCCGCATGCGCGGCCGCGAACAGACCGTGACGGCGCTCGGCCTGCCGGCCGGCGAAGGTTCCTGGCTGCTGACGCTGGGTATCGAAATCGACGGCGAAATGCTGGACCTGGTGCCGCTGCTGGCGCATCTTTTGCAACGCGATGCGCGCTGGCTCGATGCCAGGAAACTCGCGCTGATCGACGATCATGATCTGATCCTGTTACGCGCGCCCGGCGGCAAACGGATTGAAGCGCAAGCGGCGCCGCTCAAGGCCATCGTCGGCAGCATGCTGGAATTGCTGAGCGATCCGCAAAGGCCTGAAGGTCCGCTGCAGCTATCGGCGTGGGATGCGTATCGGCTTGAGGCGCTGCGCCAAAGCCTGCTGGACACACAGGTCGCGCGTGCCGGCGCACATGGCGCTTGGCAGTTGCAGGGCGATGCCGGTTTGCGCGCGTTGGCGCAGCGCCTGAAAGGCGCCGGCACGCCGCAACCAGTGCTTGCACCGACCGGCCTCGGCGTCACCTTGCGCTCCTATCAATTGCACGGCGTGGCCTGGCTGCAGTACCTGCGCGAACATCACCTGGCCGGCATCCTGGCGGACGACATGGGCCTGGGAAAAACCGCGCAAGCGCTGGCGCATCTGCTGATCGAACAACAGGCCGGCCGGCTCGATCTGCCGGCGCTGGTGGTGCTGCCGACCTCGCTGATCTTCAACTGGCAAGCCGAGGCAAAACGCATGGCGCCCAGCCTGCGGGTGCTTGCCCTGCAAGGCCCGGAGCGACATCGCGATTTCGCCCGCATGGCCGATTACGACCTTATCCTCACCACTTATCCGCTGCTGTGGCGCGACCGCTCGGCGCTGGAGGCACAGGCTTTCCACATGTTGATCCTGGACGAAGCGCAAACCGTCAAGAACGCCGGCGCGCGCAGTGCCGGTGCGGTGCGACGCCTGCGTGCGCGGCACCGGCTCTGCATCACCGGAACACCGTTGGAAAATCACTTGGGCGAGTTGTGGACCCAATTCGATTTCCTGATGCCCGGCTTCCTGGGCGACATGCGCACTTTCAGCCGGCTGTGGCGCAAGCCGATCGAGATCGGCGGCCAGACCTTGCGCGCGCAATTGCTGGCGCAACGAGTCAGGCCGTTCATCCTGCGCCGACGCAAGGACGAAGTGGCAAGCGAACTGCCGCCGCGCACTGAAACCGTCAAGCTGGTGCAACTGCAAGGGCATCAGCGCGACCTGTACGAAAGCGTACGCGTGGCGGCCGATGAACAGATACGCGGCGTGCTCAAGCGCAAGGGCTTCAGCGGTGGCCAGATCACGATCCTTGATGCGTTGCTGAAGCTGCGGCAGGTATGCTGCGACCCGTTCCTGCTGAAGAATATGCAGCATGCGGATGGCATCGAACGCGCCAAGCTGGAACTGTTGCGCGACATGCTGCCGGCGCTGGTGGCGGAAGGTCGGCGCATCCTGGTGTTTTCGCAGTTCACCGAAATGCTGGACCTGATCGCACTCGAACTGGAGGCATTGCAATTACCTTGGCTGGCCCTGACCGGAAAAACTCCACCGTCCCAACGCGGCGCCCTGGTAGCGCAATTCCAGGCCAAGACCGTGCCGCTGCTCTTAATCAGCCTCAAGGCCGGCGGCGTCGGCCTCAACCTGACTGCCGCCGATACTGTGATCCACATCGATCCCTGGTGGAACCCTGCCGTGCAGGAACAGGCCACCGCCCGCGCCCATCGCATCGGCCAGGATCAAACCGTGTTCGTCTACAAGATCGTGGTCGAAGGCAGCATCGAAGAACGCATCATCGAACTGCAAGCGCGCAAAGCCGCGCTGGCCGAAGGCGTGCTGGGCAGCGATGCGGCGCTGGCGACCAAGTTCAGCGCCGAGGATCTGCAGCTGTTGCTGGCGCCGCTGGCCTAGCCACAAATGCGCCGCACTTAAAGCAAAAACAACATAAGCGATACAAGACAGCCGCTGGACGCCATCGCCAGACTTGCTTATGATCTTTGTTTCTCGACTCCCACAAGGAAACGATTTCATGAGCACCTCCAGCCAACCCGCTGTGCAGCAAACTTCTCCCGCCTCGCAACTGCTGGGCCTGTATCCACCGCTGGAACCGTTCAAATCGGGCAAGCTGGATGTCGGTGATGGCCATCAGGTTTATTGGGAGATGTGCGGCAATCCAAACGGCAAGCCGGCGGTGTTCCTGCACGGCGGTCCTGGCGGCGGTTGCAATGCCGATCATCGGCGCCTGTTCAATCCGGAAAAATATTGCGTGATGCTGTTCGACCAGCGCGGTTGCGGGCGCTCGACGCCGCACGCCAACCTGGAGGCGAACACCACCTGGCATCTGGTGGCCGATATCGAACGCTTGCGCGAGATGGCCGGTGTCGACAAATGGCAGGTGTTCGGCGGCTCATGGGGCAGCACCTTGGCCCTCGCCTATGCGGAAAAACATCCGGAGCATGTCAGCGAACTGATATTGCGCGGAATTTTTACCGGACGCCAGGAAGAGATTCAGTGGTACTACCAGGACGGCGCATCGCGCCAGTTTCCTGACAAATGGGAAGATTTCATCGCACCGATTCCGCCGGAAGAGCGGCATGAAATGGTGAAGGCCTTCAACCGCCGCCTGACCGGCAGCGACGAAGCGGCGAAATTGGCTGCGGCGAAGGCGTGGAGCGTATGGGAAGGCAGCACGGTCAAGCTGCTGCCGGATCCATCGCTGGCCGAGTCCCATGAAGATCCGCAATTCGCGATCGCTTTTGCGCGCATCGAAAATCACTACTTCATCAACAAGTGTTTTTTTGAAGACCAGCAATTGCTGCGCGATGTCAGCCGGCTGCGCGGCATTCCCGGCGTCATCGTCCAGGGGCGCTACGACGTCTGCTGCACACCGAAAACCGCATGGGAACTGCACAAAGCCTGGCCCGAGGCGGAGCTGCACATCATCGAAGATGCCGGCCATGCGTATAGTGAGCCGGGCATCTTGAACCAGTTGATCCGCGCAACTGATAAGTTCGCGGGGTAACCTGGCCATGGCGGAGGGCGCCCCGCTCTCCGCGACGCTGCACGGCGCGGCTTGAACTTGTTGATTGCGCGAGGTCCGGCATGTCGCAACCGTTTCGTTTGCATCATCTGTTGGCCGTTTTACTGGCGGCTTCAGCGACCACGGCCGAAGCACAGGATGAAACCCTGAAAAACTGGTTCAACGACCCGTTCATCCAGGTACGCAACAGCGTACCGGATTGTCCGCAACCGTTGGGGCCGCTGGTCAGCGCGGACGAAGCGCGCAGGGAATCGCACTGGCGCACCGAGCGCGGCACCAGTTGCTGGCTGGCCGGCCAATGCAGCAAACCCAATTCCTATCTGTACGATGCGCCGATTGCGACATCGGTAGCGGCGCATTTTGCCGCGGTGCCGGAGTTCGCCCGCGCCAGCAGCTTGTGGCTAACGTTTCAGCGGCGCTTCGTTTGGGTTGAGGGATGCAGCGCCGATCCCGCCATCGATGCCGCCGCGCTTGAAGCCTTTGTCCGCGCCGAGCCGGATGTGGAGCGAGTGATCGTTAACTTGCGCAGGCCGGGCGAGATCAAAGCGCCCTATGCACTGGCGCCGCCGCGCTAGCGAGCAGCGCCGGACTTGGCCGAATAGCCGTCGTTGAGGGTTTTCAGGAAGGCGATCAGGTCGCCGATTTCTTCATCGTTCAAGGCTGGCTTATCGCCTGCCTTGCGGTTGAGCGGCGCATCCAGCGTATCGATGTTGGCGCGATAGCGTGGCGGCAGATCGTCGAACTTGGCCACTTTACCTTTGACCTTCGGGTACCACTTGGCCGGATCGGTATCGCGCTCGACATAGAAATGCAGCATGTCTTCCAGCGTATGGAAACGGCCGTTGTGAAAGAACGCGCCGCGCGTGGCGACGTTACGCAAGGTCGGCGATTTGAACATGCCGCAGAATTCGCTTTCCTTCGCCATGTCCTTGCGATCCGGGCCGCAAATGCCGAGATCGAAATACTTCGGATTGCGATTCACGGCGATCTCCGGATTGCGCGGCACACCCAGCGCCTGGAAACCGAAATCGGTGAACTGCGCCGGCCGGCCACCCGGCCCCGGCGTATCGACGTGGCACTTGGCGCAATTGCCCTTGTTCGGATTGTTGAACAGACCGTAGCCGCGCAATTCAGCCGGAGTGAAATCGGCATTGCCGGCCATCGCCGCATCGAATTTGCTGGTGTACGGGTGGAAGCTCGGGTCTTCAGTCTGGAACGCTTCCAGCGCCAGCGTGGCTTTTTCCACAGCTGCCTCGGGATGATCGAAAATGCCGGCGCCATACACTTGCCGGAACTGTTCGACATAACTGGCCTTCTGCAGCTTGGCAGCTATCTCGGCCGGATTGGCATTCGCCATTTCGTTCGGATTGAGCAACGGAATCAGCGCCTGCTCGTGCAACGAATCAACCGCGCCGTCATGGGTGAAGCCGCCGGTCGGACCTTCGTCCTCGGTGTCGTCCGGCCCCGGCACATAGTAGTGGCGCGTGAATTTGGGCGTGAAGCCGAGATAGCGCAGCGACGGCACTGCGCGCGTCCCTTGCCGCTGCATATCGGCGCCGCCCAGCTGCACCGCCAGGCCGTTCGGCGGCCCATACGCATGATCGGGGCTATGGCAGGTCGCGCAAGACATCTTGCCGGAAGCCGACAGGGAAGCATCAAAAAACAATTGCTTGCCTAGCGTAGCGGCGGCGCTCAATGTCGCCGGCGGTTCCGGATAACGCACCCACATTTTCAGCGAAGGCTTCTTGTCAGCAGGGGCAGGGGAAGGAGCCACAGCAGCAGGCGCCGCCGCGACACTGCCCGGATCAACCTTGGCGGCACCGCGCGCAGGCGTATCCCGGTCGTGACAGCCGGCCAGCAGCACAACGCTGACCAGAGCCGCCAATCCGGCGCCCCAGCGGTAATCCAGCAACCAACCTTGATTCAAGCTCAACAAATCAAATCCATTTCAAATCCATATTGCTGCAGCCACTCGCACAGCCTGAACAACAGCAATCTCGATAACATCCCTTAACATTTTAATTGGGGTCAGAGTCGAATATAGCCGTAGCGACATATTCGACTCTGACCCCAATTAAAGGTGGGCGGTTAGAAGTTGAACATCGCCATCAGGTCGCCAATCGAGGTGGTGTTCACCGGGCGGTACTGGTCGGCGGCGACGCTGACCGGGTTCGGCAGGTTGTCGCGGCTGCGTGGCGACAGCGGTGGCAGGCGCCAGTTGCGTTCGATGAATTTCAGCATCGACGAGTGATCGTAGTAGGTGTGGTCGATGAAACCGGTGCGCGCATACGGCGACACCACCAGGAATGGAATCCGTGGGCCGTTGCCGAAGAAGTCCAGGTTCTGGATGTAGCCGGTGTCGAAATGGCCGCCGCCTTCGTCGGTGGTGACCAGGATCGCGGTGTGCGCCCACAGCGTCGGATTGGCCTTGACCTTGGCGATCAGGTCTTGCAGGAAGGCTTCGTAGCGGGCCGGCGCCGAGTAGCCCGGGTGGCCGCTGTCGAGGTTCTTCGGCACCACGAACGAGACTGCCGGCAAGGTGCCCTTGGCGATATCACTGTAGAACGTGGTGAGGCCGGCCAGGTTCGATTTCAGCGCAGTGGTCATGACATTGCTGGATGCCACCAGCGGATCGCCGATGGCGTTGTACTGGGCGATCTGGGCGACGGCTACCGGGAAGCCGAAAGCGGCGGCGTCGGCAGTCACGTCGGCGGTTTCACGGCCGCCGGTGTACCACTTCCAGGCAACGCTCTTCTTGGCCAGGCCTTCAGCAATGGTCGGTACGGTTTGCGGCGGGTAGTTGTAATTGTTGGGACCGATCGGCTGGACGTTGCCGTTCATGTCGTAACCCGGGTTGTAGTTATTGACCAGGTAATACTTGCCGGCGTCGCAGTTGCTCTTGACCTTTTTACTGCCGAGGAAATTCAGGATCGCGCCGACGCCAGGTTGGGTCGCATCCGAACAATTGACGTAGGAGCCGCCCTGGTAGCCGTCCTGCGAGTAGAAATTCGCAGTCTGCGCCATCGGATTCGGATTCTCGATCTGGTTGGCCGGCGGCACCGCAACTGCACCGCTGCTGTTGAAGTAAGGCAGGTCGCCGGTGGCGATATTGAAGAAGTTGGCGCCGGTGCCGCCCATGATGCCTTGGTGATAGTTGTCGCTCAGCGCATATTGCTGCGCCAGCGATTTGAAGAACGGCGCGTCGCCGCTAGCCATATTGACGAAGCCCATCAGCTCGCCGCCCTGGCCTGGATTGCTCGGCGTGATGCCCTTGGTGTCGCCGCCCTGGCCGACCGTATCGGCGACCCAGGTAAACATGTCGAGCTTGCTGTTGTCGCCGCCGGTCTGCTGCCACATCTGGAAGAAGCGGTGCACCGGATCGCCGGTCTGCGCGGTGGTGGCGGTGCCGTAAGGGACGTACTTGGTGATCTGGAACGGGCCGTTCGGCAGATTCGCCGGAAAGCGGCTATCCGCTACGCCGCCCGGGTCCTGGAAGGTCGGCGGAATCAGTTCGCCGATGGCGGTCGGTTGCGGCAGCGTGGCGTAGGCGGTCGAACGGGTCGGCGTGATCGTATACGCGGTCTGCGTTGCGCCTTGGTTTTGCAGCGCCAGGCTGAAATTCGGTCCCGGCGTGCCATCGGCATTGATGATGCCTTGCGACAGCAGGTTTTTCACGGCCTGCCCTTGCGGCGGCTGGTAGGCGCCGAATACGGCGTCGAATGTCTGGTTTTCGCCGACGACCACGATCACGTTCTGGATCGGCGTAGTGGTCGGGCCGTTGTTCAACGCCACTACCGACTGGATCGCGGCGCTCGGCAAGCTGCCGGATACGCTGCCACTCAGTGGGATGGTCAGCACGGCGCGGTTGGCATCGGTACCGACGGCAACCTGGCCGTTATGGACATTGAAACGGGTAATGTCGAACAGGTTGTCGAGCGGATCGCTGGAATTGGCCTGGTAGGCGGTGCTACCGATCGGATCGCTGGTTTCCGTAGCGGGTACGCCGAGCGCGGTGAACAGCGGTTGCAATGGCGTGTTGACATCGGTCACCGCTTGCGCAATGCTGGCTGAGCTGATTTTGGCGGCGCTGATTTGCGCGGCAGTCGGGCTACCGCTCGGGACGATGCCCAGCACGCGCTGGGTAACCAGCGACGTCAGTGGATTCAGGTTGGCTTGCACGGTACTGCCTGCCGACGATTGTGCCGAGCTAGGATTGATCACGGCCGACAAGGTTGCGGCGCTGCCGTCGACATCGTTGAATGGCGCAGTCAGGATGAACGGCGCCGTGCCTTTGAGTGGAATAGTGAACTTGCCGTTGGCGTCGGTCACCGCGGTCTGCACGTTCTGGCCGCTGCTGTCGGTAATCGTGACGGTCACGCCAACCAGCGCTTTGCCGCTCGCTGCGACACCGCTAACCGTGGCGCTGCCGGCGCCAAGCGAATTGCCTCCACCGCCGCCGCAACCACTCAGATAGACTAGCGTTGCGCAAGCCAGCGCCAATGAACGAACTTTCATGGAATTATCCTGTTGTTGGATTTTAATAATAAAGGTCTGTCTCCATGCGTGCAGCGAGACGCCGATGCAAGCAGCATGAATCTAAACTAATTTTTTATTGTTGCAAAGAAATATGACGGCCTGATGTCAGCAAGCTGTGGTTTGCCGGCTTTTTTAGAGTCAGCCATCCATTGCGCCAGTCCGTTTAGTGTGTTGCGTTCGTAAATTCGAGGATTGTCATGAAAATCTTTCCCATCCCCTTTTTACTTGTCGCCGCGCTGGCCTCAAGCAGCGCCCCGGCAGACGACGATATCTCGATGACGGTTGCCGGCATGCTGCGCGACAAGGACGTCATGCAGGCCGCCAATGCCTGCTTGCAGAGACACCCGAAGGGCGACACGATTTTTGTCGAAAATGTCTATCCGATGAACCACGGCATGGTCGGCATCGTCACTGCGGACACGTCCGGCCGCCGCTACGACTGCAACGTCGACCTGGGCTCCGGGAGGGTGCGCAGCAGCGAGCCGATTGTCGAGCCCAAGGGGCCGTTGTTTGTGTCGATCTGGCAAAGCAAGTCGCCGCCCAAGGGCGAATGCTTCAGCAGCGATCCGCTGGTGATCGGCAAGCAGTTGCAAGGCTGGCTGCTGACCCAGACCGGCAAATGCGGCGGCACATCCTGGAACGGCATCGCAAGCACAACAAAAAACCAGCAAAACCAATAGAGCACAGTTGCCAGGAGACTGGGATAATTACGGAACTTCAAATCGACCTTCGGAGAAAACAGATGCAGATCAATGCCAAGATGAGCGCAATCACCCTAGCCATAACAGCTGCGTTGGCCGCCACCGCCCAGGCGCAAACCCAGGAGCAAGTGGTCAAGATTGCCCATGTCGGCCCGATTACCGGCCCGGTCGCGCATGTCGGCAAGGACAATGAAAACGGCGCGCGCATGGCAATCGACGACCTGAACGCCAAGGGCATCGTCATCGACGGCAAGAAGATCAAGTTCGTGTTGCAGGCTGAAGATGACGCCAGCGATCCGAAACAGGCCACCTCGGTGGCGCAGAAACTGGTCGACGCCAAGGTAGCGGCAGTGATCGGCCACCTGCAATCGGGCACCTCGATTCCAGCCTCGAAGATCTATTTCGATGCCGGCATCCCACAGATTTCGCCATCGGCCACCAGCGCCAAATACACCCAACAGGGCTTCAACACGACTTTCCGCGTGGTCGCCAACGACAGCCAGTTGGGCGCCGTGATGGGCCGCTACGCCGCCAAGACCTTGCATGCCAAGCGCATCGCCGTGATCGATGACCGTACCGCCTACGGCCAGGGCCTGGCGACCGAGTTCGCCAAGGACGCCAAGGCCAATGGCGTCGAGATCGTCGCCACCCAGTACACCAGCGACCGCGCTATTGATTTCAGCGCCATCCTGACCGCCGTCAAGGCCAAGAAGCCGGACCTGATTTTCTTCGGCGGCATCGACGCCAGCGCCGGCGCCATGCTGCGCCAGATCCGCCAGCTTGGCATCAACGCCAAGTTCATGGGCGGCGATGCAATCTGCACCTCGGCCCTGCCGCGCCTGGCCGGCGAAGGCCTGGTCGACGACAATGTGTATTGCGCAATCGCCGGCGGCGTTGAGGACAATGCACCGCTGGATGCCTTCAAGGCCGCCTACAAGAAAAAATATCAGGCCGATATCGTCCAGTACGCGCCGTACACCTACGATTCGGTGATGACCATCGCCGACGCCATGCAGAAGGCCAATTCGGTCGATCCAAAGAAATACCTGCCGGTGCTGGCCAAGATCCAGCACACAGGCGTTACCGGCAAGATCGCCTTCGACAAGAACGGCGATATCCGCAACGGCACCTTGTCGATCTACACCTTCCGCAACGGCCAGCAGACCTTGCTGACGGTTACCAAGTAGCAGCATCGCAAGTTAGCCGAGGAGACGGGCGTTGGCACAAGCGGCAAGCCGGACCGGACGATTGTTCATGCTGATGGACGCCCTGCGCGCCCACCGGCGCCCGGTCACGGCGGCGCGGCTGGCCGAGGACCTGGCGGTCTCGGTGCGCACCATCTACCGCGACATGCAAACCCTGATCGAGCTGGGCGCGCCGGTCGAAGGCGAAGCCGGCCTCGGCTATGTGCTGCGCTCCGGCTTTTTCCTGCCGCCGCTGATGTTCAACGAGGATGAGCTGGAAGCGCTGGTGCTGGGCGCGCGTTGGGTGCAACGGCAAGGCGACGCCGGCTTGGGCCAGGCCGCCGCCAATGCGCTCAGCAAGATCGCCACCGCCTCACCGGCCGATCTGCGCGACAACATCGCCAACATGGGCCTGTGGGCAGCCAGCTACCAGGCGGACCCACCCAACAGCACTACGCTCGGGCCGATTCGCGAGGCAATCCGGCGTCAGTACAAAATCAGCATCAGCTATCGCGATGAAAACGGCAAAGCCAGCGAGCGCCTGGTCTGGCCGATCGCATTGGCGTTCTTCGAAGGCCGGCGCCTGGTCGTCGCCTGGTGCGAGCTACGCGCCAGTTTCCGTCATTTCCGCTGCGACCGGATCGGCGTACTGACCGTGACCAAAGAGCGCTATCCGCAACAGCGCAGCGTGCTGCTGCAAACCTGGCGCCAGGAGAACCAGTTGTTGGAAAGCTAGCCCCTGTTAGCAAAAAAGCACTGATCAAAAGACTACTGACATAGGCTGTCAGCAGCCCGGACTAAGATGATTTCACCGCATCACAACAACCGGAGAAAATCATCATGCGCCTCTATCACCACCCAATTTCATCCAACGCCCGCCGCGCCGTCATGACCGCCCATCATCTCAAGCAGCCGGTTGACCTGGTGCTGGTCGACCTCTCCAGCGCGGAGCAACGCAAGCATCTGCTGACCATCAATCCAAACGAAAAAATCCCGGTGCTGGTGGATGGCGATTTCACGCTCTGGGAGTCCTGCGCAATCATGCAATACCTGGCCGACAAGACCCCGGGCCAGACTGTCTACCCGACGGAACTGCGGGCGCGCGCCGACATCAACCGCTGGATGTTCTGGTCGGCCCAGCACCTGGCGCCGGCGCTCGGCATCTTCTATTGGGAAAACTTCATCAAGGGCCTGATCGGCGCCGGCAGCCCTGACCCGGTTGAACTGAAGCGCGGCATGGTCGACCTGGAATCCTATGCCGGCGTATTAAATGGCCATATGGCGCGGCGCCAATGGGTTTCCGGAAACGCTCTGACCCTGGCCGACCTGGCCATCGCCGCACCCTTGATGGCGGCAGAACCAGGCGGCGTATCGCTGGATCGTTACCAACACTTGCAGGCCTGGTTCGGCCGCGTGCAGGAACTGGATGCCTGGCAGCAGACCGCCGCCGAGGATGTGCTGACCGCCTAATCTACCAGGCAAGACCGGGGAGCGTTGTTGGCAAGGATATAATCCGGCGATGCACATTTCGCCGATTTTCACTCCCTTGCCCAGCCCGCTGCCCCAGCACCAGATACTTAGCCGTCTGGTCTGGATGCGCCTGGTTGCGATCGTCGCCCAGTTGCTGGTGATCGCTGCTGTACATTTTTCGATGGATGTCGGCTTGTCGCACGGCGCCATGCTGTCGCTGTTCGGGGTAATCGCTTTTCTCGGCATCTTCAATCTGCTGAGCTGGTGGCGCATGCGTTTCCCGCAGCCGGCTGGCGATATCGAGTTGTTCTGCCAGTTGCTGGTCGATGTCAGCTGCCTGTCGCTGCTGCTGTATTTCTCCGGCGGCGCCACCAATCCGTTCGTCTCGTTTTACCTGCCGGCACTGGCGGTGGCTGCCGCCATCCTGCCCAGACGCCTGGCGTTTGTGCTGGCGCTGTATTCGTTTGCCAGCTACTCGCTGCTGACCTATGTTTACCAGCCCCTGTACATTCACGACCACAACCGCAGCGCGAGCTATCACCTGGCCGGCATGTGGGTCAATTTTGCAGTGTCGGCAGGGTTGATCACCTGGTTCGTCACCCGCATTTCCAGCAACCTGCGACAGCGCGACGCCCAGCTGGCAAGCGCGCGCGAGCGCCAGTTGCTAAGCGAACGCATCGTCGCGCTGGGCGCACAAGCTGCCGGTGCAGCCCATGAAATGGGAACGCCGCTATCGACCATCGCCGTGATTGCCGGCGAACTGCATCATGAAACCCGGCGCAATCCGGCGCTGGCCCCATATGGTGCGGACCTGGCCCTGATCGAACAGCAGATCGCAGTATGCAAAGCCGCGCTCGAGCGCATGCGTGTCGATGCCGATCCGGCTGCCGACGGCAGCTCCGGCCTGGTCGATCTGAAAGACTGGCTGAAGACATCGATTGATGACTGGCGCTTGCGCTATCCGGCGGTCAATCTGTTCCTCTCGCTGCCCGAAAACGATGGCCGCAGCGCCAACCCGCGCATCCTCGGTCAGCTACTGCTGACCTTGCTGGACAACGCCGCGCGGGCAGTCGCCGCCAACAATGCCCGGGTGCACGTGACTCTGCATATTGTCGGCGCCACGGCGCTGATTCGGGTCGAGGATGGGGGCACCGGCATAGCCCCGGACCTGTTGCCGCGGCTCGGTTACGAGCCGGTAGCAGGCAGCGTTGACGGCAAAGGCATCGGCTTGCTGCTGGCATTCGAAAGTGCGCGCCAGATCAACGCCGAAATCAAACTGGCCTCGACGCCGGGAGCCGGCACCGTCGCTGAATTGCGGATTGCACTGATATGACGCAAGCTACCAATCCAGCTTTCCTGATCCTCGACGACAACCAGGTGTTCGCCGAGACACTGGCGCGTTCGCTGACGCGGCGCGAGTTTCGCGTCACTCTCGCGCATGACGGCCAGACGGCACTAGACGCCGCGACTCAGGCCAAGTTTGCATTCGTCATCATCGACCTGCAACTGGCCGGCGACTCCGGCCTGCAATGGATTGCACCGCTGCGCCAGGTCCAGCCGCAAGCGCGGCTGCTGGTGCTGACCGCGTATGCCAGCATCGTCACCACGGTGCAGGCAATCAAGCTGGGCGCCGACAATTACCTGGCCAAACCGGCCAATGTCGATTCCATCCTGGCCGCACTGGAGGCCGACGACAACGCCGGAGCGCCGACGCAATTTTCCGAGACAGGCGTACCGTTATCGGTGGATCGACTGCAATGGGAACATATCCAGCAAGTGCTGGCGCAGCATCAGGGCAATGTATCGTCGACCGCGCGCGCACTGAATATGCATAGGCGTACGCTGCAGCGACGGCTGGCAAAAAAGCCGGCGGCCAAATAATCTCCCCACATCAACCCAGCGACTTGTAACACCCATCGTGATATCGCGCTGTCGTAGCGAATACCAGCGAAGCCAATTACAAAAAATTAATTTGTTGATTTTGAGAATGGTGATTCTGCTATCATGAAGATTCTATTTAGCAACTTGCCTAGATACCCTTTTGCACCATGAACCTGCCATGCGGGCATCCACTATTTGCAAATCCGCGTGCATCGGCCGGTCAGGTCGCGACTCGCTGGTTCGTTGAACAATCCGGAACTCTCGTCATGAAAGGATGTTCGTTATGGAATGGCTGCACGAGTTATTCAAGAAATCCCCTGAAATAGCATTGTTTTTATCGCTGGCGGTCGGCTACGCAGTCGGCAAGATCAAATTCGGTAAATTCCAACTGGGCGGCGTCGCCGGTTCGTTGTTGGTGGCGGTACTGGTGAGCCAGGTCGGCGTGCACATCGATCCCGGCGTCAAGGCGGTATTGTTCGCACTGTTCATTTATGCGGTCGGTTACGAGAGCGGGCCGCAATTCTTCAACTCCCTTGGCAAGCAATCGATCCGGGAAATCATCCTGGCGGCGATCCTGGCGCTAACCGGTTTGGCGACGGTGGTGATCATGGCCAAGCTGTTTGGGCTCGACAAAGGCCTGGCGGCTGGCGTCGCTGCCGGCGGCCTAACGCAATCGGCGATCATCGGCACCGCCGGCGATGCCATCACCAAGCTGGGACTGGATGCGGCCGAGGTGGCGCGCCTGCAAGGCAATGTCGCCGTCGGTTATGCGGTGACCTATGTATTCGGTTCATTCGGTGCGATCATCGTCTGCGTCAACATCCTGCCGAAACTGATGGGACGTAGTATCCGCGAAGATGCGATCAAGGCCGAGACTGCAATGCAGGCCGGGGTCAAGGTGCTGGGGCCGGGCCAGCATGCGGCGCTGCCGGAACTGGTCGGCCGGCTGTATGAAATCACTCAAAGCAAGATCACGGTCGAGGAAGTCGAGAATCTCGATCCGGCTACTGCGGTCACCATCGAGCGCGTCAAACGCGGCAACCAGGTGATCGAAGTCAATCCGCAATTGGAACTGCAACCGCATGACATCGTACTGGTAGTCGGCCGGCGCGAAGCGGTAGTCAGCACTTCCGGATTCCTCGGCAAGGAAGTATATGGCGTGGAAGGCATGGAGCTGACCATGCAGCACCGCGAAGTGGTGCTGACCAACAAGGAATTCCACAACAAAAGCGTTGAAGAAATCCGCACCCAGACTGCCGGCGGCGTACGCCACGGCATTTTCGTGGTGCAGATCAGCCGCATGGGACGCGTCCTGCCGATGCAGCCAGAAACCATCGTGCAGGTGGGCGACGTGGTGTCCATCTACGGCGCAGAACAAGACGTCAAGCGGGTTGCAGGTATCGTCGGCTATGTGATCGTGCCGAGCGCCAAGACCGATTTCGTCTATCTCGGCGCCGGCCTGGTAGTCGGTCTGCTGGTTGGATTGTTGGTGGCCAAGGTCGGCTCGATTCCGCTGACGCTGGGCAGCGGCGGCGGCGCCCTGCTCTCCGGTCTGCTGTTCGGCTGGTTCCGCTCCAAACATCAATCGTTCGGTGAAATGCCCGCCGGCGCGGTGCAGATACTGAAAGACCTCGGCTTGGCCGGTTTCGTAGTGGTGGTCGGCCTGTCATCCGGCCTGCAAGCGGTGCAAACTGTCAAGCAACAAGGCTTCACGATCTTCGGCGTCGGCGTGGTAGTGACGATCTTGCCGATGATCCTGACCATGCTGATCGGCCGCTACATCCTACGCTACGACAACACCGCCATCTTCGCGGGCGCCCTCAGCGGCTCCCGCAGCGCCAACCCCGCTTTCGGCGAAGTGCTGGACAAGGCGGAAAATTCAATTCCTACAGTACCGTTTGCGATCACGTACGCACTGGCGAATGTGTTCCTGACGTTGTTGGGGCCGTTGATTGTGGCGTTGGTGTGAATATGAACTCCGTGGTCCGTTAAAAGGGGTCAGAGTAATTTTCGCAAGAGGCCGCGAAAAAAAACTCTGACCCCATTTAACTACCGGTGGTTATGGTTTTGAAGTTGCAGTTGCAGCTGTTTTTGACGTTGACGTTGCTTTTGACTTTTCGCATGCTGACGTTGCCAAATGAGCCGGGTGACAGTCGGGAATTATGGGACACATGTTTGAGCGCAGCGAGTTTGTGTCCCATCCGACTGGCGCACGCCTCATTTGGGGACCCGCCAACGGCGGGCAACGGCTGTGCGATCGCCTTTCTTTGCTTACTTTCTTTGGCGAAGCAAAGAAAGTGAGTAGCTGCCGGGCTACCCCCGGCAAGCATCCACGGAGTAGTAACCTAATTACGCAGCGATGACCGTACACTCCAGGCACACCACCACACTTACTCCGTGGCCCGTTAAAAGGGGTCAGAGTAATTTTCGCAAAAGACCGCGAAAAAAAACTCTGACCCCATTTAACTAGCTTCGAAAAAATTTCGACCACATGTAAACCGAACGCCAGCCATCCGCCAGCAAAAAGACATTGAAGAATTCTTAGCCGCCTCACCCCGAGCCCGCCGCTGCGGACTCAACATTTTGAATAAGGAGTATCGGAAATGGATTTCAGTAACCCAGACAAGCTCGCCCTGTTAAGCCCGTTCGAATTAAAAGACGCACTCATCCAGGTCGCCGCCGACAGCGACCGCTCAATGCTCAATGCCGGTCGCGGCAACCCCAATTTCCTCGCCACCACCCCACGCCACGGTTTCTTCCAGTTCGGCCTGTTCGCCATGACCGAAGCCGAACGCTCCTACATCTACATGGAAGATGTAGGCGGCTTCCCGCAACGCGACGGCATCGAAGCCCGCTTCGAGATATTCGCCAAATCCCATCCCGGCGTCCCTGGCATTCGCTTCATCGAAGCCGCCGTGTCCTACGTGCGCGACCAGCTTGGCCTGTCCGCTGGCGATTTCATCTATGAAATGTGCGAAGCCATCCTCGGCTGCAACTACCCGGTGCCGGATCGCATGCTGCGTCACAGCGAAAAAATCGTCGGCCATTACATCCACCGCGAAATGATCGGCAAGCACCCGTTTGCCGGCAAGTTCGACATGTATGCAGTCGAAGGCGGCACCGCCGCCATGACTTATATTTTCAACAGCCTGCGCGAAAACCACCTCATCAAGGCCGGCGACACGATTGCCCTCGGCATGCCGATCTTCACGCCCTACATCGAGATTCCGCACCTCAACGATTACCAGTTGGTGGAACTGACGATCGACGCCCCACCGGAAAACAACTGGCAATTCACCAAGCAAGAACTCGACAAGCTGCTCGATCCCAAGGTCAAGGCTTTCTTCCTGGTCAACCCCAGCAATCCACCATCGGTGCGCATCAACGACGAGACGCTGGCCTACATCGCCGAGATCGTCAAGAAGCGGCCGGACCTGATCATCCTCACCGACGATGTCTACGGCACCTTCGCCGACAACTTCGTATCGCTGTTCGCAATGTGTCCTTACAACACGATCCTGGTGTATTCGTTCTCGAAATATTTCGGCGCCACCGGCTGGCGCATGGGCGTGGTTGCGACGCATGAAGATAACATCCTCGACGCCAAGATAGCTACCCTGCCGGAAGCACGCCGCAAGGAACTCGACCTGCGCTACAGCTCAATCACCACCGAGCCGCGCAAGTTGAAATTCATCGACCGCCTGGTGGCCGACAGCCGTACCGTGGCGCTCAACCACACCGCCGGGCTATCGACACCGGTGCAGGTGCAGATGGTGCTGTTCTCATTGTTCTCGCTGATGGATGAGCCGGAGAGCTACAAGAAATCGATGAAGCACATCGTGCTACGCCGCAAGGAAGCCCTGTATCGCGCGCTGGGCCTGCCGGCGCCGGTCGATCCGGATTCGGTCAACTATTATCATCTGCTCGACCTGGAACCGCTGGCCACGCAAATGTACAGCGCCGCTTTTGCCAAGTGGATGGTTAAACGCCTGAAACCGAACGAGGCGCTGTTCCGGCTGGCCGAAGAAACCGGCGTGATCTTGCTGCCGGGCCGCGGCTTCGGCACTGCGCATGCATCGGCGCGGGTGTCGCTGGCCAATCTCAACGAATACGACTACGCCAACATCGGCCGCGCGATCCGCAAGCTGGCGGAAGAATTTTATGCGCAGTTTGAGAAAGGCAGCGGCAGCAGCAAGGCCGTGACAGCCGCCAAGACAAGCGGCGGAAAAGCGAAGGCGGGCAAGAAAGCCAAAAAATAAGCTCTTCTGCCAGAACCCAAGGCCCATGGATCCCATGGGCCTTTTTTATTGCTTGGTGTAGCCGTCGTTGAGTGTCTTCAGGAACGCGATCACATCCTTGATCTCGGCATCATTCAGTGCCGGCCGGTCGCCGGGCTTGCGGTCGAACGGCGCTTCGACATTGACGTTGTCGCGATATGCCACCGGCAAGTCGTCGAATTTGTCGACGCTGCCATCCTTGTTGCGCGGGTACCATTTCTGCGGCTGGGTATCGCGTTGCACGTAGAACTGCATCACTTTTTCCAGGCTGTCGAAAGCGCCATTATGGAAAAACACCTGGCGCATGGCGACATTGCGCAAGGATGGCGTCTTGAACATGCCGCAGTATTCCGTTTTATCTTTCAGGTCGATGCGATCCGGTCCGCACAAGCCCATATCGAAATATCTGGGATCGGCGTTGGCCGGGATGTGCTTGTTGCGCGGCACGCCGATGGCGATCAAGCCGTAGTCGGTGAATTGCGGAAAGGCGCCGCTCGATGCGATGCCACTGATATGGCAGGAAGCGCAATTGCCCTTGGTCGGATCGTTGAACAGCCGCAAACCATTCAATTCCTGTTTGCTCAGTTGGGTCTGCCCACGCAGGAAGGCATCGTATTTGCTGTTGTACGGATAGAACTCGGTCGGACTTTCCTGATACACCTCAAGCGCCATCAGCGCCCATTTGAATGCCTGCTCAGGCTTATCGAAAATATCTTCGCCGAAGGTCTGACGGAACTGCGCGGCGTAAGCGGCTTTCTTCAACTTCTCGACCACTTCGGCCGGACCGGCATTACCCATCTCGTGCGCCGACAGCAATGGAATCTGCGCCTGGTCATGGGTTGACGGTGCGCGACCGTCCCAGTTATGGCCGCCGGTGGGACCGGCATCGATGCTGTCGTCGCCGTCGTCGTCGAAAAAATGTTCGGTGAAGGCTGGCACATTCTGTATATAGCGCAATGACGGCACCGCGCGGGTGCCCAGTGTTTTCATGTCCTTGCCGCCGAGCTGGACCGCCAGGTTGTTCGGCGGACCGAACGCGTGCTCCGGGCTGTGGCAGGTGGCGCAAGACATCTTGCCCGACGCCGACAACGACGGATCGGAGAACATGATGCGGCCGAGATCGGTCATGGCGGTCACCGACGGCTGCTTTTTCAATGTCGGCGCGTAGGTGGCGCCAACATAGGCTGGCGTCGCCGGCGCGCTGGCTGCGCTTGGGTTGGCCTCTGCCTGCTGTTGGCCGCAAGCGTTAAGGACGAGCGCGACGGCGCCGATCAGGAATGCAGTGACCGCTGGTTTCATAGAGTTGTGCAGGACGCGAGATGGGAGATAAATGCGCGCAAGACTAGCACCGCTCTGTGACAGAAAGATGACACCCTCTTTGCAAAAAATAAATGCTGCCCGCAAGCATCGATTTCACACAGTTGAAATATTCGAAGCATAGGATTGCGTCTTTTACACCCGGGGAGGGGTTATGAAGGGGAATTTCAAATGGCTGCCGTTAACGGTGGCAATATCCGCTGGCTTGAGTGCTTGCGGCGGTGGTGGTGGCGGCTCGATCAGCGAGAACAGCCCTGTCACCAGCGGCCAGGTGACCGGCAGCTACTATGAAAATGCGCAGGTCTGCTTCGAGGATGCGGTCAAGAAAGCAACATGCGACGCCGCTTCGCCAGTGGTCAAAACCGGCGCCGATGGTTCCTACGCGCTGCGGGGTCAAGGCGCGGTAGTGGCAACCATCGACAGCAACACCACTCGCCATGAAGTATTGGGCGACAAGGGCAGCAGCGTCACGCAGAAACTGGTGTTCCGTGCACCGGCCGGTCGCAGCAGTTTTGTCAGCGCCATTTCGACAGAACTGGCAGCGGCGATGGATACCAATGGCGGTAATTTCGCCGATGCCAGCAAGAAGCTGGCAGCCAAGATCGGCACTGCAGAAGCCAATCTGCTGGCCGACATCAACAAACTGAGCGGCACCGACCAGGCCAAATTGAAAGCCGAAGCGGCTGCCATCAACGCCGCAATTGCCGCTGCCATCGCGCAGGGCGGCAGTGTCGACCTGGGCCAGGCATTGGGCAGCGCGCTGGCCATGAACAACATCCAGAACGTGGTCGTGATCTTTGCCGAGAACCGCGGCTTCGACAACCTGTACGGCCTGTTCCCGGGCGCCAACGGTATCCCTGGCGTCAATCCGACTTCGACTTCCGCCTATGTCCCGCAAAAGGATTTCGACGGCAGCACCTTGCCGGTCCTGCCGCCGACCTGGGGCGGCATGACGCTGGCTGGCCAAAGCACCGTGATCACCCAGGCGCAATCGGCCAACCTGCCGAACAAGCCATTCCAGATCGACGATACCAATAGCCCGATCTACATGTCGTCGTCCGTCATCACGCGCGACCTGGTGCACCGTTTCTATAACAACCAGATGCAGATCAACGGCGGCAAGAACGACAAGTTCACCGCATACTCCGACGCCGGCGGCCTCAGCATGGGCTACTACGACGGCAGCAAGATGAAGCTGTGGAATATCGCCAAGCAATACACGCTGGCGGACAACTTCTTCATGGGCACTTTCGGTGGTTCTTTCCTGACTCACCAGTACCTGATCTGCGCCTGCGCCCCAACCTATCCGAATGCCGACGCCGCAACTTCGCCAGCGAAGAACAGCATCTCGGCGGTCAACCTGGATGCCAACGGCAACCTGATCGGACTGGCGCCTGGCACCGGCAATCCAAGTTCGGTATTGAATGGTGCGCCGGTCTATCTGAAAGACAGCACGATCACGCCGAAGGATGCAGCCGGCATGTTCTATGCGGTCAACACGATGCAGCCGCCCTACCAGCCTAGCGGCAACAACGCTGCTGCAGTAGCCTCCTATGCTGATCCAAGCAAGGCCACCACCTTACCGACGCAAACCCAAACCACCATCGGCGACCAGCTGACGGGTAAAGGTATCGACTGGGCCTGGTACGCCGGCGCCTGGAACGCTGCATTGGCCGATGCACCAAACGCCACCCGTAGCGTGATCTACGGCGGCAAAATCCAGTTCCAACCGCATCACCAGCCGTTCAACTACTACAGCCGTTTCGATCCGGCCACCGCCGCCGGCGCGACCGAACGCAGCAACCATCTGAAGGATTTCGACGCCTCCTTCCTGCAGGATGCAGCCGCAGGCAAGTTGCCACCGGTGGCTTTCTACAAGCCACAAGGTAACCTGAACCAGCACGCCGGTTATGCCAACGTCTCGGATGGCGACGCCCACATCGCCGATGTGATCGCCAAGCTGCAGGCCAGCCCGCAGTGGAAGAACATGCTGATCGTCGTGACTTACGATGAAAACGGCGGCTTCTGGGATCACGTTGCACCGCCGAAAGGCGACCGTTGGGGTCCGGGTACACGCTTGCCGACAATCCTGATTTCGCCGTACGCGAAGAAAGGTTTTGTCGATCACTCGCAGTACGACACGGCCTCCATCCTGCGCTTCATCACGCATCGCTATGCATTGCCGGTCTTGCCTGGCATTACGGCGCGCGACAAGGCGCTGGTGGCTAACGGCGGCAAGCCGATGGGCGATTTGACTGCAGCATTGACACCAGTACCACAGGAATAATCCTGCATCGATCTTGCTCTACGCGAAGATGTAGATTGAACGGGTAAAAGTAATCAAGCCGGCGGCCTCTAAACAGGCAGCCGGCTTTTTTTCATGGGCGATGCATCCGATGATTCTGCGCCGTTACCACGATCCCATGCCGGCCAATGCCGGCGACAATTCTGCCTCACCCCAACGCAACGGCAACGATGCTTCCACCCGAACCGCTTGCCTGACGCGGAAACGCAGCAAGCGTTGCGCGCCCTGGAAAGCCGCGACTTCCGGACCGTCCCAGATCAGTTCAGCATCAACCGCCAGGTACAGCAAATCGCCGCTGGCGTAATCAATGAACAGCAGGCCGGCGCGCGGATGTTCGATCAGGTTGCCGATAGTGTTGAAGAAAAAATTCCCGACAAAATCCGGAACGGTCAACGTCCTGGCGTCGTCGATGCGGACGAAGCCCGGCTTGCCGCCACGATGTGAAACATCGACGCCGTGCTGCCTGGCGCTGGCGTCGTCAGCGCCGAGGAAAGCGGTGGCGATGAAGAAGGTGTCTGCTTTTCCGATCATGCCTTGCATGGCGGCGTCGAGTTGGTCGTTACGCTGGGCCTTCGGCTGCACGCGATCCGCGGCATCAATCAATTCCGGCCGGCGCGCCTGGATATATTTCGGGCAATTGCCGAAACTCTGATCGACCTTCAGCGTGAAAACATCGCCTGATATTGTCTCCACCTTGCCGTTCATACGATTGCGCCGCCGGGTATGCGGCTCGATACCCAACAAACCCAATGTAGCTTGCGGCGCCAGCGTCTGGTTGAGCGGATCGGCGGTCAACGCATGGGCGCGAATCTGCAGATGCTCGGGATCGGGCGAATTGATAAATCCCGGCTCGCCGACCAGCACCGATGCCCACGGCTGCCGCTCACCGTCGATGCTGCCGACGACGATGAACGGCAATTGCGCAAAGAATTCGCGATGCTGATCCGGCATGTAGGTGCGTATCGCCACGCTGCCGCGCGCAGCCATCTTTTCCAACACGCCGGCATGTTGCTGCGCTGTGCGTTCGCCACGATGAAAGGTGCCGGCTGCGGCTTCCGGCATTTCGGTATGAGTCACGGGCTTTACCTCCTCGACAGTTTGGTTGGCCGAACTGATCGGCTCAGGCGGCCAGTCCAACCTTGGTCGCCTGCATCGGCACAAACCCGGGCAACGCCTCAATCCGCGCCAGCCAGTTGCGCAGGTTGGCATAACCGTCCAGCGCGATGCCGCCTTCCGGCGCGTGGGCGATGTAGCTGTAGGCTGCCACGTCGGCGATGGTGACCTTGTCGCCGGTCAGGAATGGCCGGGTAGCCAGATGCGGCTCCAGTATCGCGAACAGATTTTTCGCGGTGATGCAAGCCGCGTCGCGATCCAGTGGCAGGTTGAACACGTTGGCGATACGCGCAGTAGCTGGTCCACGGAAGATTTCGCCAGCCGCCACCGACAGGAAGCGCTGCACGTTTGCCGCGCCCAACGGATCGCGCGGCAGCCAACCCGGCTCGCCGTACCTGCTTGCCAGGTAAACCAGGATCGCATTGGAATCGGCGAGCGTCACATCGCCATCTTCGATCACCGGCACCTGGCCGAACGGATTTTTGGCCAGGAATTCGGGCCTCTTGTGCTCGCCTGCGCGCAAATCGATGTCGACCATCTCGAACGGCAGCCCCAGCAAGGACAGGAACAGCTGGACGCGATGGGAATGGCCGGACAATGCTGCGCGGTACAGGCGGATAGGCTGATTCGGAGGTGCGACTGGCATGGTGGATCTCCTGGATAAGTTGACGTAATACGTTGTTTCGATCGATTTGGGCTCAGCATTTTCTGTACCGAACAATCGGTACAATACAAAGCCAGGCATCCGCTGTCAAGTAAAAATCTGAAATTCAGTTGGTTTGAACGCTGACCAGATTGCCTGGAAGATTCTCTATCATGCGTAGAAACGGCCCATTGTTGCCAATGGCACGTGAGACGATCAACGATCCCTGGATCGACACCACGGCATTTTCGGCGCGGATCGCGGCCTCCACCTTATCGACCCCGGCTTCTTCCGCCACCGCGGCCAGCAGGCTCATCAGCGCCCGCATGCGGCCACCCAGGTGCTGCTGGAACAGCGAGCCGGCCTCGCCGATGGTGAACACGTCCATCAGGCAAGGCGTAAAGCCGTTTGCATAGTATTCAGTCAACTTGCTGGCAAAGCGCTGCAGCCGCAGCGCAGGCGCATCCCGTCCATCCAGGGTACACAGCACGTTCTGGGTAAACCAGGTGCCGACCGCCGCCATCGCCGCACTGCCCATGTCTTCCTTGCCGTTCGGGAAATAGTGATACAGGCTGGAACGGCCCAAACCGGTCGCCTCCGACAGGCGCGACAGGCTGCTGCCTTCATAGCCGTAGCGGCGGAATGCCGCCAGGATGCGTTCGATGACTTCGTCGCGGGAGAGAGTGGCTGCTGGCATGATAAGTGATGTACCGATGTGTGTACCGAATGTTCGTTGTTACCAATTTAGTGGCGAATCGACAAAACAGCAAGGATTTACTTACCTGATCGGCATGCAACGTCCTTACAACGTCTGATAAATAATAGTTGCATAGCTAATTATATCCCTCTACACTTTGAGTCATGTTCGATCACTGCCTTTATTTCAATACCACTGCGTTGGCGCGCATCGTCGAGCGTGAGTGGCTTGCTGCTTACCAGCCGTTCGGCCTGACACCGCCGCAGGGTTTCGTGCTGCGCGCCGTGCTGAGGCAGCCCGGCATGCTGAATCGCGAGCTGGCTGAGCTGCTTGGCATCTCACGGCCCACTGCGAGCCGGTTGCTGGATCATCTCGACGCCAAGAATTTGATCGAGCGCCGTTCTTCGGCAGAAGATGGGCGCGAATCGCATATTTTCCCCACCGCGGCGGCACTGACGCTCGACAAGCCGATCAACGCCGTCAGCGCCGAGGTAGCGCAGCGCCTGCGCGATCAGATCGGCGCAGCCCAATTTGACGGCGCGATCGGCAACATGCGCGAGATTCGCGAAATCATCGGCTAAATCGGCTTTGATGCTCGGCTCTGATGCTCAGCCCTGACGCAGCCCGAATGGCTGCTTCAGCCTTGCTCAATTAGTTGTCTAGCTAATTTGTTTTTCAAAAAAAGGAATCAATATGCCTGCCATCTCTCGACCGACACCGCGCAGCGCGGCGCGACGCTCAACCCTGTTGATCGGCCTGACGGGCGCGCTGCTGGCGCTTGCCTGCATTGTGCTCAGCAGCCGCTTTCTTGCTACCGACGTCAAGGTCGGCCAGCAGCAGGATTCTTGCCTGGCGGCGCATGCCGCCGACCTCGGCATCAGCAGCAACGACTTGACCAGCGACAAGCGCTACCAGCCGCAGTTGGTCGCGGCGCTTTCATCCTGCACCGGCATGGCGCCGTAACACGGTCTTGATCGCTCGCCGGCAGTAGATCCGGCGATCCATGGACGCGTCCTGTCCAGCCTGTGATATGACCGTACTCGAATCGCTTTGCCGAGATCGAGGAAATCCGGGGAAATCCTAATCGATCTGAAGTACTGCGCCAAATGAGGTTCAAGTTTTACTGCGATCGGCCGTAAACCCCGGCAACGGCAATAGGTTTGTGAGTCCTCACATTCACAATACTCAACATTGCCGCACGGGTGGACGTCGGCATCATGCGACGTCATTCATTGTCAATCAGCAATTCCTTCTCTACGTTAAAAACCAATGAATATCGCAAATTTAAAAATCTCAATAAGACTTACCGCAGTATCTGCTTTGCTCATCCTAATTTCCATCACGGTGGGCTTGATCGGCTGGTACTCGCTACATCAAAGTAATGACAAAGGTGCCGAGACAATGCTGCATGCAGAGGCCTTCCATGACATCGTCAATCTGGCCCGAGAAACCCGCGGCGATTTCAAGGAAGAACTCCTTGAATGGAAAAATCTCCTGTTGCGCTCAGACACCGCAGCAGAACACGAGCAGTTCAAGAGTGCGTTTTTCCAGATGTTCAATGAGAGCAAGAGAAATCTCGATAAGCTGGAACAACTGCTCACCAAAATGCACGTCGAAACCCCACTCATCAAGGAGATCAGCAAGCTTCATAATGAATCGGAGAAAAAATATCAAGAAGCATTGACGCACTTCGATCTTAACAACCCGCTGAGCGGGGCACTCGTTGACGATATGGTGGGCGGCCTTGAAGTAGAACCGTCGGAAAAAATCGATCAGCTCGTCGCTCTCGTCGTCGACCAGGCAACAAAATCAATAGCGCAGCACGAAGCAGAAGATGAAGAGGGTAATGCCAAAGCAACACGCATTCTGATAACCGTGATCGTCATCGGCGCACTAGTCGGCGGTATTCTCACCTACTGGATCGTCAAAGGCATCACCGCTCCATTGCGCTCCGCAGTCACGCTTGCCCGCACTGTCGCTTCAGGCGACCTGAGCAGCCATATTGAAGCCGGCAACAAAAGCGAGCTCGGCGAATTGCAGGATGCCTTGCGCTACATGAATAGCAACCTGCAGCAGATCATCGGCCAATGCCGCAGTGGCATAGACACGATCAGCACTGCTTCCGGCGAGATCGCCACCGGCAACCTCGACCTGTCGGCACGCACTGAAAAGCAAGCGGCGTCGTTGCAACAGACCGCCGCATCGATGGAGGAACTGACCTCGACGGTCAAGCAAAATGCCGACAACGCGCGCCAGGCGAATCAATTGGCGGCGTCTGCTTCCGGCGCGGCAATCGACGGCGGTTCAGTAGTCTCCAAAGTGGTGACAACGATGGCGTCCATCCACGACTCATCGCGCAAGATTGTCGACATCATCGCGGTCATCGACGGCATCGCATTCCAAACCAATATCCTGGCATTGAATGCTGCGGTGGAAGCGGCGCGCGCCGGTGAGCAAGGCCGCGGCTTTGCCGTGGTCGCCAGCGAAGTACGCAACCTGGCGCAGCGTTCGGCATCGGCGGCCAAGGAGATCAAATCGCTGATTGATGACTCGGTGACGAAAGTCGATACCGGCAACAAGCTGGTCGCCGAAGCCGGCACCACCATGGCGCAGATCGTCGACAGCGTCAAACGCGTAAGCGACATCATGGCGGAAATCACTGCCGCCGGCGAAGAGCAGAGCAGCGGTATCGAGCAAGTCAATCAGGCCATCGGTCAGATGGATCAGGTCACGCAGCAAAATGCAGCGTTGGTGGAAGAGGCTGCAGCGGCGGCGGAATCAATGAAGGAACAGGCTGCCACTCTGACGTCGGCGATCAGCGTGTTCAAGCTGGATGCGAGCGGCCGTCACGACATGGCCGATGTCATGGAAATGCGCCACGAACCACAGGTGGCATAGCGCCCCAAGTCGGGGCCTGTAATCAGTTGACGCGGGAAATGCGTTCGAGCCAGGGCCTGGTGACCGACGTGCAATTGAGCGCAGTCAGTTATCCGGCTTGATGATGCCCATCATGACCGCCCGGCTGATCGCGTGGCGAGTACTGTACACGCCAAGCTTGGTCGCCACGTTCTTCAGGTGGAAGTACACGGTGCGCTGCGAGATGCCCAGGATCAGCCCGATTTCGCTGCTGGTTTTGCCATCCGCGCTCCAGCGCAGGCATTCGAGCTCACGCGTTGACAGCAACGGTTCCTGGCCCTGCGCAACTTTGCGCCAAAGCAGTTCCGCCGCTTCCTGCAGGTGCACCCCGAGCAGCAATGCATCGGCCTGGGCGCTGGTGGACAGCGCACTTGGCGCCAGTGCCTTGCCGTAAAAATCAAGCCGGCTCACGGCATTCTTGCTGTGGATCGCTACGCTCATCCCATGCGTGATACCCATCGATTTCAGCAAAGGATAGAGCGCGCCATCGCACAGCTTGCACAGTTGTTCGACCTGCCAGTTCAGCGGTAGCCGCGAACGCGCCAGGTGCTGCTGGATCGGATCGCTCTTGTCGCCCGGCGGATTGCTCAGCAATTGCAGCATCGCACTCGGCAAGCTGCCGAAGGTCTGCACCAGCGGCGAGCCGTTGGCGCCCGTGATGTCCATCTTCAAACTGAAATCACAGCTATCCAATTTCGCCAGCAGGCGCTGCATGCGGTCACGCAGCGGCCCCCAATCGGAGGCCTGCAGTATCTCCAGCAGTTCCGGAGCAGATAATCGGGGAGCAGCTTGGCTTAGCAGCATGAGATGTTTGGTCCGAAGTGGTTATTTGATGTCGGCAGATTGATCCCGCAGGAACTCCGCCAACGAATAAAAAGGCTGGTGCAGATAATGCGCAGGAAAATCAAATAATGCCCAATGATAATCCTGTATGCCAAAACACGTTTGGGCCGGCAAGCAATATGATAGCCAGTCGTGACGGATCGCGTCGGTGTACATGCCGCCGCTATCCGAAAAGAACGGCACCAGCCGCAATTCCCGCAAGCCGGTCAGTAACTCCAGCGGCGCGCCATAATCCTGCGCCACCTCAAGCTGCGACATCAGGCTAGCCTCGGTTTCAATCACCATCAGCGTCGCTTTGCCATTTATATCAAAGAACAGGATGCCGGTGGGATTTGGAAACAAATAATATTCGACAAAGCCATGACGCTTGCAGAGCTGTTCGACCAGCGCTTCCATCGCCGGGTCCGACAGGAAAGTATAGGAATGGCGGGTCAGCAGATCCTTCAGCGTCAGCGACTGAGCATGGAAAAATTCCTTCTGCAGGCTGCGGATTTCCAGTTCCAGATGGTCGAGCGCGTCATGATCGCTTTTCTTGATGAAGCGGTCGATCAGGCCTCGGTTGAAGGCCTCGATAGCAAGCTTTTCATCGGCCTGGCCGGTAAACAGGATTTTTTTACACGGCAGCTCTTGCACCGCCTGGCAAAACTCCAGCCCGTTCATTTGCGGCATCGCATAATCGATCACCAGCACCGAAGGCAGTGTGAAGCGCTGCCGGTTCAACGATTGCCGATAGATTTGATCGATATCGACAGCCACGGTGCGGCGATCGAACGAAAATGTCTGTTCGTCATAGTTGACCCGAATCGACTGGCTTTTGCTCGGGGTGTGGCGAAAGGCCGCGCGCAGCCATTCCAGCGCCGCATGGGTATCGTGGAAAACCTTGCGCGGCATTTGCAATGGCAACTGGAAAGCCAGGCTGTCCAGGAAGCTTTGACTGTCGTCGATCATGACAGTCGTGGTTGGATGTTGATAAACGGGTAACGAAATATTCATTTTGGCTGCAATACGGGCGCCAGGCGCGGCATGGCGATGTTCGGTTGAAGGAGGATGCTAATTTAACAGAGAGCGCACGTCGGACGCCTTTTGTTGCAACACCGGTGGAAAATCCAGGACGAATATCGTGTAGGCCAGCGGCCGCGAAACCAGCCGTATGTGCGCTCCCCAAGCTTCCAGCACGTCCTTGCAGAATGCCAATCCGATGCCGGTGCCGTTGTATTCCGGATAGGCGTAAAAGCGTTCGAAAATATGCGTTGCACGGCTCGGCTCGATGCCGCAGCCGGTATCGATGAACAATAACCGGGGCCGGGTACGGTTGCCTTCGATGACGATCCGGATGCGGCCCTTGCCGATGCGTTGGATCGCCGTCAGCGCATTACGCAGCAGGTTGATCAAGACCATCGAGCACAACTCGGTCTGTCCCAGCAGGCGGAAATCGGCACGTACCGTGACCGCCACCAGCTCGCGTTGTTCCTGGTTGACGAACGGATAGCGTTGCAGCATCTGCTCCACCGTGGTCGCCATCGACAAGATATCTTTCGGTTGCAGGTTTTCCTTGCCGGTAGAGGCGCTCAACAGGAACAGATCAATCACATTATTCATGTGGCGCACTTCGAATTCGATCCGCGCCAGGGCCTTTTCCATCGGTATCTGGCTCGGCGCCGCCGGTATCGCGCTTTCCTGCAGCAGGCGGCTCAGGCCGCGCGCGTTGGCGTTGATGCTGCGCAAAGGTGTGCGCAGTTCATGTGACACCGTCGCCAGCGCGGTCGCCATGCCTGCCAGTTTTTCCTGGGCCAGGACTTTGCGGCCGACCTTGGCGAGCGAGACCGTGACGATTGCGAACAACTGGATCGGCCATTGCTCCAGCGCCTGCAAGCTGAGCGGCAGACTGCCGCCGTGGATGATCGCAAACACCAGGTAGGCCAGCGCGGTGCCGGTGAAGTAGGCGAGGAACGCCAGCGTCGTATCGAAGTGAAACAGGATGATCAATGCAATCAGCAACGATTGACTCCAGATCGAGGAGCCGTCGTTCATCAGGAACATGAAGGTGAAGAAGAACGGCAAGACGTAGGTCAGGCCGACAAAGAAATAAGCTGCCAGCCATTTTTTCTTGACCAGGCGCCGCACGAAAATCGCCGGCAGGCACAGCACTACGCCGAAAATCCGCAGGCTCAGGTTTTCGTAGGGCTGCGGAAACCAGTAGGCCCACACTACATAGTAGAGCGGCATGCCGACCACGGCGATCCACGCCAGTATCACCAAGCGCTTGATTGTGTTGTCGTATTGTCTATTGAAACTCAACAGCCATCTACTTGCTGCATGTTGCCAAACCTGCCAGCGCTCGCTCGTCCAGCTGCCGATGTGCTCAATCATGAGGTGTCAGATATTGGTCTATCATAAATCGCTATGCGGTAAGAGATGTGGAGCCGGTTGATCGCCGCGCCTCCGCAACGAATACTTAGCTTGGCTCCGAATTCCAGACAGGGGAGCCCTGGCTACTCTGTTTGGCATATCAACAGAGAGTATTGGGAGAAAATTATGCCACTAACTGCAAGCTACCATGCCGAAATAACTTTGGCAGCGGAGCAAAGATTGCCCGCGTTCGTGTCGACACGGATGGACGAGCACTATATTGATCGAGTGGAAAAACTGCTGGGCGGCGAACACATGCACAAATGGTGTCCGCCGGGCCCGAATGCAATCTACTTGTCCAGCAACGATTACCTGTGCATTGCTGCCGAACCGATGCTGATCGAAGCACAGGCTGCGCGCCTCAAACAGGGCGATGCCGATTTGCTGATGTCATCGGTTTTCCTGCAGGAAGGCAGTGCCCAGCATCGCCTTGAAAACAAGCTGGCCCGATTCATGGGCTCGGAGGACGGCTTGATTTCGCAATCCGGCTGGAGCGCCAACGTCGGACTGATGCAAAGCATCGCCAGTCCAGGCATACCGGTCTACCTGGACATGCAGGCCCACGCCTCGCTGTGGGAAGGCGTGCATTCCGGCGAAGCCCGTCCGGTGCCGTTCCTGCACAACGACATCGAACACCTGCGGCGCCAGGTGCTCAAGCACGGCACCGGCGTGATCGTGGTCGATGCAGTCTACAGCACTAATGGCAGCATCTGCCCATTGGTCGAGGTGCTGGCGATTGCCGAAGACAGCGGCAGCATCCTGGTGGTGGACGAGTCGCATTCGCTCGGCACCCATGGTCCCGGGGGAGCGGGACTGGTGGCGCAGATGGATTTGTCCGACCGCGTCCACTTCCGCACCGCGTCGCTGGCCAAGGCGTTCGGCGGCCGCGCCGGCTTCATCACCTGTTCCAGCAAGTTCAAGGGTTATTTCCTGTCGGCCTCGCGTCCGGCGATTTTCAGCTCCTGCCTGTTGGGGCATGAACTGGCCTGGTTCGATGCCGCGCTTGATTTCATCCGCCATGCCGACGACCGCCGCGCCAGCCTGCATCGCAATGCGCGCCGCATCCGCGACGGACTGACCGCTTTGGGCTACAACGTCAGCGACGGCACCGAGCAAATCATTGCGCTTGAGGCCGGCACCGAACCGATGACCTTGTGCCTGCGCAAGGCGCTGGAAGCGGAAGGGATTTTCGGCGCGGTCTTTTGCGCGCCGGCGACGCCCAAGAACCGCTCGCTGGTGCGGCTCACGCTGAACTCGGGCTTGACTGAGGTAGAGCTGCAAAGGGTGCTGCAGGCTTGCGCCGACATCCGTGAAGAAGTGCAATTGCAGAGCTGGTCCTCGACCCGGCGCGCAGCAGTAGCCGCGGCTTAACCGCCTGCTATCGGCGGCAACGCAACTGATCGGGCCGGCAGATTCGTAGTTAGGCCCGACTCAAATGCCGGCGCGGTCATATTGACGGCGCGCGCCACGAATCACGCCCTGATTGCTGCCGGCCCAATCGGCCAGCACCTTGAGCGGCGCGCACAATGAGCGTCCAGTCTCGGTCAATGCATATTCGACCTGCGGCGGCGTGCTCGGAATCACGGTGCGCGACACCAGCCCGTCGCGCTCCAGGTGGCGCAGCGTGACTGTCAGCATGCGCTGCGAAATACCTTCGACATCGCGCCGCAACTGGTTGAAGCGGCAGGGGCCTGATTCCAGCGCGGTGATAACCAGTACGCTCCAGGCGTCGCCGATCCGATCCAGCACGTCGCGGATCGGGCACGGCAAGTCTTCGTTCGCACTCGGGCGCCCCCGGCCACGCGCCAATGCGGCGCTGGCTGGCGGCGTAGTTACCTGCATGTTCCTATCATTCATCAAAGTGCCTTCTTGCGCTCAAGTTCTAAATAATTATACTAGTTACTTTAAATAACCACCACGACCCGGGACGCATTCCGGGTCCAACCAAAAGGAAAACCATCATGAAGATTGCCATCATCGGCATTACCGGCCGCGTCGGTTCACGTATCGCCGCAGAAGCGTTGCGTCGCGGCCACACAGTCACCGGAATCGCCCGCTCTATCGATCAGGCCAAGGTGCCGGCCGGCGTCCAGCTGGTGCAAGGCGACGCCACCCAGCCGGAACAGCTGGCGGCACTGGTGCGCGGCCACGATGCAGTTGTCAGCGCCGCCAAATTCAGCGTGCTGAAAGCCGCGCCGCTGCTGCAGGCGCTCAAGAGCGCCGGCGTCAAACGTCTGCTGGTGGTGGGCGGCGCCGCCAGCCTGGAAGTGGCGCCGGGCGTGATCCTGCTCGACAGCCCGAGTTTTCCGGCTGAATACAAAAGCGAGGCAGTACCAGGCAAACAGTTCCTCGACGACTTGCGTGCCGAAACAGCTGTCGACTGGACTTTCCTTTCTCCTGCCGCTTTGCTCGAACCCGGCGTACGCACTGGAAAATTCCGTGTCGGCCAGAACCAGTTGCTGGCCGATGAGCAAGGGAATAGCCGAATTTCGATGGAAGATTACGCCATTGCGCTGCTCGATGAAATCGAACAACCCAAGCACATCCGCCAGCGCTTCACGGTGGCTTACTAAGCATCTGACCTGACGCAGTTTGTTGCATCGCAGGCGTAGCCATCCGCCGGGTTTCATGGCATAAGAGGATATTTCCTTCAACTGTTCTGTAACAGGCCCATGAGCTATTTATGTGATGCATCCGCTACCAGTCTGATCATCATCGACATGCAGGAAAAGCTGATGCCGGTGATTTTCGACAATGCGCATGTCCTGCGCCGCGCCGCCCTGCTGGCGCAAGCCGCCAGGCTGCTGGCGATTCGTGTGATCGGCACCGCGCAACAGCCGCTGCGGCTGGGACGCACGGTGCCGTTGATCGACGGCATGCTCGACCAGACCATCGAGAAAAGCAGTTTCGACGCTTGCGCCGAGCCGACGTTCCTGGCCGCGCTGGAAAATGGCAGGGACGAACTAGTCGTACTTGGCTGCGAGGCGCATGTCTGCGTGCTGCAAACGGTGCTTGGCTTGCTGCACCGGCAGCGGCGCGTAAAACTGGTGATCGACGCCATCGGATCGCGGCAGGAGCGCGACAAATCCTGCGCCATCGATCGCGCCCGCGCCGCGGGTGCTGAAATCGTCAGTAGCGAAATGGTGATGTTCGAATGGATGAAGGATAGCGATCATCCGAAGTTTCGCGAAATATTGAAACTGATCAAGTAAAAGACTAGCGCTGCCTACAGGGAATTCAGCATTTTTCCTATGTCCTTTTGTGTTTTGAGTGATGACAATGAATTGAATCATTTTCATCAAAGCTCAACATGCAAATCAACGACGACCAATGGCAAAAACTGAAGCCATTCCTCCTGGGCGGAGAAACTCATCCCGGCGTTACCGGCCGCAATAACCGCATGTTCGTCGACACGATTCTTTGGGTGGTGTTGAACGGGGCGAAATGGTCCGAGCTGCCGCCCGAGTTCGGCAAGTGGCAGACTGCCTACATGCGTTTTCGGCGCTGGAATGAGGCCGGCATCTGGCAACAGATGGCGAACCACGCCGACGCCGATCCCGAATTGCAACGCATGCTGAATGCGATTGCCAAATTTGGCGACGATTATGCCTGGCGCTCGTCGCGCCGCACGCTCATCAGGAAAAACAAAATGGCATATGAAAGCGGATTGGGAAAACAACCGCTGCCGCCGACGCCCGATGGCGTCAGAGAACGTGGCAAAACGCCGGATCTTGATACCAACTGGCTGTGGCTGCTGACGCGCAAGTGAAGTGACGGGCTTGCGCCTGGGGATGGCCGCGGAAATATTCGTACTGCGGGGATCTCTAAAACCTATGCCGCACCGCAATCTCGTATAACTGCGTTTGTATCGCCGAAATGGCGGCACGTGCTACGGCTTTTTTTGAGACTCCCCGCTATCGCGAATTCGCGATCAGCTACGAGTGCGCGAGAATTTCGCAGTCAGCTGACTCAACTTTTCCGCATGCTGGCGCGCCGCTTTTTCGGCTGCCAATTGAGCAGCTTCGGCTACGCGTTGGGCCTTGCGCTGCTCGGCGTTCTTCTTGAAACGCTCACGCAGCGTCTCCGAGGCGTGAGTACGATGGACTTCGGTGACTTCATCGGCGTGATTGCCGTCGAGATCGAACCTGACCGTGGCCTTTTCCATTCCCTTCAAATAGCGCAACGAATTGGTGTGCATGCCCAATGCAATCCGCAAGGTCTTGCGGTTGAGTTCAGGAAGACGCGCAATCAATTGCTTATCGATGCCGATCGCCAGTGGCAGGTAATCGCGGAATACCGCGAATTTCTCTTGCAGTTCCTTGAGCAGAACGCGGGCAGTTTGGACAGGATTGGGGGTTGCTACAACAGGTGTATTCATTGACAACAAATGCAGTGTGTTTTAGAACGCTCAGGATATCACGTAGATGCCTCCAAGCCCTTGTATTGGCCATATTTAAGCTTGTGGCAAAGCGTTTTATTGCTATTACTGCGACATGCGCGGCTGTATCAGCAATGGATATCAGCAACGGATTTTTCTTCAATCAGTTTATCGCACTACCCTCCGCATGAACACTGCCAGGGTTACCAGGCTCTGCAACCTGCTTGCAGCGTCTTCGTGAAATATTTAATGCTTCTCATTTTGCAAGTTGCAATAACCTTGATGCGCAAGCCTTGAGCGCATCACGCAATGCGGGCGGATGGCGTATCTCGAAGGCGAACGGCAACCGCGCCAGTTCGCGAGCAAACCAGTCGAGATCGTCGGACTGGTTGTGCAGCAAGACGCCATCCGCGGTTTGCTCGAACAGGCCGGCAGCGTCGAACAATTGTTCGCGCGCCGTCTTCAGGTCGGTTTTCAGCAGCACTTCGACCGCAAATGCGCGCGGCATGGCGGCCACCGAAAGTGCCAGGTACGCCAGCGCATCGAAATCTGCTGGGCGCGTAAATGTCTGTTCCAGTGCCTGCACCCGGCCGATGCGATCCAGCCGGAACGAGCGCAGGCCGCGGCGCAAGTGGCACATGCCGACCGCATACCAGCGGCCGCCGCGATAAGCCAGGCCGTAAGCATCGAAGTCGCGCTCACTGTCGTCGCCGGTGGCGCTGCGATAGTGCATATGCACCCGTTGCCGATTCTGCGCGGCGCCGCTGAGAATCACCAGCGCTGCATTGCTGTCGGGCGCAGCAGCCTGCGACAAATCCAGCTTCACGGTTTCATCCACCGCGCTGACCCGGCGCTTCAGGTTGTCCGGCATGATGCGTTCCAGCTTGGCCTGGGCGCTCGCCACTGCCGGCGCAGCTTCGGCCAAACCCAGGCTGCGTGCCGCCAGCAAGCCAATCGACAAGGCCAGCGCTTCATCGTCGGTAAACATCATCGGCGGCAGCTTGAAGCCGGCGACCAAGGCGTAGCCGCCGTGACGGCCGCGATCGGTGGTGATCGGAATGCCCATTTCCTCCAGCGTGACGATGTAACGACGCAACGTGCGGCCATCAACCTCCAGGCGCGCAGCCATCTCGGCCCCGCTCATGCGGCCATGGGTTTGCAGCAGTTCCAGCACTGCCAGCACACGTGTGGTTGGGTGGTACATGGCTTGAAGGATATTTTATATATAGGGCAGATTATGTCCTATATCCAATTTATCTTTGATTCCGGCAGCAAAAAATTTGCAGCTAACCGTGAGCAGGAGAGGAGGACAGCCATGTACCGATTCATTGCCGGAGTTCTCCTGCTGGCGGCGGCGCATGCGTCGACATTTGCGCCAATTCCTTCAACCAACCAGCAAAGCGCCATGCAAAACCTCAGCGATACCAACGATTTCCAGGTAATTGAATTCCGCCGCTACCAGATCAAGGATAGCGGCCTGGCCAAATTCGCGACTTATTTCGAGAGCTTTTTTCCGGAAGCATTCCAGCAACTCGGCGCCTTGGCCCTCGGCCAGTTCAGCGAACGCAGCAATCCCAATGTATTTACCTGGCTGCGCGGCTTCAAGGACATGGATGCCCGCGCCATCGTCAATAGCGCCTTCTATTACGGACCAGTATGGAAGGAGCACCGCACCACCTTGAACAACCTGATGATCGACAGCGATAACGTGATGCTGTTGCGCCCGTTGCGCCATGACAGCGGCGTCAGTGTGCTGCCGGCGGTGGATCCGGTATGCGAAGTGCAGGGCGCGCAGGGCGTGGTGGTGGCGCAAATCTTTGCGCTGAAGGGCGACGACGTCGAGCAGTTTGCCAATCACGCGGCATCGATCTTCGCCACCTACCAGGCGGCGGGCCTGCGTCAAGCGGGGTTGTTGGTGACGCTCGATGCAAAAAACAATTTCCCTCAATTGCCGGTCAGGACCGACGGCCTGTATCTGGTATGGCTGGGAATCGCCCGCGACGACGACCAGTTACAGAATTTTTATCCGCTGGCCGATCGTGCCGCCAATGCGCTGGCGGTAGAAGGCTTGCTCAGGTCGGCGCCCGAACTGGTGATCCTCGATCCCGGCAAGCGCTCGCGCTTGCGCTGGCTGGCCGAAAAAATACAAAGCACCGCAGACACTCTACAAATATAAGGGGACATCAAATGCATCAATCCATCAATCTCTGGCTGTACTTCCTGATCGTGTTCGGCGTCATCGTGCTGCCCGGGCTGGACATGGCATTCGTGCTGGCAAGTTCGCTGGTGGGCGGACGCCGCTCGGGCCTGGCGGCGGTGGCCGGCATCATCGCCGGCGGCGTTTGCCACGTCACCATGGGCGTGCTGGGCCTGGCTGTCGTACTCAAATTGTGGCCCAGCCTGTTCAACCTGGTGTTGCTGGCAGGCGCAGCGTATATCGCCTGGATCGGCTGGTCGCTGTTACGCAGCAAGGATGGTTTCCATTTCGCAGCGACGCCGGGGCAGGCCCGGGCCAAGGCGCCTGCCACCACGTTTTATCAAGGCATGCTGACCAGCTTGCTCAACCCGAAAGCCTATGTCTTCATGCTGGCGATATTCCCGCAGTTCCTGAAAATCGACGCCGGCCCGATCTGGGGGCAGGCGCTGGTGTTGTGGATCATCACCGCGCTGACCCAGGCCGGCGTGTACGGTTTCATTGCCATCCTGTCGAGCCGCACCCGCGCCTGGTTCGATGAGAATCCGCGCGGCGGCCTGATCACTGCCCGCATGGTCGGCGGCTTGTTGATTGCTGCCGGCATGTTTACCGGTATCGAAGGCTGGCAGGCAATGTAGCCGCTACTGAGGCCGCACCGAAATAGCGTGCGGCGCACCAATTTCACGCAAAACGCACCGTCGTCGACCTGCAACGACGTATCAATTGATTCCGCAACCCGCCACAATCCATTACAAATCAATGACTTAAGTTTGTGGCACGGCGTTTGCTCTGAATCAGGTCATAGGATCAACGACGATCCTACCTTTTCTAACGCAGGTCCAACGATGGATCTGTTGGACAACGGCGTCCTCTTGCTCGGCCTTGTGGCTGAGTCAAGAGGACGCCTTTTTGTTTTTAAAGACGAAAAATGGCAAACAAAGCGACCAGCATCGAACTCTTCAGTCTGCGTACGCCGCAGATGCGCGCCTTTCACCTGACCTGGATGGCATTCTTCGTCTGTTTCTTCGCGTGGTTCGCCTGCGCGCCGCTGATGCCGTTGATCAAAGGCCAACTCGGCTTGAGCATGGCGCAGATCGCCAATATCAATATCGCGGCGGTGGCAGTGACGATCCTGGTGCGGTTGCTGGTCGGCCCGCTATGCGACCGCTACGGCCCGCGCAAGACTTACACCGGCCTGTTGCTGATAGGCGCATTGCCGGTGTTCGGCGTGGCGCTGGTGCAGAGCTACGAGAGTTTCCTGTTCTTCCGCCTGTGCATCGGTGCAGTCGGCGCCAGTTTTGTGATCACCCAGTATCACACCTCGGTGATGTTCGCCTCCAACGTGGTCGGCACCGCGAATGCCGCCTCGGCCGGCTGGGGCAATAGCGGCGGCGGTGCGGCGCAAGCATTGATGCCGCTGCTGGTGGCGGCGCTGTTGATGCTGGGCGTCAGCGAAACCATGGGCTGGCGCCTGGCGTTGCTGGTGCCGGGCGTATTCATGCTGATCATGGCGGCGCTGTATTGGCGCTATACGCAAGATTGTCCGCAAGGGAACTACGCCGAATTGCGCGCGGCCGGCATCGCCATCGAAGGCGGTAAAAAGGGCGGCTGGGCCAGTTTCCGCGCCGCCAGCGCCAACTACCGGGTGTGGCTGCTGTTCATCACCTACGGCGCCTGCTTTGGCGTTGAGATATTCATCCACAACATCGCTGCGATTTACTACGTCGATCATTTCGGCCTGTCGTTGAAAAGCGCCGGCATGGCAGCCGCCAGCTTCGGCTTGCTGGCCTTGTTTGCGCGGGCATTGGGCGGCTGGCTGTCCGACAAGATGGCCCTGCGCGGCAACCTCGATAGCCGCGCCACTTTGCTGTTCGTGTTGATGCTGGGCGAAGGGCTGGGCCTGCTGTGGTTTGCGCATGCCGGCAGCGTCGTCCTGGCGGTAGCGGCGATGCTGACCTTCGGCTTGTTCACACACATGGCCTGCGGCGCGACGTATGCGCTGGTGCCGTTCATTGATCGCAAAGCACTCGGCGGCGTGGCCGGCATCATCGGCGCCGGCGGCAATGTCGGTGCAGTCGCCGCCGGTTTCCTGATGAAGGGATTGGGCGATACCCAGCAAACACTGAGCGCGCTCGGCGTGCTGGTGTCGGTCTCGGCCTTGTGTGCGATTGCGGTGCGCTTCAGCGCCGAACACAAGGCACGGGAACAGGAATTGCATGACAGTGTGATGGCCGCAAACGGCGTCAGCGCCTGAGGGAGATAACATGAAAATCATCGTCATCGGACACGGCATGGTCGGCCACAAATTCCTCGAATGCCTGGCCGAATCAGGCGCCAGCGAGATCGAGGTCACGGTGCTGTGCGAAGAGCCGCGTCCAGCTTACGACCGCGTCCATCTGTCGGAATTCTTTGCCGGCAAATCGGCGCAGGATCTGTCATTAGTGACGCCCGGCTTTTTCGAGAAGGCCAGCCATATCACGTTAAAGCTGAATGCCAAGGCGCAGCTGATCGACACCGAGGCCAGGACCGTGACCTTCAATATCAACGGTGCGATCCAGACCCTGCCTTACGACAAGCTGGTGATCGCCACCGGCTCCTATCCATTCGTGCCGACCCTGGCCGGCAACCAGCGCAAGGATTGCTTCGTCTATCGCACCATCGAAGACCTGGAAGCGATGCTGGAATGCGGCCAGCGCTCGCGCAGCGGTGTCGTGATCGGCGGCGGCCTGCTTGGCCTGGAATGCGCCAAGGCGCTGCGCGACATGCAGCTGGAAACCCACGTGGTCGAATTTGCACCGCGCCTGATGGCGGTACAGGTAGATGAAAGCGGCGGCCGCATTCTGCGCCAGAAAATCGAGGAACTGGGCGTCACCGCGCATACGCAAAAGAACACACTGGAAATCGTCGATGGAAAAACCGGCACGCATCGCATGAATTTCGATGACGGCAGCCATCTCGATACCGACATGATCGTGTTCTCGGCCGGTATTCGTCCGCGCGACGAGCTGGCGCGCGACAGCGGATTGCAAGTCGGCGACCGCGGCGGCATCGTGATCGACAACAGCTGCCGCAGTTCCGATCCGGACATCTACGCCATCGGCGAATGCGCATTGTGGAACGGCCGCATTTTCGGCCTGGTGGCGCCCGGCTACGACATGGCGCGCATCGCCGCCAAGCACGTCCTGGCGACGCTCACCAATGACAGCAGCGTAGTCGTTCCGGAATTCGCCGGCGCCGACATGAGCACCAAGCTCAAGCTGATGGGGGTCGATGTGGCCAGCATCGGTGACCCGCACGGCAAGGAAGCCGGCAGCCGCTCTTACCAGTTCACCGACGAGCGCAAGCAGATCTACAAGAAAATCGTCGTGTCGGAATGCGGCAAGTATTTGTTGGGCGGCGTGATGGTTGGCGATGCCAGCGAGTACGGCACGCTGCTGCAGATGATGTTGAACCGCATCGAGTTGCCGGCATCGCCGGAATTCCTGATCCTGCCGCAGGCCGATGGCCAGGCCAAGGTCGGGCTGGGGGTCGATGCGCTGCCGGACAGCGCGCAGATATGCTCCTGCAATGACGTTTCCAAAGGCGCGTTGTGTGCGGCGGTCAACGCCGGCGCTACCAGCATCGGCGCGCTGAAGAGCTGCACCAAGGCCGGCACTTCCTGCGGTGGCTGCGTAGCGTTGGTCACGCAGGTCATGAAGGCCGAGATGAAGAAGCAGGGCATGGCGGTCAACAATCATGTCTGCGAACATTTCCCGTACTCGCGCCAGGAGCTGTATCACCTGGTGCGGGTCGGCCAGATCAAGACCTTCGACGCTTTGTTGAAACAACACGGCAAGGGCCTTGGCTGCGACGTCTGCAAGCCGGTCGCGGCCAGCATCCTGGCATCCTGCTGGAACGATTTCGTACTGAAAAAGGAGCATGCCGGCCTGCAGGATTCCAACGATTACTTCCTCGGCAATATCCAGAAGGACGGCACGTATTCAGTAGTGCCACGCATGGCCGGCGGCGAAGTCACGCCGGACGGCTTGATCGCGGTCGGCCAGGTTGCCAAGAAGTACGGCCTGTATACCAAGATTACCGGCGGCCAGCGGGTTGACCTGTTCGGCGCCCGGGTTGAGCAGTTGCCGTTGATCTGGGAAGAATTGATAGCGGCCGGTTTCGAATCCGGCCATGCGTATGGCAAATCGCTGCGCACCGTGAAATCCTGCGTCGGTTCGACCTGGTGCCGCTACGGCCTGGAAGACAGCGTCGGCTTGGCGATCGAACTGGAAAATCGCTACAAAGGTTTGCGCGCGCCGCACAAGATCAAGTTCGGCGTCTCCGGTTGCACCCGCGAATGTGCGGAAGCGCAGGGCAAGGATGTCGGCATCATCGCCACCGAGAAGGGCTGGAACCTGTACGTCTGCGGCAATGGCGGCATGAAGCCGCGCCATGCGGAACTGCTGGTGGCCGATCTCGACAAGGCGGCATTGATCCGCACCATCGACCGTTTCCTGATGTTCTATGTTCGCACCGCCGACCGCCTGCAACGTACCAGCGTCTGGCGCGACAACCTGGAAGGCGGCCTCGATTACCTGAAGCAAGTGGTGGTGGACGACAAGCTGAACATTGCCGCCGAGCTGGAAGCGGACATGCAGCATGTAGTCGACACCTACCAATGCGAGTGGAAAACCGCTGTCACCGATCCGGCCACGCGCCAGCGCTTCCAGCATTTCGTCAATAGCGAGCAAGTCGACGACAACGTGATGTTCGTCGAAGAGCGACGGCAAATCCGGCCGGCTACAGTGGAAGAACGCAAGCGCATTCGCATCCCGGTTGTAGTTGAAACGGCCTGAAGGAAATCACATGCACAATGACCGTCAAAGCAGTAACTGGATTGCCGTTTGCCCACTCGAACGCATTGTGCCGAACACCGGCGTCTGCGCGCTGGTCAACGGCGAGCAGATCGCAATATTCCACGTCATCGATGGCGAATCGCGCGTCTTTGCTATCGGCAATTACGATCCGAACGCCGAAGTTTCCGTGTTGTCACGTGGTCTGGTCGGCAGCCTGGGCGAACGCATCGTGGTGGCCTCACCAATCTACAAGCAGCACTTTGATCTACAGACTGGCGAGTGCCTGGAGGCGCCGGAACATTCGGTCGCCGCTTATCCGGCCCGCATCGCCGACGGCCAGGTCTGGGTCGGCATATGACAACCGGCGCGCCATCGATGGCAAAAAAGCCAGTGCTGGCAGTGATCGGCAATGGCATGGCCGGCATGCGCACGGTCGAGGAATTGCTCAAGCTGGCGCCGGACCTGTACGACATCACCGTGTTCGGCGCCGAGCCGCACGGCAATTACAACCGCATCCTGCTGTCGCCACTGCTGGCCGGCGACAAGAGCATCGACGACATCATGCTCAACACGCCCGAGTGGTACAAGCAAAACGGCATCACGCTGCATGCCGGCGATCCGGTATTGAGCATAGATCGCCAACGCCGCATCGTACGCTCGCGCGCCGGCGTTGAATTGCGCTACGACCGCCTGCTGCTGGCGACCGGCTCCAAGCCGTTCATCATCCCGGTGCCCGGTCATCAGTTGCCGGGCGTGATCGCCTTCCGCGATATCCAGGATGTCGAAACCATGCTGAACGCGGCGCGCAATCATCGCCACGCGGTGGTCATCGGCGGCGGCCTGTTGGGTCTGGAAGCCGCCAACGGCCTGCTGCGACAGGGCATGGATGTGACTGTAGTGCATGTGATGGACAGCCTGATGGAAAGGCAGCTCGACAAGCCGGCGGCGCTGCTGTTGAAGACGGCGCTGGAACAAAAAGGGCTGCACTTTTTATTGAACGCTCAGACAGCTGAAATCATCGGTGAACAGCAAGTCACCGCTGTACGTTTCAAGGACGGCAGCGAAATTCCTGCCGACCTGGTGGTGATGACGGCTGGCGTCCGCCCCAACATCGAACTGGCGCAGCAGGCCGGCCTGCATTGCGAACGCGCAATCGTGGTCGATGACACCTTGCAAACTTACGATCCGCGCATCTATGCAGTTGGCGAGTGCGTGCAACACCGCCTGGCGACCTTCGGCCTGGTGGCGCCGATCTGGGAACAGGCGCGAGTATGCGGCGCCCACCTGGCCGGCGCCGGCCATCGGCGTTATGTGCAGCAAGCCACCGCCACCAAGCTCAAGGTCACCGGTGTCGATTTGTATTCGGCCGGCGATTTCATCGGCAGCGAGGGCAGCGAAGACCTGGTGCTGCGCGATCCGCGCCGCGGCATCTACAAACGGCTGGTCATCAAGGGTCCGCATATTGTCGGCGCGGTGCTGTACGGCGACGTCAAGGATGGCCCCTGGTATTTTGAAATGATCCAGCGACGCACCGATATCTCAGGGCTGCGCAGCCAGCTGCTGTTCGGCCAGGCGCTATGCGCCCAGGCCGCCTGATCGGGAGCGCGTGTGAAATCGGCTCCTTCCTTCCCGCTGCTACCGGCTGAAAAACTGAGTTACAAGCCGGGCAGCACGCTGACCACCTGTCCCTATTGCGGCGTCGGCTGCGGCGTGCGCGCTACCTTGCACAACGACGGCCAGGTTGATATCGCCGGCGATGAGAGCCATGCGTCGAATTACGGGCGATTGTGCGTCAAGGGTTCAGCGTTGGGCGAAACCGTCGATCTCGATGGCCGCCTGCTGTATCCGAAGATGCGCGTGGAAGCCGACGCAAGCCAGCCGCTGCAACGCGTTTCCTGGGACGCAGCGTTGGATCAGGTAGCGCACGGCTTCCGCTCAATCATCGAACAGCACGGACCGGATTCGGTCGCGTTATATGTGTCGGGTCAGTTGCTGACCGAAGACTATTACATCGCCAACAAGCTGATGAAAGGCTACATTGGCGGCGCCAACATCGACACCAATTCGCGCCTGTGCATGTCGTCCGCAGTGGCAGGCCACAAGCGCGCGTTCGGCGCCGACCTGGTGCCGGTCTGTTACGAGGATCTGGAACTGGCCGACCTGGTGGTGCTGGTCGGCTCCAACACCGCGTGGTGCCATCCTATCCTGTTCCAGCGCATCGCCAGGATCAAGGAAACGCGGCCGCAGATGAGGCTGGTAGTGATCGATCCGCGCCGCACCGCGACTTGCGAACTGGCCGACCTGCACCTGCCGCTGAAAGCCGGCAGCGATGTCTGGCTGTTCAACGGCTTGCTTAGCTTCCTGGCGCGCAACAACGCCATCGACAGCGACTTCGTCGACGCCAGCACCAATGGCGTGGCAGCGGCGCTGGACGCCGCGCAAGGCGACTGCGCCGACCATGCCGCCGTGGCGAAAGCCTGCAAACTGGACCCGCAAGATTTGCTGACGTTCTACGAATGGTTTGCCGCGCACGAAAAAACGGTGACTGCGTTTTCGCAAGGTGTGAACCAATCGTCGGCCGGCACCGACAAGGTCAACAGCATTATCAACTGCCATTTGCTCACCGGACGCATCGGCCGGCCCGGTATGGGGCCGTTCTCAATCACCGGCCAGCCCAACGCGATGGGTGGCCGCGAAGTTGGCGGACTGTCCAACATGCTGGCGGCGCACATGGACCTGGAGAATCCGCAGCATCGGCAAACCGTGCAGGATTTCTGGCAGGCGCCGCGCATGGCCGAACGGCCCGGCCTGAAGGCAGTCGATCTGTTCCAGGCGATTGAAGCCGGCCGCGTCAAGGCAGTCTGGATCATCGCTACCAATCCGGTAGTCAGCCTGCCGGATGCCGATCAGGTGCAACGCGCATTGTCCAAATGCGAGCTGGTGGTTGTGTCCGACATTATCGAAAAAACCGACACCAATGCCTTCGCCCACGTCTTGCTGCCGGCGCTGGGTTGGGGCGAAAAAGACGGTACCGTCACCAGTTCGGAACGCCGCATTTCCCGTCAACGCGCATTCCTGCCGACACCGGGCGAGGCCCGCGCCGATTGGCAGATCCTGTGCCAGGTGGCGCAACGCATGGGTTTCAAGGGATTCGATTTCACGGCTGTACATCAGGTGTTCGATGAACACGCTCGCCTCAGCGCCTATCGCAATGGCGACGCCTTTGGTCAGCGCCGCACATTCAACCTGAGTGGCCTGAGCGGCCTGGATCAAAAACAGTTCGATGCGATGACCCCGGTGCAATGGCCGTTGACCACGCTTGCATCGGGTGAAAAGCAAGGCACGGCAAGGCTGTTTGTCGACCGCCGCTTCGCGCACCCGGATGGCAAGGCGCGCTTCATCGCCACCATTCCCCGGGGGCCGCAACATGCACCCGACAACGACTATCCGCTGAGCCTCAATACCGGTCGCGTGCGCGACCAGTGGCACACCATGACGCGCACCGGCAAGTCACCCAAGTTGGCCGATCACGTGCCGGAATCGTTCATCGACATGCATCCGCAGGACGCGCTGCTGTATGGCGTGCGCGAAGGCATGCTGGCACGCGTGTCGAGTCGTTGGGGCGAGATGGTGGCCAGGGTGCAGCACGGCGGCGGCATTGCCCGCGGTAGCATTTTCGTGCCGATCCATTGGAACGGTCAGTCGGCTTCGGATGCGCGGGTGGGAGCGCTGGTCAATCCAGTGGTCGATCCGGTTTCCGGCGAACCGGAATTCAAGCATACGCCGGTGCGGGTCGAGGAATTCCGCGTGGCCTGGTACGGTTTCGTGTTGAGCCGCAGACGGCCGATGCTGGACGATGTCACGCATTGGACACGCATCCAGGGACGACACTTCAACCGCTATGAGCTGGCAGGCCGCAGCCCGATTGCCGCGCACAGCGAGTGGGCCGCAACGCTATTAGACGTGGATACCGCCGATGCCGACTGGCTGGAATACCAGGATGTCAGCGCCGGCATCTATCGGGCCGTGCATGTGGTCGATGATCGCATCGATGCCTGCGTGTTCCTGTCGCCACGCCCGGACCTGCCGTCACGCGCCTGGCTGGCCAGCCTGTTCGGCAAGGAAAAACTGGATGATGCCGACCGCATCGGCCTGCTGCTCGGCCAGCCCATCGAGAAAGGTGTGGATACCGGACCTACCGTGTGTTCCTGCTTCGGCGTCGGCCGCAATACGATTTGCGACGCGGTGCGCAAGCAGGGGTTGACCAGTGTTGCGCAAGTCACCACCTGCCTGAAGGCGGGCGGCAACTGCGGTTCATGCGTTCCCGAAATCAAAAAATTGCTGTCGGAAATCCTGGTAGAAGAGGGCGCGTGAGCAGCAATGATCAGTGATTGCCGGCGTCGCGGATCGAGCTGCCGGCGACATGCGTAACTTGTTCGTTACGCCCCAACAGCAGCCATGCCACCAAACCAGCGGCACTCAGTCCGGCGCCTGTCATCGACACACCGAACCAGCCGGCGTAACCGTACATCGCGGTCGACAATACCGAACCGCAAGCGCCGCCAATGAAGTAACAGGTCATGTAGCCGGCGGTCAGGCGGTTGCGCGATTCGGGTTGCAGGTGATTGATGACGCTCAGGTTGGTGACGTGCACCGCCTGCACCATCAAGTCCAGCACCAGGATGCCGATGATCAGGCCCAGCAGCGAACTCTTGGCGAACACCAGCGGCAGCCAGGACAGCAACAGCAGCGCCAGGCCGATGGCAGTGGAACGACCGGCATGGCCGCGGTCGGCCAGTCGGCCGGCATGCGAGGCGGCCAGTGCGCCGGCAGCGCCGACCAGACCGAACAGGCCGATGGTGCCGTCCGAATAGTTGAAAGGCGCTGCCGCCAGCAGGAACGAAATCGATGTCCACAGCACGCTGAACACGGCAAAGATGATGCCGCCCAGCAGGGCGCGGATACGCAATACCGGTTCTTGTACGAACAAGGTCAGGATCGACGCCAGCAGTCGCGGATAGCTGAGATGCTGTTCCTGGTGATGGCGCGGCAACGCGCGTCCGAGTACGATCGCCGTCACGATCATCAGCGCCGCACCGAACCAGTAAACCGTTTGCCAACCACCCAGTGCCGACAAATAGCCAGCCACTGTACGCGCCAGCAGGATGCCGAGCAACAGGCCGGTCATCACGTGGCCAACCACCTTGCCGCGCTCATGCGGTGCCGCCAGCGTTGCGGCAAATGGCACCAGGACCTGCGACACCACGGAAAACAAGCCGGTCAGCGCAGTGCCGATCAGCACGAACACCATGCTTTGCGCGGTCGCGGTGATCAGCAATCCGCAAGCAGACAACAGCGTCATCACGATAATCAGTTTTTTGCGTTCCACCATGTCCGCCAGCGGCACCAGCAGCATCAGGCCGAACGCGTAGCCCAGTTGGGCCACGGTGACGATCAGGCCGGCGCTGCCGTTGGAAATGCCGAAGCGCGATGCAATCGTATGCAGCAGGGGCTGGGCGTAATAGTTGCTGGCCACGGCGACGCCGGTGGCGATCGACATCATGATGACCAGGCCGGGACTGAGTTTGGAGGGTTGTGCGTTTGTCATTGCGAATTGCCTTTAATAATACGACCCGACACTCTATCCCTTATCCGAATATGCTGCTGCGTAGCCCCACAAACGGCAGTTTCTGCAACAAAGCGTCCGACGCAATCGCCATCAATTCCTGCGGGTGCGCGAGCAGATCGGATTGCGCCGCGTTTACGAGTCTCACGACACTGAGCGATTGGCTTTATAACAACCTCCGGCGGCCTGCGTAAAAGTTTATGTAGAGCTATACAATAGCGTTCTCTTCATTAGCCCGGATGCTAGCCGCCATGACTGATTTGCACGCCACCAACCCGCTGTTGCAAGACTGGAACACTCCTTACGGATTGCCGCCTTTCGACCTGATCAAGGCCGAGCATTTCGCGCCGGCCTTCGCCGTGGCGCTGCCGGCGCACCTGGCCGAAATCGATGCGATCGCCGGCCAATCCGCCGCGCCCGATTTTGCCAATACACTGGCAGCCTTCGACGCCTCGGGCCGCCTCAACAACCGCATCAGCCTGCTGTTCGAAAACCTCACCGCCAGCGAAACCTCGCCGGCGCTGCAAGCGGCCGAAGTCGAACTGGCGCCGCAGTTGGCAGCGCACCGCAATGCGATCTACCTGCACGCCGGTTTGTTTGCGCGGATTGATGCGCTGTATGCGCGTCGCGCCGAACTGGACCTGGATCCGGTGCAATTGCGTTTGCTGGAACGGGTACACCTGGATTTCGTACGCGCCGGCGCCAACCTGCCAGCGCAGTCGCGCGCCCGTTACAGCGCCCTGACCGAACGACCGGCAGCCCTGAGCACGGCATTTACCCAGAACGTGCTGGCCGACGAATCCAGCTTTGCGCTGGAACTTGCAGATGAAGCGGCGCTGGCCGGCTTGCCGGACTTCCTGCGCGCATCGGCGCGTTCGGCGGCGCAACAACTTGGCCTGCCGGAAGGCAGCCATGTGATTACGCTGTCGCCATCGCTGGCCGAACCGTTCCTGACGTTCTCCGACCGACGCGACCTGCGCGAAGCCGTATGGCGTGGCCGCGTCGCGCGCGGCGCCCATGCCGGCGCGCATGACAATCGGCCGATCGCTGCGGAAATCATGGCCTTGCGCCAGGAACAGGCGCAGTTGCACGGCTATCCGACCTACGCCGATTACCAGCTGATCGACCGCATGGCCGGCAAGCCGGAAGCCGTTTCGGCATTGCTCGGCAAGGTCTGGGAACCGGCCAAGGCCAAGGCTGGCGAGGATCGCGCAGCACTCACCGAGATGGCGCGCAGCCTGGGCCAACCGACTCCGATCGCAGCCTGGGACTGGCGCTACCTGGCAGAGAAAGTGCGACAAGCCCGCTACGATCTCGACGATGCCGAACTGAAGCCATACTTCGCGCTGGAAAACATGATCGCCGCAATGTTCGATTGCGCCCAGCGCCTGTTTGGCATCAGCTTTGTCGAACAGCACGGCGTCGCCCTGCATCATCCCGACGCCCGCCTGTGGGAAGTGCGCAACCGCGAGAACGCGCTGATCGGCTTGTTCATCGGCGACAACTACGCGCGCGCCAGCAAGCGCAGCGGCGCCTGGATGCATGTCTTCCGCAGCCAATCCGGCCAGAACGGCGGCACACTGCCGATCGTCATCAACAACAACAATTTCGCCAAGGCCGATCCGGCGCTGTTGAGTTTCGACGATGTGCGCACGCTGTTCCATGAATTCGGCCACGGCTTGCACGGCTTGTTGTCGCAGGTGAAGTACGAGCGCCTGGCCGGCACGCAAGTGCTGCAGGATTACGTTGAATTGCCGTCGCAGATTTTCGAGAACTGGGCTGAAGAAGAAGTGGTGTTGCAGCATCATGCGCGTCATTACCAGACCGGCGAAGCAATTCCGCCAGCCCTGCTGGAAAAGCTGAAACGCGCACGCCAATTCGACCAGGCCTGGGCCACCATCATGTACGCCGGCCCGGCGCTGATCGACATGGCGCTGCATTCGCTGCCGAATGGGACGAAGGTTGACCTCGCAGCCTTTGAAGCGCAGCAGTGCGAATTGATGGGCATTCCGCAGGACATCGGCCAACGCCATTACCTGAGCCATTTCCAGCATCTGTTTGCCGGTTCGGATTATGCTGCCGGCTACTACGTCTACATGTGGGCCGAAGTGCTGGATGCCGATGCCTACGATGCCTTCATCGAAGCCGGCGATCCGTTCCAGCCGGCGATTGCCGAACGCCTGCAGCGTCACATCTACAGCTCCGGCAACAAGCAGGATCCGGCACAGGCGTTCCGCGCCTTCCGTGGCCGCGATCCGAAGGTAGAGCCGATGCTGGCCAAGCGTGGGTTGATTGCGTAATTTAGTGAAGCGCCATTAACAGCGTCGTCCCCGCGAACGCGGGAATGACAATTGTTCATCAAGAAGTAGGGTGGGCAAGTTTTTTCCCACGCGTTGCTCAAACGGCGCAATGGAATGTGAGGTCACGCGTGGGCACAAGTGCCCACCCTACGCTTAATTCGACGCCGTCCGCCACGTCCTTCCCGCGTTCGCGGGAATGACCGTTGTTAATCAAGAAGTAGGGTGGGCAAGTTTTTTTGCCCACGCGTTGCTCAAAAGACGCGATGAAATTTGAGGTCACGCGTGGGCACAAGTGCCCACGCTACGCTTAATTCGACGCCCTCCGCCACGTCCTTCCCGCGTTCGCGAGAATGACCGTTGTTAATCAAGAAGTAGGGTGGGCAAGTTTTTTTGCCCACGCGTTGCTCAAACGGCGCGATGGCATTTGAGCTCACGCGTGGGCGCGGGTGAGCACCCTACTTGCTGCTGAACGGCGATGCAAATACTGCCGCGCTATTCGTCGCAGCGCTGCTACCCAATGCATCATTCAATACCTTGGCCAGGCGCACACCGGCACGGCTCAGCTGCGTTGCAACAACGCTGGTGGCGTTGCTGACATAAGTCGCCGGCAGCTTGTATTTGCCGCTGGAATCCGGTGTCGGCAACTTGCCGTAGGCATCGGTGCGGGCCAGGTCGAAGGCTTCCAGCGACCAGTCGCGCGGCGTCTGCTGCTGCCATTGCGCGATCTGGGTGTTGCTGATCTTGGCGATCAATGCCGACGCCACCTGGTTCTGGTCGGTCCCCAATTTATTCACGAAGGCAGTGTCCCAATACGCATGCAGCTTGCCGGCTGCGATGCCGGTTGCCGACACCGTTTCATCATTGCCGCCGCGGTCGTTGGAATCACTGGAATGCAGCGGCTGATGCAGATCGCCGATGAAGTGCAGCAGGAACTGCAGCGCCAACAGGCGTTCTGCCGGCGCGGTGTTCGGGTCGCGCAATTCTACGGTGAACTGATCGACCTTATCGACCACGCAATCCTGGGCGACGCCGGCCGACGCCGGTGTATTGGCCGGCAGGGTCGGATGGCCGAAGCAGGCGGCGTCGATGTCGCCGTCGCTGATTTCGGTATCGACAAAATGCCAGGCTGCGGTTTCGCGATGGGCATTGCGGTATTTGTCGGCCCAAGTCGCTTCGGAGGCGATGTCGGTCGCGGTCAGGCCGCTGCTATCGGTGGCCAGCATGGCGTTGACCTGCGCGCGGACATCGGCAGTCAGGTAATTGTTGGCGATCAGGCCGACCACCATATGTCCTTCATCGCCCCAGGCCAGGGCGTTGGGTGATGCCATTAGCAAGGGCGCGGCGCAAGCCACGCCGGCGATGAAGGTGCACAACAATTTGCGGCTGATTTTCATGAAAGGCTCCGTGAATAAAGGGAAACAGACCGATAAAATGAATGCAAATGTTTCCAAAGTACATCATTCGTCGGAATGTAAACCGCATTTATGACCGCAGCATGTCATCTGCAACAAAATCTGCAAAATCTGACAGGCTGGTTGCCGCCTGTATAAATTTGGCTCAAGTGAACTTGAGAGTTTGTCGCTTGACGCCTCAGGTGCAAAACCAGACACTCTATTGGGATCACAACTGGCGCAATGAACAAGGGCCCGAACGGATCAAGATTTGCGAGAAATTTTACAGCCAGGTGGAAGAATGAAAAACATGCATCACACGACCGTCGTCGAGCAATGGCTGGCAGGACCGGAGCACCGGCCAAGCAAGCCCGCCGATCTACTGGCCAGCATGGAACAATCGCTGGCCGCGTACATGCAGACGCTGGCGCAGGATGATGAAGAAATCGATGCGCCGCATCTGCACAACCGGCATCGTGGCTGCCCTTGCTGCACTGGACGCGGCGAATGAAAAGCTGTCAGGAACCGCTGAACCAGTTGTAGCCCTGGTCTTCCCAATAACCGCCGGGATTTTCATTGGTCACGAAGATCGCCGCGATGTGCTTGGGATTCTTGAAACCCAGCTTGGTCGGCACCCGCAATTTTAACGGATAGCCATACTCAGTCGGCAGCGGCTCTTTGCCGAAATCCAGCGCCAATATCGTTTGCGGATGCAGCGCGGTCGCCATGTCCAGGCTTGAGTAGTAGCGATCCGCACATTTGAAGCCGACATAGCGTGCCGTGGTATCGGCGCCGATATGCGCCAGGAAAGTACGGAACGGCACGCCGCTCCATTGGCCGATGGCGCTCCAGCCTTCGATGCAGATATGCCGCGTGATTTGCGACGCCTGCGGCAACGCCCGCAATTGCGCCAGGCTCCAGCTGCGCTTGTCGCGTACCAGGCCGGAGACTTCCAGCTTGTAAGTATCGCCATCGATTTCCGGCGCCGAATCGGCGTCATAGAAAGCGTTGAACGGAAACGGCTTGGTGATCATGCTAGCCGGGTAGGTCGGCGCCAGATGATTCGGCCGAAACAACAAACCTTGCACCCGGTCGTTCCAGCGCGACATGGCCCACAACACCTTGTCGACCGTATCGCCATCCTGCAGATTGCAGCCCGACAGCATCGACAGCGCCCCCAGCGACAAGCCGGAGCGCAGGAACAAGCGGCGCTGCAACTGCACCAGTTCAGGTTTCAGCTCCGCATTGGTCGGCACATCCGTTTTTTTATCCGTCATGGCTGAGGCTCCTGTGCCACTTTATATTTTGGCGCGCGTCCGGTCAGCATCGGCAATAATGTACTTGGTACGATCAGCACCAGCGCCAGATGAACCACCACAAACGCGACGATGCCGGCCATGGCAACAAAATGCACGCGCCGCGCCACGTCGTAACCGCCGAACAAATCGACCAGGCCATCCAGTTGCACCGGCTTCCAGATCGACAAACCAGACGCCACCACCAGCACGCCTAGCAGCAGCACGCCGATATACATCAGGCGCTGTATCGCGTTATAGATGCCGGCCTGGTGCGGCAATTTGAATGTCAGCGCCTGCTTGAAATCACGCATCAGGTCGGCGCCGCGCAGCGGCAGGAAGTGGCGGCGAAAATGCCCGCGCGCCAATCCGTAGAAAAAATAAATCAAGCCATTCACCACCAGCAGCCACATGGCCGCAAAGTGCCAGGCAATCGCGCCGCCCAGCCAACCGCCCAGCGTGGCCCATTTCGGGAATGAAAAGCCAAACAGCGGCGAGGCGTTATAAATCGCCCAGCCACTCATCACCATGCATACCATGGCGAAGGCGTTGATCCAGTGCGTAGCGCGCACCGGCAGCGGATGGATGATGCGGCGCTTGGCGGCCGGGCTTGCTCGATTCTGTTGTGGATGAGTTTCTGCGGTTGTCATGGGTGCGCCTTGTAAAGAGGATGCGCGGACGCCAACAGCGCCCGCCTGCCTTACTGAATTACATCGGCGGCACTACGCCGTTCTTGCCGATAGATGCGCGTCCCACGACATCGCTGCCATCCGCCGCCTTGCTGACGAAGAACACGCCATGGGCGCCGGGAACCAGCAGACTGCGATCACCCTTTTCCAGGCTGACGATAGGCACATCGGCCGGCACCACGATTTTCTTCTCGCCCTGCGGATACTTGACGGTAATGGTGCGGCCGCTGGTCACGACGACATCGCCCACGGTACCGTTGGTCATGCTGCTGTTCTTGCCGAGATCCCAGGCGTAGCTGCCTTCGCCAACCTTCATGCCGGCCGGGAACACATGTACTTCCAGCGCTTTCAAGCTGCCGTCGGGTAACGGCACCGCAGCAGATCCGATGAAGCTGTCCGATTTGATATCGCTGATGGCAGCATGGCTGACCGCGAACAACATCAGGTCTGGCGCCAGTTTCAAGGTCATTTTCTTGCCGCCTTTTGCACTGACTTCGAGGCTATCGGTATTCACCTTGTCAATCGTGGCGCGCACCCGAACCGGTGTTGCCGGAGCGGCAGCGGTTTGTGCGCTGGCGGCGGCGCCGTAGGCCAAGAGGGTCGACGCGGCCAATACGGGAACAAGTCGGCGCAAGAGTTGTGATGTTTTCATGAAAACTGTCTCGGTGGTTGCTGGGAATCCCAGTTTGGGGCCGGCGCAGTGTCTTATCGGTGACATATGAATGACAATATTGTCATTCTTTGCGGCAAGCGAATTGATAGAATGGGCTGTCTTTCAACCTCGGCAGGAGCGCCGCGGAACAGCGCCGACAGGCGTGTTGCGCGACTCCGCACTCAATCCAGCATGGCTATCCTCGTTATCGAAGACGATCCCAAGACCGGCGACTACCTGAAGAAGGGCTTGCGCGAATCCGGCTATGCGGTCGACCTGATCCGCAATGGCAGCGATGGTTTGCACATGGCGCTGGAAAACCAATACGACCTGGTGGTGCTGGACGTCATGCTGCCCGGCACCGATGGCTGGAAGATCATGGGCGCGTTGCGCGCCAAGCGCGATCTGCCGGTAATCTTCCTGACCGCGCGCGATCACGTCAACGACCGCATCCGCGGCCTCGAACTGGGCGCCGACGATTACCTGGTCAAGCCGTTTTCCTTCACTGAACTGCTGCTGCGCATCCGCACATTGCTGCGCCGTGGCGTGGTGCGCGAAACGCATGAACTGGATTTTTTCCAGATCGCCGATCTGCAGCTCGACCTGCTGCGGCGCCGCGTCACGCGCCAAGGCATCGACATCGTCCTCACCAACAAGGAGTTCCTGCTGCTGCATCTGCTGGTCAAGCGCAAGGATGAAGCACTGTCGCGCACGGTCATCGCTTCGGAAGTGTGGGACATGAATTTCGATAGCGACACCAACGTGGTCGATGTCGCCATCAAGCGCCTGCGCGCCAAGATCGACAATCCATTCCAGCAGAAACTGATCCACACGGTACGCAGCATCGGCTACATGTTTTCGGAAGATCCATGATTACCTGGCGTACCCGCTCACTGACCGTGCGAGTGACTTTCCTGTTTGCGCTGATTGCCTGCGCGATCGTCACCAGCCTCGGCATGTACCTGTATTCGTCGACCCGGCAGGCGCTGGAAACCCGCGCCGATTATTCGCTGATCGGCCGCGTCGAACATTTTCGCCGCTTGCTGCACGATCTGTACAACGTCAAGCAGATGGAAGACCGGCCGGCACTGTTCGAAACCATGCTGGGCAACGAGCAGGATGTGCTGATGTTCGCCTACCCGGGGCAAGCGCCATTCGTGCGCGTCAATCCCGACAACATGGTGCCACCGCCGATGACGCCGCTGGCCCTCGACCAGCCGCTGTCGCTGGCTGCGCTACATCCTGGCAAGCCGATCAAAGGGGTCCGCGTGCGCTGGCTGTCGGCATTGGCCGAAGTCGGCAGCGACGGCACCACGGTGGTGATCGTCGGCGCCCACGTGATGACGCAGGAATCGCACATCCTGGAAGAGTACTACTGGCAAGTGATCGGGGCGGCTGCGATCTCCGTGCTGCTGACTGCGCTGTTCGGTTTCCTGGTGCTCAAGCGCGGCTTCCAACCGCTGACGGCGATGGCCGAGCGCGCCGCCGAAGTCAGTCCGACCAATATCGCAGTACGCCTGCACGAGGAAGATGCGCCGCAGGAACTGCGCAGCCTGGCGGCATCGTTCAATGCCATGCTGGACCGGCTGGCCGACGGCTACGAACATCTGTCGCAGTTTTCCGCTGACCTCGCACATGAGATCCGCACCCCGATCGGCGCATTGATGGGTCAAACCCAGGTGACCCTTGGCCAGGCGCGCAACGCCAGCGAATACCAGCATGTGCTGGAGTCGAACCTGGAAGAGTTGCAACGCTTGAGCCGGATTATCGAGAACATCCTGTTCCTGGCGCATGCCGATCACGCCGGACTGACCGTCGAAAAAACGCCGCTGGCGCTGGCTGATGAATTGCACAAGATCGCCGACTACTTCGAAGGCGTGGCCGAAGAGCGCGGCATCCGCCTGATGGTCGATGCCGACGGCCAGCTGCATGCCAGCCCCATCATGTGGCGGCGTGCGGTCAACAACCTGGTGGTCAATGCCGTACGCTATGCCATCCCCGGCAGCACCGTGCGCCTGAGCAGCCGCCGGCAAGGGCAGGGCATCCGCGTCGAAGTCGAAAACCATGGTGAGCCGATCCCGCCCGAGCAACTGGAGCGCCTGTTCGACCGCTTCTATCGCGGCGACAAATCGCGCAGCGAATACACCGAATCGAACGGCCTCGGCCTGGCCATCGTACGCGCCATCATGCTGGTGCATGGCGGCAGCGCCGATGTCGTGTGCTCCAACGACGGCATCATTCGCTTCGGACTGTACTTTCCAAGCCCGGTTGCGCCCACCTGAGATTGCCGTTTTTCAGCTATGCTGATGATTCAGCCGGGTAAGTTAAATAAGCGTGGCCGTTGTTGATCCAGACAGTTACGAGGCTCTATTGATGAAGTCGTCGACAAGTTCAGAAGCATATCGTTTCGCTGTACCGGCGCTGCGTCGGCGCTCACATCTATTGGCAAATTGCCATGCCTTTTGACAGTTCCGACATCACCGACGTGCTGATCGTCGGCGCTGGCCCGGCCGGCTCGCACCTGGCCTGGTTGCTGGCGCAGCAAGGCTTGCAGGTGACCATCATCGACAAGGAAACCTTCCCGCGCGCCAAGGTATGCGGCGGCGGCTTGTCGCGCAAATCGATGGACTTGCTCGGCTTCGATCTCGGGCCGGCGCTGCACCGGCCGATTGACGCCGCCATCCTCAACTATCGCAACCACGACGCCGTCATCAAGGAAATGCAGCCGATTGCCGCTTGCACCGTGGTGCGCAGCGAATTCGACAAAATGCTGCTGGATCGCGCCTGCGCCGCCGACGCGCGCTTCCTTGCCGACACCGCGTTTATCGACGCCAGCGAGAGTGCCGACGCGGTCAGCGTCAGCACCAGCCACGGCGTATTGCGCTGCCGCCTGCTGCTGGCTGCCGACGGCGCCGCCAGCGCGGTGCGCAACAAACTGTTCGGCAAGGACCTGGTGTCTTATGTGCCGGCGCTGGAAGCGATGGTATGGCCGGCGCCAGGGATTCTGGAACGCTTCGGCCGGCGCGCATTGTTCGATTTCGACGGCATGCCGCGCGGCTACGGCTGGATTTTTCCCAAGCGCGATCATTTCAATGTCGGTGTGTACTCACCGTTCGGCGGCACCGCGCTGCGCCGGCACCTGGATCGCTTTACCGCGGCATATGCCAGTTTGCAGCAAGCGCAGCGGATCGAATATCAGGGTTACATCATCCCGCTCGCCAACCGCCGCCAATTGTTCCAGCGCGGCCGGGTCTGGCTGCTGGGCGATGCCGCCGGCCTGGCGGAAGCCTTGTTCGGCGAGGGTATTTATTTTGCGCTGAAGAGCGCGACGCTTGCCGCCAAGGCGATTGCCGAGGATGGCCTGCGCGCCGATTCCGATCGCTACAGCCGGCTACTGCGACGCGAGCTGTTGCCCGAACTGCGCGCCGCCGCCCGGATGGCGCAACTGATCTACCGGTTCCCAAAATTCGCCTTCTCGCACCTGGTGCTGAACCAGAAGATCAACCAGGATTTTGCCGGCTTGATCAGCGGCGACATCGGCTACCGCGAATGCCTGCGCAAGACCGCGCTCAACCTGCCGCGCTGGCTGCTGCCGAGCAAGGCGCCGGACAGCGCTACCGACAACTCCTGTTAACCCTTCCACCACCCAACCCGCTCTACGGATAATTCAATGACCGCGAATTTCAAGGCATCAAACCGTTCTTCGAACAACAAACGCGGCGCCGTCGCCGCCAAACGCTTGCCTGCATTGCTGGCGCTATCGCTGCTGATCGGCGCCGCACTGGTGTGCGGCCATGCGTTGGCGGCCACCAAGGACAAGGAAGCCGCTACCCATGTCGATACCGATTCCATCATCAGCAGCGTCAGCGCCTCCGAGCGCACGCGGCCATTCCCGGTCGGCGAGAAACTGGCCTACTTCGTCAATATCAAGGATGGCGATCAGGTGCGCTCACCGTTCCGGGTTGCATTCGCGGTGACCGGCATGGGCGTCTCGCCGGTGGCCGCGGGCGATATCAAGGACACCGGCCATCACCACATCCTGATCGACATGCCGATCCCGGCCGACATCAAGGCGCCGATCCCGTTCGACAAGCCGAACGAATACCAGCATCAGCACTACAAGCATTTCGGTAATGGCGAAACTGAAACCCTGCTCGACCTGCCGCCCGGCAAGCACACGCTGCGGCTATTGTTCGCCGATCACAACCATGTGCCTTACTACATTTCGAGCAAGGAAATTACGATAGTGGTGCTGGACAAGCCGCACTGAGGAAGATGTTTAGAAACCCGGCAGGCGCAAGGTCTGCTGGTCGCCGGCTTCGGCGCGTTCATGGCCAAGCAGCCAGGCCTTGCGCTCCAGGCCGCCGGCAAACCCTGTCAGTTTGCCGTTAGCGCCGACCACTCGATGACAAGGCACGATGATGGCAATCGGATTTGAGCCGTTGGCGCTGCCGACTGCGCGCGCACCGTTGTATTGACCTAGTTGCGTTGCCAGTTTGCCGTAGGTAGTCATCCGCGCCGGTGGTATCTGACGCAATGCCGCCCACACGCGTTGCTGAAATTCGCTGCCGTTGGTGGCGACATCAATATCCTGCAATGCATCCAGTTCACCGGCGAAATAACGCTGCAACGCCGGCTCGGCGCTGGACGGCGAAGTGGCATCGCTCAATGTGTAATGGCCGTAGTGGGTAGTCAGCAAGCTGCGCATGCGCGGCTCATAGTCCTCGAAGTCGAGCGCCCGCACGCGGTCCTGGCTGTCGGTGACCAGCAGGATGACGCCGATGGGCGACGCGACGCGGTGTAGGAATAGATTCATGTTGGTGCTCCTGTCGGATAGCTTAGGCTTCTGACGACAGTTTACAGACACATGGACTTCTTTGCACCTTGAGTCTTGCGGTCGAATTCGCTGCTTGACCGATCGCGAGCAGCAGCATGAATGCGTGGATGGAAACAGGGGGAAAGCAACGCGTTCCCCCCTGTCTTGGCTTCCTTATTTCTTGAAGCGGGCTTCAGCCAGCTTGTCGGCCACGACGCTGGTCGGCAAGCCTTCCGAGTCGGCACGCTTGAAGATTTCCGACAGCGTGACGCCGATTTCACGCACGTGCGCTTCGACATCTGCTTCCGGCTTTTCGTAGTACTCGTAGCAGACCTTGATGATGCCGCCGGCGTTGATCACGAAGTCCGGCGCGTACAGGATTTCCTTGCGGCGCAGCAGTTCGCCGATGTCGGCGGTGGCCAGCTGGTTGTTCGCTGCACCGGCGACGATCTTGGCTTTCAGGCGGCCCAGGGTGGCCGGGTTGAGTGTTGCGCCCAGTGCGCACGGCGCGTAGATGTCGGCTTGCACGTCATAGATGGCGTCAGGGGCGACCACTTCGGCGCCGAGTTCGCTGCGTGCGCGTTCCAGTGCAGCCTGGTCGATATCGGTAACGATCAGCTTGGCGCCGGCAGCGCGCAGGCGGCGCGCGTAGTCGTAGCCGACATTGCCCAGCCCTTGTACAGCAACCGTCAATCCTTCCAGCGAGTCGCGTCCCAGGTAATGCTTGACTGCCGCTTGCGCGCCGACGAAGCAGCCCAGCGCAGTGAATGGCGATGGATCGCCGCTGGCGCCGAGGCCAGCGACATATTTGGTTTTAGTGGCGATATGCGCCATGTCAGACGGGCTGGTGCCGACGTCTTCTGCCGTGATGTAGCGGCCGCCCAGGCGTTCCAGGGCTTCGCCCATGGCTTCGAACAATGCTGGTGTCTTGGCAGTCTTTGGATTGCCGATGATGACGCTCTTGCCGCCGCCGATAGGCAGGCCGGCAACTGCATTCTTGTAGGTCATGCCGCGCGACAGGCGCAGCACATCGTTGACGGCGACGGCTTCGCTGGCGTAGTCCCACATGCGGCAACCGCCCATGGCCGGGCCGAGGTTGGTGTTGTGGACAGCGATGATGCCTCTGAGGCCGGATTTTTCTTCGGAAACGAAGACCACTTGTTCGTGGTTGTCGAAATTCAATTCATTGAAAATGAAAGTACTCATGCTTTTGGCTCCGTACGGATAGCATTCGCGCGTCCGGGTAGGGCGGGCTATGGTTTTCCGGTATTCAAGTCTAGGGTTAAGGACAGTTTTCTGGTGTTGACGGCGGGTTGGTGCCGGCAACGATATAGCCGTGATTTTGTCACGCAGGCGAGAGTGTAATTTATCGCTATGTGAAACTCAATCGAGTTCGCAGGGAAGCAAATAAATTATCGTATTGATAATTTATAAAACAACAGCGGGCAAGCATGGATTGCCCGGATTATTTGGATTCTTCGTGCGCCGCCGCCTCGCGCAGCTTGTCCTTCTTGCTCTTGCGCTTACCCTTGACGCCACCGTTGGATGGTTGTGCATCAGCATCACCGGTTGATCCCGGCGCAGCAACCTCAACCGGCTCAAAGCCGGCGATCTGCTCACGCACGCATTTCAGGTGATGTCTTTTTTCTATCAACCGGAAATGCGCTTCGCTGTCGGCGCTGACGAAGCTGATCGCGATGCCGCTCTTGCCGGCGCGGCCGGTACGGCCGATGCGATGCGTGTAATCGACCGCCGAACGGGGCAAGTCATAATTCAGGACCACCGGCAACTGCGCGATATCGATGCCGCGTGCGGCGACATCGGTAGCGACCAGCACCTGCAGCTTGCTGGCCTTGAAATCCGCCAATATCTCGTTGCGCGCGCCTTGGCTGAATTCGCCGTGGAAAGCGCCGGCCTTGATGCCGGCGCGGTGAAGTTTTTCCGCGATATGTTCCGCTGCGTATTTGGTGGCAACGAAAACCAGCATCCGGCCCCAGTTGTTTTCTTTCAGCAGATGGCGCAGCAATTGCGTGCGCCGGCCGGCATCGACCAGAATCACGTGCTGTTCGATGGCAGGCTGGTTCTGTTCCAGCGCCGGAATGGCAATGCGCGTCGGCTGCTGCAGCATCCTCGCCGCCAGAGCATGCACGTCAGCGGGAAAGGTCGCCGAGAAAAACAGGTTCTGGCGCTGCTGCGGCAACTGCACCAGGATGCGGCCGATCTCGTCGGCGAATCCCATGTCGAGCAAGCGATCCGCTTCGTCCAGCACCAGCGCCGACACGCCGCCGAGGCTGAGCGCATTATGCTCGACCAGGTCAAGCAGGCGGCCCGGCGTCGCCACCGCGATGTCGGCGCCGCCGCGCAGATCCATCATCTGCGGATTGATCGAGACGCCGCCGAACGACGCAACGACTTTCAATGGTTGCTGCGCCGCCTGCGCCAACAGGCGTATGGCTTCCGCAGTCTGCTGCGCCAGCTCGCGCGTCGGCACCAGGATCAGCACGCGCAGCCGCCGTGGCTTTTCGCTGCGGGCGTCCAGCAATATCTGCAGCAACGGCAACGCAAACGCAGCCGTCTTGCCGGAGCCGGTTTGCGCTGCCGCCAGCACATCGCCGCCGCGCAGGATGGCTGGGATGGCGGCAATCTGGACCGGGGTTGGCGTCACGTAGCCGCGTTCAGCGACGGCATGCAGGATGGCGGGTGACAGACCCAGGGAGGAAAATGACATGATGGCGGGCCTTGACAGCGTATTGGGGAAATGAAGCGCGCCGCTTTTCAGCTTACGGCTTGCGGACAGCCATCTTACCATTTGCAAATAAGTGGATTGCATAAGCGCCGGATGTTCTCTAGAATCGTTTGCGGAACAACGCCATGCGAGTCGCATCGATGGCGCATCAGTTCCAACGTCGCTCGGACGGTTCCGGGCGCTTACGTGAGAGAAAAACATGTCTGAATCCCCAACTCCGCGCAGATTTTCGCGCATCGATCGCCTGCCCCCCTACGTTTTCAATATCACCGCCGAACTGAAGATGGCGGCGCGCCGCCGTGGCGAAGATATTGTCGATATGTCGATGGGCAATCCGGACGGCGCCACGCCGCCGCACATCGTCGAAAAACTGATCGAAGTATCGCAACGCCCCGATACCCACGGCTATTCCGCCTCCAAGGGCATTCCCCGCTTGCGGCGGGCGATTGCGCATTGGTACAAGAAGCGCTACGACGTCGAATTCAATCCGGATACCGAAGCGATCGTCACCATCGGCTCCAAGGAAGGCCTGGCGCACCTGATGCTGGCGACGCTGGATCGCGGCGATACGGTGCTGGTGCCGAATCCGAGTTATCCGATCCACATCTACGGCGCGGTCATCGCCGGCGCCGATATCCGTTCAGTGCGGATGAGCCCCGGTGTGGATTTCTTTGACGAACTGGAACGAGCGATACGGGAAAGCTATCCGAAGCCGAAGATGATGGTGCTGGGTTTTCCCTCCAACCCGACCGCGCAATGCGTCGAGCTGGAATTTTTCGAGCGCGTGGTCAAGCTGGCCAAGGAACACAACATCCTGGTGGTGCACGACCTGGCCTATGCCGATATCGTGTTCGACGGCTGGCAAGCGCCGTCGATCATGCAGGTGCCGGGCGCGCGCGATGTCGCGGTGGAATTCTTCACGCTCTCGAAGAGTTACAACATGGCCGGCTGGCGCATCGGTTTCATGGTCGGCAACAAGGAACTGGTCGCCGCCCTGGCGCGCATCAAGAGCTATCACGATTACGGCAGTTTCACGCCGGTGCAGGTGGCGGCGATTGCAGCGCTGGAAGGCGACCAGCAATGCGTCAAGGACATCTGCGCCAAGTACCAGAGCCGGCGCGACGTGCTGGCCAAGGGCTTGCATGAGGCCGGCTGGATGGTCGATATCCCGAAAGCGTCGATGTACATCTGGGCGCGCATTCCGGAAGCTTACCGTCAGCTCGGATCGCTGGAATTTTCCAAGCAACTGCTGGAAAAAGCCAAGGTCTGCGTCTCGCCCGGCATCGGCTTCGGCGAATATGGCGACGAATACGTGCGCTTTGCGCTGATCGAAAACGAAGCCCGTATCCGCCAGGCGGTACGGGGCATCAAAGCCATGTTGCGGGATCACTAAAGGGAATCTCGACGAACCTGCTGCGGGCGGCACTCTTGGCGTCGCAGCGTTCGCTACGGCTTTGCGAGGCTCCCTGACACCCGGGCCGGATAGCATTCCACGCTATCCGGCTGTTTCAAATTTATCATTTCAACTTTATCCACAATTCCCTTCCCTCGCCTAGCTGACAGAAAACGTCACCACGAATGACAAGCGCGGGCAGTTTTGCAGGTTGCCAGCCCTGCAAATGCCAGATTTTCTGTACATCTCAGCCCAATCCCAGGTCAATTTCAGGTCGTACTTCTTGGGCATGAAACTTGCTGCCAAGCATGCAATGATTTCCCAGTTCAACTGCCCCCTATTTGGCGCAGATTTGCGCTGCGCACGCAACACCAGCTCCAGGAAGCTTATCCGATGATCAAAATTAATGTTGTTTCTTACAACAACGTAGCCCCCGAATTGCCTTTGGCGGCCGTTTTTGGCCGTGAGCCGAAAACCCTTGGCCGCAGCGAAGAAAACTATTTCATCCTGCTCGATTCCCGCAATCTCGTATCTCGCATCCAGGCTGAAGTCAAAAGCGACGGCTTGCGCCACACGATTACCAACCTCAGCCGCGCCAATCCGATCCTGCTGAATGGCCACGAGATCGATCCCGAATCCGAATACGACTTGCAGATAGGCGATGAAATCCAGATTGGACTTTATTTGCTGCGCGCCGAAGCGCAGCTCAACTTGATGAAAGATAGCCCGGACATGATCAGCCAGACAGACCATGCATCGACCAACCCAAGCCGCCGGGCGAATAGCCCGAAACCTCTGCTGAGCGTCTCCGAAACCCGCATGGCGGCGCTGGCGCAACTGAACCTGGAGCTGGCCGCCACCGCCAGCGCGGCGCTGCCAACCAGCCTGCCGACTGCCGCTGTCTCCCCCGTGCCGGGCGCGAATGGCGCCAGCCGGCCTGTATCGGGCGCAGCCGCCTCCGAAGAAAACAACGCTGTCGCGGCCGAGCCGGTCGTGCATGCCGACAATCACGCGCTGATCCTGGCGTTCATGAAAGGCGCAGGCTTGCCGGCCGGCGCCTTGTCGCCTGGCCTGACGCCAGAGATGATGGAAACCGTCGGCAAGTTGCTGGCCACCGCGGTACAGGGCACGATCGACCTGAATGCATCGCGCGCGCTGGTCAAGCGCGAAGCGCATGCCGATGTGACCAAGGTCGTGGTCAGGAACAACAATCCGCTGAAATTCTTCGCCGACAGCCAGACCGTGCTGATCCAGATGCTGCGCAAGAAAATGCCGGGCTTCATGGGCGCCACCGAAGCCATGCAGGACGCCTACCAGGATTTGCATGCCCACCAGTTTGGCGTGGTATCCGGCATGCGGGCGACGATGAACGAGATGATGCAGCGCTTCAATCCAGAAGTCATGGAGAAGCGCCAGAAAAAGGGCGGCTTGCTGGAATCGCTGATCCCGGCCACGCGCAAGGCCAAATTGTGGGATGCCTATGTCGCACGCTTCCAGAAGATCATCGCCGAATCGTCAGCCGACGAATTCCAGGCACTGTTCGGCAAATCCTTTTTGCAGGCCTATGAACGCAAGGTCGAGAAACTGAAGAAAGAAACCCAGCATGCTTGAGGCCTGTAACCAGCGCCGTTTCAGGCGGGAGCATCGCGCGCAGGTATCGAAGCAATGAAGTCCAGTCCGTCCCTGCTCAGCGACACCGCGCAGCCGGTGGTCCTGGGCCTGGCGCAACTGAGCCATGCCGGCGGCCGTCAGGTCAACCAGGATGCGTGGGGCTGCGCGCAGCAGGAAGACCTGGCGTGCATCGTGGTGTGCGACGGCGTTGGCGGACAACACGGCGGCGAGATCGCCTCGAACGTGGTGGTTGATTCGGTGTTGGCAAAATTCCTGCACGAAGCATCAGTCGGCCCGCGCGCGTTGCAATCCTATATCGACCACGCGGTCGACCAGCTGACCTGGCGCCAGTCGCAAATACCGCGCCTGAAGGACATGAGCTCCACCGTCGCGGTGCTGCTGATCGACCAGAAAAATCGCCAGGCGCTGTGGGGACACATGGGCGACACCCGCCTGTATCAGTTCCGCCACGGTAAACTGCACATGGCGACCAAGGATCACAGCCTGATCCAGCAATTCGTCGATGCCGGCCATTGTTCGGCAGAGCAGTTGCGGCGTCATCCACGGCGCAGCATCCTGTGCGCCGCGGTCGGCGCCGAAGGCAGTGCGCCGGCCGAGGTCACGCAGAACGCTACGCAATTGCAGGACGGCGACGCCTTCCTGCTGTGCACCGACGGCTTCTGGGAATGGATCACCGAAACTGAAATGGAGCAGGCGGCAAGCCAGGCCGGTTCGGCACAGGAGTGGCTGGACCTGATGCACGCGGTGGTCGAAAGGAACGGCGGAACGGCGACAACCAAGCACGATAACTGCACGGCATTTACCGTCCTTATCACCGACCCGCAACAGGCAAGCGCCGACAGGACGCAGCCCAATATCATTCGCACCAATATTTAACCAAGTCGAACCCAAAACTGAATATGCAAAACGTCAAGCCGATTGAATCTACAGAAGCACCAGCAACGGCTGTCGAAAACTGCTTGCCAAAAGGCACACGCCTGGCCGATTTTGAAATCATCGGCGTCATTGGCGAAGGCGGCTTTGGCATCGTCTATTTCGCCTTCGACCGTTCACTGCGCCGCATGGTGGCGATCAAGGAATACATGCCGGGCGCCTTTGCCGGCCGCGGTCCGGACAAGAAGGTGGTGGTGCGCTCGCAGCGCCACCGCGAAACCTTCACCATCGGCCTCAAGAGTTTCATCAAGGAAGCGCGCCTGCTGGCGCAGTTCGACCATCCGGCGCTGATCAAGGTATACCGCTTCTGGGAACAGAACAATACCGCCTACATGGCGATGCGTTACTACGAAGGCCGCACCCTGAAAAGCGTGGTGCAGAACTCGCCGGCGCAGATCACCGAAGCGTGGCTGAAGAGCATGCTCAAGCCGATGCTGGAAGCGTTGGCCGCGATGTACCGGGTGCAGATCCTGCATCGCGATATCTCGCCCGACAACATCATGATCCAGAAGAGCGGCGAAGCGGTGCTGCTCGATTTCGGCGCGGCGCGCCAGATCATCGGCGACATGACTCATTCGCTGACAGTGATCCTGAAACCCGGTTACGCGCCGATCGAACAATATGCAGACGATGCCATGATGAAGCAGGGGCCGTGGACCGATATTTATTCGCTGTCCGCCGTCATTTATTTCGCCATCGTCAAGAGCGCCCCGCCGACCTCGGTGGCGCGCATGATCAAGGACCCGATTGAACTGCTGCAGAACGGCGACTATCCCGGCTTCAGCAAGGAATTTCTGGCGGCCATCGACAAAGGCCTGGCGGTGCGGCCGGAAGAACGGCCGCAATCGATCGAAGAATTCCGGCAATTGCTGGACCTGGAATTATCGGTACCGATGCCAATGCCGGACGGCGATGTCGCCATTCCCATCTCCTCCCGCAGCTCAAGCAAAAGAAACGATGGCGCCAAGGACAAGGAAAAAAGCCGCTCGCCAGACAGCAAGGCATCGCATGCAACGACGCCGCAGGCAATCATGACAAAAAAATTGTCGCGCTCCCAACTGCTGGGAGCAGGCGCAGCCGTCGTGTTTGCATTGGTAGCTGGCGCTTACTTTCTGCTCAAGCCGGCACCGGAGCCAACCTCCATTGCCTTCGTGGTGCATCCGCGGACGCCGGAAGTAGCGACCGCCCCAGCAGCAACGGAAACAAAGCATGATGCCTCCGCAGCAATCGCTGCGAGCTCCGCCGAGCAAGTGCTGGATGATGAAACCGTAGCCTGGGAAACGCTGAAACAACAGGATGCGACGCCGCAGGAGATAAACAGCTTTATCCAGAAGTACCCGAACGGCAAGCATGTCGAACAGGCGCGCGATCGTTTGTCTGATATACAAGCCAAAGGCAGCGTCGACAATGCCGCAGGAACGGCGGACGCCAAAGCAGCCGAAGCCAAGGCGCCCGATCCGACCGGCATCGTCACGTTGACCATCAAGCCATGGGGCAATGTGCTGGTCGACGGCAGCATGAAAGGCGTCAGCCCGCCATTGAAGAAACTGGTGCTGCCCGAGGGTAAGCACCAGATCAAGCTGGTGAACCCGAGCTTCCCGGACCACACCATCGACATCAACGTGACGAAGAAAAAATCGAGTAATATCGACTTCGATTTTTCTCCCGACAAATAGCAAGTGAACAACGAGGCCGAACAATGACGACCACCTTCCGCCATATCGGCAATATCGCCATGATCGCCGCCGCCCTGCTGCTGGCCGGCTGCGACACCATGGATTCCGCACAAAAGACGGCGCCGGCCGATGTGACTCCGAGCGTTGCCGCGCCGCCAGCCCCGGTCACACCGGAACCGCCACCGCCGCCGGCCGCACTGACCGACGGCATTTCGCTGTACAACAGCGGCAATTACAACGGCGCGATCAAGCGCCTCGCCAATGCCCAGGAGATTTGGACGGCCGATACGGCGTTCCAGACCGAAGCGTTGAAGTACATGGCTTTCAGTTATTGCGTAACTTCCAGAAAAAAGCTGTGCCGGCTGCAGTTTGAAAAGGCGCTGAAACTGGATCCGGCATTCGATCTGGCGCCGGGAGAAAAGGGCCATCCACTGTGGGGTCCGGTCTTCAACCAGGCCAAGAAGGCGGTTGCGGCGAAGGCCAAGAAGCCTGCGTAGGAGTGCGCAGCAAGCAAGCTGCCACTCAGCGTAAAAACGCTGGCGGAGAAAAACCCGGCAGTTGCGGGATTTTCTCCGCCAGGAATTGCATGAATAACGTGGCGCGCAAGGATTGATAGCGACGTGACGGATACAACAGCGATGCTTCCTGCCCGGCAGCGCTCCACTCGGGAAGAATCCGCCGCAACTGTCCGCTAGCAACCAGATCGTGCACCAGCCACGACGGACATATCCCTAGGCCTGCCCCCATCAGGAAACTCTCGCGTATCGCCAGTGAACTGTTCACCTGGTAGCGGCTGCGCGTGACGATCTCCAGCGTACCGCCGGGGCCGCTCAGCTCGGTCACTTCGCCATTGGCCGGGCGCGCAAAGCCGATGTAGCGATGGCTGGCCAGGTCGGCCGGGGTGCGTATCTCCGGGTAGCGTTCCAGATAGGCCGGCGCTGCCACCAGATAGCGCTGCGAGGCGGCGATCTTGCGCGCAATCACATTCGGCGGCAACGAACCAGCCAAGCGCAAGGCCACATCGACGCCATCCTCGACCAGATCGACAAAGCGATCGTTCAGGATCAGTTCCACTTCGATGTCCGGATAAAGCGCAAGAAACTCCAGCACCAGCGCGTTCAAACGCAACTGTCCGAGACCGAGCGGCGCATTGACGCGCAACTGGCCGGCCGGCTTCTCGGTCAGGCCACGCGCATCGCTGACGGCTTCGCCGAATTCCTCCAGCACACGCTTGGAGCGTTCATAGAAACGCTTGCCCTGATCGGTCGGCGTCAGGCTGGTGGTGCTGCGTTCCAGCAGCCGCACCCCGAGTTCCTTTTCCAATGCCGCAATCATCTTGCTGACGGTCGGTTGCGTTGTGTGATGCTCGCGCGCTACCGCAGACAGGCTGCCGAGCTCCACCGCACGCACGAAACCGCGAATTGCCTTGATCTGATCCATATCATTCCATTTTGGAATAAACCATATCCAATTATCACCTCTACCATGCACATTGTGAAGAGCATATCTTGATCACATCGCATCCGCGATCAACTCATGGAGTGACTCATGCACTTACTTAAACATCATCTCAAAATCGCCGCGACGATAGCCTTGCTGTCGCTACTGAACACATCCGTCGGCGCCGCCCAGGCAGCTGAGGCTAACTACGCCGAACAGCACTGGAGTCCTAGTTGGACGGCCTCGCCGCAGCCGGTGTGGGAGCCGGGCTTTGCGCTGCCGACCAATATTCCGGCTAGCTTATCGAACCAGACCGTGCGTCAGATCGCCAGGCTCAGCATCGGCGGCAAACGCGCTCGGGCAGTGTTGTCCAATGAATACGGCGCCACACCGCTGGTAATTGGCGCGGCACACATTGCACGGGCGGACGGTGGTTCGCGCATCGCGCCCGACTCGGACCGTGCGTTTACTTTCGGAAGTAGCAGTACGGTGACGATTGCACCGGGCGCATCGGCAATCAGCGATCCGGTCAACCTCGAACTAGCGCCGCTTGCCCAGGTCGCGGTCAGCATCTACCTGCCACAGGCAACAGCTCTCTCCACTTTCCACTGGGATGGCAAGCAGGCCGCCTACATTGGCCAGGGCGACCTGGCGGCAGCACCTCTGATCGAGACCGACAACACCGTGGAAGCACGTTTGTTCCTCAGCGCGATCCTGGTCGATACGCCGTCAGCAGCGCCGGTAGTGGCGGCCTTTGGCGATTCGATTACCGACGGCGCCGGTTCCACCTCCAACAGCAATCAGCGCTGGCCGGATCTGCTGGCGCAACGGCTGGCCGGGCATCAGGTCGCGGTGATCAACGCCGGCATTTCGGGGGCTAGAGTGTTGGACGACAAGATGGGCGTCAATGCCATGGCGCGCTTTGATCGGGATGTGCTGAGCCAGCCGAATCTCGATAGCGTGATCCTGCTGATGGGTATCAACGATATTGCCTGGCCCGGCAGCAGCTTCACTCTGCAAGATCCGGCGATGAGCGTGGATCGGCTGATCGCAGCTTATCGACAATTGATTGCGCGCGCCCACTTGCGCCATGTACGCATCATCGGCGCGACGTTGACACCGTTCGAAGGCGCACTGCAGGATAGCGATATCAAAAATTACTACTCCGAAGCCAAGGAACAGACGCGGCAGGCGCTCAATCAATGGATACGCAGCAGCGGCGAATTCGACGCGGTGATCGACTTCGATGCCGTACTCAGGGATCCGCAACAACCTCGCCGCTTCCTGCCAGCCTTCGATTCCGGCGACCACTTGCACCCTGGCGATCGCGGCTACAAGGCCATGGCCGATGCTATCGATCTGCATCAATTGCTGGGAAAACCATGACGGCCGAAGACAGACTCTAAATAGGTTTTTGACTCTAATCGCCGGCAAAATCGCGCTATTTCAGCGATCCGCCGGCGCTTTTCAGGTAAATTCCAGGCCAGTAGCCGACATTTTAAAATGTCGCGACCTGTTAAAAAACCTATAAGAATCCTCATGTCCCATCCCGTCTACCCACACCTGCTGGCCCCGCTCGACCTCGGTTTCACAACGCTGAAGAACCGCGTCGTCATGGGTTCGATGCACACCGGCCTGGAAGACCGCTTCTTCCACTATGCCAAACTCGCTGAATATTTCCGGGCACGCGCCAAAGGCGGCGTCGGCCTGATCGTCACCGGCGGTATCTCGCCCAACCGGCAAGGCTGGCTGCTGCCGTTCGGCGGCACCATGAACACCGTCGGCGATATCTTCAATCACCGCCGCGTGACCAAGGCCGTGCACGAGGAAGGCGGCAAGATCGTGATGCAGATCCTGCATTCCGGGCGCTATGGCTATCAACCGCTGGTAGTCTCGGCATCTGCCATCAAATCGCCGATCTCGATGTTCAAGCCGCGCGCGCTGACCGAACGCGGCATCCAGTCCACCATCAATGCCTACGTGCGCAGCGCGACGCTGGCGCAACGCGCCGGCTACGACGGCGTCGAGATCATGGGTAGCGAGGGCTATCTGCTCAACCAGTTCCTGTCGCCGCGCACCAACCGCCGCCAGGACCGCTGGGGTGGCAGCATCGAAAACCGCATGCGGCTGGCCGTCGACATCGTGCAGCGCATGCGCGCGGCTGTCGGTAAAAATTTCATCATCATGTACCGGCTGTCGCTGCTCGACCTGGTTGAAAACGGCAACACCGGAGAGGAAGTGGTGGCAGTAGCGCAGGCGCTGGAGCGCGCCGGCGTGACGCTGCTCAATACCGGCATCGGCTGGCACGAAGCGCGCATCCCGACCATCGTCACCTCGGTACCGCGTGGCGCCTTCCGCGAAGCCACCGCCCGCCTCAAGCAGGCAGTCAGCATTCCCGTGATCGCCTCCAACCGCATCAACACGCCGGAAGTGGCCGAGCAGCTCCTGGCCGAAGGCGACGCCGACATGGTGTCGATGGCCCGGCCGTTGCTCGCCGATCCCGACTTCGTGCTGAAAGCGCAGCAGAACCGCGCCGAGGAAATCAACACTTGCATCGCCTGCAACCAGGCTTGCCTCGATCACACCTTCCAGAACAAGCGCGCCAGCTGCCTGGTCAACCCGCAAGCCTGCCACGAAACCGAACTGGTTTACCGGCCGGTCGCAAAAGCGCGGCGGGTAGCGGTGATCGGCGCCGGACCAGCCGGCCTGTCGGCCGCCAGTGTCGCCGCCGAACGCGGCCACCAGGTCACCTTGTTCGAAGCTGCAGCCCAGATCGGCGGGCAGTTCAATATCGCCAAGCGGATTCCGGGCAAGGAAGAATTCAACGAAACCATCCGCTACTTCCAGCACCGCCTCAAACGTACCGGCGTCGATCTGAAACTGAATCAGCGCGTCACCCGCGAGCAACTGCAGGCGCAAGGCTTCGACGACATCATCGTCGCCACCGGCGTCTCGCCACGCAATCCACGCATCCCCGGCATCGACCATCCGATGGTGCTGTCCTACCTCGACGTGCTGCAACGAAATGCGCCGGTTGGTAAACGCGTCGCCGTGATCGGCGCTGGCGGTATCGGTTTCGACGTCTGCGAATTCCTGCTGCACGACCCGCACGTACCGCTGCCACTGCCGATTGCCAACTGGATGAACGAATGGGGCGTCGATCCGCTGGCCGCGCAAGCAGGCGGCCTGCGGCAGCCGGAAGCGGTGGTGCAGGTGCGCGAAATCCATCTGCTGCAACGCAAGCAAAGCAAAGTCGGCGCAGGCCTGGGGAAAACCTCAGGATGGGTGCATCGCAGCGTCATGCAACGCAACAGTGTGCAGATGCTGGCCGGCGTCGACTACCAACGCATCGACGACCAGGGCCTGCACATCAGTATTGGCGGCGTACAACGCGTGCTGGCGGTAGACAACGTCATCATCTGCGCCGGCCAGGAATCCCTGCATGAACTGATTCCCACAGAAGCGATCCTGCCAGGCAAGCCAGGTGAACCCGTCAAGACCAAGCCGCAACAAACCGGGACGCGTTATCACCTGATTGGTGGCGCGTCGTTTGCCAGTGAGCTGGATGCCAAGCGGGCGATACGGGAAGGTGCGGAGTTGGCGGCTGGGTTGTAAGGATCTGGTTGTTCTCATCAAAGTTCAGCACGCAATATTTGCATGAATTTTGTGAGGTGGCGATGTCACGCTTAGGCATGGCATCGCTGAAATTTAGCCATCGATGAAGCATTGGATTTTCCCTAGATTCGACTGTCGTTGAAAGACTGCTTGCGGCCATGTCTTCTCGCCCGGCCTGGACGCATTACCTTAACCAATCGCACTGAAAGCTTTCAAATGACTTATGAAACTTTATCCGTCAGCCTGGCACAGAACATCGCCATTGTTAGCTTGAATCGCCCTGACAAGGCCAATGCGATGAACATGCAGATGTGGCAGGAGATTCGAACGGCTTTCGAGTGGGTAGACGCCACTTCGGAGGCAAGGGTGGCGGTTCTCGAAGCGGAAGGAAAGATATTCACCGCGGGCATAGACCTGCAAATGATGATGGGGCTGGGAGTACAAATCCAGAATCCGTGCGAAGGCCGCAAGCGCGAAGCCTTGCGTAGCATCATCCTCAATTTGCAAGACGCACTAAGCAGCCTGGAGCGCTGCCGCAAGCCGGTATTAGCCGCCGTGCATGGCGCCTGTATCGGCGGCGGCATCGATTTGATCACCTGTGCCGACATGCGTTATTGCTCAAGCGATGCTTATTTCAGCATTAAGGAAATCGACATCGGCATGACCGCTGATGTCGGCACGCTACAACGGCTGCCAAAGCTCATCGGTGAAGGCATGGCGCGTGAGTTGGCTTACACCGCGCGCAAGGTAGATGCTGCTGAGGCCCGCGAAATTCATTTGGTTAACCGTGTATTCGAATCCCGCGAAGCACTACGCGAAGGGGTATTGGAGATTGCCGCCAGCATCGCAGCGAAATCACCTCTCTCCATCCGCGGCGTCAAGGAAATGATTACCTACGCACGCGACCACTCCGTGGCCGACGGCCTGAAATACATCGCCACCTGGAACGCCGCAATGTTGATGTCTAATGATCTGCAGGAAGCGATGATGGCCAATGTTGGCAAGCGTCCGGCTGAATTCAAGGACTGAGTGGATTTGGGAATTTATGTGTAACGGGGGTAGGTTATTCACGCTGAGACATGCAATATCTCATTGCTCCCCATAACCTGTACAAAGCCCCACCATCTCCCGCCTACCTCACTTAGATTCGCCAGCTCCCGAAGGATAACAACATTGAAACCGTGGTGTTTCCTGGAGCACCATTGGCTAATCTGACAGACTCGCTACCGTTTGCCGGTAGTGAGCGGGATGGCGATTATCACTGAGTAAATGCGCCAACGACGAAGTCTTTTTAATTGTTAAAAATTGTCATGTCAAATAGTTAATAATTTTACTTGCCATTGTCCAATTGTCAAGCCTATAGTTGCGGCGTCTGCCTATTTATAAGGAGTAGTTGCAATGTCGAACGTCGAATTACAGCAGGACGTAAGCCAAGATTCAGGCGTCAAGGCGACGTACTTGTTCGCAACGATAGGCTCACTCACTGAACGCGGCGGGCGTGTTACTGAGGTCACAACCCGAATGAAAATTGCCGGATTGGGGTTGGCCTGCGTCGGCGATACCGTGACCTACAATGACGGCAGCGAGGCGACCATCATTGACGGCGCAGGCTTTGCAGCTGTCTACGATAACAGGCCACTTGCGCTAGTCGGCTCCCACTTGAGCAATGGCGACAAAATCATCGAAACTTTGCAGGACGGTCGCGGCATCACGCTCCGCGATGGTAAGCCGATTCCCGGATTGTTCGATCCGGCATATGTCCCGCCCCAAGTCGAAAAAGTCTGAGGGAAGCGTATGCGTAGAGGAATGGTTCGACACGGTGACCCGACTACCACGGGCGGCTTTGTATTGGCTTTTTCCGGCACCATGCATGATGGTGGCAGGAAAATCGCCTTGCATGGAGAGGAAGCAACCTGCGGCCACTGCAAAGGCCTCTTCAAAATAAATGGGACAGGCACCCACTGCACCGACAATGGAAGGCCCACCGTTCTTCATGGGGATCTGGTGCTATGCCCGTGCGGAAGAAACAAAGTTACCGCAGGTGGTGACCCGCGCTGTTCTGTCGAAGACGGCGGCAGTTCGTCAATTGCACGAAGTGTCGGCACTGGTCCCGTGGAAAGAAATTCTTCTAGCACTACGGATGCGTTTGACCAGTATTTTCATCTATGCGATGAGAAAACTAACGAAGCGCTGAAAAATCGATTCTACAAAATCCATTATTCAGGTGGCGTGATTGAAGGCTATACCGATGGCGCAGGCTTTACAAAAAAAGTCGTGGCTAATACTGCCGAAGAAGTGAGGATTGAAATATTTGGAGAGGGAATTTAAATGCCATTGCCATTAGTGCCTGTAGTGGTCGTGACGGTAGCAATGACTTTACGCAGCGACACCAAACCAGTAAAAATTTATATCAAGAAGCCAAGAGGCACTTTGTATTGGGGTGGTGCAGGATTGAATGGACCGTATATCGATGACCAGATTCAAGCGTTATTGAAAGCGGGCATTCAACACGTGTATCGCGGAGTAAACACAACTGGATACGATAAGACCGATGCGCTCTGGACGGCAACTACGTTACGCTACCAAGATACAGATGAGTGGACTATTACAAGTGGCTTAGACAATCCGAGCGGGCAGTTCAATCTTATCGGTTACTCCTACGGGTCATTACTTGCTGCTCAAACTGCAAACTTCTATGCGAATCAAGGGCACGTAGTTGATCATCTTGTGTTGATTGGCAGTCCGATAGATTCGGGATTCCTAAATGCGCTCATAATGAATAAAAATATTAAGAGCGTTATCAGAATCAATCTGACGGATGCCGACGACCCACTTTTTGCCGGCATGTCCCAGATGGAGTTAATCGCTAGTGCTAAGACGTTAATGAACCAAGACGCGGCGTCAGGTACACGTAGAGGAATTGGTCACTTCTATTTCCGTCCAGATAGTGACGAAGGTAGGGAGCGTCGAGCGCGGCTTGCGACATTCCTATACAACCAGGGACTAAGGTAATGGCGATGGCGAAATACTTATTTTTCCTCTTCCCCGTATACATACTCGTTGTATTGGCTGAAGATACGAAACCAAATTGGGGCTTCTCGATTTTTGTACTTTTGGAGGTACTGGTTGTTCAGATAGTTATATCCTGCATCCTTCTCGGAGCGATGCGGCTAAGAAATAAACAACAGTTGCCAACACTACTAAAACCCATCGCCGTCTCTTTAATCACCTCTATCCTACTGATACTCCTTTCATTCGCGCTTTAATTATATTGTTGCGTTTTTTCGCCGAGCGACTTTCACTCAACGAGAATTTAGCAGCGCGCTATTGAGTGCCCATTTTTACGCCAGATAACGGGGTCATAGGAGACAACGGGCTTGCTATTCAAGACGGTATCTGCCCCCTTCGTCTCGCAAAAAAAGGGGATTGATCAGCGCTTCCCTTAGTCCCGGGTTGTATAGGATTGCGGGAGCTACTCTAATTGGAATGCTTGTTCATGCTTAGACTTACAACCCCGACTGAAAATATAGACGATGTGGTTTTGTTGACAGGGATAGTAAGTAGATCAATGGCATTGCCTTTTCCATCGATTTGTTTAAAGCGACACAAAGGTACTGCTCCTTATTTTTCAATGTCAACTGTAGTGGTCAAGTAATCCCGGACACTGCCTTAAGTTTTTCTTCGGCCACTGCCGGCGCGAGTCCGTCATTGAACTGATGCGGCCGTATCCAGTT